>NZ_LMMX01000041.1:0-151336 GCF_001422425.1 Methylobacterium sp. Leaf102 | reverse complement strand
CCCGCGTCAGCTACGGCTGTCGCTCAGCTTGCCGAACAACGATGTGCTGTGCCGGTCTGGTGGTTTGAGCGGTGTGCCCAGAACCCGATCCCATCTCGAACTCGGCCGTTAAACGCACCAGCGCCCATGGTACTGTGTCTCAAGACACGGGAGAGTCGGTCGCCGCCAGACCTGCACAGCACATCACAACCCCTCCAGACGATCACCCCGAACAGGCCGCCCCACAAAAGGGCGGCCTGTTCGCGTTCGCGGGGCGGTCGATGACCAACTCGTTATGCAGGCGCCAAAATCCGCTCATGGGTGCCATCCTCTCCTCAATCGAAGAGGGGAGGGGGCATGGGATACGCTTCACCGTCGCATCGCGAGACCGTATCGTTCGACGCCATGCGACTGCTCATCATCGAGGACGACCGCGAGGCAGCGTCCTATCTTGTCAAAGCCTTTCGGGAAGCCGGTCACATGCCGGATCTTGCCCATGACGGCCTCGACGGCTACGCCCTTGCCCGCGAGGGCGATTACGATATGCTCATCGTCGATCGGATGCTTCCAAAGCTCGACGGTCTGTCCCTGATCCGGTCCCTGCGCGAACAAGCCGTGACGACGCCGGTGCTGATTCTCTCGGCCCTCGGTCAGGTCGATGATCGGGTGAAGGGCCTGCGGGCCGGCGGTGACGATTACCTTCCCAAGCCCTACGCATTCTCCGAACTCCTCGCCCGCGCCGAGATCCTGGCACGTCGTCGATCGGCGCCGGCCGGAGCCGTCGAGGTCACTCATTACCGGGTCGGCGATCTCGAACTCGATCGCCTGTCGCATCGCGTCGCCCGCGCTGGTCAGGAAATTATCCTACAACCGCGTGAATTCCGGCTGCTCGAGTACCTCATGCGCCATGCCGGTCAGGTGGTGACCCGGACGATGCTGCTCGAACATGTCTGGGACTATCACTTCGATCCACAGACAAACGTCATCGATGTTCACATCTCGCGCCTGCGCGCCAAAATCGACAAGGATTTCGACCGGCCCATCCTCCACACCGTACGCGGCGCCGGCTACGTCGTGCGTGCCGACGAGGCACGCGGCGCCTGATGGCGGATGACGTGGCACGGTCCGGGCGTTCGGCCGGGCGGCGCGACCATGGCCGGCTCCAGAACCTATTCCGGACCACGGCCTTCAAGCTGTCCTTCGCCTACCTGCTCATCTTCACCACTTTCGCCTTTCTGGCTCTCGGCTACGTCGCCTGGAACGCCAGCCGCGTTCTCGACGATCAGATGGTGTCGACCATCGAAGCCGAGATCAGCGGCCTTTCCGAGCAGTATAAGTCCGGTGGATTGCGGCGCTTGATCTCGGTGGTCGAGCGCCGCGCCGGTGAGCCGGGGGCTTCCCTCTACCTCGTGACGACGCCCGCCGGGGAGCATGTGGCCGGTAACGTCGGTGCCTTGCCGGCTGGTCTCCTCGCCGAACCCGGGCAGACCGAAGCGGCCTACGCCCGTGGTGGCTCATCCAGCCTCGATCACCGCGCGATCATGCGGATCTTCACCCTGCCGGGGGGCTTTCGCCTGGTCGTCGGTCGCGATGTCGAGGAGCGTGACCGCCTGCGTTCGGTCATCGGAGGCACCTTCGGAACCTCGCTTCTGCTGGTGATCCTTCTCGGTGTCGTCGGTGGCTGGTTCGTGGCGAGCCGCGTGCTGAAGCGCGTCGACGCCATGACGGAGACCACCCGGCGGATCATGGCCGGCGACCTCGGCGGTCGCTTGGCGGTGGCCGGCAACGGTGATGAACTCGACCGTCTGGCTCGCAACCTCAACGAAATGCTCGAGCGGATCGGCGAGCTGATGCGGGGCCTCCGCGAGGTCTCCGACAACATCGCCCACGATCTCAAGACGCCCTTGACCCGCCTACGCAACCGCGCCGACGAGGCGCTGCGTTCGCCCGCGAGCGCCGCGGACCTGCGTCTCGCCATGGAGGGCGTGATCGAGGACAGTGACGGCCTGATCAGGGTTTTCAACGCCCTGCTGATGATCGCCCGCCTCGAGGGCGTCTCCGCCCACGAACTCATGGCCGAGTTCGACGTCGGCACGACGGCCCGCGAGGTCGGGGAACTCTACGAGGCCGTGGCCGCCGACGAGGGCCTGTCCCTCGACATCGTCACGACGGGGGACTTGCGGCTCGTGGGCAGCCGCGAACTCATCGGGCAAGCCCTCGCGAATCTCATCGACAATGCGGTCAAGTATGGAGCGATGAAGGAATCGGTTCCGAACCGGGATGGCGGCTGCATCCGCATCTCCGCGGAGCGCATCGGCTGTGCGATTCGCGTTGTCGTCGCCGACCGAGGGCCAGGCATCCCGGCGGAGGCGCGCGGCCGCGTCCTCGATCGCTTCGTCCGCCTGGAGGATGCGCGGTCCCGGCCCGGATTCGGCCTCGGGCTCAGCCTCGTCGCTGCCATCGTGCGCCTGCATCAAGGGACGCTGGTGCTCAACGACAATGCCCCCGGCCTCGCCGTCGTGGTAACGCTTCCGGCCCTCGCCGTGGGAGACCCCGCATGACCGAGCCTGGCAGCCTCCATCATCGCTTGCGACGGGCGCCGCCCTTGATCGACCCGGAGGCCGCCGCCGGGCGCCTCGCCGATATCGAGGACGCGTTTCCGGCCGGATTCCTCGACGTGCCCCTGCGGGCCCTCGTCCTCGCGCTCGCCGAACAATCCCCGTTCCTGTGGCAGGCCGTGGCGCGTGACCCGGTCCGGTTCGCCGATCTGGTGTCGCGGGCGCCCGAGGCCGCGAATGCCGATCTCGTCGCCCGCCAGCGCGCCGCCGGTGACGGCGGCGACCTCGCCGCCATCGCCCGCGCCCTGCGGGTGAACCGCACCGAGCACGCCCTCCTCGTGGCATTGGCCGATCTCGGCGGGCTCTGGCCCCTCGCCACGGTGACGGCGGCGTTGTCCGACTTCGCCGACGCGTCGGTCTTGGCCGCCACCGATGCGCTCCTCGCTGAGGCGGCGGCCGCCGGGCGCTTCCTGCCCATCGATCCGGGCGACCTCCAGGCCGGGTCCGGCCTCGTCATCCTGGCGCTCGGCAAGCACGGCGCGGGCGAGCTGAACTACTCGAGCGACATCGACCTCGTGGTGTTCTTCGATCCCGCCGTCGCCCCTCTCAAGGGAGGGCTCGCGCCGACGTCGTTCTTCACCAAGCTGGCACAGGGCATCGCCAGGCTCCTGCAGGAGCGCACGGCCGATGGCTATGTGCACCGCGTCGATTACCGCCTGCGCCCCGATCCGGGCTCGACGCCGACGGCCGTATCCCTCAACGCGGCGTACCTCTACTATGAGAACCTCGGGCAGAACTGGGAGCGGGCGGCCTACATCAAGGCCCGGCCCATCGCCGGTGACCTCGCCGCGGGCCAGCGCTTCCTCGACGACCTGCGCCCATTCGTCTGGCGAAAGTACTTCGACTTCGCCTCCATCGCCGACGTCCACGCCATGAAGCGGCAGATCCACGCCGTGCGCGGGTACGACACCCTCGCGGTGGCCGGGCACGACATCAAGCTCGGGCGGGGCGGCATCCGCGAGATCGAGTTCTTCGTCCAGACTCAGCAACTCGTCTTCGGCGGACGCCGGCCTGCCTTGCGCGGGCGGCGTACGGTCGAGATGCTCAGGGTCCTCACCGACGAGGGCTGGATCGACGCCACCGCCCGCGACGAGCTCGCGGAGGCCTATGAGTTCCTGCGTACCGTCGAGCACCGCATCCAAATGGTGCGTGACGAGCAGACTCAACGCCTGCCGTCGGAGCCCGGCGAACTCGAAAGCTTCGCGCGCTTTGCCGGGTTCGCGACGCTCGCGGGCTTCGAAGCGTCGCTGCTGCATCATGCCCGCCGGGTCCAGGCCCATTACGCCTTGCTGTTCGAGGCCGAACCAGACCTGTCGTCGGCGGTGGGCGACCTCGTGTTCAGCGGAACGGGCGACGATCCCGCCACCCTCGCGACTCTGCGCGCCCTCGGGTTCCGCGAGCCCGAACGCGCCGTCGAAACCGTACGCGGCTGGCATTTCGGGCGGCGGCCGGCCGTGCGTACCGCCCGGGCCCGCGAAGTCCTGACCGAGCTCGTGCCGGCGCTGATGCAGGCGCTCGGTGGAACGACCGATCCGGATCTGGCCCTCGATACCCTGGACCGGGCCTTCGCCCGTATGCCTGCGGCGCTCGAACTCCTCACCATCCTACGCTCCAACGAACGCTTGCGCCTCCTGTTCGCCGATCTCCTCGGCACCGCACCGCGCTTGGCCGAGACCGTCTCGTTCAGTCCGCATGTGCTCGATGCCGTGCTGGAGCGGGATTTCTCGGCGCCACCGCCTGAGCCTGGCGGCATCGCCGCGCATTTTCGGACCTTGCTCGGGCAGCCGAGCGACCACGAGGATTTCCTCGATCGCAGCCGAGATGCGGCGCGGCACCTGCGCTTCCTCACCGGCGCGCGTCTCCTCTCCGGCATTCTCGCGCCGGTGGAGGCGGGACGGGCCTACACCGCCATCGCCGACACGGTGGTGGGGACTGCGTTCGACCGGGTGTCGCAAGCCTTCTTCGCCGAGCACGGGGCGGTACCAGGGGGACGCCTCGCCGTGTTGGGGCTTGGGCGCCTCGGGTCGTGTCAGCTCACGGCGGAATCCGACCTCGACCTCGTCGTGGTCTATGACTTCGACCCCGAGTCCCGCATGAGCGCCGGGCCGCGCCCCCTCGATGCGGCGGTCGCCTACAATCGGCTGACGCAACGCCTCGTCGCCGCGCTCACCGTGCCGACCCGGCGCGGACATCTCTACGAGGTCGACCTTCGTCTGCGGCCCGGTGGCGGGCAGGGGCCGGTGGCGGTGCAGCTGCGCAGCATCCGGGGCTACTACGATACCGAAGCTGAGCTTTGGGAGCACATGGCCCTGACCCGTGCCAGGATGATCGCGGGTGATGCCGAACTCGGCGCAGAGTTGATCGCGATGATCCGATCCGTGGTGACACGGCCGTGGGATCCGTCCGAAGTCTTTGGCGCCGTGCGATCCATGCGGCGGCTCGTGGCCGAGGAGAAAGGTGATGCGGGGCCCCTCGATCTCAAGCTCGCCCCGGGTGGCCTGCTCGACCTCGACTTCCTGGCCCAGGCCCTCGTCCTTGCGCACGGCAGCCGGTTTCCGGATCTTGCCGGCCCCGCTGCAGGCGATGTGCTGGCGCTGGCAGCGGGGCATGGCCTTCTGAAGCAGGCCGAGGCCGAGCGCCTGCGGACCGCCTATCGCCAGTTCGACGATGTCCTGCATTGGCAGAGGCTGATGGTGGCGGGCGACCCGGCCCAGGGTTCCGGGGTCGCCCTGACGCGCCTGGCCGTGGCGCTGGGCATGCCGGACGCCGCACATCTGATGGTTCAGCTCGACGAGCGGCGCGCCGATGTGCGCAACCTCTTCGAGCGGCTTCTCGCCTGACGCAGAGGCCCGAGGCGCAGCCGCGATCGTCGAACGACGCGCGCTATCGATGAGTCAGCTGGCGGCCGGCTCCATCCAGCCCCGGCGCGGCGTCGCCCCCGCAGCGTCGCGCAAGGATGCGACCGTTTCCTGCGAAGCTTCGAAGGCCACATCGCGTAGCCGCTCGGGCGTCGGCATGGGCAGGCGCACGAACACGATGGTGCCGAGACCCTCCTGGGAGCGCAGGCGAAGGGAACCCCCGTGCAACTCGGCCATGGACCGCGCGATGGCGAGGCCGAGGCCCGAGCCCTTGTAGGTGCGGGTCAGGTTCGTCTCGACCTGTTGGAACGGAGCGCCGAGGCGGCGCAGGGCTGACTTGGGGATGCCGATGCCCGTATCCTCGATGAAGATGTTCACGGCATCCCCCATCGGCCGGGCCTTCACGACGATCCGCCCATCGCCTTCCGGCGTGAACTTGACCGCGTTCTGAACGAGGTTGAGCAGGATCTGGTGCAGGGCGCGCTCGTCGGCCAGCACCGAGAGGCCCTCGACCAGATCGACATGGATGCTGAGGGATTTCGCCCGCGCCGGCTCGGCCACCAGCTTCAGGGCCGCCTCGATGGCACCCGGCAAGCCGATCTCGCGGCGTACCAGTTTCACCCGGTGCGATTCGATGCGCGACATGTTCAGGATGTCGTCGATGACCGACAGGAGGTAATCTCCACTCGCACGGATGTCCTGGCAGTAATCCGTGTAACGCGACGAGCCGAGGGCTCCGTACACCCCGGTTTCCATGAGTTCGGCGAAGCCCATGATCGCGTTGAGCGGTGTGCGAAGCTCGTGGCTCATATTGGCGAGGAACTCGGATTTCGCCTGGTTGGCCGTCTCGGCCTGGGCCTTTTGATCGAGGTAGCGCTCGGCGAGGTCGGCGAGTTGCTGAGTCTGGAGTTCGAGGGTGCGGCGCGACCGCTTGAGGTCCTTCACGGTCGCGATGAGTTCGCGCTCGGAGGCCACGAGTTGTTCCTGGTGGCGCTTCAGACTGGTGATGTCCGTACCGACGGAGACGTAGCCGCCATCCTTGGTGCGGCGTTCGCTGATCTGGAGCCAACGGCCGTCCGTGAGTTCGGCCTCGAAGGTACGGGCAGTTGCGCCCGAATGCTCGAGTTCGCGCATCTCGCGACGGATCGGCGGAAGCACACCGCGGCCCATGATCTCGGCGTAGCGCCGCCCCGGAACAGCATCCTCGTGACTCAGGGCATGGAGATCGCGGAACTTCGAATTGCACAGGACGAGACGGTTGCCGGTGTCCCAGAGGACGAACGCCTCGGAAATGGCCTCGACGGCGTCGCGCAGGCGCATATCCGCGGTGGCGTTCAGTTCGGCCAGGTTGCGTTGCTCGGTGACGTCGAGGGCGATGCCGACGAGATGGCGACCGCCGGCCACCGTGTCCGGTACGATCTCGGCCCGCATCCGCATCCAAGTCCAGACGCCCGAGGCGGACCGGATCCGGAACTCGTGGTCGACGGTGGACTGGCTCGCGGCGAGGTGGCGCGCCAAGCTGTACAGGTCACCGTCATCGGGATGGACCAGGGCGTTGACGTCGCCGAAGGACAGGAACTCGCGCTCGCGGCGATAACCCAGCAGGGCGTACATCGAGTCCGACCAGTAGATCCGCCCACGGGGGATGTCCCAGTCCCACAATCCGCACCGGCCGCGTCCGAGCGCCGTGTCGAGGCGCTGCTTGATCTGCTCGCACACTCGATCGACCGCATAGGCCCGCCGAGTCTGCAGGACGTATGCGATGCCGGTCCCGACGATGACCAGGGCCGCCGCCCCAAGCAAGATCACGTGGTTGCGCATCCTGGCGTTCCAGGTCGCGGTCACCGCTGCGATGGGTTGCAGGACGGCGACCTGACCGCGTCCGTTCGGCAGACTGCGAAGCGCAGCGAGGGCCGGGGCGCGGTCGGCGAGATCCACCGTCATCACCCCCGCCCGCTCCCCGAGGGTCGTGAGCGCCTGCATCTCTCCGAGGTGCTCCGTGAGAGTACGGCTTCCGGCCCAGGGGGGGGCGGACGCGACGATGCTGTCGTCGGTGCCGATGATGAGGATCTGTCGGCCGAGCGGCAGGAGATGCGGCGGCAGAAGTGCTGCGAGACGACCCTTCATCGCGGCCTCGTCCGTGTCGCCCTGGCCGAGGGACGCCGCGACAAGCCGGGTCAGTGCGTCGATCTCAGTGACCGCACGCCCGAGAGTATCCTGGCGCTGTGCATTGAGATGGAGGCATTCCACCGTCGCCAGGCAAGCGAGGAAAGCCGCCAGCAGGGCCGGAAGGGCGACACGCAGCCAGGTTTCCGCCCGCACGAACCGGATGTGCGTCGTGGTCTGTGGGCGATGGATGCCGAGGATCGTATCCGCACGCGCGGAGAGGGAAGCGGAATCCGCCTCCAGCATGATATGTCTCCGCAGCTATGGTGAAACGTCTGGAGAGCGTGACCGTGTCGCGCTTCGAATCGCATTCATAACACCATTTTCACGGCCGAGTTGTCCACGCTTTTTTATGCTTCTGTTAATCCTGACAGGAGACCCATCTGCGTGCAGAGAAGCTTGGTAAGTACTGGAATACCTGTTTCCCTACAACGGCTTGTCAGTTGTCAAGCATCCGCCCGACGATGTCGGAAACATCGCGGGACAGGTTGGCAAGTGAGCCGATTGCCGCAAGCGAGCGTTCCGCCTTGGCGTGGCGTTCCGGTTCCAGCATTCGCCAGGAGCCGAAGCCTGTGAGCAGCTTCGCCGCGATCTGCGGATTGGTCGCATCGAGGGTTTCGACCACCTCGGCCAGGAACGCATAGCCGGCCCCGTCCGGCCGGTTGAACTGGGTCGGATTGCCGACGCTGAAGCTGCCGACGAGGGAGCGCACCCGGTTGGGATTGGTCATAGCGAAAGCCGGGTGCGCCTGCAGGCGGCGGACCCGTTCCAGCGTGGTGTCCTCGGGGATCATCGCCTGGATCGCGAACCACTTGTCGAGCACCAGGGGCTCGTTCCGGTAGCGCTCGGCGAAAGCCGCGAATGCGGCCTCCCGAGCCGAGCCTGGGATCAGCGCCAGCACGGAGAGGGCGGCAAGGCGGTCGGTCATGGTCGTCGCGGCCTCGATCTGGGCCTGCGCGAGGCTGATCCCGGACTGCGGGTCGGCGACCGCGATGAGGTCGAGGGCGACGTTGCGCAGGGCCCGGCGTCCGGCTGAGACCGCATCCGGTGAGAACGGCGTACCGGCCGGGTCAGCGAGCGCGTCGCGCAGGCTGGTCAGGTGCGGGTACAGGCCCTGCCCGAGCTGCAGCCGCAGGGCCGTCCGCGCCCGGTGGATCGCATCCGGGTCGATGGCTTCGCCGATTGCGTTGGCGATGTCGCCCTCGCTCGGCACGGTGAGCACGAGGGCCGCATAGGCCGGATCGGTCAGGGCTTCCCCGTCGAGGAAGGCGGCGAGGGCCGCGACGAGACCATCCGGCTCCGGCGGCGGCGCCGGGGAGTCGGCCCGTGCGTCGGCGACGAGGCGAGCCATGGCGACATCCTGCGCCGCCTGCCACCGGTTGAACGGGTCGGTGTCGTGCGCGAGCAGAACGAGGCGGTCCGCATCGGTGATGGTCTGAACCAACCGCACGGGTGCGGAAAAGCCTCGGAACAGGGACGGAACCGGAGCCTCCGACACACCCGTGACGGTAAGACTGTCGTCGGCTCGCTCCAGGATGAAGACCCCATTCTGGACGCGGTCGCAGGCCGCCGTGTCGAGGGGGCCGCCAGCTCCGACCAAGCCCAGCGCCACCGGAATGACGAGCGGAGGGCCCTCGCGGTCGCCGCGGAGTTCCTGCCGGAACCGTAGGGTGTAACTACGGGCGGCCGCGTCGTAGGCGCCCTCGACGGTCACCACTGGGGTGCCGGGCCGATCGTACCAGCGCGCGAAGGCGCTGAGGTCGCGTCCAGAGACCGTCGCGAAGGCGCCGAGGAAATCTTCCACCGTCGCCGCGGTGCCGTCGCACGCCGCGAAGTAGTGATCCATCCCCTGGGCGAACGTATCCGTGCCAAGCAGCGTGCGCAGCATCCGCACGATCTCCGCACCCTTCTCGTAGACGGTGGCCGTGTAGAAGTTGTTGATCTCGGCGTAAGCTTGCGGGCGCACGGGGTGGGCGAGCGGTCCGGCATCCTCGGGAAACTGCCGGGCCCGCAGGGTGCGGACCTCGCCGATGCGGTGCACCGCCCGCGAGCGCATGTCCGACGAGAATTCCTGATCACGGAAGACCGTCAGGCCCTCCTTGAGACAGAGCTGGAACCAGTCCCGGCAGGTGATGCGGTTGCCCGACCAGTTGTGGAAGTACTCGTGCGCGATGATCGCCTCGATGGCGGCGTAATCCGCGTCGGTGGCGGTCTCGGGGCTGGCGAGAACGTAGCGATCGTTGAAGATGTTGAGGCCCTTGTTCTCCATGGCGCCCATGTTGAAGTCCGACACGGCGACGACGTTGAACACATCGAGATCGTAGGCACGGCCGAACGCCGTCTCGTCCCAGGCCATGGAGCGGATGACGGCATCGAGGGCGTAGGCGGCGCGGTCCGCCTTGCCGGGCTCGACATAGATTCCGAGGTCGACGATCCGGCCCTCGCTGGTCGTGAACCGGCCGCCGAGCCGGTCGAGGCGTCCGCCGACGAGGGCGAACAGGTAGGCGGGCTTGCAGTGGGGATCGTGCCAGACGGCGTAGTGCCGACCCGGTCCCGCTTCCCCGGCCTCGATGGGGTTGCCGTTGCCGAGCAGCACGGGCGCGTCGGCCCGGTCCGCTTCGATGCGGGTTGTGTAGACCGCCATCACGTCGGGGCGGTCGAGGAAATAGGTGATCCGCCGGAAGCCGTCGGCTTCGCATTGCGTGCAGTAGACGCCGTTCGATCGATAGAGACCCATGAGCCGGGTGTTGGCGGTCGGATCGATCCGCGTGCGGATCGTCAGGGTGAAGGGTTCCTGCGGCGGCTGCGCCAGGATCAGGGCGGTTTCCGTTATCCGGTACGCGTCCGGCGCGAGGGCGACCCCGTCGAGATCGAGGGACAGCAGCGTCAGATCCTCGCCGTCGAGCACCAGTTCGGCCCCTGCTCGGCCGGCCGGGTTGGGCCGGAGCGCAAGGGTCGCCCGAACCTCCGTCGCGTGGGGGTGCAGGAGGATGTCGAGGCCGACCCGGTCGATGAGGTGATCGCTCGGCCTGTAGTCGGCGAGCCGGATCGGGATCGGGGTTTCGGTGCGCATGGAAGCCTCGCCTGTCGCAGGCCTCCCTCTTGAATCGCTTCCGTCCCGGGCGCAACGCGCGGTCGGTGCAAAGAACCGTTGCGCGAGAGACCAACGCAGATGCGTGGCGTTGACGGGACTCGCACGGCCACCACATAGGCCGCACCCTCAGGAGAATTCACGACGATGCGTTTTCTGCACACCATGGTCCGCGTGGCGGACCTCGACCAGGCGCTCGCCTTCTACGTCGATACGTTCGGCCTCACGGAGGTCCGCCGCGTGGACAACGAGAAGGGTCGTTTCACCCTCGTCTTCCTCGCAGCGCCCGGCGACGCGGCGACGGCCCGCGAGACCCAGGCGCCGGTGATCGAACTGACCCACAACTGGGACCCGGAGACCTATTCGGGGGGGCGCAACTTCGGCCACCTCGCCTACGAGGTCGACGACATCTACGCCTTCTGCACCAAGCTGCAGGCGGCGGGGATCACCATCAACCGGCCGCCGCGCGACGGCAACATGGCTTTCGTGAAGTCCCCCGATGGGATTTCCATCGAGCTGCTGCAGAAGGGTGACGCCAAGCCGCCGCAGGAGCCATGGGTCTCCATGGAGAACACCGGGTCCTGGTAGGTCCCGGAAGCCCGCGAGGCCGATGGCCTCGCGGCACCCCGATGTCAGTCGGCGCCTGCCTCGGGGGCGGGCGTAATACCGAGTTCGGCGAGTTTGGCCGACACGGTTTCGATGGGCCGCTTGAGCCTGAGGCTGATCACCGAGATCGGCACGCGTTCTCGGGCCAGACTCCGCAATTCCTGAACCTTCTCCAGTGTCCAGGCCGTCTCGTCGGTCGCCATGGTCACCTCCATCTGGTGAAGCCAAGTGGTCCGGGGCCGGCCGCGCGGAGGCGGCGAGCGCCTGTCTTTAGATTTAGCGCCCGCGTCCGGATGCGCAACCGCTCGCCGTAAATCCGAAGTCGGCGTTCCCGAATGCCGCCGGGCGCTTGACCTCATGACGGTCCGCGGCGCACATCCGCCTCGGATCAGTCGGCCGGGCGGCCGCTCCGGACCTCGCGTCCGGGGAGGAAAGTCCGGGCTCCATGGAGAGACGGTGCCGGATAACGTCCGGCGGGGGCGACCCCAGGGACAGTGCCACAGAGAGCAGACCGCCCTGTTTCACACAGGGTAAGGGTGAAAGGGTGCGGTAAGAGCGCACCGCGGACGCGGCAACGCGGACGGCACGGCAAACCCCACCGGGAGCAAGACCGAATAGGGGCGACACGATGGGCTTTGCGGCTCGTCAGGCTTCTCTCCAGGCCCGTCGCCCGGGTTGGTTGCTCGAGGCGCATCGGCAACGATCGTCCCAGAGGAATGGCCGCCACGTCAGGGGGACCCTCACGGGTCGTCCGGGCCCTACAGAACCCGGCTTAAAGGCCGACTGATCCACGCTGGTTCTGAGTTGTGGCACCCGGCAAAACACGAACACGCGGCAACGAAAAACTTACCGTCGGTTAACCTTGCTGAGGTCTGATCGGACAGGGCCAATGCGTTGCGGCCCCGTTCGTTGACGGCGCTCAGAGGCCCATGGTACCCCGATTCATCCCGTCAACGGCGATTTTCGGATCGACGGACGCAACCCGAGACTTTCGGGGCGGCGTCCCTGCAAGCGGTCGCGCTGCGCGCCGATCCGGCGATGTCCCGTCTCTCCGCGCCGCTTCACGGCGGCTCAGACTCTTGGAAGGGACGCATGCGCGGCCTCATCCCCGTCGCGTCTTCGACGCCCCCGTTTCCCGTGCTCCGCACGTTGGTCGAAGAGGCCGGGCGATGAAGCGCATGCGCGAACCCAGACCTCCCAACGACGGGACGCCCCACGTCCCGGTGCTGCTCGCCGAAGTGCTCGCCGCCCTCGATCTGGCGGGCCGCGCACTCGCGGTGGACGGCACCTTCGGGGCCGGCGGCTACACACGCGCCATGCTGGAGGCCGATCCGTCGGTTCACGTGCTTGCCATCGACCGCGATCCCGGCGCCATCGCGGACGGAGCGCCCCTGGTGGCTTCCTCGGAGGGGCGCCTGACCCTGGTGCCGGGCCGCTTCGGCACCCTCGATGGGAGTGTTCGTGATGCCGGTTGGGGGCAGGCCGATGCCGTCGTCCTCGATATCGGCGTCTCGTCCATGCAGATCGACCAGGCCGAGCGCGGCTTCTCGTTCCGCCACGACGGTCCCCTCGACATGCGGATGGAGCGCACCGGGCGCAGCGCCGCCGACATCGTCAACGACGCCGAGGAAGCCGATCTCGCCGACATCATCTACCATTACGGCGAGGAGCGCCGCTCCCGCGCCGTCGCCCGTGCCATCGTCGAGGCGCGTCGCAAGGGGCGGATCGAGACCACCGCGGCCCTGGCCGAAGTGGTCGCCAGCGTGGTCTGGGCCGATCCGGCGAGCGGCATCAATCCGGCGACGCGGACCTTTCAGGGCCTGCGCATCGCGGTGAACGACGAACTCGGCGAACTCGTCCAGGCCCTGCACGCCGCCGAGCGCATCCTGCGTCCCGGCGGGCGCCTCGCCGTGGTCACCTTCCATTCCCTTGAAGACCGCATCGTCAAGCAGTTCTTCTCCGCTCGCAGCGGTCGGGCGGCACAAGGCTCGCGCCACCTGCCGAGCCTGGAGGCGCCGGCACCCCGCAGTTTCTTGGCTGTGACCAAGGGTCCTGTGCTGCCTTCCGATTCCGAAATCCATGCCAACCCGCGCGCCCGTTCGGCCAAGCTGCGCGCGGTGGAACGCACGGACGCGCCTGCGCCCGCGCCCCTGGCCGCCATCGAGGCCCTCGCTTCCCTGCCGGAGCGGACAGTCAGGAGCGCACGCCGGTGATCCGTCTGCTGAACGTCATGGCGGTCCTCGGGCTCATCGGCTCGGCGATCTACGCCTACTCGATCAAGTACGACACCCTGTATCAGGCCGGGCAGGTCTCCAAGGCCCGCAGCCAGCTCCACCGCGAGCGTCAAGCCATCGCGGTCCTGCGGGCCGAGTGGCAGTTGCTGACCCGGCCCGACCGGCTTCAGGCGGCGGTGGCGCGCCATCTGGCGCTGGAGCCCATCGGCACGTCCCATCTTGGGCGCCTGTCGGACCTCCCGGCGCGTCCCGAGCGCGGCGACGAAATCGGTCGACTGCTCGCGGCGACCGCGACGCCGAAGGAAAAGCCCGGTCTGAACGAGCCGCGCACCACCGGCTCGATCACGACCCGCACCGTGACCACCCGCACGACGACGACCAGAACCCCGACAACGGCTTCGAGGTAGCACCCGTGTCGCAAGACGTTATTCCGGACGCCGCTCCGCCCGAGGCCGAGTCGATGCGAGAGCACGAGTCGCTGCCAGGGGCCCTGGTCGAAGTCCCCGTGGCGGAGCCGCCTCCTCCAGCGCCGCGCGGAAACCGCGTCGTCGCCCTGGCGCGGGCGATGTTCCATCTCGCCATCGAGCGGAGCTATGCCCGCGTCGGTCTCGTCGGCCTTGGCTTCGCCGCCGTGTTCGCGACCATCGGCGTGCGCCTGGTCTATCTCGCGGCGTTCCCGGAGACGGACAACTCGGACAAGCGCGTCGCCGCCTCCGCCACCACGGCGATCCGGCCCGACATCGTCGACCGCAACGGCGAAATCCTGGCCACCGATATCCGCACGGTGTCGGTCTTCGCCGAGCCGCGCAACATCGTCGACAAGGACGAGGCGGTGGAACTGCTCACCGCCGTCCTGCCCCAGCTCAACGCCAACGACCTGCGTACCAAGCTCTCGGCCCGCGTCGGATCGACCGGCAAGGAGAAGGGCTTCGTCTGGGTCAAGCGCGAGATCACCCCGAAGCAGCAGGCCGAAGTCCACCGCCTCGGCATCCCCGGCATCGGCTTCCTGCCCGACCACAAGCGTGTCTACCCCAACGGGGTCGCGGCGGCCCACATCATCGGCATCACCAACCTCGACAACCTCGGCATCGCGGGCATCGAGAAATACATCGATACGCAGGGCAACAAGGCGCTCAACGAGTTCGGCCTCGTGGCGAAACAGACCGACCTCAAGCCGGTGCAGCTCTCCATCGATCTGCGGGCGCAGTTTGCCCTGCGCGACGAGCTCGCCTGGGGTGTCGATCACTTCAAGGCCAAGGCTGCCGCCGGCATGATCCTCGACGTGACCACCGGCGAGGTGATCGCGCTGGCCTCCCTGCCGGATTTCGACCCCAACGACCCGGCAGACGCCCTGTCGTCCGACCGCATCAACCGCATGAATGTCGGCGTCTACGAGATGGGGTCGACCTTCAAGGCGATGACCCTGGCCATGGCGCTCGATTCGGGCAAATACAACGTGAATTCGACCTTCGACACCCGGGGCGGCGTGCTGACCTGGGGCCGGCAGAAGATCCACGAATATCACGGCACCAACCGCACCATCACCATGCCGGAGGTGTTCACGCACTCGTCGAACATCGGCTCGGCCAAAATGGCCCTCGGCGTCGGCGTGCCCGGTCACAGGGCGTTCCTGAAGAAGATGGGTCTCACCGACCGTATGCGGACGGAACTGCCGGAGAGCGCCGAACCCATCGTTCCCCAGCGCTGGACCGAGATCAACACCATCACCATCGCGTTCGGCCACGGCCTCGCGGTGGCGCCACTCCAGGCGGCCGCGGCGGTGGGTGCCATCACCAATGGCGGCAACCTCATCGTGCCGACCTTTCTGAAGACCACCGAAGCCGAGGCCCTGAAGAAGGCGACCCGGGTGCTCAAACCCGAGACCAGCGAGGCCATGCGCTTCATCA
This sequence comes from Methylobacterium sp. Leaf102, assembly GCF_001422425.1. NCBI lineage: Bacteria > Pseudomonadati > Pseudomonadota > Alphaproteobacteria > Hyphomicrobiales > Methylobacteriaceae > Methylobacterium > Methylobacterium sp. Leaf102. The sequence continues at coordinate 135,877 of NZ_LMMX01000041.1, read as the reverse complement.
TGCGCCTCAATGCCGTCGAAGGTTCGGCCAAGAAGGCCTCGATTCCGCTGTACTACGTCGGCGGCAAGACCGGCACCGCCGAGAAGGTCATCCACGGGCGCTACGTGAAGAACCGCCTGTTCACCACCTTCATGGCCGCCGCGCCCATGAACGCTCCGAAATACCTCTTCGTGACCATCATGGACGAGCCCCAGGGCCTCCCGGAATCGGGCGGCTACGCCACCGCCGCCTGGAACTCTGGCGTGGTCACGGGCCGCGTCATCGAGCGCGTTGCCCCGATCCTCGGCCTGCCGCCGCAATTCGATCCGCCGGTGAAGCCGTTCCCCCTGATGGTCAAGCTCGGTGCCTATCACGCCACCCAGGTGGACGGACGATGACCGGGGCCACCCTCGGCAGCCTGTTCCCCGAAGCGGCCGGCGATGCAACGCCGGTCTCCGGACTGACGGCGGATTCCCGCAAGGTCGAACCGGGCTTCGTGTTCGTGGCCGTGCCCGGCACGGTGGCCGATGGACGTCGCTTCGTCGCCGGCGCCGTCGCGGCGGGCGCCGTCGCGGTGGTGGGGGAGGGCGACCGCCCGGCCGGTCTCGACCTGGCCTGTCCTTACGTCGCCGTCGACGACGTGCGGCGGAGCCTGGCCCTTGCGGCGCGCAACTTCTCCGGCCGGCAGCCGACCCGCATCGTGGCCGTCACCGGCACCAGCGGCAAGAGTTCGGTCACGGACTTCGTCCGTCAGATCCTGTCGCGGCTCGGATGTGAATCGGCCAGCCTCGGCACGGTGGGCATCGTCACCAACCGGGGCGCCACCTACGGCTCCCTGACGACGCCGGACCCCGTGACCCTGCAGGCGACGCTGGCGCGGCTGGCGGCCGACGGCATCACCGATCTCGCCGTGGAGGCCTCCTCCCACGGCATCGAGCAGCGCCGCCTCGACGGCGTCGAACTCTCCGCCGTCGCGTTCACCAATCTCGGGCGCGACCATCTCGATTATCACGCCACCCTCGACGATTACCTCGCGGCCAAGCTGCGGCTGTTCACGACACTTGCCCAGCCCGGCATTCCGGCGGTGATCAACGCCGACGGCGCCTACGCCAAGGTGGTCATCGCGGCCGCCCTGGCGCGGGGCTTGAGCCTGCGCACGACCGGACGGGCCGGCGAATCCGTTCGGCTCCTCGCCGCGCGGACGGAGGGCTTCTGCCAGCACCTCGACGTGCTCGCTCCAGGCTTTGGCGGACAGACTCAGTATGCGGTGCGCCTTCCCCTTGTCGGAGGGTTTCAGGTCGAGAACGCCCTCCTCGCCGCCGGTCTCGCCCTGGCGACCCCGGCCGGCGAGGCCGATCCCGCCGGCGTGATCGCAGCGCTGGAACATCTCACGGGCGTGCCCGGCCGCATGGAGCGGATCGGCGAGGCGAACGGCGCCCTCTGCCTCGTCGACTACGCCCACAAGCCGGAAGCCCTTGAAGGCGTCCTCACGGCGTTGCGTCCGTTCGCGACGGGTCGCCTCGTCTGTGTGTTCGGCTGTGGCGGAGACCGCGACCGGGGCAAGCGCCCGATCATGGGCGCCATCGCGGCCAAGGGCGCCGACTGGACCATAGTGACCGACGACAACCCGCGCTCCGAGGATCCGGCTGCGATCCGCGCCGAGATCCTGGCGGCTGCGTCCGACGCGACGGAGATCGGCGACCGCGCCGAGGCGATCCGTACGGCCGTCCGGGGTCTGTCGCCCGGCGACGTCCTCGTGGTGGCCGGCAAGGGCCATGAAACCGGCCAGATCGTCGGCACAACCGTCCTGCCGTTCTCGGACCACGACGTGCTCCGGGCAGCCATCGCGGAGCGTGCGGCATGAATTCCTCCCTGTCCGACATGCCCCTCTGGACGGGGCAAGCCCTCGAGGCCGCCACCGGCGGGACCCTGCACGGTGACCCGAAGCCCATCACGGGCGCCTCCATCGACACGCGCAGCCTGCAGCCGGGCGACCTGTTCTTCGCCATTCGTGGGGAGGCCCGCGACGGCCACGACTTCGTGCGCGATGCCCTGTCGCGCGGGGCCGCCGCCGCCGTGGTCTCGGCCGATCGCGCGGCGGAATTCGGCGGAGCCGGTGCGGTGCTGGCCGTCTCGGGCGCGAGCGACGACCCCGTCCTCGACGCCATGCGGGCGCTCGGCCTCGCCGCCCGCGCCCGTACCAAAGCCGGTATCGTCGCGGTGACGGGGTCGGTGGGCAAGACCGGCACCAAGGAGGCCCTGCGCCACGTGCTGTCGGCGCAGGGGCGCACCCATGCCTCCATTGCGTCCTACAACAACCACTGGGGCGTGCCCCTGACGCTCACACGCATGCCGGCCGACGCCGATTACGGCGTGTTCGAGATCGGCATGAACCACCCCCGGGAGATCGTGCCGCTCGCCGCCATGGTCCGGCCGGACATCGCCCTGGTGACCACCGTGGAGCCCGTGCACATCGAGCACTTCGCCTCGCTGTCGGCCATCGCCGACGCCAAGGGCGAGATCTTTTCCGGGCTGCGCGCCGGCGGCACCGCGATCCTCAACCGCGACAACCCGAGCTTTTCGCGATTGCTGGCGCACGCGCAGGCGTCCGATGCCGGCCGGGTCGTCAGCTTCGGCGAGCACCCCGAGGCCGATGTCCGGGCGCTCCGCATCGTCCTGCGGCCCGACCTCTCCGTGGTCGACGCCGTGGTGATGGGCATTCCGGTGACCTACCAACTCGGCACCCCGGGACGGCACACGGCGATGAATTCGCTGGGCGTCATGGCGGTGGTCCATGCGCTCGGGGCCGACCTCGCCATGGCCGCCCTGTCGCTGGCGGCACTCCGGCCGCCCGTGGGGCGCGGCGAACGCACGGCCCTACGGATCGGGGAAGGCGAGGCCTTCCTTGTCGATGAGAGCTACAACGCCAATCCGGCCTCCATCCGGGCGGCTCTGGCCACCCTTTCGGCCATCGAGACCGGCCCGCGCGGACGCCGCATCGCCGTTCTAGGCGACATGCTGGAACTCGGGCCCGCCGGTGCGGACCATCACCGCGACCTCGCCGACGCAGTCGAGAAAGCGAACGTCGACCTCGTCTTCACCGCCGGCCCGCTCATGCGTCACCTGTTCGAGGCGCTTCCCTTGAGCCGACGCGGCACCTGCGCGGCGACCTCGGGCGAACTCATCGATTCCGTGCTCGGCATCCTGCGGACCGGAGACGCCGTGATGGTGAAGGGATCCAACAGCATCCGCATGGGCCGGATTGTCGAAGCTCTCAAAGCCCGGTACGCGAACCCCGGACAAGCTGCGACGGCTCAGACGATCGCTCGCTGAGACGCCCGCTCACGGCCGGGAGGGCGGGGTCCGCGGCCCCGCCTGTCCGGAATTGATCCTCGAAAACCGCGGCCAGGTGCTGGATGCTGTATCTTCTGTCGGACTTGAGCGGCACCCTGTCGCCGCTCAACGTCTTCCGCTACATCACCTTCCGCACCGGCGGCGCGCTGTTCACGGCGGGCCTGTTCGTATTCTGGTTCGGGCCGCTCATCATCTCGCTCCTGCGCCTGCGCCAGGGCAAGGGCCAGCCCATCCGCGAGGATGGACCGCAATCGCACCTGCTGACGAAGCGGGGCACGCCCACCATGGGCGGTTTGATGATCCTGGCCGGCGCCATCGTGGCGATCCTGCTCTGGGCCAACCCGCGCAACCACTACGTCTGGGTGGTGCTGGCCGTGACCCTGGGGTTCGGCGCCATCGGCTTCTACGACGATTACCTCAAAGTGACGAAGCAGTCGCACAAGGGTTTCTCGGGCCGCTTCCGCCTGCTGCTGGAAGCGGCCATCGCGCTCGCCGCCTGCACGGTCATCGCGGTGTACTCGCCGGCCGCCCTGCAGAACCACCTCGCGTTTCCGGTGTTCAAGGACGCGCTGCTGAACCTCGGCTGGTTCTACGTGCTGTTCGCCGCCTTCGTCATCGTGGGCGCGGGCAATGCCGTGAACATGACCGACGGCCTCGACGGCCTCGCCATCGTGCCGGTGATGATCGCCTGCGGCACCTTCGGGGTCATCGCCTACCTCGTCGGCAACGTCTTCACCGCCGGATACCTCCAGGTGAACTACGTCCGCGACACCGGCGAACTCGCGGTGGTCTGCGGTGCGGTGATCGGGGCGGGCCTCGGCTTCCTGTGGTTCAACGCGCCGCCGGCCCAGATCTTCATGGGCGATACCGGCTCGCTGGCGCTCGGCGGTCTGCTCGGCACCGTGGCGGTGGCCACCAAGCACGAGATAGTCCTCGCCATCGTGGGCGGCCTGTTCGTCCTCGAGATGATGTCGGTGATCATCCAGGTCGCGTCGTTCAAGCTCACCGGTAAGCGGGTCTTCCGCATGGCGCCGATCCATCACCATTTCGAGCAGAAGGGCTGGAAGGAGCCGCAGGTCGTGATCCGGTTCTGGATCATCGCCGTGATCCTGGCACTCGCTGGTCTCGCCACCCTGAAGCTGCGCTGATGACGCCCGCCTCCTGCTTCGCCGGCCGCAAGGTCGCCCTGTTCGGCCTCGGTGGCTCCGGCCTCGCCACCCTGCGGGCCCTGCGGTCCGGCGGGGCCGATGTGCTGGCCTGGGACGACAGCCCGGAAAGTGCGGCGCGAGCACGCGGGCAGGGCTTCACCGTCTCGGATCTCCACGACGCCGACTGGTCGGAATTCGCGGCCCTCATTCTCGCTCCCGGCGTACCCCTGACCCATCCGGTCCCGCACTGGACCGTGGACAAGGCGCAGGCCGCCGGCATCGAGATCATCGGCGACATCGAGCTGTTCTGCCGCGAGCGGGCCCGGATCGCACCCGCCGCTCCCTTCGTGGCCATCACGGGCACGAACGGCAAATCGACGACCACGGCTCTCATCGCGCACGTCCTCGGCCGAGCCGGCCGGGACGTGCAGATGGGCGGCAACATCGGCACCGCCATCCTGTCCCTTGCGCCGCCCGCGCCGGACCGCATCCACGTCATCGAGCTGTCCTCGTTCCAGATCGACCTGACGCCGTCGCTGAATCCCGGCATCGGCGTGCTCCTCAACGTCACTCCCGACCACCTCGACCGCCACGGCACCCTGGAGCTCTACGCCGCCATCAAGGCACGCCTGATCGCCGGCTCGGCCCTCGCCGTCGTCGGCATCGACGACGCCCCGAGCCGGGCCATCGCCGATGCGGTCACGGGCGCCATCGTGCGGGTGCACGTGGGGGAGGGGATGCCGGAAGGAAGCCTCGCAGCCCGCGACGGATGCGTGTTCGGGGCGGACGGCACGGTCCTCGCCGATCTCGACGGGATCGGCACCCTGCGCGGCGCCCACAATTGGCAGAACGCCGCCGTGGCCATCGCCGTGGTCCAAGCCCTCGGCCTCGACGCCGAGGCCATCCTGGCTGGTTTGAAGACCTTCCCGGGCCTGCCCCACCGCATGGAGGAGGTCGGCCGCCGCGGTCGGGCGCTGTTCGTCAACGATTCCAAGGCAACCAACGCCGACTCGACGGAAAAGGCGCTCACCGCCTTTCACGACATTCACTGGATCCTCGGCGGCAAGGCCAAGGCGGGGGGCATCGAACCGCTCGTGCCGCTGTTCGGCCGGGTCGCCCACGCCTACCTCATCGGCGCGGCGAGCGACGCCTTCGCCGCCACCCTGGAGGGGCGGGTGCCCTACACCCGCTGCGGCACCCTCGACGTCGCCACCGCGAAGGCTGCGGACGCGGCAGCGGCGTCCGAGGCGGCCGAACCCGTGGTGCTGCTCTCCCCGGCCTGCGCCTCCTACGACCAGTTCAGGAGCTTCGAGGATCGGGGCGACCAGTTCCGGGATCTCGTGCGCCGCCTCACCCAGTAGACTGACGGCGTTCGACGGCTCGGCGATCGGTTTCATCGGGGCTTAACCGCCGCGGTCGCATGGTCCGTCTCCAGTCGGCATGCTGCCGCGTTCGAGACCGCGCCACGATGAAGCAGATCGTCTCCGTGCAGGTTCTGCGGGGTCTCGCCGCCCTCATGGTCGTCTTCGGACACGCCCAGCACCACGCCTTCGTGCAGAGCGGGAAGCTCGGCGGATCCTTCGAGCGCGTGCATCTGCTCCCCTGGGGCGCGGGCGTCGACATCTTCTTCGTCATCTCCGGTTTCATCATGGTTTACGCCTCCGAGAAGCTGTTCGGACGGCAGGGGGCCGCGAGCGAGTTCCTCGGCCGGCGTGTGGCCAGGATCGTCCCGCTCTACTGGATCTTCACCGCCCTCTACGTGGCGGTTGTGAGCATCGGGCTTGCCGGCACCACCAAGGAGGCCGCCGGTCCCGCGACCATCCTGGCGTCGTTCGGCTTCTGGCCGGCCTTCGCGCCCGGACAGTCCGTTCCGCTGCCGGTCCTGGAACTCGGATGGACCCTCAATTACGAGATGTTCTTCTACCTGCTATTTGCCGTGTTCATCGGTCTGCGGCGCGAGCGGGCGGTGATGGCGGCCGCAGCCACTCTCGGCGCTCTCGTTGTCGTGGGACTAGTGATGCAGCCGAGCGCGGCGGCGCCGTTCTTCTGGACGCGCCCGATCATCCTCGAGTTCGGGTTCGGAATGGGCCTCGCCCTCCTGCTTCGCAACGGCGTCTTGCTTTCGGGCCTCGCCCGGAGCGTCCTCCTCGCCGGCGGCTTCGCGATCCTGTTCGTCGACCCCATCGACTCGGCCCATCAAGCCATGGGATGGACGACACCGAACGATATCGCGCGGGTGATCGGTTGGGGTCTCCCCGCCGCCCTCATCGTCGCCGCCGCCGTGCTCGGTCGCCAAGCCGGTCCGTCGCCGCTGGCGAGGCTCGGCCTTCTCCTCGGCGATGCCTCCTACGTGCTGTACCTCAGCCACCCCTTCGTGATCGTCGGAACCCGCAAGGCGGCGCAAGCGGCCGGCCTGGAACAGCCATCGACTCTTTGGCCCATCGTCGCCGTCACGCTCGTGGCGTCCTGCGTCGTCGCGGTGATGATCCATCGCTGGATCGAAAGGCCGGTGACCGGCTTCGTTCAAGGGCTCCTCGTCCGCCGAGGGGCGCCGACGCCACTCACCGCCTGAGGCACGGGACGATTATCGCGGAAAAATCCGGACAGGCGCGTCCTTAAGGCTTCGCTGACACGCCTATTCCATACTGAGGGGCAGCCGCACGCTTCGCGGCGGATTGGACGATGACGATGGCAGCGGGCTGGGCAGGGAGCACGTTCGACGGCGGCGCGGCGACGCCAGCACGCCACGTCATATCGGCTCCCCTCGAGTCCCTCGGTTACCTCCTCTTCGCGCTGTTCATCTTCTTCACGTGCTTCACGTTCATGAAGCCGTCGCCCTATGATTTTCTTGCGCCGCCGACCATTCTGCTCTGGTTTCTGCTGGACATCAGGCTCTATCGCGCAACGATCATCATTGTTGCGCTGCTTCTGATCTATCTCGCCGCGATCCTCGTCTCGCTGATCCCCTATTTCGATGAAGCCCTTCCGGTCGAGTGGACCTATCAGACCGTCTATCTCGGGATCACGGGCATCTTCTTCGTGATGTTCTTCTCGGACGACACCGCCAAGCGCGTGACGTTCGGGCTCAAAGCGTATCTGGCCGGCTGCCTGTTCGCCGCGATCTGCGGCATCCTCAGCTATTTCGACATTATCGGCGAAGCCATCCTGTACAAGATGGACGGTCGGGCCTCAGGCGTCTTCCAGGATCCCAACCTCCTGGGGTCGTTCCTCATCCTGTCGGCCCTGTATTTCATCCGCGGATTGCTAGTGGGAGAAACGCGACGGGTCTTCCTGTCCGTGGCGGCCCTGCTGGTCATTCTCGCCTGTGTCTTCCTCTCGTTCTCGCGCGGGTCCTGGGGCGCATGTGTCATCGGCATCGCGCTGACCGTCGGGCTGACCTGGGCGACTACCCCGTCCCGGATCGTCCGTCGGCGCATCGCGCGCCTGTCGGCCCTGGCGATGCTCGTCGGCGCGCTGCTGATCGGAGGCCTCCTCTCCGTCGACAGCATTGCCGAACGCTTCACCGACCGGGCCCAGGTCACGAAGAGCTACGACGAAGGCGAGACCGGGCGGTTCGGCAATCAGCGCCGGGGCATCCCGATGCTCATCGATCGTCCCCTCGGTTTCGGGCCCTTGCGGTGGCGGCTGGTCTTCGATCTCGACCCGCACAACACCTATATCGGCGGGTTCGCCAACGGAGGCTGGATCGGCGGATTCGCCTTCCTGGGCATCGTGTTGACGACGACGTTCGTCGGGTTTCGCCTTTGCCTCCAGCCCTCGCCATATCAGGGGCTGAGCCAGGTCGTATTTCCGGCGCTCCTGATGTTCTTCCTCCAGGCGTTCCAGATCGACATCGAGAAGTGGCGCCACGTCTACATGATGCTCGGGATGGTGTGGGGCCTCGAAGCCGGCCGCCTGGCCTGGCGTGCCGGCCGCCACGACGCCGACGCGCAGCTTCCCGGAGTTTCATAAGTTTCATGTCCCGAACACAGCCCGCCAGGACCAGCGGCAAGGCTTGAAACCTGCCGAATGCAGGTGATCCTGCACGAAATCTTCGCGCGATGGTGCGACGCACAAATATCCGTAGCTTAAAACGTGATCGGACGTTTGCGCTTCACGGCGAAGTTTGGCACTCAGGGAGAGCAATTCCGGGGAGGAATGCGATCACACCATCGGGCTTCACGTCCCATGCGCGCCAATCACGAGGCAAGCCAGGACGACGAACCAGGACCACACGGCAAGCCAAGCCCATAAACCGCGCCCGACGGCTGAGGGATCATCTCGCGATCACCCAAGGACGGTACGAATGACCGCATTGCTGCTGATCATCCTGGGCGGGCTCTGCGCCGTCGCCTACGGCATCGTCACGATCAACGACGTCCTGCGCCGAGACGCCGGCACCCAGCGCATGCAGGAGATCGCCGGTGCCATCGCGGAGGGCGCCCAGGCCTACCTGCGCCGGCAATACGCCACCATCGCCGCCGTAGGTCTCGTACTGTTCGTCGCCCTGGCTTTCTTCCTCGGCCTCAAGGTCGCGATCGGCTTCCTCATCGGCGCGGTGCTCTCGGGCGCCGCCGGCTTTATCGGCATGAACGTGTCCGTGCGCGCCAACGTCCGCACGGCCCAGGCCGCCTCGACCTCGCTCGGGGCGGGCCTCGACGTGGCGTTCAAGTCGGGCGCCGTCACCGGGATGTTCGTCGCCGGCCTCGCGCTCCTCGGGGTCGCCCTGTACTACGGCTACCTCACCCGCATCGCCGGACTGGCGCCCGCCAGCCGAGAGGTCATCGACGCCCTGGTTGCCCTCGGCTTCGGCGCCTCGCTCATCTCGATCTTCGCGCGCCTCGGCGGCGGCATCTTCACCAAGGGCGCCGACGTCGGCGGCGACCTCGTCGGCAAGGTCGAGGCCGGGATTCCGGAAGACGACCCGCGCAACCCCGCCACCATTGCCGACAACGTCGGGGACAATGTCGGCGATTGCGCCGGGATGGCCGCCGACCTGTTCGAGACCTACGCAGTGACCGTGGTCGCCACCATGGTGCTGGCGGCGATCTTCTTCGCCGGGCAGACCGACGTCGCCGGCCGCAACGTCCTGGAGGCGATGCTGCTCTATCCCCTGGCCATCGGCTCGGCCTGTATCCTCACCTCCATCGCGGGCACCTACGCGGTCCGGCTCGGCGCCAACCAGTCGATCATGGGCGCCCTCTACAAGGGCCTGATCACCGCCGGCGCCCTCTCCATCGGCGCCATCGCGCTCGTGAACTTAGCCCTGTTCGGCAGCTTCTCCACCACCTTCACCACCAATGCGGGGGTGAGCTTCACCTCCGGCGGCCTGCTCGGCTGCGCCGTCATCGGCCTCGTCATCACGGCGCTCATCGTGGTGATCACCGAGTATTACACCGGCACCAACTTCCGGCCGGTCAAATCCATCGCCGATGCCTCGGTGACGGGCCACGGCACCAACGTGATCCAGGGCCTGGCGGTCTCGCTCGAATCCACCGCCCTGCCGGCCCTCGTCATCGTGGCGGGCATCATCGGCACCTACTCGCTCGCGGGCCTGTTCGGCATCGCCATCGCGGTCACCGCCATGCTGGCGCTCGCCGGCTTCATCGTGGCGCTCGACGCCTTCGGACCCGTCACCGACAATGCCGGCGGCATCGCCGAGATGGCGGGCCTGCCCCCGGAGGTCAGGAAATCCACGGACGCCCTCGACGCGGTCGGCAACACCACCAAGGCGGTGACCAAGGGCTACGCCATCGGCTCGGCCGGTCTCGGCGCCCTGGTGCTGTTCGCCGCATACACCTCGGACCTGAACTACTTCATCGCCAACGCCAGCCCGACCCAGTACCGCTTCTTCCAGGGCGTCACCGTCGATTTCTCGCTCTCGAACCCCTACGTCGTCGTCGGCCTGCTGCTCGGGGGCCTGATTCCGTTCCTGTTCAGCGGCATGGCGATGACGGCGGTGGGGCGTGCCGCCGGCGCCGTGGTGGAGGAGGTCCGCCGCCAGTTCCGCGAGAAGCCCGGCATCATGCTCGGGACCGACCGGCCGGATTACGGCCGGGCCGTCGATATGCTCACCCGGGCGGCGATCAAGGAGATGATCCTGCCCTCGCTCCTCCCGGTGCTGTCGCCCATCGTCCTGTTCTTCGCGATCCAGGCCATCGCCGGCAAGAGCCAGGCTTTCGCCACCGTTGGCGCCTCGCTCCTCGGCGTGATCCTCACCGGCCTCTACGTCGCCATCTCGATGACGTCGGGCGGCGGCGCCTGGGACAACGCCAAGAAGTACATCGAGGACGGGCACCACGGCGGCAAGGGTTCGGAGGCCCACAAGGCGGCCGTCACCGGCGACACCGTCGGCGACCCCTACAAGGACACCGCCGGCCCCGCCGTGAACCCGGCGATCAAGATCACCAACATCATCGCCCTCCTGCTCCTGGCTGTGCTGGCGCATCACTGACGGCCCCACCGGCCGCGAATCATCAGAGGGGGTCGGTGCCGCAGGGTTCCGGCCCCTTCGTCCATCGCGAGCGGTGTCGCGATCCGGCGTGTGCGATGCCGCACCGGCGCGGTGGGCCGTCGTCGCGCCACCCCTGACATCGTATCGCGCGCAATCCAATTACGGGTCTCGAAGCCTCGACATCTTACGGGATGCTGTCCGCTTCCGTTCGTCCTTGAAACAACGCGAGAGCCTGCAATGCCGAGCCTGTCCGACCCGATCCGCATCGGCGCGATCGAAGCCAAGAATCGCGTCTTCATGGCCCCGCTCACCCGCGGCCGCGCCACCCGCGCCCACGTGCCGACGCCCATCATGGTGGAGTATTACACCCAGCGCGCCGCGGCCGGCCTCATCATCACCGAAGCCACCGGCATCAGCCAGGAAGGCCTCGGCTGGCCCTACGCTCCGGGCATCTGGTCGGACGAGCAGGTCGCGGCCTGGAAACCGATCGTGAAGGCCGTGCACGAGGCCGGCGGCTGTATCGTCTGCCAGCTCTGGCACATGGGCCGCATCGTCCACCCCGACTTCCTCGGCGGTGCCAAGCCGATCTCGGCCTCGGCCACGACGGCGCCGGATGCCGCCCACACCTATTCGGGCAAGAAGCCCTATGCCGAGGCGCGCCCGCTGCCCGTCGAGGAGATTCCGCGCCTCCTGGCCGATTACGACCGCGCTGCTCGCAACGCCATCGCGGCCGGCTTCGACGGCGTGCAGATCCATGCGGCCAACGGCTACCTCATCGACCAATTCCTGCGCGACGGCTCCAACTTCCGTGACGACCGTTACGGCGGCTCCATCGAGAACCGTATCCGCCTGCTGACCGAGGTGACCCGCACCGTTGCCGATGCCATTGGGGCCGACCGCACCGGCGTACGCCTGTCGCCCAACGGTGCCATCCAGGGTGTGGACGATTCCGACCCCGACACCCTGTTCGCCGCCGCCGCCGCGGCCCTGTCGGAGATCGGCATCGCCTTCCTCGAACTGCGTGAGCCGGGCCCCGAAGGGACCTTCGGCAAGGCAAATCATCCCCCTGTCGCCCCGACCATCAAGGCGGCCTTCGGGGGCCCGCTTGTGCTGAATTCCGATTACGACGGCCCCAAGGGGCAAGCCGTGCTCGATGCCGGGCACGCCGACGCCATCGCGTTCGGGCGACCGTTCATCGCCAACCCGGATCTGCCCGCCCGTATTGCCGAAGGCGCTCCCCTCGCCAAGGACGAGCAGAAGACCTGGTACAGCCAGGGCCCCGAGGGCTACGTCGATTACCCGATCCGGTCCGGTGCGAAGGCCGCCTGACGCGCGAAGGCTCTGAGATACGGGCGGCCTGCCGACATGGCCGCCCGACGCGACGTTCGGTGCCAGATCTCCGATCGGGCGCCGGATGTGACACGGACGGGGAAGGAAGCGCGGCCATCGTTCCGAAACGAGCTTTGACGGATCTCTTAGGCGCCCTATCTGAAGACGCTGACGAGGACGCTCCCTTTTGACCGTAATCACCTCCTGCGATGGCCCGGGTACCGACTGGACCGAGGCCGAACGGCTCGAAGCCCTGCGTGATACGACCATCCTCGATAGCGGCCAGGATCCGGCCTACGACGATCTCGTTCGCATCGCCGCGATCGTCTGCGCCGCTCCCGTCGTCCTGATCAGCCTCGTCGATGAGACGCGCCAATGGTTCAAGGCGCGCCTCGGCTTCGAACCAACGGAGACGCCGCGTACCCTGTCGATTTGCGCCCACGCAATCCAGAATGGTCCGCTTCTGGTGATCCCCGACCTGACGGCCGATCCGCGTACCGCGGACAATGCCCTTGTTCAGGGCGAGCATCGCCTGCGCTTCTATGCCGGTGCGGTGATCCGTTCCAAGGGTGGTCTTCCGCTGGGAAGCCTGTGCGTTCTCGACAAAGTCGCTCGGCCGGACGGCTTGACCTCGCTTCAGACCGAGACCCTCGAGGCCCTGGCGCGTCAGGTCGCGACCTTGATCGAACTGCGACAGGCCCGGGAGGCGGTCGCCGTGCGCGAAGCGGACCTCGCCGCGAGCGAGCGTCGGTTCCGTGTCATGACCGCCGCCATGCCCCAGATGGTGTGGACCACGCAGCCGGACGGATTCCACGATTTCTACAACGACCGCTGGTACGAGTTCACCGGCGTGCCCTACGGCTCCACTGATGGCGAAGGCTGGAACGGCATGTTCCATCCCGACGATCAGGCCCGAGCCTGGACGCGCTGGCGGCACAGCTTGGCCACCGGAGACCCCTACGAGGTGGAGTACCGCCTCCGACACAAATCGGGCGTCTACCGCTGGACCCTCGGCCGCGCGATGCCTCTGCGCGATGCCGAAGGTCGCATCGAGCGTTGGTTCGGGACCTGCACGGATATCGAAGATCTGAAGCGCGCCGAGGAAGAGGCGCGCAAGCTCGCGGCCATCGTCGAGCATTCCAAGGACTTCATTGGCATCGCCGACGAGGACGGCCAGGTCCTCCATATCAACGCGGCCGGCCGGCGGCTCGTCGGCCTCGCCGATGCCGATGCGGTCCTCAGGACCGCAGTGCCCGACTACTTCGTCCCGGAATGCCAAACGACCGTGACGGAAACCGTTTTGCCGGCCGTGCGGCGGGACGGTTGGTGGGAGGGGGAGCTCACCTTCCGTCATTTCGCGACGGGGGAGGGAATCCCCGTGCTGTATAGCGTTTTCCCCGTGAGCGACACGCGTGGTGCCCTCATCGGCTATGCGACCGTGACCCGCGACCTGCGCGAGCGCAAACGCGCCGAGGAAGCCCGCGATCTGCTGATCAAGGAACTCTCCCACCGCATCAAGAACATCTTCGCCGTGGTCGAGGGGATCGCAGCCCTCTCGGCCCGGACCGATCCGGCGGCCCGTCCCTTCGTCGCGGCCTTCCGCCAGCGCCTCGGTGCCCTCGCCAACGCACACGAGTACGTGCGCCCGCACTCGCCTGCGAGCGCGCCGAAGGTGAAGGGCCAGACCCTGTTCGGCCTCATGCGCCTCATCATGGCGGCCTACGTCCAGGACGGCCGCGCGCGCATCGTGCTGCAAGGCGACGATATCGCCGTCGGCGACCGGGCAGCGACCGCGTTCGCCCTGATCATGCACGAGCAGGCGACCAACGCGATGAAGTACGGCGGCCTGTCCACGGAAGCCGGCACCGTGCGGCTCACCGGACGCCGCGACGGCGACACGTATGAACTCGTCTGGGCCGAGTCCGACGGCCCACCCGTCTCCGGGCCACCGACGCGCCGCGGGTTCGGCACCGTGCTGGCCGAGCGCAGCGTCGCGGGGCAACTCGACGGCACCCTCGAGCACGCGTGGAACAGCGACGGACTCGTGATGCGCCTTACCGTGCCGGCCGCCAACCTGACCACATGAGCCGCGGCCCCTATCGGCTCGTCGTCTTCGACTTCGATGGGACCCTCGCCGATAGTTTCCCGTGGTTTGCCCGTGTCATCAACGATGTGGCCGATCGCTATCGCTTCCGGCGGATCGCTCCGCATGAGACCGAGGTCCTGCGCGGCCTCGATGCCGCGGGTATCGTCCGCCATCTCGGAATCGCCCCGTGGAAACTCCCGTTCATCAGCCGTCACATGCACGCGTTGGCGGCCCGTGACATCGCTGAGATCTCGCTGTTTCCCGGGATTCGGACGATGCTGGCCGACCTCGCTGCGGCGGGTATGCCGCTCGCGATCGTCAGTTCCAACACCCGGGCCAATATCGAGGCAGTGCTCGGGCCGGATGCCCGGCGCTTCCGGCGCTACGCCTGCGGTGCGTCGCTGTTCGGAAAGGCCAAGCGCCTGAGAGCCCTGGTCCGCGACGCAGGTTTTACCCCCGGTTCGACCCTCTACGTCGGCGATGAGATCCGTGACCACGATGCGGCCCGGTCGGTCGGATGCGACTTTGCCGCCGTGGCTTGGGGCTACACCCGTATCGAAGCCTTGCGGGCCACGGGTCCGGCGCTGATGCTGACGCATCCGAGTGCCATCGTACCCGCCGTCGTTGGGCGCGTGTCTGCATAGACACACAGCGTCCGAAAGTAGATCGAACCGAGTGCGGCGGATTGCGCGCGCTGTCTCAGGCGCGCACGACTCGCCCCCGGATATTGAATGCGGAATCGCCATGTCGATGCAGAGTCAACGCGGTGGCCGGGATGGGATGTCCCACCTTTCTCAAGAGACCGCCTACGGCTCCAGGCCGGACCCGCAGGGACTATCTCCCAATATCGTCGCCAGTCTCGCCTGCGGCTTGCGGGCCGTCTACGAAGCCCGGCCGGAGACCGATGTTGCGGATGCTTTCGCCGATCTACTCATGCGGATCGAGGCCGCCGAGCGCGCACGGGGCTGAGACCGCCGGACGGCGTACGCGCGGGCCGAGCCGGCCTTTCACCGACATCGTGTCCAAGCTCCCTAGTCCGACACCGTAGAGCGATGGTTTCCTCCGGCATGCATATGCCGCATCGGAGTGTTCGAGACGCGGGGCGCTACAGGTCTGCCGTTCGCCCACACAATCCGTAAGGCTTTCGCGGTAGCATCTCGGACCTGCGCTCGCCTCCAAGTCGATCCGATGCTCTCGATCCCCGACGTGCCGACCCTTCGTCTCTGCAGCATTTTGGCGAGCGCGGCGTTCGTTGTCGTCTATCTGTCCCTGTGGCGTGCGAGAACCGGCCAATCCTATCTGCTGGATTGGGCGGCGAGTTTCGCCCTCTACGTGGTGACGCTTCTGGGATACGCGCGCTTCGGCTACCACCCGGTCATCGCGGGAATCCTGTGCGGCCTCCTCGGCCTCGGCAACGTTCTCATCCTGACCGGGGTGTACCGGTTCGACGGCGTGAAACCGTTCCGGCCTTGGATGGCCCTGGTGATCCTCCTGCCCTGCGCCGGCTATCTCGGTCCCGCCCTCCTGGGGTATCCGGTGGCCGCCCAGATTGGCGCGACGCTCGGCCTCGTCTTTGACATGCTCGCCGTCGGCACGATCCTGATCGGCGGCCGGAAACTGACCTCGACCGGAGGACGACGCATCGCCGGGTTCGCGCTGCTCGGCTACGTTCCGGGGTACGTCGTAGCGATCCTCATCCTAGCGACCGACGGCGCGATTCCCGATGTCGTGGGGCTCGTGCCGATGCTGTCGGACCAGATGCTGCTGGCGATCCTGAATCTGGGGCTCATCGCCATGCCGGGTGAGCGTGCTCAGAGCGCCCTGCGCCGGATCGCCCTGCGCGACACTCTCACGGGTGCCCTGAACCGCGCCGGCCTCACGGCCCATGGCCCCACGACCGTGTCCGCGGACACCGCCCTGGTCGCCATCGATATCGATCACTTCAAGGCCATCAACGATCGGTACGGGCATGCGGCCGGCGACGCGGTACTGGTGGACCTGGCGACCGTCGCCATGCGCCGCGTCTCGGGGCGCGACCTCGTGGTGCGTCTCGGCGGGGACGAGTTCGTCGTCGTTCTGACCGACGCCACCCGGGGTACCGCCTTGGCGTTCGCCGACGATCTACGGCGGAGCTTCGGAACGGTCCCCGATCTGCCCGCCTGGACCGCAAGCATGGGGGTCGCGATGGTCGCACCCGGAGAAACCAGCCTCCTCCCGGCCCTCGCACGGGCCGACCGGGCGCTGTACGACGCCAAGGGCTCGGGCCGCGATCGCGCCGCCGCCTGAGCCGATTCTCGCGCAACGCTCCGCCGCCCCTTCGTTCAGTCCAGCGAAAAGGCCGCCTCCGTGGTGCGGAAGCGGCCTCGATGGAAGCGTGACAGCGAAGCCAAATGCGCTCTTACTGCCCGGCGCGTGCGCCCGGGACGACGCTTGCACCCTTCCCGCTGCCGAAGGGCTCGTACCGGGTCAGACCGCGGAAGAGTTGCGAGATGAAGGCTCGGTCGGCACCGCTCGTCGGGGTCGAGCGCTCGATGAAGTCGAACACCTTGCCGTCCTGCAAACCGTAGAGCGCCACGCGCTCGACTTTGAAGGCCGGGGTGAAATACACGGCCGTGACCTTCTGGTCCTCGATCTGCTCGCCGAGGAATAGCACCGTACGGCGGGTGTTCTGGCTGATGTAGTACCAGCTCTTGTTGCCCACCGTGGACACCGTGGAGGGGGTACCGAGGATCGTCAGCACCTGCTCGGCGCTCATGCCGGGCTTCACCGTCGCCAGAGCGGCCTGATCGATCTGATAGCCGTGGCGCAGATCCTCGCCGATGCAGCCGGCGAGCCCGGTACCGATGAGGCCCAGGACGGCAAGGCGCGCGAGCGACGGAACGAAACGGCGCGACATCGACCACCCTTGATCTCGTTGAAGAACTGAACGCGTCTGCGGCCTCGAGCCCGACACGGCGACGGATCGCCCGCGGAAGCCGCAAGACGGTTGCACCTTGACCATGCGTTGCCGTACCTCGGGGTTATGGTTTTGACAAGGCAAGCGGGGCCACACCCGGCCCTTCCGCAGCGTCCGCGGCGCGCTGTCCACACGGGAAGGCGAGGCGCATGATCGGCCGTCTGTTCGGGCGAACCAGCCCCCGCGAACGCATGATCCGTGACCTTCACGTGCGCATCAACGCCGCCGCGCGGGTTCCGGCCCTCTACACCGCCCTTGGCGTGCCCGACACGGTAGAGGGGCGCTTCGAGTGTTTGAGCCTGCACGTGATCCTGGTGCTGCGGCGGCTCAACCGGCTGCCCGAGCCCGCGGCGGACGTGGCGCAGGACCTCATCAACGCGATCTTCCTCCAGCTCGATTCGTCCTTGCGGGAGAGCGGGATCGGTGATTTCGGAGTGCCCAAGCGCATGAAGAAGCTCGGTGCCGCCTTCTACGGCCGAGCGGCCGGCTACGATGCGGCCCTCGATGCGGGCGATGGGGACGCTCTCGCGGGGGCACTGGCCCGCAACGTCCTCGGTGGTGCCGCACCGGCTGACGCCGCGGACCTCGCACGCTACGTGACGGCGAGCGACCGGCTGCTCGCGAGCCTCGACCTCGACGCCCTCGTGGAGGCCGGGCCACGCTTCGCCGCCATCGAATCCGCCGCTCAACCGGCGAACCAATCGGGAGTTTCGCGATGACACGGGATCAGGCGGTCGGACCGCTTTCACGCTCGATCCGGGTCGACCGCATGGCGCGCGCCCAGGGCGACTTCATCGTGACGGCGACGCCGGAGGAATGCGCGGCGCTCGCCGCCGATTTCGGTATTCCGGGGATCCGCGACCTCGTCGGACGCTTCCGCGTCGGCGGCACGCTGGAGAACCTGTCGGTGACGGGTTCCGTCGAGGCCGTGGTGACTCAGATCTGCACGGTGAGCCTCGACGAGTTCGAAGCGCCCGTGCACGAGACCGTCGATGTGGCGTTCACCGATGGCGAGATCCCGACGGGACACGACGCCGAGGAGATCGACGTGCCCGATCCGATCGTCAACGGACGCGTCGATTTCGGGCTGCTGACCGCCGAGTTCCTGGCCATGGGTCTCGATCCGTATCCACGGAAACCCGGTGTCACGTTCGCCGAACCCGAGCCCGACGCCGACGGAGCGCCCCTCGCGGGCCTGCGGGCCCTGCAGGGCGGCAAGGACTGAGCAGTCCTTTAGGCGGCTCAATCGACGGCTTTGCCTCCATCGGGGCAGATTTCGTTTGCCCGGCGGGCGCGAGTCGCTATTTTCCGCCGCGCCGTGACCGAGGCCGCCCCGATCCGGCCCTCGTCCGCGCGCGCTTTCTCGTTCACGAGGCCTTCGGCGAACTTCATATGTCTCAGAGAGTGTGCATCTCGCTCGACGCCATGGGCGGCGACCACGGCCCAACCACGGTGGTACCGGGCGCCGCCATCGCCCGCGAGCGCCATCCGGAGATGACGTTCCTGATGTTCGGCGACGAGGCGATCCTGGCCCCCCTCGTCGAAGCCGAGCCGCGCCTGAAGGGCGCCGTCGAGATCCGTCACACGGCCCTGGCGATTGCCATGGACGAGAAGCCGAGCCAGGCCGTGCGCACCGGGCGTGGAAAATCCTCCATGTGGAAGGCGATCCAGGCGGTGAAGGACGGCGAGGCCGATGCCGCCGTCTCGGCCGGCAACACCGGCGCCCTCATGGCCATGTCGAAGATCTGCCTCAAGACGCTCGCCGGCATCGAACGCCCGGCCATCGCCTGCCTGTGGCCCACCGTGCGCGGCGAGAGCGTGGTGCTCGACGTCGGCGCCACCATCGGGACGGATGCCGACCACCTCGTGGAGATGGCGCTGATGGGCTCGGCCATGGCCCGCATCGTCTTCGGTATCGACCGGCCCACCGTCGGCCTTCTCAACGTCGGCACAGAGGAGATGAAGGGCAACGAGGCGGTGAAGGAAGCGGCCCGCCGCCTGCGCGAGGCCGACCTGCCGAATCTGAGTTATCACGGCTTCGTCGAGGGCAACGATCTCGGCCGCGGCACCGTCGACGTGGTGGTGACGGAGGGCTTCACCGGCAACATCGCCCTGAAGACCGCCGAGGGCACGGCCAAACAGATCGGCACCTACCTGCGTGCGGCCATGAGCCGGACCCTGTCGGCCAAGATCGGATACTTCTTCGCCCGCCAGGCGTTTAAGGCTCTGCGCGAGAAGATGAACCCGAGCCGGGCCAATGGCGGCGTGTTCCTCGGCCTGGAGGGCATCGTGATCAAGAGCCACGGTTCGGAGGACGCGCACGGCTTCGCGGCCGCCGTCGACCTCGCCCACGACATGGCCCGGCACGACCTCATGCGGACCATCCGCGACATGCTCGAACTGACACCGGCGGGGGCCTCGGCATGAGGCTTCTCGGGTGGTCGAGGACACAGCGATGACGTGCCTGCGCTCCGTCGTGGTCGGCTGCGGCTCCGCCCTGCCGGCCCGATGCGTCACCAACGACGAGCTCGCCAAAACCGTCGAGACCTCGGATGACTGGATCGTCCAGCGCACGGGCATCCGCCAGCGCTACCTGTCGGACGCGTCAGAGACGACCTCGCTGCTCGGCACCCGCGCGGCGCAGGCGGCCCTGGACGACGCCGGTCTCACGGCGGCCGACATCGACCTCGTGATCTGCGCCACCTCGACGCCGGACCACACCTTCCCGTCGACGGCCACGCAGATCCAGGCCGGCCTCGGCATGACGGGCGGCGTCGCCTTCGATCTCCAGGCCGTGTGCGCCGGCTTCGTCTACGCCGTCACCACGGCCGACAAGTTTCTCGTCACCGGCGCGGCCCGGCGTGCCCTCGTGGTCGGGGCCGAGACCTTTTCGCGCCTACTGGATTGGCAAGACCGCACCACCTGCGTGCTGTTCGGCGACGGTGCCGGCGCCGTGGTCCTCGAAGCCCGCGAAGGCGAGGGCACCAGCGCCGACCGCGGGGTGCTCACCGCCAGTCTGCGTTCCGACGGACGCCATCGTGAAAAGCTCTACGTCGATGGCGGCCCCGGCTCGACGGGCACCACCGGGCACCTCCGCATGACCGGCAAGGAGGTGTTCCGTTTCGCCGTGGGTTCCGTCATGGATGTCATCGACGACGCGTTCCGGGCGTCCGGCACAACGGCCGAGGACCTCGACTGGTTCGTGCCGCACCAGGCCAACCGGCGGATCATCGAAGCGTCGGCCGACAAGCTCGGTATCGCCCGCGACAAGGTCGTGCTCACCGTCGACCGGCACGGCAACACCTCGGCAGCCTCGATACCCCTCGCCCTCGACGTCGCCCGCAAGGATGGGCGGATCAAGGATGGCGACCTCGTGATGATCGAGGCCATCGGCGGCGGCTTCACCTGGGGTGCGGCCCTGATCCGCTGGTGAATCACCCGCACGGTTGACCCCGGCACCAACGCCGATTAGCGTGCCCTCTCAGACAGATAAGCAATAAAACACGAATCGATGCCGGGGGTATGCGCATGTCGGGAAAGACGGTCACACGCGCCGATTTGAGCGAGGCCGTCTATCAGCAGGTCGGCCTCTCGCGCACGGAATCCTCGGCTTTGGTCGAGACGGTGCTGTCTGAAATCTGCACGTGTCTTGCCAGTGGCGAGACGGTGAAGCTGTCGTCGTTCGGGTCCTTTGTGGTTCGCAGCAAAGGGCGGCGTGTCGGCCGCAATCCGAAAACCGGTGTCGAGGTGGCCATCGAGCCGCGTCAGGTCATGGTGTTCAAGCCGTCGAACGTGCTCAAAGCCCGCATCAACGGGCTGAATGGCGCCGGTGATCACGACGACGACGAATGAGGACTCCGATGTCGTTGGCCGCCGCCGACCCCCGCGACACGCTGGACCGGGCCGCTCAGGAGAAGAGTGCGACCGCCTTCCGCACGATCAAGGAAGCGGCCGACGAGCTCGAAGTTCCTCAGCACGTTCTACGCTTCTGGGAGACGCGGTTCGCGCAGGTCCGCCCGGTCAAGCGGGCCGGCGGACGGCGCTACTACCGACCCGACGACATCGACCTCCTGAAAGGCATCCGCAGCCTGCTCCACGGGCAGGGCTACACCATCAAGGGGGCTCAGGCGATCCTACGCGAGAAGGGGCTCCGCTTCGTCCAGAGCGTCGGGCGTGGCGAGGCCGAAATCGCTGCGGCGTCCCCACCCGAGAACGACGGACCCGAGGAGCTGGATGCGCCTGGGATCGACGGATTGCCCGATGATGCCCGTCCGGTTCTCGAAGCCGTCCTCGACGACCTCTATGCCTGCCGGTCGATCCTGAACGATCTGCAACGCCTATCCGACATGGACGCGTCGACCGACGAGCCGGGGCCCCACCCCTGACGGCCCGCGACGGTCCCGGGACGGACACTGCCAAGTCCGATCGGGACCCTCGACGCGTCGCCTCTGCATCCCCACATCGCATGGACGCGTTCGCCCGCCCGATGCCCTCGCACGGGGACGCGGTCCGCGCCGGAGTGTTCTCGATGCCGCTTGCCCGTTCGACCGCCGCCCTCGTCGCCGGTCTGTTTCTCACCGCACCCGCCTTCGCGCAGACGACCGTGACCCGCAGCGAGACGGCCGCGCCCGGCAAGTCCGTGCGTCTCGCCATCGTTCCGAACCTGAAGAAGGACTGCACGGCCGGGCCGATGCCGGAGATCCGCGTCAGTGGTGCGCCGAAGAACGGGTCTCTCATCACCAAGGTCGGCAAGATGAAGACCCCGGCCAAGTACCGCTGCCCCGGCAAGGAAGCGGCCGTGCAGGCGCTCTTCTACCAGAGCAAGGACGGCTACACCGGCACCGACGAGGTGACCGTGGACGTCAAGGATTCCGACGGAAACGTGCAGACCCAGAACATCCGCATCACCGTCGACGGGTCGAAGAAGGATGCGCCCGCCAAGGATGCGACGAAGGCCGGCACCGACCTCTGAGGCGGACGGAACGCCCACGAGCCGCGCCGTCGCGCATGGTCTGGCTCGGGATCGCCGGGCGCTCGACGATCCCCTGGAACGAGCGGCGTGACACGCGACACAGGCTGGCCCCATGCGATGATCGCACTGCGACAAAACTGGGCCTGTCAGTTGCATCTCAGCCGAGACAGGATGAAGCTGTCGCTGTCGTGAGGGGATCGGAATGCCTATGCCGTCGACGAACGACCTGTTCCAGAGCTTCGCCCGTGGTTACGAGGCGCGCCGCGATACGGAGATGAGCCTCTCCGAATTTCTCGAAGCGTGCCGCGACGAACCGCTGATGTACGCTACGGCGGCCGAGCGCATCCTCGATGCGATCGGCAAGCCGGAATTCGTGGACACCGCCAAGGACCCGCGCCTCGGCCGGGTGTTCATGAACCGCACGATCCGGGTCTACCCGGCCTTCTCCGAGTTCTACGGCATGGAGGAGACCATCGAGCGGATTGTCTCGTTCTTCCGGCACGCCGCACAGGGCTTGGAGGAGCGCAAGCAGATCCTCTACCTCCTCGGCCCCGTGGGTGGCGGCAAATCCTCCCTCGCCGAGCGTCTGAAAGCCCTGATGGAGGTTCACCCCATCTATGTGCTGAAGGCCGGCAATGAGGTGTCGCCGGTGTTCGAGAGCCCGCTGGGGCTGTTCGACCCCGAGGTGATGGGGGCCGAGATCCAGGAACGCTACGGCATCCCGCGCCGTCGTCTCACCGGGCTCATGAGCCCCTGGGCGCTGAAGCGCCTGGACGAGTTCAACGGCGACATCTCGCAGTTCAAGGTGATCAAGGTTCGGCCCTCGCGCCTGCGCCAGATCGGTATCGCCAAGACCGAACCAGGCGACGAGAACAACCAGGACATCTCCAGCCTCGTCGGCAAGGTCGATATCCGGCGCCTGGAGACCCTGAGCCAGGCCGATCCCGATGCCTACTCGTATTCCGGCGGCCTCAACCGCGCCAACCAGGGCGTCCTCGAATTCGTCGAGATGTTCAAGGCGCCGATCAAGATGCTGCACCCGTTGCTGACGGCGACGCAGGAGGGCAACTACGTCGGCACCGAGAATATCGGCGCAATCCCGTTCACGGGCATTATTCTGGCCCACTCGAACGAATCCGAGTGGCAGACCTTCAAGGGCAACAAGAACAACGAAGCCTTCATCGACCGCATCTACGTCATCAAGGTGCCGTACTGCCTGCGGGTAACGGAAGAACAGCGGATCTACGAGAAGCTCGTCTCCGGCTCCGAGCTGTCGCAGGCCGCCTGCGCGCCCGGCACCCTGGAGATGCTTGCTCGCTTCTCGGTGCTCTCGCGCCTGCGCGAGCACGCCAACTCCAACGCCTTCTCGAAGATGCGGGTCTACGACGGCGAGAGCTTGCGCGAGGTCGATCCCAGAGCCCGCTCCATGCAGGAGTACAAGGATTCGGCCGGCGTCGACGAGGGCATGGACGGGATCTCGACCCGCTTCGCCTTCAAGGTGATGGCCGCGACTTTCAACCACGACACCACGGAAGTCTCCGCCGACCCCGTGCACCTCATGTACGTGCTGGAGCAGGCCCTGCGCCGCGAGCAACTCCCGCCCGAGACCGAGAAGCGCTACCTCGAATTCATCAAGACCGAGCTGGCGCCGCGCTACGCCGAGTTCATCGGCCACGAGATCCAGAAAGCCTACCTCGAATCGTATCACGATTACGGTCAGAACCTGTTCGACCGCTACATCGACTATGCGGATGCGTGGATCGAGGATCAGGACTTCAAGGATTCCGAGACGGGCCAGCTCCTCAACCGCGAATTGCTGAACCAGGAGCTGACCAAGATCGAAAAACCCGCCGGCATCGCCAATCCGAAGGACTTCCGCAACGAGGTGGTGAAGTTCGCCCTCCGGTCCCGGGCGCAGCATGGTGGTCGCAACCCGTCGTGGACGTCTTACGAAAAACTGCGGGAAGTCATTGAGCGGCGGATGTTCTCCCAGGTCGAGGAGCTGCTGCCGGTCATCTCCTTCGGTTCGAAGAAGGATGGCGACACCGAGAAGAAGCACGGTGAGTTCGTCGATCGGATGGTGGCGCGCGGCTACACCGAGCGGCAGGTTCGCCGACTGGTCGAATGGTACATGCGGGTGAAGCAGGCCGGATAGGACGTCCCACGACGAAGGCGTCCGCCGTCAGGCGGCCGCTTCCGGCCCGTCGAAACCCGCGAGACTCTTGAGGGCGAAGGCAAACACACCGGATGCACATCGTCGATCGTCGTTTGAATCCCGGGGGCAAGAGCCTCGCCAATCGCCAGCGCTTCCTGCGCCGCGTAAAGGACATGGCCCAGCGCGCCGTGCGGGAATCCGCCCGCGAGAAGGACATCAAGGATCTCGGCAAGGACGGGCGCGTGTCGGTGCCCCTGGACGGGGTGCGGGAGCCGCGCTTTGCCCGCCAGGCCGGCACGGGACTGCACGACCACATCCTGCCCGGCAACAAGACCTACGTGGAGGGAGACCGCATCGAGCGCCCGCCCGGCGGCGGGGGCGGCAGGGGCTCCGGCGAGGGCGGGGAGGGCCAGGAGAACAGCGAGGACGCGTTCCGCTTCGTCCTCACCCGCGACGAATTCCTCGAACTTTTCCTCGAAGACCTCGAACTGCCGGATCTGGCCAAGCGCCGCCTCTCGGTGGTCGAGACGGAAGGGTTGCGGAGGGCCGGCTACACCG
Source organism: Methylobacterium sp. Leaf102 (assembly GCF_001422425.1). Classification (NCBI taxonomy): domain Bacteria; kingdom Pseudomonadati; phylum Pseudomonadota; class Alphaproteobacteria; order Hyphomicrobiales; family Methylobacteriaceae; genus Methylobacterium; species Methylobacterium sp. Leaf102. The sequence continues at coordinate 110,886 of NZ_LMMX01000041.1, read as the reverse complement.
TGTCGGGCTCGCCCGCGAACCTCGCGCTCACCCGCACGCTGCGCAATTCCATGTCCCGGCGCATCGCCCTCAAGCGCCCGAAGCCCGATGAACTGGCGGCGTTGGAAGCCCGCATCGCCGAGACGCCGTCGAGCCATCCCGACCTGCCCGACCTGCTCCTGGCCCTGGCGGCCATGCGCGAGCGCACCAAGCGCATTCCCTACGTCGACCCGCTCGATCTGCGCTACCGCCGCTTCGAGGCCTATCCGCGCCCCGTGGCGCAGGCGGTGATGTTCTGCCTCATGGATGTGTCCGGCTCCATGACGGAGCACATGAAGGATCTGGCCAAGCGCTTCTACATCCTGCTGCACATCTTCCTGACCCGGCGCTACCGCCACGTCGAGATCGTCTTCATCCGCCATACCGACAAGGCGACGGAAGTGGACGAGGAGACGTTCTTCGGCTCGCGCGAGACCGGGGGCACCCTGGTCTCGTCGGCGCTGGTGGAGATGAAGCGGGTCATCACCGAGCGCTACGACCCCAACGACTGGAACATCTACGCGGCGCAGGCCTCGGACGGCGACAACGTCTCGTCGGACGGGCCGACCGCCACGGAGTTGCTCCGTGCCCATATCCTGCCCGCCTGCCAGCACTTCGCCTATCTCGAGGTCGGCGACGAGAACGGTCCCCGCGCCGGCTTCGTCGAGCACCGCACCACCCTGTGGCGCACCTACGAGGGCTTGGCCAAATCCGGCGGCGCCATCGCCATGCGCAAGGTCAACCACCGGCGCGACATCTATCCGGTGTTCCGCGAGCTGTTCGGGCGCAAGGACGCGCGGGCGGAAGCGGAAGCCTGAGGCGACGACGGCTTTCTCCTCCCCGTCGCGGGGAGGGGAGGCGAGACGAACCGCTTGGGATCAGAGGACGACCATGGTCGGCAGCATCACCCGCCCCACGTTCGATCCGGTGCCGGGCGCCCGGACGCCCCTTTTCACCGGCAACGACTGGGACTTCGACACGATCAAACGAATCCACGACGCCTGCGAGGCCGAGGCGCGGGAACTCGGCCTCTCGTGGTACCCGAACCAGATCGAGATCATCACCGCCGAGCAGATGCTCGATGCCTATGCCTCCATCGGCATGCCGCTGTTCTACAAGCACTGGTCGTTCGGCAAGCACTTCGCCCAGCACGAGGCCAGCTACCGCCGCGGCATGATGGGGCTCGCCTACGAGATCGTCATCAATTCCAACCCGTGCATCTCCTACGTGATGGAGGAGAATACGGCGACGATGCAGACCCTGGTGATCGCCCACGCGGCGTTCGGCCATAATCACTTCTTCAAGAACAACTACCTGTTCAAGCAATGGACCGACGCCGACGGCATCCTCGACTACCTCGATTTCGCTAAGGGCTTCATCACCCGATGCGAGGAGCGCTACGGCCACGGGGCGGTGGAATCGGTTCTCGATGCCGCCCACGCCCTCATGAACCAGGGTGTCCACCGCTACCCGCGTAAGAAGCGGCCCGATCTGGCGTCCGAGCAGCGGCGCGAACGGGAACGGGCCGAGCACGGCGAGCAGGTCTACAACGACCTCTGGCGCACGCTGCCACAGAAGATCGCCGGCGTGCGCCCCGACCTCGCCGTCGAGCGCCGCAAGGCGCTCCTCGAACTGCCCCAGGAGAATCTGCTCTACTTCCTCGAGAAGGCCGCCCCACGCCTCAGGCCGTGGCAGCGCGAGATCCTGCGCATCGTGCGCCTGGTGGCGCAGTACTTCTACCCGCAGCGCCAGACCAAGGTGATGAACGAGGGCTGCGCCACCTACTGCCACTATCGGATCATGAATTCCCTCTCGCAGAGGGGCCTCATCGGGGAGGCGGCGTACCTCGAATTCTTGACCTCGCACACCAACGTCATCCGCCAGCCGAACTACAACGAGCGCGGCTACGGCGGCCACAACCCCTACGCCATCGGGTTCGCCATGATGCAGGACATCGCCCGCATCGTGGAGCAGCCCACCGAGGAGGACCGGGCCTGGTTCCCCGACATCGCCGGCACGGGCGACGCCATGGCGACCCTGCGCGACATCTGGGCGAACTACCGCGACGAGAGCTTCATCGCGCAGTTCCTGTCTCCGAGGCTCATGCGCGAGATGCGGCTGTTCCATGTGGTCGACGATCCGGACGAGGCGGAACTGCGCGTCGAGGCGATCCACGATGAGCGCGGCTACCGCAAGATGCGTCGCTCCTTCGCCCGCCAGTACGACGTCGCCTGGCTCGATCCGGATATCGAGGTGATGGATGTGGATCTCGAAGGCGATCGCCGCCTCATCGTGCACCACAAGGCGCTCAACCGCATCACCCTGCAGAAGGACGATGCACGACGGGTACTCCAGCACCTTGCCGACCTGTGGGGCTATGACGCCATCCTCAGGGAGATCGATCCGGCGACGGACGACGTTCTGGCCGAGCACCACGCAAGCGCCCGGCCGATCTTCTTCTGATCGACCCGTTGCCGCGCGCACTGGCGGCGGGCGGCGGTGAAACGAGAGACGGGACATGAAAAAGGCCGAGGTGCGATGCACCTCGGCCTTTTCTCGGAGCGGCGGATCCAGCCTCCGGCTGTTTCCGTGCTTTGATTGGTCGGAGTAGCAGGACTTGAACCTGCGACCCCCTGTCCCCCAGACAGGTGCGCTACCGGGCTGCGCTATACTCCGTCAGATCGCTCCGAAATCCGCCGTTCCCCTCTCCCGAACCCATAACACGCATCTCTGGGGGAGGTGCGATCGACCGGGCCGGTGGCGAGTGCGACGCCCCTTGCGGGGTGGAGGCGTCTTAGCTTTCCGCCCTCCGGGACGCAACCCCTAAGGTGGCTTCGAACATCGGATGAGGGCGTTCGAAGCCATAGGTTTCTCAGGCGTGCGACGGGGTCGCGTGGGGATCGTGCTTATCGGGCGTGGTGTTGTCCGGGTTCTTGCCACGCTTCTTCGCGATCCAGATCAACAGGTTGCGGATCACGACATAGAACACCGGGGTGAGGAACAGGCCGAACAGAGTCGCGCCGATCATGCCGAAGCACACGGCGGTTCCGAGGGCCTGGCGCATCTCGGCGCCCGGACCCGTGGCGATCACCAGGGGCACGGTGCCGAGGATGAAGGCGAAGGCCGTCATCAGAATCGGGCGTAGGCGCAGGCGGCAGGCCTCGACGGCGGCCGCCACCGGCCCCTTGTGCTCCGTCTCCTCGAGCTGATGGGCGAACTCGACGATCAGGATGGCGTTCTTGGCCGCCAAGCCGACGAGAACGATCAGCCCGATCTGCGTCAGGATGTTGTTGTCCTGGCCGCGGAACTGCACCGCCGCGAGGGCGGCGAGCACGCCTGTCGGCACCACCAGGATGATGGCGAGCGGCAACGCCCAGGATTCGTACTGGGCGGCCAGCACGAGGAACACGAGGAGCACGCCGAGCGCGAAGACATAGACGGCCGTGTTGCCCGTGGCCTTCTGCTGGAACGCGATCTCGGTCCAGTCGTAGGAATACCCCTCCGGCATGGTCTGGGCGATCTTCTCCATGGCCTCCAGAGCCTGTCCGGTGGAGATCCCCGGCTTGGCGTCGCCCTGGATCGGCACCGAGTAGAACAGGTTGAAGCGCTGGACGATCTGCGGCCCGCTGATCTCGCGGATGGAGGCCAGCGTTCCCATGGGCACCAGGGCGCCCGTGGACGAGCGGACCTTCAGCTGCTCGATGTCTCGCTTCTCCAGGCGGAACGCCGCGTCGGCCTGCATCCGGACCTGGTAGATACGGCCGAAGGCGTTGAAGTCGTTGACGTAGGCACCGCCGAGATTGGATTGCAGGGTCGCGAACACCGACGCCAGGGGTACGTTCAACATCCGCGCCATGGTGCGGTCGATGTCGATGAAGAGCTGCGGCGTGTCGTTGCCGAAGGTGGTGAAGACGCGCTGCACCTCCTTGCTCTGGTTGGCCTGGGCCAGAACCTCGTTGGCGGCCGCCAGCAGCGGGCCGATGGCCGAGCTCTGCCGGCTCTCGATCTGCATCTTGAACCCGCCGCCGTTGCCGAGGCCGCGTACGGGGGGGGGCGGGATGAACAGGACGCGGGCTTCCTGGATCCCGGCCGTGGCCTTGAACACGTCGCCGGTGATGACGGCGGCGGTGCGGCCCGTCGCGGCCCGCTCCTTGGCCCCCTTCAGGGTGAGGAACATCACCGCGCCGTTGGTGGTGTTGGTGAAGGTCGCGCCATCGAAGCCCGAGATGATGACGGCGTTGGCGACGCCATCGACCTTGCGAGCGAGTTCGGCGGCATGCCGCACCACTGCCGTCGTCCGCTCGAGGGCGGAGCCGGCGGGAAGCTGAACGACGCCGATGAGGTAGCCCTGGTCCTGCTGCGGGATGAAGCCCGTCGGCACGGTGGTGACGAGGTGAAGCGTACCGGCGAGCACGCAGCCGTAGACGATCAGCATGCCGATAAGGCCGATCACCCGCCCGGTCAGGAACTTGATGATCCGGGCGTAGCCGTTCGATAGAGCGTCGAAGCCGCGGTTGAAGGTGTTGGCGCACCACGCGATGAAGCGCGCGAGAAAGAACTTCGGCGGCTTGTGCTCGTGGTGGGGCTTGAGGAGCAGCTTGCAGAGCGCCGGCGACAAGGTGAGCGAGTTGAACATCGAGATGATGGTCGACGCCGCGATGGTGAGGGCGAACTGCTTGTAGAACTGCCCCGAGATGCCCGGGATGAACGCGGTGGGGATGAACACCGCCGACAGCACGAGGGCAATGGCGACCACGGCGCCGCCGACCTCGTCCATGGTCTTGTGAGCGGCGTCGCCGGGCGAGAGCCCCTCGGCCATGTTGCGCTCGACGTTCTCCACCACAACGATGGCGTCGTCGACCACGATGCCGATGGCGAGCACGAGGCCGAACAGGGTGAGGTTGTTCACCGAGAAGCCGAAGGCCGCCATGGCCGCGAAGGTACCGATGAGCGACACGGGAATCGCGATCACCGGGATCAGCGCCGTGCGCCAGCTCTGGAGGAACACCAGCACCACGATGACCACGAGGAGGACGGCCTCGAACAGGGTCTTGTAGACCTCGTGGACGGATTCCTCGATGAACTCCGTCGGGTTGTAGGCGATCTTGTACTCGACGCCGGGGGGGAAGTTCTTGGCGATGACGTCCATGGTCTGGCGCACCTGGCTCGCCGCCTCGAGGGCGTTGGTCCCGGGCCGCTGGAACACGCCGACGCCCACCGCCGGAGTCGCGTTGAGGAAGGACTGGGTGGTGTAGTCCTTCTGGCCCATTTCCGTGCGGCCGATGTCCTTGATACGCACGAGGCGGCCGTCGGCGGCCTTGACGATGACCTCCGTGAACTCCTCAGGGGTCTGGAACCGTCCCTGGGACTGGACCACGAGCTGGAACGCGTTCGACGCCGGAGCTGGGGGCGCGCCGAGGGCGCCGGAAGCGACCTGCACGTTCTGCTCCTGCAGCGAGGTCAGCACGTCGGTGGTCGAGAGGCCGTAGGCGGCGAGCTTGTTGGGGTCGAGCCAGATGCGCAGGGCGTACTCGCTGCCGCCGAAGACCGTGATGTCGCCGACGCCGTCGAGGCGCAGCAACTCGTCGCGTATCCGCAGGTAGATGTAGTTCGAGAGGTAGTTCTGGTCGTAGGTGTTGTCGGGCGAGAGCACGTGCACGACGAGCATCAGGTCGGGCGAGGCCTTGCGGACGGTGACGCCGAGGTTGCGTACGTCCGGCGGCAGGCGCGGCTGGGCCACCGAGAGGCGATTCTGCACCAGCACGTTGGCGATATCGAGGTTGGTGCCGACCTTGAAGGTGACGGTGAGCTGCATGTTGCCGTCGTTGGTCGACAGCGACGTCATGTAGAGCATGTTGTCGACGCCGTTCACCTCCTGCTCGATGGGGGTGGCGATGGTGGCGGCGACCGTCTCGGCATTGGCGCCCGGATAGGAGGCGCGCACCACCACGGTGGGCGGTACGATCTCAGGGTACTGCGAGACCGGCAGGGAGGCGTACGAGACGTAGCCGATGATCAGGAACAGGATCGACGTCACGGACGCGAAGATCGGTCGATCGACGAAGAAGTGGGCAAAACGCATGGGGTGAACCTCTCGCCGCTCCAGGGTGGTTCACCCCGGACGGGACCGTCTTGTCGTCAGCGGACGGGCGCACGGATCACGGACGATCCGGGTGCACGCTCTCCTCAGGTCTTACCGGCGATGGGCCGGACGTTCGTCTCGCGAGGCACCTTGCCCCCACCCGGCGCGCCGCGAAACGGGCGTGTCGTGCGACGACCCGGGGGCCGCGGCACGACACGTGATCTTGCCGGTGCCCGTCGATCCTGCGCAAGCGGACCGGTCTACGGACACGGGAACGGGGAATCGCTGTCCGTCAGCTCTTGCGGGGCGGCAGCGTCGACGATTCGGCCGTGACCTTGGCGCCGGGGCGCACGCGGGACAGGCCGTTGACCACGACGTTCTCGTCGCCCTTCAGCCCGTCGCGGATCACCCGGTAGCCGTCGACCTTCGGACCGAGTTTGACTTCGCGCGAGGCGACCGAGCCGTCGTCCGCCACGAGGTAGACCACACGCTTGTCCTGGTTGGCCGAGACCGCGTCGTCCGGCAACAGAATGCCCTGGTACGGCTTTGTCGCGGGCAGCGACACGATACCGAACAGGCCCGGCTTGATGAAACCGTCGGGGTTCTCGACGGTGGCGCGCAGGAGCACGGTTCCGGTGGCGTTATCGACGCGGTTGTCGACGAAGTCGAGGACGCCCTTGCGGGTCGGCTTCTCTTCGCCCGTGAGCGCAATGAGGATCGGAACGCCCTTGCCCCGCTGGGTCTGACCCATGCCGATCCCGAGGGATCCCTGGTACTTCAGGAACGAGCGCTCATCGACTGTGAAGCCGAAGAAGATCGGGTCGAGGGACACGATGGTGGTCAGCAGGGTCTGGTCGGTGATGACGATGTTGCCCTCGGTGACGAGGCGCCTGCTGATGCGGCCCGAGATCGGGGCCTTCACCTCGGTGAAGTCGTAGTTGAGCTGGGCCTGGCGCAGCTGCGCGTCGGCGCTGTCGACATCGGCCTGCGCGGTCTGCGAAGCTTGGCGGCGCTGGTCCGTGACCTGCTCGGAGATGTTGCCCGAGCGGCTCAAGGTCTGGGCGCGATCGAGGTCGGTCTGCGAGAAGTTCAGCCGCGCCTTGGCGGAGACCAGGGCGGCCTGGGCCTGATCGAGGGCGGCCTTGTAGGGGCGCCGGTCGATGACGAAGAGCAGGTCGCCCTTCTTCACGTTGGCGCCGTCCTGGAAGTTGAGCTTCTCCAGGTAGCCCGTGACCCGGGCACGGACATCGACGATCTCCACGGGATCGAACCGGCCCGTGTACATGTCGGTCTCGACGATCTCGCGAACCACGGGCTTGGCCGTGGTCACCTTCGGCGGTGGACCGCCCGGCGCCTGGGCCAGGACCGGAAGTCCCGCCCCAACTGGAAGCCCAGCCAGGGCGAGACCGAGGGCCGGAAGAAAACGGAAGAGCGGACGCCTGCGCATATCGATAATCCCTATGCCCTTCGAGCTAGAGGTACGGTGCCGCCCATGGAGTGCGCTGCCGCACATGGTCGCTCGTCCGCCTGAAACCGAACGCGGTGTTCGCGAATACGGCCTGATCCGGTGGTCGAGCCGCGAGGCTATCGCGTGATCGGCTCGCCGGCGCCGTACCAATCCTTGAAGCCGCCGATGTAATGGGCGTCGATGGCGAGCCCCGCCCGCTGTGCGGCCGCCAGGGCGTGCACGGAGCGGACGCCGGCAGCGCAGGAGAACACCGGACGCCTGCCATCCTCCGACACCAGGGCGGCGATGGCGTCCGGATCGAAGGTCGAGAGCGGGTGCGTGACCGAGCCCGGGATGTGGCCGCTGGCATATTCATGCGGCTCGCGCACGTCGATAAGCAGGATCGTCCCGTCGGCGAGCCCCGTCTTGACCGTATCCCGGTCGAGATCGACCACGTTCATTGATCCATCCTCGTTCGTCCGCTGTTGTTTTAAGCGCGTGGGGAGGTGGCCGCAACGCGCTCGGCCAGAACCGCGTCGACGCCGGCGAAATGCCCTGTCCAGTCGGGCGGTGCGTAGCCGTCGAGGCGCGACTTCAGGTCCGCCCGCAGGGGGGAGGCGGGAGCGCTCAGCGCCTCGATGGCTTCGCGCCAGCCCGGACCGTCGAGGGGGTCGAGGAGGTGGGCGAAGCCGCTTCCGATCTCGCGATGCACCGCAAGATCCGAGGCGACGACGGGCAGGCCGCAGGCTGCGGCTTCCACCACCGGCAGGCCGTACCCCTCCGCGAAGGAGGGCATCAGGAGTGCGGTGGCCTCCTGAAGCAGGCGGGCGAGGCCGTGGCTCGATAGACCGCCGACCTCGATCACGTGCGCCCGCATGGCCGGGCAGCGCTCCAACATGTCGATGATGTTCTCCGCCTCCCAGCCCCGGCGTCCGACGAGGACGAGGCGCGGCGTCGCCGGGCCGTGGCGCTGGGCGAGGTCGCGCCAGAGGTTGAGCAGGCCGAGATGGTTTTTGCGCGGCTCGATGGTGCCGCAGGCCACGAAAGTCGGACGGTCGGGCACCAAGTTCGGGGCGCCTGAGGCCGGCTGGAAGACCGGTTCGACGCCGAGCCAGGCCACAGTCGTCGGGCGTTGGGGAAGGCCACGGGCCGCGAGATACCCCGAGAGATGCGCCGCGACGTCGGCCGAGTTCACGAGGATATGGGCCGCATGGGCCGCGATGGTCCCCATTCGGGTGGCGTGGCGCTCGGCTTCGCCGGGTCGGCCGTATTCCGGATAGGCGATGGGGATGAGGTCGTGCACGAAGAAGACCGGGCGGATGTCGCGGCGGTCGTAGAGCCAGTCGAACCGCTCCGGCCTGTCGAGGCGCAGGTGCGAGGTGTGGAGATAGACCGTCCCCTTCGGCAGCCGGTCGGGGCCGCGTGCGCGCAGCACCGTCCAGGCCGTGCGGGCCTGGAGGCGTCGGCGTGCGGCGGTGTCCGGGCGCCGCGGCGGGCTCGATGTCTCGCGCACGGGTGAGCCGAGGGCTCCGGCAAGGCGGCGATAGACCGGATCGTCCTCCGCCGCGCGATCTTCGACCCAGCCCGCCGCCACAGCCTCGACGATCGCGGCGGCCTCGGCCCGTTCCAGCACCTTCGGGCCGAGGGCCGTCGAGACGAGGCCGAAGCGCGCACCGGTCTGCCCCAGGACATGGCGGGCGTAGGCGAGGTCGACCCGGTCGATTCCGCTCGGCGAGGCGTGACGAAGCCGGGTGATGAGGCGGGTGAGGTCGAAGGCGATCGAGGAGACGGGCATGATCCTCCGGTTGCGTTCAGGCGCGGCGCCGTATCGAGGCGCTTGTCTCGGCATCGACTTTTCCGAAAGCCGGCAACCACCTTTCGGGCCGATGCCCTATATGCGTGCCACAGCCCCGCGCCGATCCCTTAGTTAAAGGGATCGATAAACGCCACCCGCAACGCCGTCTGGCCAACCCGAGCAACGCCCCCGTGTCTCCCGGTTACCTGCCCTTCGCGGGCGCCCTCGATCTGCCCGCCTACACCTGCGACAATTGCGGGTTCTGGCAGCGCCACTTCACCGCTCCGGCCGGTTGCCCAATGTGCCTCGACGCGCGCCACGTGGTGCCGCAGAACGGATGGCAGTTCTGGACGGAGGCGGAGGCGCAGGCGCGCTTTCCCTGCCACTGGGAGGAGCTGGAGCCGGGTGTCTGGCGGTTCTGGAACGACCCGGTCTCGGGAATCGGGCCGAGCGCGTATCTGATTCAGACGCCACACGGCAACATGGGCTTCGAGGCCTGCCCGGTCTTCAGCGAAGCGGCGCTCAAGCACATCGCGAACCTCGGCGGCATGCAGGTGCTGTCGTCGTCCCACCCGCACGCCTACGGTGCTCTGGTGCAACTGCAGGACCGGTTCGACCCGGAATTGTGCCTGCCGGCCGCCGACTTCGTGTGGAGCGCAGCGCTTCAGGTGTCGTGGCCCTACGACGATTTTCTCGAGCCCCTGCCGGGACTCGAACTCCACCGCACCGCCGGACATTTCGACGGCCACGCCGTGCTGTTCGACAGATCGCGAAAAATCCTGTTCTGCGGCGACGCCCTGAAGTTCGAGCTCGACCCGAAGGATTTCCGCCGGGCCGTCACGATCTCGGCTCACAAGGCGTTCGTGCGCGGGGTGCCGCTCACCACGAACGAGTTGCGGCGCTACCGCGACGTGTTCGCCCAGCTCGACTTCACCCAGACCTGGACGCCGTTCGAGCCGGCCGCCAATTGCGGCCGGGCCGAGGTTCTGGCGCTCCTCGACGGCATGCTGGCGACCCGCCCGCATGCCGCCCCGGTCGCCCTCGATACGCTCCGCGGTTGAGGATCAGGCACGCCCCTTGGCGGTCTGACCGAACATCACCTTCTTGGCGTCCTCGCTCATGGTCTTGCCGAAATCCGGGTTGACCTCCGGTGCACGGGCATAGGCCGCCTTTGTGGCCGGGCGCTCCGCGATGGTCGTGAACCATCGCGCGAGGTTCGGGAAATCCGAAAGGGTCTGGCCCTGCTTTTCGTAGGGCACGATCCACGGATAGGCGGCCATGTCGGCGATGGAATAATCCGCACCGGCCACGAACGCGCGGTCGGCGAGGCGCCGGTCGAGGACGCCGTAGAGCCGATTGGTCTCGTTGACGTAGCGGGTGATGGCGTACGGGACCTTTTCTGGGGCGTACTGGGTGAAATGATGGTTCTGGCCGAGCATGGGCCCGAGGCCGCCCATCTGCCAGAATAGCCATTGCAGCACCTCGGCGCGGCCACCCAGGTCTTGCGCGATGAAGCGACCGGTCTTCTCGGCGAGGTACAGCAGGATCGCGCCGGACTCGAAAAGCGACACCGGTTCGCCACCGCCCTCGGGCGCGTGATCGACGATGGCCGGCATGCGATTGTTGGGGGAGATGGCAAGGAAGTCGGGCTTGAACTGCTCGCCGGTGCCGATGTTCACGGGCTTGATCGTGTAAGGCAGACCGGTCTCTTCGAGGAACAGCGTCACCTTGTGGGCGTTCGGCGTTGGCCAGTAATACAGGTCGATCATGGAGCATCCTTGATTCGTGCGCGAAGGCGATGGGCGCAACGCACGGGTACGCGCGCCGACCGTCGAACGGTTCACGCAGGCCCCATTGATCCCAGGACATGCCGGCGATCAATGGGTTTGCGGTTCGCCGGGATTCGGCTTCGATGCCCAACCGATTTGGCCGGGATCTCTTGCGGGTACAGATCGGCGCGCGTCAGCGTCATGGGAAGATCGAGGGTGATGACGGCTCCCACCGGCGGTCCTGGCAATCTCGATCTGCCCCTGTACGCTCGTTGCGACGAGGCTGAAGACAATGTGTAGGCCGAGGCCGCCTTGGTCGCGCCCCGTCGTAAAGAACGGATCGAACACCGTCCCGAGGTTCTCAGACGGGATACCGGCGCCGTTGTCGGAGCGGGATGATCGACGATGGTCAACAGAATGGTCCCCGAGACCGGCAAACGAACGATCGGGTTGAACATCGTCTGTCGCCCAACGCGACCGTCCGGTACCGTCGCCCTCGACAGCCTGTCTGCGTTGGCCAAGCAGAGCCCCCCGAAAGCGCTGGTCGTTCGCATGACGGACTGCGCTGTCACACGCGATCAGGACCGGCCGCAGCCGGATGCCTCGCCGTCCGGCCAAGGGGAATTGAGCTGGCGTGTCCGCTCGCGGCCCGGCCGCTCGCCGCACGGGGTGCAGCTTCGCGCTTCGGCCTCACGCACGAGGCGCTCGGCCATGGCCCGCACCGCGTCCTCGCTGTCGGCGACATGACCGAAGGTGACTTGTCGAATTCAAAGACGTGGTCGGGGCCATAGCGGAAGCCCTCGGGCCTGAGACCGAGCAAGTGATCGAGCGGTGACGATCAGGAGGCCAAAGTCGTAACCTACGTTAGCTCTTGATGCCAAACAGACCTGAGAAATAGTCTAATTACATGATAAAATCAACATAGATGCTTTGCTTGAAGTTGGAATTCGGTCGTGATGCAACACTGAATTATTTTCAAATACATGAGGGTGGCTTCCTCGGCCCTATGCCCGAGGGGCAACGACGGAAACGGCCAGGCGTCGCAGGACGGGGCCGGCCGCAAAGCGGCGTTGCAACGGACGGGCTTTCCGGCTGATGTCCCCTATGTCGGGGTCATGAGACGAACCCTCACAAACGCCGTCCGGGCGATCGCGCTTCTCGTCGTCACCAGCGCATCCGCGGCCGGGGCGCCACCCTTCATCCTTGTCGGCCTCGACGGTAAGACCTTCTTCGATCCCGCAGGCGGCCGCAACGGCCCGAATGGCCACGATTCCGTCGGCATCCTCGATGTCAGCGACGAGGCAAGACCTCGCCTCGTTCATACCCTGCCCCTCGACAATTCCGTCTACGGACCACCGACCAACCTCGGAATCACCCCGAACGGTCGGCTCGGCCTCGTCGCGAGTTCCGTCCTGATGCGGCAGGAGGGGACCGCCTGGTACGCGCAGCCCGACGACCGGCTCCATGTCATCGATCTCGCTGCCGTGCCGCCCCGTCTTGTCGAGACGGTCAAGGTCGGTCGTCAGCCATCCGGGATCGCCATCGACAGGTCCGGCGGCCTGGCATTGGTCGCCAACCGCGAGGGTCGCAGCGTCACCGTCCTGACCATTGCCGGGACCACGGTGCGCACGGTCGCCACCATCGATGTCGGCGACGAAGCGGCGGCGGTGGCCTTCGCGCCGGACGGGCGCCGGGCCTTCGTCGCGAAGAACAAGGCCGCCAAGCTCGGTGTCCTGTCCATCGACGGAACGCAGGTGCGCTCCGAAACCGGACTCGATCTGCCCGTCGGCCCCGGCGTCTACGGTCTCGCCGTCACGCCGGACGGGGCCGTCGCCCTCACGGGCAATACCGGGCCCGAGCCGAGCGACGGCCATGCCGACACCGTGAGCGTGATCCGTGCCGATGGGACTCGTCCCGTCGTGATCGATCATCTCGGCATCGGCGACACGCCCGAAGCCCTGGCCATCGCCCCCGACGGACGCCACGCCGCCGTCTCGGTCGTACGCGGGGCGAGCGCACCGCACGGCAGTCCGGGCTACACGCCGAACGGGGCCGTGGCGCTGCTTTCCATCGCGCCCGACGGCCAGGTCCGGCGCGTCGCCGAAGCCCCAGCCGGGGCTGTGACGCAGGGCATCGTCTTCAGTCCGTCCGGTGATTACGTCTACGTCGGCAACTACGTCGACCGGACGCTCGGCGTCTACCGAGTCGTGGGGGATACCCTCACGGACACCGGCCACCGGGTGACCCTTCCGGGACAACCGGCCTCCCTCGGCGGGCGATAGGCGGCCCTCCAGCTACTTTTGGGGCGACGCCCGTCGGCGGCGGGTCCGCCTCAATCGCCCATCGGGAAGTGCTCGATGAAGCGCACGCCCTGCCAGAGCTCGATGGCGTGGCCATCGACGAGCGCTTTCGCACGTGCGCAGGCCTCCTCGTCGTTCCGCGAGTCGAGGCGGACCGACCCGACGAGCGAGCCATCCTTCCCGAGAACCAGAGCGCGGTAAGCGGGCTCGATCTCCGGGTTCGTCTTGCCGCGGCTTCCCGAGCTATTCTTCGCCATAGGGATGTAGGGCTCCGGCATGGAAGAAGGCAGCCGTCACCGCGGCGCAACCCGACCGCTCGCGCGAGGTCGGCGTCCTTTCTCGGCGTGTGGATCGACGGCGTAATTAACTTGGATCAATTGGCTGTAAAAAGGTGTCTCGTGCACCCGGATCGGTCTCCGGGCGGCCGGTGCCCGTTGGGTTCGGCCCTTCGCGCTGCGGACGGCTCTCGGCGCGTAATCCTCAGGGGGCTTCCCCTCGAACGAGCACGACACACAGTCTGGCGATCCTGATGGGATCCTTATGAAATCGCCCGCGCTTCCATCTCGAACCCTCATGCGGAACGCGTCCACAAGGGTCAACGAGCACGGCCAGTCCCGACACCGGCTCGCCGAACCGCAACGGACGCACCATGCCGGACATCACGTTCATCGCCCTCGGGCTCGGTTTCTTCGGCCTGGCCGCCGGCTACGCCGCGCTCTGCGAACGCCTCTGAGCCCCGCGCCATGACCCTCGACCTGACACTCGGCGCCCTCACGGCCCTGGGGCTGTTCGGATATCTCACCTACGCCCTCGTCCGCCCCGAGCGGTTCTGACGGAAACCCTCCCCATGACCCTCAATGGCTGGATTCAGATCGCGTTGTTCTGCGCGGTCGTGGTGGCGCTTGCCCGCCCCCTCGGTGGCTACATGACCCGCGTCTTCGCGGGGAAGCACACCCTCCTGTCGCCTGCGCTCGGCCCCATCGAGCGCGGCCTCTACCGCGCTGCCGGCATCGATGCGCGGCAGGAACAGCACTGGCTGGCCTATGGGCTATCGATGCTGACCTTCCACGTCCTCGGCTTCCTCGCCCTCTATGCGCTCCTGCGCATCCAGGCCGCGCTGCCGCTGAATCCGGACGGCCAGACGGCGGTCGCGCCGGACCTCGCCTTCAACACCGCCGCGAGCTTCGTCACGAACACGAACTGGCAATCCTATGGCGGCGAGACGACGTTGTCGTACCTCACGCAGATGCTGGGCCTGACCCACCAGAACTTCCTCTCGGCGGCCACCGGCATCGCCCTGGCGGTGGGGCTGGTGCGCGGGTTCAGCCGGGCTTCGAGCCGCACGATCGGCTCGTTCTGGGTCGATCTCACACGCACCACCCTCTACGTGCTGCTGCCGCTCTGCATCGTCTACACGCTGTTCCTGGTGTCACAGGGGATTCCCCAGACCCTCGGGGCGGCCGTGGAGGCGACGACCCTGGAGGGCGCCAAGCAGACCCTCGCGGTCGGCCCCGTGGCGAGCCAAGTCGCCATCAAGATGCTCGGCACCAACGGCGGCGGGTTCTTCAACGCCAACGCCGCGCATCCGTTCGAGAACCCGACGGCCCTCGCGAACTTCGTCCAGATGGTCTCGATCTTCGCCCTTGGCGCGGCGATGACCAACGTGTTCGGCCGGATGGTCGGCGACGAGCGCCAGGGCTGGGCCATCCTCGCCGCCATGGCCGTTCTGTTCCTCGCCGGTACCGCCATCGTCTACGGAGCCGAGAGCGCGGGCAGCCCCGTCCTCAACGAACTCGGGCTGACCGGCGGCAATATGGAAGGCAAGGAGGTCCGGTTCGGGATCCTGGCCTCTGCGTTGTTCGCCACCATCACCACGGCGGCGTCCTGCGGCGCGGTCAACGCCATGCACGACAGCTTCACAGCGCTGGGCGGCATGGTTCCGCTCATCAACATGCAGCTCGGCGAGATCATCGTCGGCGGCGTCGGGGCGGGCCTCTACGGCATCCTGGTCTTCGTCATCGTGACGATCTTCGTCGCCGGCCTGATGGTCGGACGCACCCCCGAATACCTCGGCAAGAAGATCGAGGGCCGCGAGGTCAAGATGGCGATGCTCGCGATCCTGTGCCTGCCACTGATGATGCTCGGCTTCACGGCCCTGGCGACGGTGGTCGCGGCCGGCCTCGCCGGACCCGCCAATGCCGGCCCGCACGGCTTCTCGGAAATCCTCTACGCCTTCACCTCGGCGGCGGCGAACAACGGGTCGGCCTTCGGGGGCCTGACGGCGAACACGGCCTTCTACAACACCACGCTGGGCCTCGGAATGCTGTTCGGCCGCTTCTTCGTCATTGTCCCGGCGCTCGCCATCGCGGGCTCGCTCGCGGCGAAGAAGACCGTGCCGGCCTCGGCCGGGACTTTCCCGACGGACAGCGGCCTGTTCGTCGGGCTCCTCGTCGGCGTGATCCTCATCGTCGGCGGCCTGACGTTCTTTCCGGCACTGGCGTTGGGACCCATCGTCGAGCACCTCGCCGGCGGCCTGGGCCAGACCTTCCCGGCGGGCGGCTGAGATGCGTCACATCACGCTGCCCCGCCGCACGCCGACCCGGCGCGCCCTCGCCAAGCACCGGCCCCGCCCGCGGACGTGGAGTCGGGTCGACCGGCACCGATCCGCCCTTCGCATCTCGGACGTCGTCCTCGTCCTCCTGGGGCTGGCCCTGCTCGGCGCCCTCTGCCTCGGGGCAGCGGTGACTCTGCTCGGGCGAGCGCTCGCACCCTGACCGTCCCGATCCGCGCGGCGCTCCGGCGCTTCGGCCTCCTCAGAATCCCCCGCTCCGGATAGACGCCATGACTCGCCCAAACGCCTCAAGCCTGTTTCAGGCCGCCCTCGTCGGGCCGGCCCTCGTCGGCGCCCTGACCAAGCTCGACCCCCGGACGATGGTCCGGAACCCGGTCATGTTCGTGGTCGAGGTGGTCGCCGTCCTGACCACGATCCTGTTCGTCCGGGACGTCGTCACGGGCGGCGCCAACCTCGCCTTCTCGGCCCAGATCGTCCTGTGGCTCTGGTTCACCCTTCTGTTCGCCAACTTCGCCGAGGCCATCGCCGAGGGACGCGGCAAGGCCCAGGCCGACAGTCTCCGGCGCTCCCGCACCGAGACCATGGCGAAGCGCCTCACCGGACCCGGACGGGATCACGAGATGGTGCCGGGGAACAGCCTTACTGTCGGCGACGTGGTGCTGGTCGAGGCGGGCGACATCATCCCTTCCGACGGAGAGGTCATCCTCGGCGTGGCCTCCGTGAACGAGGCCGCCATCACCGGCGAATCCGCCCCCGTCATCCGCGAATCCGGCGGCGACCGCTCGGCCGTCACCGGCGGCACCCAGGTGCTGTCCGACGAGATCCGGGTGCGAATCACGGCCGCCGCCGGCTCGACCTTCGTCGATCGGATGATCGCCCTCGTGGAGGGCGCGGCGCGGCAGAAGACCCCGAACGAGATCGCCCTCAACATCCTGCTCGCGGGGCTCACCCTCGTCTTCGTCTTCGCCGTCGCCTCGATTCCGAGCTTTGCCGCCTATGCGGGCGGCACGATTCCCGTCATCGTCCTCGTTGCCCTGTTCGTGACCCTGATCCCGACCACCATCGGGGCGCTCCTCTCCGCCATCGGCATCGCCGGCATGGACAGGCTGGTGCGCTTCAATGTCCTCGCCATGTCGGGCCGCGCCGTGGAAGCCGCCGGCGACATCGATACGCTCCTTCTCGACAAGACCGGCACCATCACGCTCGGCAACCGGCAGGCGACGGAGTTCCGCCCCGTGCGCGGCGTGTCGGAGCGGGATCTGGCCGACGCCGCCCAGTTGGCATCCTTGGCCGACGAGACCCCCGAGGGCCGGTCCATCGTCATCCTGGCCAAGGACCGCTACGGCATCCGGGCCCGCGACATGGCGAGCCTGAGCGCGACCTTCGTGCCGTTCACGGCGCAGGCCCGAATGAGCGGCGTCGACCTCGACGGATCCTCCATCCGCAAGGGTGCCGTGGAATCGATCATCGAGTCGGTGAACCGGCAGCCCATGGCGACCCACGGCTCGAGCGTCGCCCTGGACTACGGCCCGGGCGCGGCCCCGGAGACGATCCGAGAGATCCAAGCCATCGCCGAGGACGTCGCCAAGGCCGGCGGCACGCCCCTCGCCGTCTCCCGCGACGGCCGACTGCTCGGCGTGATCTATCTCAAGGACATCGTGAAGGGTGGCATCCGCGAGCGTTTCGCCGAGCTGCGCCGGATGGGCATCCGCACGGTGATGATCACCGGCGACAATCCCATGACCGCGGCCGCCATCGCCGCCGAGGCCGGTGTCGACGACTTCCTCGCCCAGGCGACCCCGGAGGACAAGCTCGCGCTGATCCGCCGGGAGCAAGCTCAGGGCAAGCTCGTCGCCATGTGCGGCGACGGCACCAACGACGCCCCGGCCCTGGCCCAGGCCGATGTGGGCGTCGCCATGAACACCGGCACCGTGGCGGCCCGCGAGGCCGGCAACATGGTCGACCTCGACAGCGATCCGACCAAGCTCATCGAGATCGTCGGCATCGGCAAACAGCTTCTCATGACGCGGGGCGCCCTGACCACATTCTCCATCGCCAACGATGTCGCCAAATACTTCGCCATCATCCCGGCGATGTTCCTCGGGCTCTATCCTCAGCTCCAAGGCCTCAACGTCATGGGGCTCGCCTCTCCCGAAAGCGCGATCCTATCGGCCATCGTCTTCAACGCCCTGATCATCGTCGCGCTGATCCCCCTGGCCCTGCGCGGCGTGTCCTACCGGGCGGTCGGGGCGGGCGCTCTGCTCGGCCGGAACCTCGCCGTCTATGGGGTCGGCGGCATCCTTGTGCCGTTCGTGGGCATCAAGGCCATCGATCTGACGATCACCGCCCTGCACCTCGTCTGAGCCGCGCCTCCCTGCTACCGTCGAGAGCTCCGTCATGTTGAATCAACTTCGCCCCGCCCTCGTGCTCCTCATCGCCCTCGGGGTGATCACCGGGCTCGCCTATCCCCTGGCGATGACCGGCCTCGCGGGCGCCCTCTTCCCGGCGCAGGCCGCCGGGAGCCTGATCGAGCGCGACGGACGGATCGTCGGCTCCCACCTGATCGGGCAAGCCTTCACCACCGAGCGCTACTTCCAGGGCCGTCCGTCTGCGACCAGCGCCGCCGACCCGGCCGATGCGGGCAAGACCGTCCCGTCGCCCTACAATGCGGCGAACTCCTCGGGCTCGAACCTCGGCCCGACCAGCGCCGCGCTGGCCGAGCGCGTGCGCGCCGACCTTGCGGCGCGCCGGGCCGAGAACCCGGGAAGGAGCGTGCCCGTCGACCTCGTCACTGCGAGCGGTTCCGGCCTCGATCCGGACCTTTCCCCGGACGCTGCCCTGTTCCAGGTGCCGCGCGTCGCGCGGGCGCGCCGCCTGCCCGAGGACCGGGTTCGGTATCTCGTGCAGGCCCGCGTCCAGGGGCGCCTGCTCGGAATCTTGGGCGAGCCGCGGGTGAACGTGCTCGCCCTCAACCTCGCCCTCGACGACCTGCGGCCGGAGTGACCAGAGCCGGATGAGCCGCCCCCCGAAGAAGGTCCCCCCGCGCGACCCCGACCGGCCCTTGCCCGACGCACTGCTGGAAGCCGCGCGCCGGGAGGAGGGCCGCCGCGGCCGCCTCAAGATCTTCCTCGGAGCGGCGCCCGGCGTCGGCAAGACCTACGAGATGCTCACCGTCGGTCGCGCCCGGCTCAGGGCCGGTACCGACGTCGTCGTCGGCCTCGTCGAGGCACATGGACGGGCCGAGACCGAAGCCCTCGTGGCGGGCTTCGAGGTGGTGGCGCGCCGGGCGGTCCCGTATCACCGCACGGTCCTGGACGAGCTGGATCTCGACGCACTCCTCGCGCGCCGGCCGGGCCTCGCCCTCGTGGACGAGCTCGCCCACACCAACGCGCCGGATTCGCGTCACCCGAAGCGCTACCAGGACGTGGAGGAACTCCTCGATGCCGGGATCGACGTCTACACCACCCTCAACATCCAGCACGTCGAAAGCCTGAACGACGTCGTCGCTCAGATCACCCGCATCCGCGTCCGAGAGACGGTGCCCGACGGCATTCTCGACCGCGCCAACGACATCGAGGTCATCGATCTCAATCCGGACGACCTCATTCAGCGTCTGAAGGACGGCAAGGTCTACGTGAAGGCCAACGCCGAGCGCGCCCTGCGCCACTACTTCTCCCGCGGCAACCTCACGGCCCTGCGCGAGCTGGCGCTGCGCCGCACCGCCGACCGGGTCGACGACGAGCTTCTCAACCACATGCGGGCCAACGCCATCGCGGGTCCGTGGGGGGCCGGCGAACGGGTGCTCGTCTGCGTCAGCGAGGATCCGCGCTCCGCCGGCCTCGTGCGCCACGCCAAGCGCCTGGCCGACCGGCTGCACGCCCCCTGGACCGCCCTCACGGTGGAAGGTCCGCGGAGCCTCGCCCTCGACGAAGCGGCGCGCGACCGCATCGCCGACACCCTGCGGCTGGCCGACCGCCTCGGGGGCGAGACCGTGACCCTACCGGGCGGACGCCGGATCGCCGACAGCATCCTCGCCCATGCGCGCTCCGCCAACGTCAATCACATCATCCTCGGCAAGTCCGACCGCTCGCCACTGTTCGAACTCCTCAACGGCTCGGTGGTGCACGACCTCGTCCGACGCTCCGGGACCATCAGCATCCACGTCATCGCGGGCGAAGCTGCCGCTCCGGTTCCGGTCACGACCGTCGCCACTGAACCGACGAAGCGCACGTTCGAGTTCGTGCCCTACGGAGTCGGCCTTCTCGCGACCGCCGCGTCCCTCGCCCTCGCCCTCTTGGTTGAGCCGTATCTCGGCGTTGAGAACGCCGACCTGATCCTGCTCACCGCCATCGTCGCCGTCGCCGTACGCTTCGGCCTCGGGCCCTCCCTCGCCGCCGTCGTCGCCGCCTCGCTGTCGTACAACTTCTTCTTCCTGCCGCCGGTCTACACCCTCACCATCGCGGACCCGACCAACATCGCCGCGTTCCTGCTGTTCACTGCAGTCGCCGTGGTGGTCTCGAACCTCGCCTCCCGTTCGCGGCGGGACGCCCTGGTCTCGCAGGGGCGGGCCCGCGCCACGGAGCGCCTCTACGGCTTCAGCCGCACGCTCGCGGGCTGCGGCACCCTCGACGACGTGCTGTGGGCGACGTCGGCCCAGGTGGCGGCGATGCTGAAGGTCCGGGTCGTCATCCTGCTGCCTCAGGACGGGGCGGTCACGGTCCGGGCCGGCTTTCCGCCCGAGGACACCCTCGATGCGGCCGATCTCGGCGCCGCGACCTGGGCCTTCGACAACGAACGCCCGGCGGGCCGGGGCGCTGATACTTTGCCGGGCGCGCGACGGCTGTTCCTGCCCATGCGCACCGGCCGCGGCGGCATCGGGGTGATCGGGCTCGACGCCGACGGCGGCGGGCCGATCCTTTCGCCCGAGGGACGGCGACTGTTCGATGCCCTCGCCGACATGGCGGCCCTCGCCATCGAGCGCGTCCGGCTTGTGGAGAGCCTCGACCGGGCCGAGCGCGCCGCGGAGACCGACCGGCTGCGCCAAGCCCTGCTGACCTCCATCTCGCACGACCTCCGCACGCCGCTCGCCTCGGTGCTCGGAGCGGCCACGACCCTGCGCGACCTCGACGATGCGCTCCCGCGCGACGCCAAGGCGGACCTTCTCGAAACCATCATCGCCGAAGCGGAGCGACTGAACCGCTTCATCGTCAACCTGCTCGACATGACCCGCCTGGAAGCCGGGGCGGTGGCCGCGAGCCTGACGCAGCAGGACCTCGGCGAACTCGTCGACACCGCCCTGCGCAGGCTCGGGCTGACCCTTGCCGGACACCGCGTGATGCTCGATGTGCCAGCCGCCCTGCCTGCCCTCCGGCTCGATCCCGTCCTGTTCGAGCAGGTGATGGTCAACCTCCTCGACAATGCCGCCAAATACGCACCGGAAGGGTCCGCGATCACGGTCGCGGGTTCGGTCGAAGGGGAACGGGTGCGCCTCCAAATCCTCGACGAAGGCGACGGCATGCCCGAGGCCGAGGTCGAACGGGTCTTCGACAAATTCTACAGGGTTCGGAAATCCGACAGTGTCCGGGCCGGAACGGGGCTCGGACTCGCCATCGCACGCGGCTTCGTCGAAGCGATGGGCGGGACGCTGACGGCCGCCAACCGGCGCGACCGGCTCGGCGCCGCCTTCACCATCCTACTGCCCGTTCTACCGTCGGACCGCGCGAAGGACGACCACCCGGCATGAGCGTGAACATCCTGGTCATCGACGACGAACCGCCGATCCGGAAGCTCCTGCGCATGGGCTTGGCGACGCAAGGGTACGCCATCTGCGAAGCGCCGAACGCCCGTACCGCCCTCGACATCCTGGCCCGCGAGAAGGTGGACCTGATCATCCTCGACCTCGGCCTGCCCGACATGCGGGGGCACGATCTGCTCCGGACCATTCGCAAGGATCACCGCGATCTGCCCGTCGTGGTTCTTTCGAGCCGCGACGACGAGGGTGGCAAGGTCGAAGCCCTCGATCTCGGCGCCGACGATTACGTGACGAAGCCCTTCGGCATGGGCGAGTTGCTCGCACGCATCCGTGCGGCCCTGCGCCACCAGCTCGCCGTCCAGGGCGAGCGGGCCGTGTTCGAAGTCGATGGTCTCAGCGTCGACCTCGTGCGCCGCATCGTCCGCGTGGGGGGCGCGGAGGTGAAGCTGACGCCGCGCGAGTACGATTTCCTGCGGGTCCTGGTTCAGCATGCCGGCAAGGCACTGACCCACGCCCAGCTCATGAACGCGGTCTCGACCTCATCCGACCCGCAATACCTGCGCGTCTACATCCGCCAGCTTCGCCAGAAGCTGGAGGCCGATCCCGAGCGGCCACGCATCCTTCTGACCGAGACCGGCGTCGGCTACCGCCTGCGGGCCCCCGATGATTCCGCCTGACGATTCCGATGCGCGTCCCCCTCCCTGTCCGCATCGCCTCGGTCCGTGGCGGGTGGGTGTCGGCGGTGAAGGGCCGGTGCCGGTTCGCGCTATCGCAGACGCAGCGATCCTCGCCTCGACACGGCCGCCCGGCACATCGGTGCTTCTTCGGCGTCGGCTGAAGGAGGCATGAGGACGACTGCGATGTCCAAGCTCGAAAGCGAGGATCGGGAGACGTTGCCCGAAAGGAAATTCGCTCTGCCGGGCGAGCGCAAGTATCCGATTGAGGACAGGTATCCGATCGAGGACAAGGCCCACGCGCGGAACGCCAAGGCTCGTGAGGCCCAGCAGGACGAGCGCGGCAACCTCTCGGCCGCCGACCATAGGCGGGTCTATGCCAGGGGCGATACGGTGCTCGGCAAGGAGTAGCGCGGCGAGTGGCCGGATCTCGTCTGGCCTTCCGGTGGTCATGGCAGTCGCAACAATGGGGCGCCTCAAACCATCGTGTCGCGCGAACTCGCCATACCCGATGGCGCGGTCGTGACGGTTAAATCGATACAGGGCGGCCCCCAACAGCACATCGTTCCGAAAGAGGGCCCAACGCCCGCCCGCCATGCGTCGCTTCGTCGATGGGGTGCTTGTGTCGGTGAGACGCGTCGTCGGTGGCGGAGCGACGAGCTTCGGCCCCCCTGAAGCCTCCTCATCCGCAGGATCGAACGCCGTCGATGCGATCGCGCCGCTATTTCTCGAAGCGCGCCTGCAGGTTGTGGCCATGCAGCTTTGCCGACAGGGTGACCTTCGCGCCGGCCGCCAGGGGGACCGTCAGGGGGCCTATGAGTTTGTTCGGCGCGGCTCCCTTCAGCGTCACGGTCTCGGTCTTGCCGCTCCGCAGCACGAAAGCCTTGGCCGTCAGGCCCGCCGTGTCCACGGGCCTGCCGTCTTCGTCCGAGATGAAGAAGGTCAGATCCGTGTCGGAACTGACGAACTCGATGGGGTGGCCGTCCACGACGGTGGTGGGTCCCCCGTTCGGACCGGCGGCCCGTGCGGGAAGAGAGACGGCCAGGAGCGCGGCAAAGGTCGTGGCGATGAGGGGGCGCATGAAATTCTCGCTGTCTCGTGGAGGTGGCGGATTCAGAAGGCCTCGGCCGGCGTACCCCGGGGGGCGACCGTGGAACTCCGTGCGGCATGGGCTTCGGCACGCAGGCGTTCCAGCGGCTTACGGCCGAAGGTCAGGAACAGGATCGGGGTCAAGATCGTGTCGAGCAGGGTAGCGCTGATCAGGCCGCCGAAGATCGTGACGGCGACCGGATGCAGGATTTCCTTGCCCGGCGCATCCGCACCGATGAGGAGCGGCGCCAGCGCGACCCCTGCGGAGAGCGCGGTCATGAGCACCGGCGTGAGCCGCTCGAGGCTGCCGCGGATGACGAGGTCCGGCCCGAAGGGCAGTCCCTCCTGGATCGCCAGGTTGAGCCAGTGGCTGATCTTCAGGATGCCGTTGCGCGTCGCGATACCCGTGAGGGTGATGAACCCGATCATCGAGGCGACCGACAGGGGCTGCCCGGCGATCCAGAGGGCGGCCACCGAACCGATCAGGGCGAGCGGAATGCTGCCCAGGATGATCAGCGTAAGGACGACGGAGCGATAGCGGCTGAAGAGGAGCGTGAAGACCAGCGCCAGCGAGAGCAGCGAGAGCAGGCCGATGGTGCGGCTCGCCTCCGCCTGGGCCTGGAACGAGCCTTCGAGATGGGTGACGTAGCCGTCGGGCAAGTTGGCGGCACCGATCTGCTCCCGGATGCCGGCAACGACCTTGCCCATGTTGGCGCCGGCCGCCGTGTTGGCCTGCACGACGATGCGGCGGCGGGCATTCTCGCGCAGGATCTGGTTCGGTCCGTCCGTCTCGCGGATATCGGCGATCTGCCGCGCCGGGACCCAGCCGGATGGGGTCTCGATGAGGAGATCGCCGAGGCGCTGGGTGGTGCGCTGCGTGTCGGACAGGCGCATCACCACGTCGAAGCGGCGATAGCCGTCGACGACCCGCGAGACGACCTGGCCGTTCGACAGGCGGCTCAGCTGCTCCACCAGGGCCGCGGGCTGCACCCCGTAGAGGGCGGCCCGGGCGTAGTCGACGCGGATTTCCAGCTGCGGGATCAGCACCTGCTTCTCGACCTGCAGGTCGGCAATGCCGGGGATACCGGACATGCGCCGGCGCAGGTCTTCGGCAACCGTGCGAAGGGTGTCGAGGTCCTCTCCGAACACCTTGAGGGCGATCTCCGCCCGTACCCCGGAGAGCATGTGGTCGAGGCGATGCGAGATCGGTTGACCGACATTGACGTTGACCGGCAGGACCGCGAGCCGGTTGCGGATATCGGCGACGAGCTCCGACTTCGAACGGGCACCGGGCTTCAGGTCGATCTCGAGATCAGACGAATGGACGCCCTCGGCATGTTCGTCGAGCTCGGCCCGGCCGGTGCGCCGGCCAACGGAGAGCACGTCCGGAATGCCCAGGAGCATGCGTTCGGCCAGGAGCCCGACCCGGTTGCTCTCGGTGAGCGAGATGCCCGGGTTGAAGGTCATGTTGACGGTGAACGAGCCTTCGTTGAACGGAGGCAGGAAGGCCCGGGGCAGGAACGTCGCGGCGATTCCGGACAACGCCACGGCGAGGGCCGCGAGGACCATGATCGGGCGGCCGTTGCCCAAGGCCGGGCGGAGCAAAGCGGCGACGCCGCGCTTGAGACCCCGGATCAGGCCGCTCTCGTGTTCGTCGAGGCGCTTCAGCCCCGGGAGCAGGTAATAGGCCATCACGGGCGTCAGGGTGATGGAGACGACGAGGCTCGCGAGAATCGAGATGATGTAGGCTTGGCCCAGCGGCGCGAACAGACGCCCCTCGATGCCCGACAGGGCGAACAGGGGCACGAACACCAGCACGATGACCATCGTCGCGTAGACGATGCCCGAGCGCACCTCCTGCGAGGCCGAGACCACCACGTCGAACACCGAGCGCGGGTTGCCCTCGGCCCGGTTCTCCCGAAGGCGCCGGAAGATGTTCTCGACATCGACCACGGCGTCGTCGACGAGTTCGCCGATGGCGATGGCGAGTCCGCCCAGCGTCATCGTGTTGATGGACAGCCCGGCGAAGTGAAAGATCACTGCGGTGGCGAGAATCGAGACCGGGATCGCCGTGAGAGAGATCGCCGTGGTCCGGACGTTGAGCAGGAAGGCGAACAGCACCAGAGCCACCACGACGATGGCCTCCATCAGGACCGTTTCGACGTTGCGGATCGAGGTCTCGATGAAGTTCGCCTGCCGGAAGATGAGCCGGTCGGCCCGTACGCCCTTGGGCAGGGAGGCGGTGATATCCTTCAATGCGCTCTCCACGGAAGCCGTCAGCTGCACGGTGTCGACACCGGGCTGCTTCTCGACGGAGACCACGACGGCGGGGGCACCCATGTAGCCGGCGTCCCCGCGCTTCACCTTGGCGGCGAACGACACGTCGGCGACCTGGCGGAGGAAGACCGGCTTCTTCTCGACCGTCGCCACGACCATGTTGCGCAGGTCGTCGAGGTTCATCGTCCGGCTGAGGTTGCGGATGAGATATTCGCGGGCGTACTGGTCGGTGAAGCCACCGCCTGTGTTGATTCCGAACTGAGCGAGCGCCGTCTCGAGCTGGCCGTGGGTGACTCCGAGCGCTCGCAGGGCCGTTGGCTGGGGTGCGACCCGGAACTGACGTACCTCGCCGCCCATCGGGATGACTTGAGCGACACCCGGAATGGACAGGATGCGCGGCCGGATCGTGAAGTCGGCGATCTCGCGCAGCTGCATGGCCGACACGGTGTCGCCCGTCACCGCCACCATCACGATCTGCCCCATGATGGACGAGATCGGACCCATCATCGGATTGACCGTGGGCGGCAGCTGGGTCCGCGCCATCGCGAGGCGTTCCGAGACCTGCTGGCGATTGCGATAGATGTCCGTGTTCCAGTCGAACTCGACGTAGATGACCGACAGGCCGACCCCGGAGACGGAGCGGACGCGGGCGACGCCCGGAAGCCCGTTCATCTGCGTCTCCAGCGGGAAGGTGACGAGTTGCTCGACTTCCTGCGGGGCGAGGCCTTCCGCCTCGGTCATGATGGTGACGGTCGGACGGTTGAGGTCCGGGAAGACGTCGACGGGAAGCCGGATCGCGGTGAACGCGCCGTAGACGACCAGCACGGCGGCGACGGCCAGAACGACCAGGCGGTTTCGCAGGGATTGCGTGACGAGGAAGGTGAACATGGCGCCGGCTCCTTCAACGAACCTGATTGAGGAGTTCGGCGCCCTGGGTCACGATCCGCTTGCCTGGACTCACCCCCGACACCACCAGCAGGCGGGTGGCGTCGAGGGGCTCGACCTGGACCTCACGCGGCTCGAATCGCTCGGGCTGCGTGTGCTCGTAGACGATGTTCTGCCCGTTCGAGCCACGGACGACGCTGGCGCGGGGCAGCGCCAAGCCCTTCTGCTGCGTATCCGTCGCCGCCAGCACCGTCACGAACTGGCCCGTGCGCAGTTCGGCCGGCGCATCCTGAACGGCGAAGTGCATGGGCACCGCCTGACTGCGGTCGGCAAGTCCTGCGCCCATGTATTTCAGCGTCAGAACCCGGCCGTCCGCGAGGCGGGCCGTGGCGTCCTGGGTGCTCGCGAGGGCGTCGAAGCTCAGCGCTTCGACCCAGAGCCGCGCGGGATCGACGATATGGAACACCATCGCGCCCGGGCTCGCCATCTGCCCGGCGACGGCATTGGCTTCCGCGACGACGCCGGAGACCGGCGCCACCAGCGCCTCGGGCTGCTGACGGACGCCGTCGAGGGCGACGCGGCGGTCCGTCAATCCCTTCAGTTCGGCCTGCGCGTCGTCGAGCTGAACCTGTGAGACCGAGCCGCCCGGCGCCAGCTTGCGGAAGCGATCGACCCGCCGTTCCATGATGGTGATCTGCTGATCGAGTTCGCCCTGACGCTGGCGCATGTCGGAGACGTCGACCGCCTGGACCGGCGGGGTCACGGTCGCCAGCACCTCGCCCTTCTTCACCCGCGTGCCGAGACGCGGAAAGGCCTCCGAGGCCGGCGGCGACAGGCGGCCTCCGACGGACGACTGGACGACGCCGCTGCCGTTCGGATCGGCGATGATCCGACCGGGCAGCTCGGTCGTCCGGGCCAGGAGGTCGGAGGCCGTGACGATGGTCCGGACGGTCAGGATGCGCTGGGTGGGTTTGGGCACGAACACCGAGCCGTCGGGCATGCGCTGGGCCAGATCCTGGGCGCCGGCCGACGCCATGGGCATCCCGGTCGCGGCGCTCTCGCCATGGTCGTGCTCCTCATGCGCGAAGGCCGGCGGACCGAACAGCAGACCGGCGGCCAGCACGAGGATGCCGAGGGCCGGAGCGAGCCGCCGGCCTCGGACCAAGAGAGTCACCACCACGCCGAGGAGGAACCCGGCGCCGCCGATGATCATGGCGAGCGGGTCGGCCTGCCCAAGGTGCTGGCGAAAATCGTGAGCCACGGCGAGCCCCGCCGCCCAGGCCGGGGTGCCTGCACCGGCCGGGGCGACCGGCGGTACGGGAACGGTCAGGGTGACGGGGAAGGTGTCCGAGGCACCGTTCGTCGTGACGGTGAACGGGACATCGTACTCGCCCGGCTTCTCGCTCCAATGCGCGTCGAGGCGGTAGCTCCCATCGGCAGCGGCCGTCACCGTCGCGGTTCCCTCCGGAGTCTCCGCCGTCACCGAAGCGTCCGTCACCGGCTCGTTGGTCGACACCCGGTCGACGAACACGGTCACGGTGCCGTTTCGGGCAACCGCGACCAGCTCGAGGCCATCCGTCGATGAGGTGCCGCGAGGCGCCTGGGCGGCGGGCGCGGACTTTCCCGCATCGCCGTGGTCGTGCCCCTCATGTGCCCGGGGCGTCGCCGACCAGAGGCCGAACGTCAGAACCGCCGCCCCGAGGGCAGCCGGAAGCCGAATTGTCATCGTGTCGAAACCTTGCAGGATGGGACGGTCGCCGCACCCCAAAGGGAGGCGGCGTCAGGCGCGTCTCACACGAAGGATCGAGGTGGTTCCGCCAGAGCCTCCAGCACTGCGCTCGGATGCGCCCGATCCGTTGCCGGCATCACGCGCCCTGACTTTTCCCAGACGCCATCCACCGTGCCGGAGGCTTGAACAGCCAGGACCGGGCAGGAACAGCAGCCCGGGCAGGTCTCCGGCGCCGCGGCTTTGCCTTCGTGCCCGGCCGCCGGCATTTCGGACGAGGCGTGGTGCCGGGTCGGGTGATCCGAATCAGCTCGTCCTAAGCCTACGGCGGATGCCGCCGCACTTGCTCCGCCCAGCGGATGGGTGTGTCCGGCATGGCCAAGGACCATACCCATCACCATGACGGCGAGAACCGCGACCCGAAGGATCGTGGTGAGCAGCCGCGAGGGGAGTGAAGGAAGGTGCATGGCGGGAGGAGGCTAGCACATCGCGTTCTTGGACACAGCTCCCGTGTCGACGGATCACGCGACGGTCGGCAGACGCCTCTTCAGAAATTCGCGTGATGCGGGTTGGAATGCGAAAGCCGATGATCGGATCGGCGCCCGCGAGACCGAATTTTCGCGGACCCGCGGCCGACGCCCGGCATATGGGCTGGCCTAGCGCATCGGGGCGGCCTTGGCGGCCTCCATTTACCAGGGCCCGTTGCGGTGATGCCGGCATCCGAGTTCCGTCATCGTCTTCGATCGGGGGATATGCGTCGCGGCGGGTGGCCGGACATCTTCGGTCGGCCCCGGGTGCGTGGAGGCCTGCTCCGCCGTCTCCGCGGTGGGAAATCGCGTCATTCCGCGCTCATCGCTGTCCAATCACTTCAAGGTGCTCCGCGAGGCCGGCGTGATTCGCAGCGAGCGTCACGGCGTCGAGATGCGGAATCACTCGCGTTGGCGCGAAGTCGAGGCGCGATTTCCCGGATTGCTCGCCGCCCTCATCAACGCCTACGCCGCCGAGGGGGGACCAAGCCTGACCGGCGCGTGACCGGGAACGTGCGCGATTTCGTCAGTCCCGTCGCAACGTCGCTTCGGTCGATCCCTCGACGCGGCTGCCGCCGAAGATCACCTGCTGCCGGAGCGGGGGCCGTGCCAAGCGATAGATCAGGCGCGGCTCGGCAGGCGCACTCACGGCATCGAGACCGGCGCGATGCTCTGAGGACAGCGCGAGTTCGAGGGCCGCTATATTGTCGGCGACCTGAGCCGCCCGGCCGACGCCCATCAGGGTCGAAGCGACGCCGGGCCGGCCCACGACCCAGGCCAGGGCGACCCGCGCGGGTGATTGTCCGATCTCGTCCGCCACCCGGCGCACCGCCTCGACGATCTCCCAGTTGCGAGGCGTGAACAGGCTGTCGCCGAACGGGTTGGCACCATCGAGGCGCCTGTCGTCGGCCGGACGGACTTCTCCCGCCTTCGCCGCGTCCCTGGGCAGGCCAGACCCACGCGATGACGCCGCAGCGACGGTTGCGCGATCGTATTTGCCCGTCAGGAGCCCGTAGGCGAGGGGCGACCAGGGCACCATGCCCATGCCGAACTCGGCCGCGAGGGGAATATGCTCGTCCTCGACGTCCCGGTTCACCAGGGAATAGAAGTACTGGAGCCCGATCGGCCCGGGGAGGCCACGCACGGAAGCGAGTGTCGCGAGCTTGGCTGCGTACCAGGCGGGGGTGTTCGACACGCCCCAGTGGCGGATCTTGCCCACCCGAATGAGGCCACTCATCGTCTCCAGCAGTTCCTCGGCCGGCGTGATCCCATCCCACACGTGGACCCAGTACAGGTCGATGAAATCCGTCTCGAGACGTCGTAGGGACCCATCGATCGCCGTGTGGATGTGTTTGGCCCCGCAACCCCCCGCATGCGGTCCGTTTCCCGCAGCGAATCCGAACTTGGTCGCAACGACGATTCGGTCGCGCAGGCGGCGCTCCTTGACGAAGCGACCGACCATCGCCTCGCTGGTGCCGTTCGCGTAGACGTCGGCCGTATCCACGAAATTGCCGCCCGCCTCGACATAGGCATCGAACACGGCGCGGCTGCTGTTCTCGTCGAGGCCCCATCGCGCGGTTCCGAAGGTCATGGTGCCCAGCGCCAGCGGGCTCACTGCCAGCCCCGACCGACCGAGTGCCCGGTAATGCGTCAGATCCATTTTTATGCTCCCCCGATGAAGTCACCGAGCATTAGCGCCACGTCGTGGGGGGCGATAAGCCGGATCGGACGGCATGGGTCTGTGAACGGGATGCAGCAATGCGACGCGGTGAACTCGATGATCTCGCGGCCTTCGCGGCAGTGGCGCGCACCCGCAGTTTCACCCGGGCGGCGGCCGAGATCGGGCTGTCGCCCTCCGCCCTCAGTCATGCGATGCGCGGACTGGAAACGCGTCTCGGCCTACGCTTGCTCGCACGGACGACACGCAGCGTCGCTCCGACGCCCGCGGGCGAACGATTGCTGCGCTCCCTCGGGCCGGCATTGGAGGAGGTTGCGCGCGGCCTCGCGGCCCTGGCCGACTGGCGTGGTGAGCCGTCCGGCACTCTCCGATTGACCACGTTCGCCTTCGGCGCCCGAACGGTGCTCGAACCGTCCCTTCCCGGCTTTCTCCTCGCCTATCCGGCGGTCTCCGTCGAAGTGGTCGTCGATGATCGTCTCGCGGATCTCGTCGCGACGGGCTTCGACGCCGGAATTCGTTTTGGGGATTCGGTGGAGCGCGACATGGTCGCGGTCCGCGTCGGCCCGGACCTGCGCACGGTCGTGGTCGGAACACCTGCCTACTTTGCGGGTCACGCCCGCCCTGCGGTCCCGTCCGACCTCGAGGCGCATCGTTGCGTCAACTACCGGCTCGTCGGCGGCGGCGGCCTCTTGCCGTGGGAGTTCACCCAAGGCGGACGCGAGGTCCGCGTGCGCGCCGGCGGACAGTTCGTCGGGAACGACGGTGCGCTGGCCGGCGCTGTGGTGCGGGCGGGCGCGGGCCTCGGCTACATGCTGGAATGCGACGTGGCCGCCGATCTCGCCTCCGGCGACCTCGTGCAGGTGCTGGACGATTACTGCCCGCCGTTTCCCGGCTGCCATCTCTACTACCCGAACCGGCAAGTGACGCCTGCCCTGCGTGCTCTGGTCGAGACGCTCCGCTGGACGGGCGAAACATCCGCTTGAGCGAGACCGCGGGGCGGGCGACTGGCGCCTGCGCGTCGGTTCGCCCCGGCAAGACGGGATCAGACGATCGTCTCCGCCGAACCACGGTACGTTTCGGCAAACGGTAACCCGGGCGTCAAATCACCCGGCGCGCGAGGAAATCCAGCATCAGGGATGCGACTTCGCGGTGGTGCGTCTCCAATGCAAAATGCCCCGTGTCGAGCAGGTGGATCTCGGCATCGGGCAGGTCGCGTCGGTAAGCCTCCGCGCCGGCGGCCTGGAAGAACGGGTCGTTGCGGCCCCAAACCGCCAGGAGCGGCGGCCTGTGGGTGCGAAAATACGCCTGGAACGCCGGGTAGAGCGCGACGTTCGTGCGGTAATCCAGAATCAGATCGAGCTGGATATCTTCCGCACCGGGGCGTCGCATGTTGTGCAGATCGAGGGTCAGACCGTCGGGACCGATGCGACCGGCCGGCGCACCGTGCTCGTACTGCATATGGATCGCTGCTTCCGTGAGGGCGGCGCGGCACGCGATGCGGTTCGCCGGGCTCGGATCCCGCCAATAGGCCTGCCAAGGTTCCCACGCCGCGCTCAGACCCTCCGCATAGGCGTTGCCGTTTTGGGTAATGATGGCGCTGATCCGTTCCGGGTGATCTATCGCCAGACGCAGACCGGTCGGCGCCCCATAGTCGAAGATGTAGAGAGCATAGCGGGTCAGCCCCAACGCAGTGACGAACCCCTCCATGATCTCGGCCAGGTGATCGAACGTGTAGGCGAATGTGGCGCGGGACGGGGCGACCGTGTTGCCGAAGCCGGGCAGGTCTGGGGCGACGATCCGATAGCGATCGGACAGGAGCGGGATGAGATCGCGGAACATGTGACTCGCGGTTGGGAAACCGTGAAGCAGGAGCAGCACGGGTGCGTCCCCAGGGCCGGCTTCCCGGTAGAACACCTCGACGTCCCCGACTTGTTGCTTACCGTAGCGTACCGACATTCGATCCTCCTGCCTGCCGAGTTCAGGAAAAGCCCGAATGCGGCCGAGAGGGCAGGGGCGGCCCGCTACGGCGCCCATGACGAGCCCCGATCCGAACCGCTTGACCATGCTGCATCGGTTCCGTGCCCGTCCGCGGCCTCGACAGCTCCGCTTGGCATCCGCGCTTTTCCTGTCGAAGAGGTAGCGTCCATTGCCTGCCGCAATAATATCGGATCTCTGCAAAGCTGTGTTTCAGGATCTGCAACGATGGATCGCCTCGATGCCATGGCGCTGTTCCTCGGCGTCGTCGACGCCGGCTCGTTCGCGCGCGCGGCCCGCCATTCGGGCGTCTCACCGGCCAGCGTGACGCGCGCGGTCGCGATGCTGGAGGAGCGCCTCGGCGATCGCCTCCTGCACCGCTCGACCCGGGGACTTCGCCTCACGGAGGTCGGCGAGCGTCAGGCCGTCGTGTACCGGAGCGTGCTGGCAGAGCTGGCGGAAGCTGAGGGGACGGCCAGGATAGCGGACCGGTTGGAAGGCAGGATCACCCTCACCGCGCCGGAGCTCTTCGGCCGTGAAAAGCTGATGCCCGTCGTCGAAGACTTCCTCGCCATGCATCCGGGCGTGGCGACGCGTGTGCTCCTGGTCAATCGCGTGGTCAACCTGACCGAGGAGGGGATCGACGCGGCCCTGCGCCTCGCGGACCTGCCCGATTCGGGCCTTACAGCGGTAGGTCTCGGCGCCATGCGCCGGCTCGTCTGTGCAGCGCCCGCCTACCTGGCTGCGCTAGGCCAACCCGCCCGTCCCGAGGATCTTCGGACGCACCGCTGTCTCGGCGCGGAGGGGACGGAGCACGAACTCTGGCACTTCACCGAGCGGAATCCCGCGCGGTCCCGTCCCATCACGGTGGCGCTGGAGCCACGTCTGGTCCTGAACAGCGCCAGGGCCTCCATCGATGCCGCGGTCCGCGGTCACGGCGTCTGCCGAGCCATGGCCTATCAGGTGGTCGAACATTTGGCGCACGGGCGCCTCGTTCCGGTACTTGCAGCCTTCGAGCCACCGCCGAATCCGGTTCACCTCGTATTTCATCCCATCCCCCGCCGGAACGCGGCGCTGCGGGCCTTCGTCGATCACGCGGTGCCGAGGCTGAGGGCTGCGGTCGCGGCCGTTTCAATCGCCATGGAGTCGGTGCATGCCGCGCTCCACCCATCATCCGCGACCGAGGCACGATCCTGATGCGGGACCCCGTGTCCGGTTGACCGGCTCGGCGAAAGGTTGATACCCCTGCACTAGAACGGTTCCAAAAAATACAATTCGAGGCACGCCATGGCGCAACCGGTCTCCCTCCACGTCAACGGGCGCACGGTGAGTGTGCGAGTCGACGATCCCGAGACGCCGCTGCTCTACGTGCTGCGCAACGATCTGGAACTGCACGGGCCACGCTTCGGCTGCGGGCTCGGACAATGCGGCGCCTGTACGGTGCACATCGACGGGGCGGCCGTCCGCTCCTGCATCACCCCACTCTCCAGCCTGAAACCCGGCCAGGCCATCGTCACCCTGGAAGGGCTCGGCTCGCCGGAGGGGCCGCACCCGGTGCAGGCGGCCTTCATCGCCGAGCAGGCGGCGCAATGCGGTTACTGCATCAACGGCATGGTGATGCAATCGGCGGCACTCCTGAGCCGGAACGCGAAACCGAGCGACGCCGAGATCAAGCAGGAACTCAGCGCCAACCTGTGCCGCTGCGGCACCCATGCCCGGATCGTACGTGCCGTGAAGCGCGCCGCGTCCGCGATCTGACCCGGGAGGCTGCCCATGTCCCGCATCACGACGCCCGATACGACGCTGTCCCGCCGCGCGCTGCTCCAGGGTGGCGGTGCCCTGGTGGTGAGCTTCGCGCTTCCGCCGCGAGACGCCTCGGCGCAGACACCGCCGCCGATTCCGCCCGCGCTCCCAACCAAGGGATTCGCCAAGTCCGTGGCCGGCGACGAGGTCGACGGGTTTCTCGCCATCGGCGCGGACGGCCGTGTGACGGTGTACTCCGGCAAGGTCGATCTCGGCACCGGGGTGCGCACGGCGCTGACGCAGATGGCGGCCGAGGAACTCGACCTGCCCCTCGAGTCCGTCACGGTGATCCAGGGCGATACCGGCGTGACGCCGGACCAGGGCCCGACCTACGGCAGCCTGTCGATCCAGAACGGCGGTGCCCAGATCCGCCAGGCCGCGGCCACCGCCCGCCAAGCCCTGATCGGACTCGCGGCCGAGCGCCTCGGGGTGACCCCGGGATCGCTTCTGGTCAAGAACGGCACCATCCAGCCGAAGACGGGCGGTCCGGGCATCGCCTTCGGCGACCTCCTCAGGGAGAAGCGTTTCGCCCTCAAGGTCGACAAGGACGCCAAGCCCAAGGATCCGGCCCTCTACACCCTCGTCGGGACATCGGTGGCGCGCCTCGACCTGCCGGGCAAGATCACCGGGACCTTCACCTACATGCAGGATTTCCGGGTTCCCGGAATGGTGCACGGACGGGTGGTTCGCCCGCCCGCCATCGGGGCGACCCTGGAGGGGGTGGACGATGCCGATGCCCTTTCGCTGCCCGGCGTGATCAAGGTGGTCCGGGAGGGCAACTTCCTCGCCGTGGTGGCGGAGACCGAGTGGGGCGCCGTCAAGGCCGCCGCGGCCCTGAAGCCGCGCTGGTCGGCCTCAGCGACCCTGCCGGACCAGGCCCGGCTCTGGCAGCACGTGCGCGGCTCGAAGGTCAGCAAGGACGACGTCACGAGCAACGTCGGCGATGCCGCCGCGTCCCTGAAGGGAGCGGCCCGGGTGCTCGCGGCGACCTACGATTTCGCGATCCACACCCACGGCTCCATCGGTCCCTCCTGTTCCGTGGCGGAGTTCAAGGATGGGGCGCTCACCTGCTGGACCGCCTCGCAGATGACCCACGCCCTCCGGCGGCAGCTCGCGGCGATGACCCGGATGTCCACGGAGGACGTGCGTTGCGTCTATCTCGAAGGCTCGGGCTGCTACGGCCGAAACGGGCACGAGGATGCGGCGGCGGACGCGACGCTGCTCGCCCGCGCCGTGGGCCGGCCGGTCCGGGTGCAATGGTCGCGCGCCGACGAGCACGGCTGGGACCCCAAGGGGCCGCCGACTCTCATCGACCTCGAAGCCGGCCTCGATGCGGACGGCGCCTTGGTGGCCTGGTCGTCGCAGTTCTTCGTCCCCGAAGGGGGTGCCGGCAACGTGCCGCTGGTGGCCGCCGATCTCGCCAACCTGCCGCACGAGACGGCGCTCGCGCCCGGCAACATCATTCAGAATTCGGCGATTCCCTACACGATCGCCAACGTGCGGACGGTCTGCCACCGCCTGGCCGACACGCCCCTCCGGCCGTCTTGGATCAGAACGCCGGGCCGGATGCAGAACACCTACGCCAACGAGGCCTTCCTCGACGAACTCGCCGCCGCGGCCGGCGTGGATCCGGCGGCGTATCGCCTGCGGGCGCTCAAGGATCCGCGCGGGACGGAGGTGATCGAGCGTGTGATGGCGCTGGCGAAGTGGGAGAACCGCCCGTCCCCCAAGGCCGAGCGGGACGGCGACGTCCTGCGCGGGCGCGGAATTTCCTACGTGCGCTACGAACTCTACCGGACCTATGTTGCCGGTATCGCCGAGGTGGAGGTCGAGCGCAGAACGGGAGCGATCCGGGTCTCCCGCTTCTTCGTGGTCCAGGATTGCGGGCAGATCATCAACCCGGACGGGGTGCGCAGCCAGATCGAGGGCAACGTGATTCAGACGGTCAGCCGCGTGCTCAAGGAAGAGGTGACCTTCGACCGCAGCGCGGTGACGAGCCTGGACTGGGCGAGCTATCCGATCCTCACCTTTCCCGAAATCCCCGAGGTGGTGATGGAGTTGATCGACCGACCCACCGAGAAGCCCTGGGGCGCTGGCGAGCCCTCCGCGGCCATCGTGCCGTCCGCGATCTCGAATGCGGTCTTCGACGCCACCGGTGTGCGGATGCGCTCGGTGCCGTTTTCACCGGTGAAGATGCAGGCCGGCCTGCAGGCGACCTGAGACAAACCGTGCGGGCCGGTCAGGCCGCCCGCACGGTCGCGAGGAAGTGGGCGACCTCGGCACTCAGGTGTTCGGATTGGCGCGACAGCTCGGAGGCTGCCCCGAGCACCTGACTCGCTGCGGCGCCGGTCTCCTCGGCGGCCCCGGCCACGCCCGCGATGTTGCCGGTGACTTCGCCCGTGCCCGCTGCCGCCTGAGCGACGTTGCGGACGATCTCCTGCGTTGCCGCCCCCTGCTGCTCCACCGCCGCGGCGATGGAGGTGGCGACGGTGCTGATCTCGCGGATGCGTCCGGTGATGCCGCCGATCGAGTCGACCGCCTGGCCCGTCGAGGCCTGGATCCGCAGGATCTGGCCCGAGATCTCGTTCGTCGCCTTGGCAGTCTGTTCGGCCAGGGCCTTCACTTCGGCAGCGACGACGGCGAAGCCCTTGCCGGCCGTACCCGCACGGGCTGCCTCGATGGTGGCATTGAGGGCGAGAAGGTTCGTCTGTCCGGCGATGTTCGAGATCAGACCGACGACATCGCCGATCCGGGCGACGGCGGCGCTGAGCTCCTGCACCAGGGCACCGGCCTGATCGGCTTCGGCGACGGCGTGGCGCGCGAGGTCCGCCGAGCCGTCGACCTGCCGGCCGATCTCCTGCACCGACGAGCCGAGCTCCTCGGCCGCCGCCGCGACGGTGTTGACGTTCGTGGCGGCCTCCTCGGCCGCGGCTGCCACGGCGGAGGATTGCAGGGCGGTCTCCGCCGCCGTGCCGCTCATCGCACCCGCCGTCGCCTGCAACTCGGTCGCGGACGACGAGACCATGCCGATGACGCCGCCGACGGCCGCCTCGAACCCATCCGCCAGTTCGCGCATCGTGCGCTTGCGCTGTTCCTCGGCGGAGGCCCGCGCGAGTGCGGTCTCCTCTTCGAGCCGACGGGTGCGGATGAGGTTGTCCTTGAACACCTGGACGGCGGCAGCCATCGCACCGATCTCGCTGCGCTCGCCCGCGTTGGGCACGGCGATCGCGGTGTCGTTGTCTGCCACGCGCTTCATCACTCCGGCCATGCGCTGGACGGGCGCCGAAATCGTGAACACGGACATCCAGCCGATCGCCAGCGTGGTCAGGACGACGACCGCGAGCACCGCGGCGATCCCCAGCCGAGCACTGTCGCCGAGCGCACTCGCGATCTGGACGCTCTCCTTGCCATGGATGTCGTTGAAGTCGAGATCGGCCTTGAGGGCCGTGCGGGCGGCGTTGAGCGCCGGCAGCATCCCATCGAGAAGATAATCGGTGGCGGCCTTCATGTCGCCGGCCTGCATGCGCTGCAGGAACTCTTCGCCCATGGCCGAGTACGCCGGGACGGTCTTCTTGATCGCCTCCCAAAGCGCCTCCTCGCCGTTGCTCACATAGGCGACGTAATCCTTCAGATCGGCCTCGATGTCGGCCATGCTGGCCCGCAGGCGGGGAAGGGATTGCGGACGGCGTTCCTCGCGGGAGACGAGATAGGCGAGTTGCCGGCTCCGGAGGGTCTCGAAGTTCGTGGCCAGGCGTCCGATGATCCGTGTCGACGGGAGGGCATTGCCGCCGAGCGTATCCGTCGCTGCCGTCAAGGCAGACAAGCGCCCGTAACAGAAGGCACCCAACCCGAGATTGAGAGCAAGCAGCAGCAGGAGAGAGCTGATCAGGCGGGTTCGAATCGATAGATTGGCGATCAACTTGATCTCTCCGACATAGTAATATTATTCGAGAGAGACTTAAGCTCAAATTCGTTAAGCGATCCCGACTGCTGTGTCAGTGTACGCCGCCGCTGCGGCCGATTGGGGCAGGAGCAGACTGAATTTACACCTTTCGGTTGTGTTTGATCCAGCTTCCTAACTCGCGATCGCCACCAATACCGAGCGCGGACGTCCGGTTACTGGTCAGGATACGCACCATCTGCGCGGGTCGATCCGAACCCCAGGAAGGCCGGTCGAAGGCCACCCCGCGTGAAGGGGTGCAACCGCCCAAGCTACTCTGGCTCGAGCATGCCGGCATGATCGTACAGGAATGCCTATGCGAATCGCCCTTTCGCTTCCGCCTTGAGCGGCATCCGATCAGATCGGATCGAAGGTTTCGTAGCCTGCGGCCACGAGGTAGTTGCGGCACTCATTCGGTGTGAAGCGCCCGAAGGCCTGTTTGAGCGTGTCGTAGACGTCCACAAGCGTGCGGGCGCCCTGGGCTCGCAGACGGACCTTGAGCTTGGCAGAGGCAAGTTCGATCGGATTGAAGTCGGGCGAGTAGGCCGGCAGGTAGAGCAGGCGGGCGCCGGCCGCCTCGATGCGCTCGCGGATGCCGCTGACCTTGTGAGCGGGCAGGTTGTCGAGCACGACCGCGTCACCCTGCTTCAGGGTCGGCACCAGGGTCTCCTCGACATAGCGGCGGAAGCGGATCCCAGTCATGGGGCCGTCGAAG
Source organism: Methylobacterium sp. Leaf102 (assembly GCF_001422425.1). Lineage (NCBI taxonomy): Bacteria > Pseudomonadati > Pseudomonadota > Alphaproteobacteria > Hyphomicrobiales > Methylobacteriaceae > Methylobacterium > Methylobacterium sp. Leaf102. The sequence continues at coordinate 71,863 of NZ_LMMX01000041.1, read as the reverse complement.
AGCGCGGTCGCCGTCAGGCCGCTGGCCTGCAGTCCCGCCGTGACCGTGATGGTCTTCCAGTGCCCGAACGGCACGACCACCCGGCAGCGTTCGCTATGCGGCGCCCATCCGTAGCGACGCGCAATCTTCGTGTTGGTCGCGGTCTCGTCCAGGAACACGAGCCTGTCCGGATCGCGGTCGGGCTGGCGCTCGAACCAGGCCAGGCGCGCCGCCTTTACATCCTCCCGATCCTGCTCGGCGGCGTGCCTGGTGTTTTTTACGCGTGATGCCGTGGCGCTTGAAGAAGCGGGACAGGCGGCTGACCCCGACCTTCAGGCCGTATTCGGCGAGTTGGGCGCGCAACTCGTGCAGGAACAGTTCGGGCCTGGCCTCGTCGGTCTGACGGATCAGGTCGGCCTGGGCCTCGCTGAGGTGTGAATGCTGATCGCTGCCCATCGGCTTGGCCCATGTGCGTCCTTCCCGCACGAAGGCCTCGTACCGGCGCACGGCGCTGGCAAGGCTGACCTTGAACCGTCTGGCGGCTTCCCGGCGTGAGGCGCCTGCCTCGATCGCCACCACGACGCGTTCACGCAGATCGGCTAATAGGGCCTGAGGGCATCCAGCTCTCCTCCTTGGAAAGCCGCGCATCGAATTACATCTGCGCCGCCCTCGAAACCCCGGTCGATCCAAGCCGATCGGACACCGCTCTAGAAGCTGCCACCCATCCCGCGAAAGCGGGTTCGTTGACCGAACGAGGCTGTGTGAAAAGCGGACGCCACGCTGCGGCTGTCCGGCCGTTTCGGAGAGCGGCGGACAGGCTTTTTTGACCACCTCCATCCTGGTCGTTGCAAGATCGCAAGGAAGCTCAATGAAACCTGCGTCGTTGCTCGTTCGACCTCTTACGCTCAAACATCGAACGATGATCAGCGATTTCTAGCTATATAAATTCGATCTGATGCGCTTCGTCTTAGGCTTCTTCTCCAACGGAGACTTGGGATAACACGCTTTATCGAAGCTGCAGATCGTCACAAAGTTGACCGACTTCCTGATTGCCTGGACGATTACGTCACGCACGATAACCCGACCCGCGTCATCGATGCGTTTGTCGACGAATTGGATCTCGCAGCCCTCGGCTTTGCCGGCGTGAGGCCCGCCGCGACCGGCCGACCGGGCTATCATCCCGCGACGCTGTCGAAGCTCGACCTGTACGGTACCTGGACCAGATCCCGTCGAGCCGGCGCTTGGAGAGGGAGGCCGGCCGCAATGTCGAGCTGATGTGGCTGATCGGCCGCCTTGCACCCGACTTCGATGCGATCGCGGACTTCCGGCGCGAGAACGGGGACGCGCTTCGCGCCACCTGTCGGCACTTCGTGATGTTCTGCCGGCAGGTCGGCCTTCTGGCCGGAGGCACCGTGGCCGTTGACGGCAGTCGGTTCAAGGCCGTGAACAGGCGCGACCGAAACTTCACCCCGGTCGCGGTCTGAAGGCCCATCGAGCAGGTCGAGCCGAGCATCGTGCGCAACCTTGCGGCCCTCGATACCACCGACCGTCAGGAGGCCGATGCGGCGCAGCTTCGAACCCCAGGCCTGAAGGAGCGGCTCTCCGCACTCCGGGATTGGCTGCGCGCGCTGCAGGCGATGGAGACGTTCTTGGAGGTCGCGCCGGACCGTCAGATCCCGCTGACCGACCCCGATGCGCGGGCCATGGCGACGAACGGCAAGGGCACCGGGCTCGTCGGCTACAACGTTCAGGCCGCGGTGCACACGAAGCATCATCTCATCGTCGCCCATGAGGTGACGAATGTCGGCCACGACCGCATCCAACTCGCCAACATGGCAGGCCAGGCGCAGAGCGCCATCGACCAGGAAACCGTCCAGGTCCTGGCGGATCGCCGGTACTTCTCCGGCGAGGAGATCCTGGCCTGCGACCGAGCGGGGATCGCGGTCACGCGGCCAAAGCCGATGACATGCGTGCGAAGGCCGAGGGCCGCTTCAGCAAGCAGGACTTCGTCTACCGGGCGAGCGACGACACATACCGCTCTCCAGCAGACCAGACGCTGACCTGCCACTTCGAGGGGGTCGAGAACGGGATGACCCTGCGGCGCTACTGGATGTCGGCCTGTCCTGCTTGCCCGATCGAAAACCTTTGTACATCCGCCGAGCAGCGGCGCGTCACACGTTGGGACCATGAGCACGTGCTGGAAGCCTTCCAGCGCCGGCTCGACGAGAACCCGAACGCGATGCGTGACCGGCGCCAGACGGTCGAGCGCGTCTTCGGCACCCTCAAAGCCTGGATGGGAGCGACCCGCTTCCTGACCCGGGGGCTGAAGAACGTGGCGGTGAGATGAGCCTGCAGGTTCTCGCCTACAACATGACGCGAGTGATCGCGATCCTCGGTGCCGGTCCGCTCATCGCGACCATCCGGGGGAAAGCCCGGCTTCTTTGCGGAACGCGCTGTCAGGTCTCCTTCCAGACCTCCGATGCGTTCTCACACAGCCTCCAGCCTGAATGGACGTTCTTGACAACATACGAACTGAGGCACCACCCCGCCTTGAAGACGGCGCCCTGATTGGTATTTTACATATGAACTTAGTCAGTAATGGCGTGTGAAACGTTCGCAAGAGGGCGTACGGCCTGTTTTCGAGAAATGTGGTGGATTACCCACTCTTTCCGTCGGTCTCGATAAAAGGTCAGTAATCACGGTAGGTTGCTGACACGCAACGGCTTCGTACGCCCCGGCTGGTACATGTGCCTCTATCAATGGTTCGTCCCTGGAAGAATCCGGGCAGCGGTGTCTACTACGTCCGGAAGGCTGTACCGGCCCGGCTGCGTGGCCTCGTGGGCAAGTCACGCGAAAAGGTTAGCCTCGGGACACACTATCCGGGGGAGGCCCGTCGGCGTCATACCGAGGCCGTCATCGAGATCGAACGGCGGTCGCTCAATAATCAACGGGTCAGGCGGGCGACCTGGAGAGCTTGATCGAACATGGCGTTGAGCGACGCCGTGATGTCAGCGGGGGTGTTCGCCGTGTAGAAGAATCCGGGAGACGCGCAGCTCCGCAATGGTGTCGCGAGACCAGGGCTGAATCCGTTCACTAGATTGTTTTCTCTGGCGACATCTCCTCCGAAGTCCTGGAACTTGATGATATTGTACGGAATATAGAGCACCGACACGGTCGCGCCGGCATTCTTCAAGTCGGTGCACTTCGATGGGTCGATCTGCTTCGGCTTCGATCCATCCCAACGTGCATTGGGATACAGGAGAAATTTTGACGGATCGCCAGGGTAATAACGCTTGATTCCAAGCAGCAGGGAGTGGTTCTGATCATTCTGCATTCCATCCGTGATCAGGAACACAAACGGTTTGCGAGAGGTCGCTGCCGTGCCGTCGCCGAATGTCGCGATCGTGGATTTCATTTGGGGCAACACCGTTTCGAAATGCGTTCCCCCGCTCCCAGTCCCCGTGCTCGGATCTCCGTTAATGAACAGTTGCGTGCTGCCAGTGTCGAGAAGGTTCGTCAGAGCGAGAGGCCAGGGTTTACTGCATTGAGCGGTTGTGCTGAGGGTCGCAAGGTCGCTCGTAACCCCTGCCAACGTCGCCATTTGATTGATGAACGGATACAGGCCGACCCGGTACTGGTTGGGAACGAGGGGTAGGGCGGCTCTCCTGATGAGTGAACAAACGGCATCGTTGACCGCGTCAGAGCGCAGCTGAATCTTGCCCGCGGCAAGATCCCATCCGACACGGCCAGGAAAGTGGCAGGCGAATTGGCAGCCCTGCCTGTAGTTGTCTTCCTTCAGGTCGTTGTTTTTGAGGGCTAGCTTTTCCATTCCCTCGTCCGAGGTCGGCAACCCCATCGAGCCGGACACATCAAGGAGCAGGTAGAAATCGAGATAGCTCGCGATATCCGCCGAGGCCGTCACCGTGTTTGAAATCAGCGTCGTAGGCGTCCCAAAAATCGGCCCGATGGTATTCTTGACGGTGGCCGAATAGCTCACCACTGCGGTCAGGGTTTGCGCATTGCGGCTTACCTGAGGTGTTGCAAGTGTGACTTGACCGAAGGTGATATTGCCCATGTTGGCGTTGAATGCGTTGACCGCTTTGGTGGTGCCGGCTGCGAGTGCGTTGGCCGAGACATTGGTCTGGCCGGCATTGCTGGAAATGTAGGCCTTGGCCGTGACGACCGCCGCGATTGCGGCGGCGTCGGCGGCCATGTCGAGCTTGGTCTTGTTGCTGGTTGCGATCCCATAATCGACTCCAAGACCGATCATGCCGATGATGGGGATCAGGCTGAGGCCGAACAGAACCGGGATACTGCCTCGACGCGAAGCAACGAGGGCCGCTCCGTGACCGCGAAGCCTGTTCACAGGAAGCCAGGACATTTCACAGCGATCCCATCGTCGTTCGTGATGTCGTACTTGATCTGCGTGGCGTAGCGCGGCTGCAGATAAATGGAGCGTGCAATGCGCACGGGCGCGATGAACGTGGCGCCGAACGTCGGGCGGAATAGAAACACGACGTCGACGGCGATGATGGAATCGGGTCCGAAGACGGATCGCGGAAGCGAAGTCCTCGAGGGCGCTGCGGCATCGGCGGCGGGACTCTGCGGAATCGCGCAGGGGCGATAATTCCCGCCGGCGGTCCCCATGCTCGTCCAGGCGACATTGGCCTGATAGCAGACGGTCGGATCGGAATTCGTCAGGCACGTCAGGATTTTCGGCGTAAAGACGATGCTGGCGAAGTTGATCGAGATATCCTGCCACCATTCCAGATTTTGCTGAGGTGCATCCGTCATGAGATAGGGAAACAGGACCAGTGCCGCGTCGAAGCTGAAGTGCAGGTCGAGGCTGTTCACGGTGGCGATCGTCGACCCTTGGGGTGGGGCGGTCTGAGCGATCATCTGGCTGATCGAACTCGCGATCAGGTCGATCTTTCGTGATGCGTTCACATAGGTGATCAGCTGGATGCCGCCGGCCATGATGGCCAGGAAAACCGGCAGGATGAGTGCGAATTCGATGGCCGAGACAGCGCGCCGGTCACCCAGGAAGCGCCGCGTGGCGTGGAGTGGCCCGCGGCTCATCAGAATTGCTCGTTGCGGAACGCCGCCGATGAGACGGCGAGATAGGCCGGCGCGCCCCTGTAGACCGTCCCCCCGCTCAGCCAGGAGATGACCGCGACGGTGGGGAGCGTGATCGGATAGATAACCTGAAGATACTGAAAGTCGCCCCGAACACCGAGGGTGTAATTACCAGAACCGCTGGACAAATCGGGGATCAGCAAACCGCTCTTGTCCGGCTTCACGAAGGTATAATAGCCCGCTGGGCCGCCGGCCTTCGGAACCACATACAGATTGATGACGATGTTCTCGCAAGGAATCGGCTTCGGGAGATAGCTGCACAAGCTGGTCCGGAATGCCGAACTGCCCATCGATTGGGCCTGCGCAGAACCGGTTATGATCTGCCGGCTCGCCTGAGCCGTCGCGTAGTCGAGGACTTGGTTGAGATAAAGCACCAGGGCCGCACTCAGGATGAAGACGATCACCAGAATTGCGATAAGCGATACGATGGCGAACTCGACTGCCGTCGCGCCACGTTCATCATACAGATATTGCTTCACCGTCCGCATGCGAGACTCTGGACTTACATATGTGAAGATCTGGTGAAAACCGTCGGCATCCGCCCCGCATCGTGCCCAATCTGCTTTTGAAACGCAGCGAAGCCGCGTGATCTTCGAAACCGCCCCTTCACCGAGAACGGTGTAAGGCACCGCTTGCACAACCTCAGGATGAGCCCCAAAAGACGTTTCCGAGGAGGGAGCGGACGGTGTCTGACGGGTTCATCGAGATCGGATGCGAGGGCGTAGAGCACGTCAGCCTTGCCGCTCATGCGAACGCGATCCCCGTGCTGCGGGAGATCGTCGTCCGCAACGGCCTTGCGGCGGATCTGAGCGAGATCGCGCTGCGGATCGAGAGTCGGCCGCCAGTTGTGCGACCCCTGATCCTGAGAATCGACCGGGTCGCGGCTGGCGCCAGCCACACTGTTTCGACATCCGACATGCGTCTCGACGCGGCCGCCCTCGCCGGCTTCACCGAGGCGAGCCACTTCGACCTCGTCGTGAGCCTGACGGAGGCCGGCGGCGCCGTGGCCGAGATCGTGCGGACCCTGCGTTTACTGCCGCCGACCCATTGGGGCGGCGCGGCCAGCGCCCCGGAGCTCCTCGCCGCCTTCGTCCGTCCCAACGACCCGGCCGTCGACGGCATCTTACGGGACGCCGCGACGAAGCTCCGGGCGGCCGGCCGCGACCCTGCGCTGAACGGTTACGCGGATGGCACGAAGGCGCGGGTCTGGGAAATGGCGGAGTCGATCTGGGCGGCGCTGGCCGACCGGCGCCTCGCCTACGTGCTGCCGCCGGCGAGTTTCGAGCAGACCGGGCAGAAGGTTCGGGGGCCATCCGACATTCTGGAGCGCCGGGTCGGCACCTGTCTCGACCTGTCGCTCCTCTACGCGGCGTGCCTGGAACAAGCCGGCCTCGGCCCCCTCGTCGTCCTGACGACGGGGCACGCCCTGGTGGGCCTGTGGCTGACGGATACGGCGCTGCCGGGCGCCGTCCTCGACGACATGCAGACCTTGCGCAAACGGCGGGATCTCGAGGACATGATCCTCGTGGAGCTCACCCTGCTGACCCGAACGCCGCCGGCTCGGTTCGAGGCGGCCGTGAAGCATGGCGCTGGCCAGGCGGAGGAGGGCGCGCCCGCCGACCTCGATGTCGCTCTCGACATCAGGCGCTGCCGCCGACACGGCATCCGTCCCCTCGATCTCGGCGGCGCCCGGCCGATCGATCCGCCGCCCGTCGAATTCGCGTCCCTGGACAGGGGGCTGTCCGATCCGCCGCCGTTCCGGGACGAGGAGATCCGCCGGGTCGAACCTACGCCCGCCGGGCCCGTCGACCGCCTCGAACTCTGGAAGCGCCGGCTCCTCGACCTCACCCTGCGCAACAAGCTCCTGAACTTCAGACCCGGCAAGGCTTCCGTCACCCTCGCATGCCCGGATGCGGACACACTGGAAGATCGCCTCGCCGCCGGGCACGCCCTTCGGTTCATGCCCGCGCCCGAGGCCCCCGAGGGTCAAAGCACGAATGCAGCGCCGAGGTTTCGGTCGGACGACGCCCAGCGCCAAGAGGTTGCCACGGCCCTCGCCGGCGACGATGTCCACACGACGTTAACGGCGGACGAACTCGATCGGCGTCTCCTCGATCTCTATCGCCTTGCCCGCAACGGCTTCGAGGAAGGCGGGGCCAATATTCTGTTCCTCGCCGCGGGCTTCCTGTCCTGGACGCGCAAACCCGGCGAGGCGGCTCACCGCGCGCCCCTGCTTCTCATCCCCGTCGCCCTCCAGCGGTCGAGCGCGCGGGCAGGGTTCCGCCTCACACTGCATGACGACGAGATTCGCATCAATCCAACGCTGATCGAATTGCTGCGCCAGGATTTCCGTCTGTCGCTGCCCGAACTTGAGGACGACCTGCCGCGCGACGGCGCCGGCATCGATGTCGCCGCGATCATCCGAACCGTGCGCGGCCACGTCCGTGACCTCAAGGGCTGGGAGGTCGTGCCGGACGTCGTCCTGTCGACCTTCTCGTTCACCAAATTCCTGATGTGGAAGGATCTCGTCGACCGAGCCGACCTCCTCAAACGCAACCCAGTCGTGCGCCACCTCCTCGAGACACCGAAGCACGCCTATGGCGACGGTACACCGTTCCCAGAGCCGGGTCGCCTCGACGCCGAGCACCCGCCCGAGACGGTGTTCGCGCCGCTCTCGGCGGATTCCTCGCAGCTGTCCGCCGTGATCGCGGCGGGCCAGGGCAAGGATTTCGTGCTGTTCGGCCCGCCCGGCACCGGCAAAAGCCAGACCATCGGCAACATGATCGCCCATTGTCTGGCACAGGGGCGCACGGTGTTGTTCGTCTCGCAGAAGACCGCCGCCCTGGAGGTGGTGCGCCGCCGTCTGCAGGAGATCGGGCTCGGCGATCACTGCCTCGAAGTTCATTCGACCAAGGCGCAGAAATCCAGCGTGCTCGCGCAGTTGCGGAAGGCCTGGCACGAGCGCGCGGCGCCGTCCCGGGCCGAGTGGGGCGCCGCCACGGGCGAACTCGGCATCCTGCGTACCGAACTCAACCGCCTCGTCACTGCGCTACATCGTCGGCGCGAGAACGGAATGAGCGCCTACGAGGCCTTCGGCCGGGTCGTCTCCATGGGAAGCACCGCCCCGCCCGTCACCCTTGCGTGGCCCGAGCACCGTGCTCACGACGCCACCACCCTCGCGCAGCTTCGGACCGCCTGCCGCGACCTGCGGCCCGTCTTGGCCGCCCTCGGTTCGCCCGTCGGCCATCCCCTGCTGGGCCTCGCGGCTAAGGACTGGTCGCCGGCCTGGCGGGATGCCACCGCGGCGGCGATCACAGCGCATACGGATGCCCTGACCGCCCTACGGGCCAGTGGCCAAACCTTCGCGCGAGACCTCGGCCTGTCGGAGCTGCTGTCTACGGTAGCCGGAACGCGGGGTCTCGTCGTCCTCGGCGCTTATCTCGTTCGCCCGGAGGCGGCGTGCGGCGTCGCCTTCCTGGCCGATGCCACGGGCGACCTGCGCCGGGCCGTCGCCGCGCGCGCACGGTTCCAAGCCGCACGGGACGCGGGGCTGGCGCGGCTCACGGCCCACTACCGCACGGGCCTCCTCGACGCAGACCTGCCGGCGCTCCTCGACGATTGGGTAGCGGCAGAGGGCGCCAACTTCCTCATGCGCGGCGGCCGGCTCAGGCGCGTCGAGGCGCGGGTGAAGCCGTACGTGGATGGTCCGATGCCGACCGATCTCGGCGCCGACCTCGCCGGGCTCATCGCCGTCGCCCGCCATCTCCGGGCCGGGTGCCCGGAGGACGCTCCGCTCGCCAGCCTCGAGCCTCCCTGGAACCGGCCCGAGACCAACGCGGACGCGTTTCAGGCGCCCCTCGATTGGGCGGAGAAGATCGAGAAGCTCGTGGCGGTTCTCGGTCCGCAGACTCTCGGACCACAGACCGCCGGGCGCGATGCCCTGCGCGACCACCTTGTGCGGTTCGTTCGGGGCGAGGGGCGGGGGCTTGCCGAGGGGGGCGGCATCGCCCGGGCCTACCGGGCGTTCGGCCGCGACCGGGCTGCCGTCACGCGGACCGGAGCCGCACTGGCACGCCTCGCCGGCCGCAACGACCCCCAGGAGCCCATCGAGCCGGGGCCGGACTGGATCGACGCCACCCTGAGGCGGATCTCGAATTGGGCCGGTGGGCTCGGCCGAGCGCAGGCGTGGTGCGCGTGGCAGGCCGCCTCCGCGACCGCCCGTGCCGCCGGCCTCGCCCCGCTCGTCGATGGACTGGAAACCGGCCGGCTCACGCCCGACGCGGCCGAGCCTGCGTTCGAGGCCGCCTACGCGCGCTGGTGGATCGACCGGGTGGTCTCCCATGATCCCGTCCTCGCCCGTTTCCTACCCGAGCGCCACGAGGATGCCATCGCACGCTTCCGCGCCGCCGACATCCGGGTGGCCGATCTCGCCAAGCGCGTGGTCCGCGCCCGGCTCGCCGACGGCGTCCCGGCCCCCACCGCCTTCGGCGCGGATCCCGAATGGGGCACCCTCTCGCGCGAGCTGACGAAGAAGGCGCAGCACATGCCCCTGCGCAAGCTGTTCGCGAAGATGCCCAGGGCGCTGACCCGGCTGACTCCCTGCGTGATGATGAGCCCGCTCTCCATCGCCCAGTACTGGCCCCCGGATTCGACGCCGTTCGACGTGGTGATCTTCGACGAGGCCTCGCAGATCGCACCCTGGGACGCCATCGGGGCCATCGCGCGCGGCCGGCAGGCGGTGATCGTCGGCGATCCCGAGCAATTGCCGCCGACCAACGTCGGCGACCGGGGCGTCGACACCATCGAGGACGGGTCCGACGTCGCCGACCAGGAATCGATCCTCGACGAGTGCCTCGCCGCCAACATCCCGCGGCGTAACCTCGACTGGCACTACCGCAGCCGTCACGAGAGCCTCATCGCGTTCTCCAACGCCCGCTATTACAGCGGGCGGCTCGTCACCTTCCCATCGCCCGTCACCGACGATCGTGCGGTTCGCCTCACCCTGGTGCCGGATGGCCTCTACGAGCGCGGCGGAGCTCGCGTGAACCGGCCCGAGGCGCGGGCCGTCGTCGCCGAGATCGTCCGGCGCTTGCGCGAGCCGGCCTTCGCCGTCGAGCGCCGGTCGCTCGGCATCGTCACCTTCAACGGCGAGCAGCAGCGCCTCATCGAGAACCTGCTGGACGAGCAGCGCCGGGCGCACCCCGACCTCGAACCGTACTTCGACCGTGACCACTGGCACGAGCCGGTCTTCGTGAAGAACCTCGAGAATGTGCAGGGCGACGAGCGCGACGCGATCCTGTTCTCCTTGGCCGTGGGACCCGATGCGACCGGCCGGGTCGGCAGTACCGTTTCCTCCCTCAACCGGGAGGGCGGGCACCGGCGCCTCAACGTCGCGATCACCCGGGCGCGCCGCGAACTCGTGGTCTTCGCATCCCTTCGTCCCGAGCAGATCGATCTCGGCCGCAGCGGTGCGCGCGGGGTGCGCGACTTCAAGCATTTCCTCGAGTTCGCCGAGCGGGGCCCAAGGGCGCTCGCCGAGGCGTTCGCCCCGACCGGCGGCGACGTGGAATCGCCCTTCGAGGCCGCCGTGATGGCGGCGCTGGCGGCCAGGGGCTGGACCGTCCACACCCAGATCGGAGTCTCGGGCTTCCGGATCGACCTCGGCGTCGTCCACCCCGACGCGCCGGGCCGCTATCTCGCCGGCATCGAGTGCGACGGCGCCACCTATCACCGCTCGGCCACGGCCCGCGACCGAGACCGTCTGCGCGAACAGGTGCTCGTCGACCTCGGCTGGCGCATCCGCCGGGTCTGGAGCACGGATTGGTGGATGGATGCGGGCGGCGCCCTCGAAAAGCTCCACGCACGCCTGACGGACGATCTCAGTGCCGACTGCCGGCAGGCCGCCGAGGTTTCGGCGGCCGCCGAACCGCCCGTGCCCACGGTTTCCGAACCCTCGAGTCCTTCGCCGGCCGAGGCGCCGACCGGTGGCTCCGCCGATGCCTCGCTGCCCGAATCCGACGATGCTCCACCGGCGCGGCTCTATGCCGACCGCGCGACTTCGCCCGACCCGGCGCCATCGACCCAAGTGAGCTATCGCCTCGCCGATCCGGCCGCTATCGGCGTGCCCATCGAACCGGCCCGATTCTACGAACTTGCCTACCGGCCGGTCCTGGCAGCGGCGATCGCGCACGTCCTCGCCGTCGAAGCACCGATCTACGAGGATGTCCTCGTGCGCCGCGTCAGTCGCGCCCATGGGATCGCCCGCGTCAGCCCGCCCGTCCGCGACGCAATCCTCGATGGCATCGACCGAGCCATCGCCCGCACGGACGACGAGGGCCGCGCCCTGCTGTGGCCGCCGGGCGAGGCGCCAAGCCGGAGCCGGCCCCATCGTTCGGCCGATCCGGCCGTGCGCGGCCATTCCGAGACGCCGATGCCCGAGCTCGTCGCCCTCGCCGAAGCCGTGCCCGTCGGGACCCCGGACACCGACCGAGTCCGCCTCATGGCGCGCAGCCTCGGCATCTCCCGGGTCGAGGCCACGACGCGCGCCCGCTTCGAGCGGGCCATCGCGTTCATCGAACGCCCTACGCCCGACTGAGGCCGGTCGGAGCCTCGCCTCAATGCCCAGCCGACGCCGGCTCCGTCTTGCCCGACCCGAACAGAGCGCGGACCCACCGGACGAGGGGTGCCAGGACGAACTGCGCCACGGGAATCGTCAGGCCCCCGGCAACGAGACCGATCAGGCCCGACAGGGTTGCGGTGGTGAGCCATTCTGCGGCGGCGGCAACGCTCGGAACCGCTGTGGCCATCCACTTCGCCGCATCGTGGACGAGGTGGGCGGGGGCGGTGACGCCGAAATGCTCCAGGCCGTGTAGCAGGATGCCGCCGCCGACCCACAGCATCGCGGCGGTACCGAGGATGGCAAGGCCGCTGAGGAAGTACGGCATCCCGACCACGAGGGCGCGTCCGAACCCGCGTGTCACCGGTCGCAGGGCGCGGTCCGGGCCGGAGGCGGCCCCCGGTCCCGCGTCGCGCAGGCCCAGCAGCGTCGAGGCCGGGCGGTCGTTGGCGGCCAGCGCCACGCCCGCATCGTCCGCCTTCACGATGAGGGCGACGGCGCCGTAGACGAGGAGGGTCACGCCGATGCCCACCACGGCGAGGATCGCCGCCTGGGTCACCGTCGATTCCGTGGTGAGGGAGGCCAGCGTGAGGGCCATCACCTCGGCCGAGAGGATGAAGTCGGTCTGGATCGCGCCGCGCACTCGCTGGTCTTCCTGCGCCTGAGCATCCTGCGGGCCGGTGGCGACCGCCGCCGCGGGGGCATGATCGGAGGCCGGCACGAAGGCATGGAGGATCTTCTCGGCGCCCTCGTAGCAGAGGTAGAGTCCACCCAGCATGAGCAGGGGCGTGATCACCCACGGCACGAGGTAGCTGAGCAGCAGGGCGCCCGGCAGCAGGAACAGGAGCTTGTTCTTGAGTGACCCCACGGCGATGCGCCAGACGATGGGCAACTCGCGCGCGGCAGCGAAGCCCACGACGTAGCGCGGCGTCACGGCGGCATCGTCGATGACGATGCCGAGCGCCTTGGTGCCGGCCTTGCCGGCCTGGGCGACCACGTCGTCGAGGGAGGCCGCCGCCACCCGGGCCAGGGCCGCAACGTCGTCGAGTAATGCCAGAAGTCCGAAGCTCACAATCGTCCATCCCCGGTCCGGCGCCATCCGCGTCGCGCCCCGGACAGAGGCATGACACGGATCGTCGCATCCGCAAGCCGAAGCGTGCCGATCGCAACCGACAAAGCACTGTATCCTTCCGCAACCGGCGGGTGGCCCGACCTCAGCAGGCCGAGACGTTCACCGCGAGGCCCCCCAGGGACGTCTCCTTGTACTTGTCCTGCATGTCGGCACCGGTCTGGCGCATGGTCTCGATGACCTCGTCGAGGGAGACGCGGTGGATACCGTCGCCCCGTAGGGCCAGGGAGGCGGCCACCACGGCCTTGTTGGCCCCGAAGGCGTTGCGCTCGATGCAGGGGATCTGGACCAGACCGCCGATGGGATCGCAGGTCATGCCGAGATGGTGTTCCATGGCGATCTCGGCGGCGTTCTCGACCTGCTCCGGCGACCCGCCGAGGAAAGCTGCGAACCCGGCGGCCGCCATGGCGGCGGCGGAGCCGACCTCGCCTTGGCACCCGACCTCCGCGCCGGAGATCGACGCACGGGTCTTGATCAGCCCGCCGACAGCCGCGGCCGTCAGCAGATAGTCGCGCCCCCGTGCCTCCGACCAGTCGGGGCAGAAATCGCGGGCGTAGCGAAGGACGGCCGGCACGATGCCGGCCGCCCCGTTGGTGGGTGCCGTGACCACGCGACCGCCCGAGGCGTTCTCCTCGTTCACCGCGAGGGCGAACAGGCTGATCCAGTCGACGATCTCATGGGCCGGGCGCAGGTTGCGCAGGCGCCCGGCCGTCAGGTCCTCGTGCAGGCGTCGCGCCCGGCGCCGGACCTTGAGGCCGCCGGGCAGTTCACCGCCCTGGCGCAGGCCGCGCTCGATGCAGGCGAACATGGCCTCCGCGATGGCATCCAGGCCCTGATCCACGGCTTCGGGCGAGCGGGTCGCGCCCTCGTTGGCCCGCTGCACGGCGGCGATGGACAGGCCGGTGCGGGAACAGACCGCCAGGAGTTCCGCCGCACTGGCGTAGGGCAGGGGAAAGGCCGCCTCCGGTCCCGGCTCGGGCCCGGCTTCGGACACCACGAAGCCGCCGCCCACAGAATAGAACACCTGGGCGAGGCGGGAATCGTCCGCCGCATCGAGGGCCGTGAACCGCATCCCGTTGGTGTGGAGCGGAAGCACTTCGGTGAAATTGAACACGAGGTCGTGGGCGGGATCGAAGGCCGGGCCGCCGAGCCACAGGCGCTTGTCCCGGGCCAGATCCGCCACGAGACCCGCAACGGCGTCGGGATCGATCCGGTCCGGCGCATGCCCGAGGAGGCCGAGGGCCACGGCCACGTCGGTGCCATGGCCGCGCCCGGTCCAGGCCAGGGACCCGAACAGTTCGGCCCGGATGCGCGCGACGTTCGTCATGCCCCGGACGCGCTCGCGGAACCGCAGGGCCGCCACCATGGGGCCGACCGTGTGCGAGCTCGACGGGCCGATGCCGATCTTGAAAAGGTCGAAGGCACTGATCATCGGCGTGGGAATCCGGGTGGGTGACGGGGGCCGATGCGCGCGTCCTACGCCGTTTCGCGGACCCTCACAAAGCGAGACGGCGAGGCGGGGAGCAGGAAACGGGCCGCTCGCACGCCCGGCGCGGATCGTGGGCACGGAACGTATCTTCCCCGGGCGGCCGGGATCGGAGAACGGCCGCCTCCCGCCGCGGCGCCGGGACGGTCATTCCTCCAAAGATGAAATGCCGCCCGGGAAAGACCGCCCCGGCGCTTGAGATCGGGGCGGGAATCCTCGATTCCTTCCCATGCGCGCGTCGCGCCGGCCGGCTGTCGTGGGCGAGGGCGGATGGCGGCGAGTCGACGCGCGACGGATCTCCTACGGAACGGCACGCCCCATGACGCGGCATCAAGACATCCTCTCGGCCATCGGCGGCACGCCGCTGATCCGGCTGGCGCGCGCTTCCGAGGAGACCGGGTGCACGATCCTCGGCAAGGCCGAGTTCCTGAATCCAGGCCTGTCGGTGAAGGACCGCGCCGCCCTCTCCATCGTGCGGGACGCGGAGGCGCGCGGGCTCATCCGCCCCGGCGGCACCATCGTGGAGGGCACCGCCGGCAACACCGGCATCGGCCTCGCCCTCGTCGCATCCGTGCGCGGCTACCGCACGGTGATCGTGATTCCCGAGACGCAATCGGCCGAGAAGAAGGAAACCCTGCGGCTCGCGGGCGCCCGTCTCGTCGAGGTGCCGGCGGTGCCGTTCTCGAACCCGAACAACTACGTCCACGCCGCGCGCCGCCTCGCCGAGGCGCTCAGTGCCACCGAGCCGGCAGGCGCGTTCTTCGCCGACCAGTTCGACAACGTCGCCAACCGGCAGGCCCATGTAGAGACCACCGGCCCGGAAATCTTCGCCGCCACGGACGGCGCCGTCGACGGATTCGTCTGCGCGGCCGGCACCGGCGGGACCCTGGCCGGCACGGCGCAGGCCCTGCGCGCCCTGAAGCCCAGCATCCGCATCGCGCTCGCGGACCCGGAGGGCTCGGCGCTGCACGCCTACTACACCGACGGCACCCTGAAGGCCGAGGGCTCCTCCATCACAGAGGGCATCGGCCAGGGCCGGGTGACCCGCAACCTCGAAAATTTTCGGCCGGACCATTCATTCCGCATCCCAGACCGCGAGGCCCTCGACCACGTCTTCGGCCTCATGCGCGAGGAGGGCCTCAGTCTCGGGGGCTCATCGGGGATCAACGTCGCGGGAGCGATCCGGCTGGCGCGGGAACTCGGTCCGGGCCACACCATCGTGACGATCCTGTGCGACGGTGCCGCCCGGTACGCCTCGAAGCTGTTCAACCCAGGCTTCCTGAGAGAGCGCGGCCTGCCGATCCCGGGCTGGCTCGAAGGGACGCCCGAAGCGCTGCCGAATTGGCGGGCGTAGGAATTCTTCGAGCGCGTCGTCCCTTCAAGAGCGCCGAACAGAACCGTCTGCTCTAAGCCGGAGCTGAGGGGAGCTACCGAAGGCGAGCCGTGATGCCGGACCGTCGGTAGAAAGAAAGAGGTGTAGCATGGTGGATCGCAGATCGTGGCTCCGGGCCGGCGCGTTGTCGATCGTTGCGCTATGGACCTCCTTGCCGGCCTTCCCAGCGACGGCACAGGGGATCAGCCTGCCCGACGGCGCCGAGGCCGCGGCAAGGCTTCCTCCGGGCGACGTGATGGCGAAGGCGCAGACCCTTCTCAAGTTGGGTCGCGGATACGAGGCGGCATTCTGGTTCTATGCTGGACAGTTGCGCTATCGTAGCTACCTGGCAGCGCATCGCGATCTTGATCCGACGGGGCACCCGGCTCTTTTCGCCGCGCTTATCGAGACGATTGGGCGGCCGGTGAACGAGTATGCCTTCGGCGACGTCACGAAGCTGGCAAGTACGATCTCGATGGTTTTGGAATGGGATCGGCGCTACCCCGATCCGTCGCTGGCTGGCGCTGGGCACGAAAAGACGCGAAACGGTCTCGAAGGCCTTCGAGAGCAGATCATCGCCCAGGCCGACAGCATCCGCCGCGAGCGGCAGCAGCGGGGATTGCCAAACCGGTAGGAGCCGCCGACGGGGCCACAGCGATGTCGTTCTGTCAGGCATTCTAAGCGTGGCGGACATCAATGGGCCAGCGCGATCAATCCGATCGTGACGCGCCGACCTCGGACGCCCGACCTCGAAACGTCCGCCGACAGGTTTGCATTCACGCCGTCACAACCTCGCCCGAGGCGGCCACACGAATACGGAGGATGGAACACACCTGCGAACCGGCGCATCCCTTGCCCCGGAGCGCCGAGTGTTGACCACGACACCACCATTCCCAACCGGTGACGGCGAAAAAGGGGGACGCATGCGCGGCCACGACTGGTCGGGCTCGCCGCTCCGACCTCCCGAGACTTGGCCCGTGCCCTCGGTGTGGTCGCCGGCCTGATGTTGGGATCGGCCTTTCCCATGTTCGCCGCGTGGGAAGCGGCTGTCGAGTTCTTCGCCGAAAGCGGAACCCACGGGTTCGAATTGTTGCACAAGTCGTGTTGTGTCGAGGCTCCGGCGCGAACCCTCAAGCGGCGCGCGCCTCCGACACGCCCGGCATGACGTCGGCGTACACGGATTCGGGTAGCCCGTACGCACCCGCTGCCGTGCCGAGCAGTAGGGCGCGATCGCGGATCACGATCATGCCGCGATGGATCGCGACGGCGCCCCGGGCTACGAGGCCGTGCAGAGCCATCGTCACGCCGGCGCGCCGCACGCCGAGGATCAGGGACAGGAACTCGTGCGTCAGTGTGATGTCCTCGCGACCGAGGCGGTCGTGGCTCATGAGCAACCAACGGGCCAGGCGCTGTTCGATGGGAAAGCGCCCGTTGCACAGAGCCGTCTGCGCCACTTGGATCGAAAAGGCATAGGCGTAGCGCAGCAGATGCAGATGCAGGATGCGGTTCGCGGCCAAAGCCTCCTGAAAGTCTGAGGCCGGGATACGTAGAACCCGGCATGGGATCTGCACGAAAGCATCGTACGGCGCCTGCTCGACCCCGTAGAGAAGCGGAAGGCCCGTCATACCCTCCGGGCCAACCAAACCCGTTTCCATTCCGATATCGCCTGGCGTTCGAGCGACAATAGAAATGATACCCGGGCCAGGAAAACACACATGCGAGATCGTCTCGAGGGACGTTTCGACGACATGATGCTGGTCCAGCGATACGGACGTGAGATGTGGAGCGAGCGCCTCAAATAGATCCGGCCGCAGATTGGCCAGAAGTCTATTCTGTAAACCGGTTTGATCGAGATGCGGGGGCATGGCGGGGCCTGTATCGAAAGGACTGTTTCATTTGCCTGTCGGGTACTGGGTTTGATCGTTTGAGCCAGATTCGGTATCCTTACTTAGATACCATTCAGAAAACTAATTCAAGTTAGAAAGTAGGAGGAATTTCATAGTAATTATTTCTTATTGAAGGGCTCGGTCCCGCAGCCTTGCAATGGAAATTGTCCACGTTTTACGCGCTTGCTGAACTTCCTGCGCGAAATCTTGACGCTACTTGCCGCGCTGCGTGTGTGAGTGATCCGAACCGTACAAATGTCGTTCGGCGATTGGACGCGGGCGTTCAGCCAGTCACGCGGAAAGATGCTATCGCGGGCGAATTCAGTCGATCGGAGCGGTCCGAGCCGCGAGGCCACCGGCGCCGCTCCGTCGCATGGAATGCGATCCGCACCATCGAAGCCGCACAGCTTTCGTTAAACCGACGATGCGGGTGCAGGGCAGGGATGAGCACCCGCAGAGGCGACGCTCCAATCCAATGAGGCGACACCGATTCGATGGAAACCCCGCCGGCCACATGGCCCGGCTTCATCGATGCCTCCTCCACAGGCTTACTTCGCCAGTGACTGGACTTCCGGATACTGGTTAGCCTCTCTGAAGCCCGTAAACTCCTGCGTGCGGTCAATTGCAGCCGATGCAGATGCCCTTGGTGATCTCGTTGTCTTTCTTCTGCTGATTCGTGAGCCGATCGGCATTCCGGTCGACTTCTCCGCCCGCTGCGGCGCCGGGAGGCTTGGTCTGGCCGACCGAGGTGGTGTTGGCGGCGCGCGATGTGGTCGTGACATCCCCGCCAGTACCAGTTTCGGCCGGAGATTGTGACACGGCGGCGCTGACGGTTCCGAAGGAGAGGATGAGGGCGCCGACGAGGAGTTTCGGTGTCACGGGCGTGGTCCTTGGCGAGGTGGAGCTGCTCCCTTCCAACGGGTACGGCGCCGGCCGGTTCAAGAGCATATGCGCGTTTCCGTGTGACACCACACACGGACCGATTGCATTTCCGGATCTAGCCCGAGGAAGGCAGGCAATGCTGTCGCGGCTACGATGCCACGACCGTAGTCGGATCGCTACCGACCCCAGTGATCCGCGACAGTAATCGCTGTCAGCGCGATCGCCCCCTAACGCAATTCCGCCGGAGCGGCCCGGGGGAGCGACGGCACGAACTGCCGGGGTTGGAAGCGGGCGCTTGTCGGTCGGCACCTTGGAGCTTCGGCACGCGGCAGGGGGCGGCGGAGGGAAAGCGCGCCGCCGGTTCGTCGGTCCTCCGAGGCGTCAAGGCGCCGCCGGTGACCTCGCGAGGGTCAGAACCGTCTGGAGCAGGAGGTCGGCCCCGGCGGTACAGTCGGCCTGCGTCGCCGACTCGGACTCGTTGTGACTGATGCCATCCCTGCACGGCACGAAGATCATCGCGGTGGGCACCCGGAGGGCGAGGTTGCAGGCGTCGTGCGAGGCGCCCGAGACCATGCGGCGGTGGGGCAGGCCGAGGCTCTCGGCGCCCCGCTCCACGAGGGCGACGAGGCGGGGATCGAACGGCACCGGCTCCTGGCGCCACACGGCGTCGAGGGTGATGGCGAGGTTGCGGCGTGCGGCGATCTCGGCGAGCGCCGCGCGCAGATCCGTGTCGATGGCGTCGAGGGTCGCGGCATGGGGATCACGCACATCGAGGGTGAAGCGGACCCGGCCGGGGATCACGTTGCGGGACGGCGCGCCGATCACCGCTTCGCCCATGGTCGCGACAGCGCTCGGGCCGTGCGCGTGGGCGATGCGCTCGACGGCCAAGGCCACTTCGGCGAGGCCGGTGAGCGCGTCGCGTCGGCGTGGCATCGGCGTGGTGCCCGCATGGCTCTCGAATCCCGTCACCGTGCCGTCGAACCAGATGATGCCCTGGCCGCCCTCCACCACCCCGATGGTCTTCTGCTCCGCCTCCAGGATCGGCCCCTGTTCGATGTGAAGCTCGACGAAAGCGCCGATGGCCCGTGACCCCGTAGGTTCCGTGGCGACGATGCCGAGGCGGGCCAGGGCCTCCGCCACGCTGATCCCATCCGCATCCGCCCGGGCGAGGATGTCGGCCACCGTGAAGGTGCCCACATGGGCGGCCGACGCCATGGTGGCGGGGGCGTAGCGGGAGCCCTCCTCGTTGGTCCAGTTGACGAGCAGGATCGGCGCCTCCGTCTCGATACCCGCATCGTTGAGGGTGCGGACCATCTCCAGCCCCGCCAGGGTGCCGAGGATGCCGTCGAAGCGCCCGCCCGTCGGCTGGGTGTCGAGGTGCGAGCCCGTGGCGATGGGCCGCCGGCTCATATCCCGGCCCGGCCTGAGGGCGAACTGGGTGCCGAGTTCGTCGGTGCCGACGGTCAGCCCGGCGGCCTCGCAGGCGTTGCGGAACCAGTCGCGGACCTGCCCGTCCTCCAGCGACAGGGTGAGGCGGTTGATGCCGCCCGCCGGGGTTCCGCCGAACGCCGCCGTCTCCATGAGGGTGGACCAGAGGCGCGCGCCGTCCACGCGCAGGTTGTGCCGTGCCGTGCTCATGCGGGCTCCTTGTTCGCTGATCGATGAGGGCTCCCCCACGAAGGGAGACGCGCGCACCCGTGGCCCCCGTCCGAAGGCCAAGGACCGGCCGGTCTAGTGAGCCGCTTCGAGGACCCGTGCCCGGTCGCCCTGGAACGCGGCCTGCGCCGTGTCCGTACGCCAGCACGCCGCCCGGTGTCCCGGCGCGACGGCGACGTCCGGGGGGGCGTCGACGTGGCATCTTTCCTCCGCGAGGAAGCAGCGCGGGGCGAAGGGGCAGCCAGGCGGGCGGTTGGCGAGGTCCGGGGGCGAGCCCGGGATCGTCTTCAGACGCGAGCCCTTGGCGAGCGCCCCGTCGGCGCGGCTGCGCAGGAGGCCGATGGTGTAGGGGTGGTGGGGGTGGAGCACCACGTCGCGGGCGGAGCCCTCCTCGACGATCCGGCCGGCATACATCACGGCGATGCGGTCGGCGACCTCCACGGCGGCGCCGAGGTCGTGGGTGACGAAGAGCGTCGAGAGGCCGAGTTCGGCCTGCAGCTCGCGCAGGAGCAGCAGGATCTGGATCTGCACCGTGGCGTCCAGCGCCGTGGTCGGCTCGTCGGCGAGCAGCACCTGCGGCCGGCAGGCGAGCGCGAGGGCGATCATAGCGCGCTGGCGCATGCCGCCCGACATCTCGTGCGGATAGGCGTCGAGGCGCCGTTCCGGGGACGGAATGCGGACGCGTTCGAACAGCTCGAGGGCCCGCCGGCGTGCGGCCTCGGCACCGATGGTCTCGTGCTGGCGGATCGCCTCGGTGATCTGCTTCCCCACCGTGTAGACCGGATCGAGGGCGAGGAGCGGCTCCTGGAAGATCATCGCAACTTCGCGTCCCCGCAGGGCGCGGAGCGCTTTCGGGGACAGCCTCATGACATCCTGGCCGGAGACCAGGATCTCCCCTTCGATCCGCGTCTTGCGTTCGGGGTTGAGCCGCATGATGGCACGCAGGGTCACGCTCTTGCCGGAGCCCGATTCGCCGATCAGCGCCACGGCCCGGCCGCGCTCCAGGGTGAGATCGACCCCGTCCACGGCCTCGACCACGCCGCCGAACACCACGCGGAGGCCCCTGATGGCGACGGCGGGCTCCTTTGCGAGTCCGCTGCTCATGGGCGAGCCCTCCGGGCTATCGTGGGGTGCAACCGGCTCCCTCTCCTGGAAGGAGAGGATTGGGATGCGGTGTGATCCATCTCCGAAGAGGTCACACACCTCACCCTGTCCCTCTCCTTGCAGGAGAGGGGAGCCGCGCTCGATCCGGTCAGCCTTCGGTGATGAGGAGGCCGGCTCATGCGGCCACCGACAGGGTGGGGGCGGCGGAGTGGCCGGAGCCCGGCTGGCGGGCGAGGCAGGCAACGCGGTGCTGGGGATCGACGGGGGCGAGGGACGGTGGTCGCGTCCGGCACACCTCCTCCACCAGGGTGCAGCGCGGGTGGAAGCGGCAGCCCGGCGGCGGATCGATGGGGTTGGGCGGGTCGCCAGCCAGCGGTGCCACCTCGGTGCGCGCGTCCGGGTCCATGGAGGGCATCGAGGACAGGAGGGCCGCCGTGTAGGGATGGGCCGGGTCGGCCAGAACGGTGTCGGCGGGGCCGATCTCCACCACCTGACCGAGATACATCACCGCCACCCGGTCGCAGATGAAGCGCACGACGTTGAGGTCGTGGGAGATGAACAGGTAGGTGAGGGCGAATTCCTGCTTGAGATCCATGAGCAGGTTCAGCACCTGCGCCTCCACGGACTTGTCGAGGGCCGAGACCGCCTCGTCGAGGACCACGATGCGCGGCTCCAGGGCCAGCGCGCGGGCGATGTTCACGCGCTGGCGCTGCCCTCCGGAAAGTTCGTGCGGATAGCGCGCGGCGAAGCGCGAGGGCTCCAGGCCGACGCGGGCGAGGAGCGAGCGCGCCCGCTCGATGGCCTGGCGTTTCGGCACGCCGTGCACCCGCGGCCCGAACGCCACGGAGCCCTCGATGGTCATGCGCGGGTTGAGGGAGGCGTAGCTGTCCTGGAACACCATCTGGGTCTGGGCGCGGAACTCCCGCCAGGGGAGGGCGCGCCCGCCGATGCGCTCGCCGTCGAACAGCAACTCGCCGGCATCGTGCGGCATCAGCCCCATGATGAGCCGCGCCGTCGTGGACTTGCCGCAGCCGGATTCGCCGACGATCCCGAGGGTCTCCCCTTTCAGGATGTTGAAATCGACGCCGTCGACGGCACGCACCACGGCCTTCTTGCCGCCGATCCCCTTCTTGACGGGAAAGTGTTTCACCAGCCCGTCGATGGAGAGCAGGGGCTGGGCCGGGCCGCCCCGGTCGCGGTCGTGCGGAACGGTGCCGGTGAGGATGCTCAAGACTTCACCTCCATGGCGGACCGGAGCCCGTCCGAGAACAGGTTGAACGAGATCGACACGATGAAGATGGCGAGGCCGGGAAGGGCCGCGACCAGGGGGTTCACGTAGATCGCCGTGCGCAGGGTGTTCAGCATCAGGCCCCATTCGGGCTCCGGCGGCTTCACCCCGAGGCCGAGGAACGACAGGCCGGAGGCGAGGATCATCGACACGCTGATGAGGCTGGTGGCGTAGACGAAGATCGGCCCCAGCACGTTGCCGAGCACCTGCACCCGGAGGATCGTGAACGTCGAGGCACCCGACAGCCGGGCGGCGTCGACGTAGTCGCGCGAGCGGATCTGCGTGGTCACGCTCTCGGCCACGCGGGCGATCTGGGGCACGAACACGCAGGTCAGCGAGACGATGGAGTTGAACACACCGGCCCCCAGCGCGCCCGAGAGCGCGATGGCGAGGAGCACGGACGGGAACGCGAAGAACACGTCGACGGTCCGCATCAACACGGTATTGACCCAGCCGCCGACGTAGCCGGCGAGGATCCCGATCCCCGAGCCGATGACGAAGGCCAAGATGACCGGGGTGACGCCGATGAACAGCGACAGGCGCCCGCCCATCATCAGGCGGCTCAGCATGTCGCGGCCGAGCTCGTCCGAACCGAGGATGTAGGTGGCGTCGCCGATGGGCTTGAGCCGGCGCAGCATCGAGCCGCGATACGGATCCATGGGGGTGATCCACGGCGACAGGATCGCCACGGCCACGATGGCGAGGATGATGCAGGCCGCCACCATCGCCACGGGATCGCGGACGAGCTTGTGGCCGACCTGCCCCCAGAAACCCCGCGAGGCCACGAAGGCGTCGGGGGTGGACGAGGCGGGAGAAGCCCCGCCTGCGATGTCGATGGCCGGTGCGATCGTGTGTGCCATCAGCCCCTCTCGATGCGCGGGTCGAGCGCCGTCTGCACGACGTCGACGATGAGGTTGAGGGCGACGAAGAACATCGCCAGGACGAGGATCGAGCCCTGCAGCAGGGGCAGGTCGCGCTGGAAGATCGCGGCGTTGAGGAGGAAGCCCGTGCCCGGCCAGGCGAACACCGTCTCGATGAGGATCGAACCGCCGAGCAGGTAGCCGAGCTGCAGGCCCATGATGGCCAGCGCCGTGGGGGCCGCGTTCTTGACGACGTGCCGGAACACGCCGAACTCGCTCATGCCTTTGGCCCGCAGCGCCCCGACGAAATCCTGGGCCAGGATGTCGCCCACCAGGGCCCGGACCGTGCGGGCGATGACCCCCATGGGGATCACCGACATGGTGAGGGCCGGCAGGATGATGTAGCGCAGATGCTCGAAATCGGGCCGCCAGTTGCCCGAGCCGTCCGGCCCGGCGCCGGTGGGCGGCAGCCAGCCGAGCTGGGCCGAGAACACGATCACCAGCACCATGCCGAGCCAGTAATGCGGCACGCTGACCCCGAATACCGATACGGCGGAGGCGAGGCGGTCGAGGATCGAGTTGCGGAAGTATCCGGCGACGAAACCGAAGACCATGCCGAAGGTGAAGCCGATGAGCGTCGCAACGGAGGCGAGGATCAGGCTGTTGACCACGGCGCGACCGACCTCCTGTGCCACGGGCCGCCCGGTGGCGATGGAGATGCCGAGATCTCCCTGGAGCACGTGCCAGAGCCAGATCACGTACTGGACGGGCAGCGGCTTGTCGTAGCCGTAGGCCGCCCGCATGGCGTCGATGGTCTCCTGCGTGGCGTCCACCGGAAGCACGGCGCTCAACGGATCGCCGGGGGCGAGGTGGACGAGGAGGAAGCACACCACGCTGACGCCCAGCGCCACGGGCGTGACGGTGAGGAGGCGCTGGAGGATGAATCTCAGCATGGGGACACCTCAATGAGTGGGCCGTCCCGCCCGCAGCCCTCATCCTGAGGTGACCGCGAAGCGGGCCTCGAAGGATGGTTCCAACGGCCTCGACAGAGGCTGGAGGCCTCCTTCGAGGCCTCCGCTTCGCTCCGGCGCCTCAGGATGAGGTGATCGGGTGGGGGCGACATGGATGCGCCTCCGGTCACTTGCCCATGGAGATCGGCGAGAAATCCTGGAACCAGTTCTGCGCCTGGACGAAGCCCTTCACCTTCGGACTCATGGCCCGGGGATTGGTGTCGTGCGCCACCATCAGGAACAGGGCCTCGTCGACGTACTTCTCGTGGACCTTCTCCAGAACCTTGGTCTGCTCTGCCGGATCGAAGGTGGTGCGCACCGCGTCGAACAGCTTGTCCATCTCGGGGTCGCAGTAATGGCCCCAGTTGGTGCCGTTGGGCGCAGCAAGATTACATTGGAGATGGCGGATGAACCCCGTGAAGGGGTCCTGGATGAAGTACGAAAAATTCATACCCGTGGCGTTGCGGGACATGTCCGCCTTCGCGCCGCCGCGCCACAGGTTGATGAGGGTGTTCCACTCCACCACCTCGAACTCGACCTTGATGCCGATGTCGGCGAGATTCTGCTGGATGAGTTCGTTCATCGGCAGGGGCTGCATCTGGCCCGATCCGGACGGCGCGATGAGGATCTTCGTGACGATGGGCTTCTTCGGCCCGTAGCCGGCCTCCGCCAGGAGCTTCTTGGCGGCTTCCGGATCATAGCCCGGTTTGAAGGTCGGCTTGCCGAACCAGGCCGAGCCCGGCGGCATGAAGCCCTGCGCCGGGATCATCAGGCCGTTGAGCATCTCCTTCATGCCTTCGCGGTCGACGGCGAGGTTGGCGGCCTTGCGCACGCGGATGTCGTTCCACGGCGAGCCCTCGACGCGCGACAGATGCCAGGTCCAGTTGTGCGGATAGGCGTTGGTGACGATGGAAAAGCCGGCGCCTTTCAGCGACGCCACGGCGTCGGGCGGCGGCGCCTCGATCCAATCGACCTGGCCCGAGCGGAGCGCGGCCACGCGGGCGTTGGCTTCCGGCAGGGGCACCAGCACGAGCTTGTCGAGCTTGGGTACCCGCGCCGTGTCCCAGTACGCCTTGTTCGGCACCATCTCGGCGCGCTCGCGCGGCGCGAACAACGTCATTTTCCACGGACCGGTTCCAGATGGGGCCTTGGCGAAGGCATCCCAGCTCTTGCCCAGCTTCTCCCACTGGGCCGGCGAGGAGATCATGATCCAGGCGATCTGGTAGGGCAGGGTGGCATCGGGATTCTTGGTGATCACCTCGAGGGTGGTCGGATCGACGGCGCGGTAGCCTGCCACCGCCGGGATGCGGGAGCGCCCCTGCGCGGATTGGCGCGGATCGAAGTGCGGCGCGTCTGTCTTGAGGAGCTTGTCGAGGTTCCACACCACCGATTCGGCGGTGAAGGGCGAGCCGTCGTGGAAGGTCACGCCCTCCCGCAGCTTGAACGTCCACTTGGTCTTGTCGACCGGGTCCACGGTCCAGCTCGTGGCGAGGCCCGGCGCCAGCACCGAGGGCTTCGTCGCCGAGGACAGGTCCCAGTTGATGAGGCCGTCATAGACCGTATAGCCGGTGAACCGCATACCCTCGCCGCCATTGTCGGCCTGACCGGTGGTCAGCGGAATGTCGGAGGCGGTCATCCCGATCTTGAGGACGCCCTGCGCGAGGGCCGCCGGCATCATCAGACCCGACAGCAGGGTGATCGCGAGAAGGCGTCCTTTGGCGTGGGCGGGCGTGGTCCGACGCGTCGTTGAATCGATCATGCGCACACAGGTTCCTTCGGTGGGCCGAGCCCGGACGAGAAACTGTATGCAAACTGTCGGCCAGCCCGACCGGACTGGAGAAAGGAATCCCCCCGGTCGCCGCTGACCTATCCGAACGGTCTCTTTCCGAGAATCGCAACCACCGGCGTGGTGAACCGCCGCGCTCCCGCTCCTGACAGCGGGAGGAACCCGCGCCACTCGTGCGAGGGTTCATGCCGAAGGCGAGCGGGGCGAGGAACCCCGCGAAGGCGCGTTGTTCGTTCGAGACGCGTCGTCCGTCTCCTCACACCCCGTGGGAGACGGAGCTGTCCGGGGCCTCGTCGCGGGCCCCGACGATACGGCCAAGGAGGCGGCCGAGGACGTTGCCGAGGCTGTCCATGAGCAGGAACACCGCCGGCACGAACACCAGGGACAGCAGGGTCGAGACGATCAGCCCCGAGATCACCGCTACCGCCATGGGCGCGCGGAACTCGCCGCCGACGCCGAGGGCCATGGCGGAGGGCACCATGCCGGCCGCCATGGCGAGGGTCGTCATGATGATTGGGCGGGCGCGCTTGCGGCCGGCATCGACGATGGCGGTGACCCGGTCGACGCCCCGGGCCATCTCCTCGACGGCGAAGTCCACGAGCATGATGGCGTTCTTCGTCACCAGACCCATGAGCATCAGGATGCCGATGACCACCGGCATGGAGATGGGCATGTTGAGCAGGAGCAGGCCCAGGATGGCGCCCCCGATGGAGAGCGGCAGGGAGAACAGGATGGTGAGGGGCTGCAGGAACGAGCCGAACAGCAGCACGAGGACGGCGTAGACCATCATGATTCCGGCGCCCATGGCCATGAGAAACCCCGAGAACACCTCGCCCATGATCTCGGCGTCGCCCGTCTGGCGGATGGTCACGCCGGGCGGGAGGTTCTTCGCCGTCGGGGTATCGAGAGCCTGGGCGATGAGGGAGCCCAGCGCATCCGACCCCTCCATGTTGGCCTCCACGGCGACGCGGACCACGCGGTCGTAGCGGTCGATGGCGCCCGGCCCCTGGCCGAGTTCGATGTCGGCGACGGCCGCCAGGGGCACGGCGGCGTTGTTCTTGGCCGGAACCTTGAGGGTCTCCAGGCGCGCGACGGTGCCGCGCGCGCTCTCGGGCAGTTGCACCCGGATCGGCACCTGCCGGTCGGCGGCGTTGAACTTCGCGAGGTTCAGGCCGATGTCCCCGATGGTTCCCACCCGCACGGTCTCCGCTATGGCATCGGTGGAGACGCCGAGATCGGCGGCAGAGCCCTCCTTCGGGCGGATGCGGACCTCTGTGCGGTTGAGGGGCGCCGTCGACATCACCGAGACGAGGTGGGGGATCGCCGCCATGTCGCGCTGCAGCCGGGCGGCGACCTCCGAGACCACCGCCGTGTCGGGGCCGCCGACCACGAGGGCGAGATCGCGCTGGCCCGAATCGCGAAGCACCCACGAGCGGATGTCCGGCTCCTCGGCGATGAGGGCCGAGATCTCGGCCTCCACGGCGCCCTGCTTCTTCGTGCGCTGGTTCTTCGGCGTCAGGTTGACGATGAAGGTCGCGAGGCGCGTCTCCTTCTTACCGCCGACCTGCCGCCCGCCGTCGACGAAGACCGAGACCACCTCCGGCAGGGCGCGGATGCGCGCCGCCACCCGGTCGGAGGCCGCGATGGTGTCGGCGAGGCGCGCGCCGGGGGCGAGTTCGACCATGAGCAGGGTGCGGGCCATGTCCTGCTTCGGCACGAACCCGGAGGGCAGCAGGCCCGTGGAGGCGAGGGAGCCGGCGAACAGGGCCAGACCGACGATCAGGGTGATGAAGCGGTGGCGCACGGACCAGCCGACGAGGCGGCCGTAGGCCCGCATCACCGGGCCCTCCGCTTCCTCCGCATGGCCATGATCGCGCAAAAGATAGGCAGCCAACATCGGCGTGATCAGGCGTGCCACCAAAAGCGACATGAACACCGACACCGCGATGGTGAGGCCGAACTGGATGAAGTAGCGTCCGGCGATGCCGCCCATGAACGAGACCGGCGCGAACACCGCGATGAGGGTCGCCGTGATGGCGATGACCGCGAGGCCGATCTCGTCGGCGCCGTCGATGGCGGCGCGGTAGGGCGATTTACCGAGCCGCATGTGCCGGACGATGTTCTCGATCTCCACGATGGCATCGTCGACGAGGATGCCGGTGACCAGGGTGATGGCCAGCAGGGAGATGCCGTTGAGGGTGAACCCCATGGCGTCCATGGCCCAGAAGGTCGGGAACACCGAGAGCGGCAGGGCAACGGCCGCGATGAGCGTCGCGCGCCAGTCGCGCAGGAACAGGAACACCACGATGACGGCGAGCACCGCGCCCTCGATGAGGGTGTGCATGGCCGAATCGTAGGAGCCGATGGTGGCCGAGACCGAGGAATCGATCTGCTCGAACACGAGGTCGGGGTAGGTGGTGGCGAATTCGGCAATCTTTTTCTCCACCGCCGCCGCCACCTCGGCGTCGCTGGCGCCCGAACCGCGCGAGACCGTGAACGCCACCACGGGATTGCGGTTGAAGCGCGCGAAGGTACGCGGCTCCTCGATGGAATCCTCCACGGTGGCGAGGTCGTCGAGGCGCACCTTGCGGCCGCCCGGCAACACGATGGAGGTCGCCTTGAGGTCTCGCAGGGTGCGGGAGGCGGCAAGCGTCCGGATCGATTGCTCACGTCCGCCGACCTCGCCGCGCCCGCCCGCCATGTCGGCGGAGGTGATGCGCAGCTGCCGATTCACGTCCGCCGCCGTGATGCCCAACGCCAAGAGCCGGTCGGGCTGGAGCACCACGCGCATCTCGCGGGCGACGCCACCGACGCGCTCGACGCCGCCGACCCCCTTCACCCCCTGGAGGGTGCGGGCGATCTTGTCCTCCACCAGCCAGGACAGGTCGGCCGGCAGCATGGCGGGGGCGGTGACGCCGTAGACCAGGATCGGCAGACCGGCGATCTCGACGCGGCTGATCACCGGCTCGTCGATGGTGCGCGGCAGGTTGATGCGGATCTTGGAGATCGCGTCCTTGACGTCGTTGACGGCCCGGTCGGTGTTCACCTCGAGGCGGAACTCGACGGTGGTGACGGATGAGCCCTCGGTGATCGAGGAGGTGATGTGTTTGACCCCGCGCACGCCCGCGATGGAATCCTCGACCCACTTCGTCACCTGGGTCTGCAGCTCGGAGGGCGCCGCGCCGGCCTGCGTGATCGCCACGGAGACGATCGGCACGTCGACGTTGGGCATGCGCGTGACGGCGAGGCCTCGGAAGCTGACGAGGCCGAGGACGATGAGCACGAGGAACAGGACAAGGGGGCCGATGGGCTTGCGGATCGCGTAAGCCGAGATGTTCAGGCGCATCGGTCAGGGTGCTTCTGCGAGAGAATACGGCATGCGTTCAGGCAGGTTCGTGGTCGCAGGCCGGATCGAGGTATTGCGACCCTACGGAACGCCGGCCTCGGCGGTGGCCAGCGGCGAAGGCGTCGCCGCCACGAGGGCGGCCGGGCCGGCGACCGCGATGGGGCGCACGCGGTCGCCGTCTCGCAGGAAGGAGCCGGCGCGGGCGACCACCTGCTCGCCCTCTGCGAGGCCCTGGCGGACCTCGATGCTGTCGTCGTCGGACAGGCCGGTGCGGACCACGCGGGACTCGACCCGGTCGCCCGTCACGACCAGCACGGTACTGCGCCGATCGGCGCCGTAAAGGATGGAGGCCTGGGGCACGGTGACGTCGCGGGTGCGGGCGAGTTCGACGCCGCCGCGCGCGAAGGTGCCGATGCGCAGGCGCGAGTCGGCGTCGAGGCGCACCCGAACCTTGCCGAGCCGGCTCGCCTTGTCGACCTCCGGGTAGATGGCGCGCACGCTGCCCTCCACCCGCTCGCCGTCGCCGAGTACGATCCAGGCGGGCTTGCCCTCCCGGATCTGCGGCAGCCTGGTCTCGATGACCTCGCCCTCGAGCTCGATCTCGCCGCGGGCGATGAGGCGGAACAGGGGCTCGGCCGTCCCGGAGGCCGCCATGCCGACGCGGGCCGTACGACGGCTGACGATGCCGGCCTCCGGGGCACGGATTTCCGTTCGGGCAAGGCGCAGCTCGAGCTCGTCGCGCACGGCCTGCGCCTGGGCGAGTTCGGCCTTGGCGATGATGAGGCCGTTGCGGGCGAACGCGAGCTTGCCCTCCGCCTGGCGCAGCACGGAGGTGCGGCCTTCCAGGATCACGGCGGTGCCGTTGCCCGTCTGGAGCAATTGGCGAGCGCGGTCGTGGGACAGGCGGGCCTCCGTCTCGGCGGCCTCGGCCTGCTCGATGGTGCTCTGGGCCTGGGGCACGGAGGCCGCCGCCTTGTCGATGAGCGCCTTCTGCTGGGCGAGTTGCCGGTCGATGAGGTCGCGGGACAGGCGTGCCAGGACCTGGCCGCGCTCGACCCGCATGCCTTCCTCCGCGAGCACTTCGGTGATGCGGGTGCCGTCGATCTCCGGCGTCACCAGGATTTCGTCGCGCGGGACCAGAGTTCCGGTGACCGTCACGGTCTCGACGATCTCGCGACGCTGGGCCTCGACCACACTGACGGCGGGGAGGGGCGGGGCCTTCACGGGGGCCACGTCGGCGGATGCCGGGCCGGCAGCGGACAACGACAGGAGGACGGCGCCGAGGGTCCGTGCGCGCAACGGGATCATCAGGTCGGCTCCGAGGGGGATGGGGCAGGGAGGCGGCCGGCAAGACCGGCCTCGATGGTGGCCCGGAGATGCGCCGCCGCAGCGGCCGTATCGAAGCCCGGGATCAGGGCCCGGCTGACGACGAGCCCCTTCATCAGGGGATCGAGGATTGCGTAGACCGCGTGCGGATCGAAGGCCGGGTCGGTGGCCAGCGCCGCAAGGGTTTCGATGAACCAGTCGCGGGCCTCGGCGTCGGCGCTCTTCGTCATGGCGGCGATGGCCGGGTTGCGCGTTGCTTCCGACCAGATGTCGAGGCGCAGCACCGCCGCTTCGCGCGTGATCCGCTGGAAATACTGCGTGATGACGCCCAGGAAGGCCGCGCGCCGGTCGCCCGCCCGCTCCAGGTTCTCGACCAGGACGACGCCGCGCTCGCGCTCGCGCTCGGCCCACCCGAGGATCAACGCCTCCTTGGATTCGAAGT
This sequence comes from Methylobacterium sp. Leaf102, assembly GCF_001422425.1. NCBI lineage: Bacteria > Pseudomonadati > Pseudomonadota > Alphaproteobacteria > Hyphomicrobiales > Methylobacteriaceae > Methylobacterium > Methylobacterium sp. Leaf102. The sequence goes on along the minus strand of NZ_LMMX01000041.1, from coordinate 40,559 downwards.
AGCGGTAGAAGTTGCCTGGGCTCATGGCCGCCTCGCGGGCCAAGTCCTGCATGGTGGTGCGGTGGAAGCCATTGCGCACGAAGCAGGCTTCCGCCGCGTCGAGGATGTGCTCGCGCCGCGCCGCCTGACCGCTCCTCGCGTCGATGACGGTGCCGAGGGCCGCGCTCACGAGGCCGTCCCGGAGGACTGAACCATGGCGCAGGCGCGGGGCTGAAGGTCGAGGTCGGCGCAGACACGGGCCTGCCAGCTGTCCGGCCCGGCGCCGGTCCAGCCGATGAGGGCGAGCCAGCCAAAGGCCAGGGTGCCCATCACCACGAGGTTCGCCGGGGTGAAGACCGCGCGGAGGAGCGCCACGGGGCGCCCGGCGGACGGGGCCTCGGTCTCCAAGGCGTCGAATTCCGGCCAGCGGCCACGATGGGGAAGGACCATCACCAACTCCTACTTGTCCCATCTGTATAATGAACGTTCATTCTCACGTCAATGAACGTTCATTCTCCTTCGAGGGCGAGGGTGCGATCCGGCACGCATCCAGGCGCTTCATCGAGCCGGATCAGCCTTGCGAAACACCACGAACAGGTTGTTGGCCGGCATGGCGACATGCTGGGAGAGGGCGAGGCCGTGGGCTTCGGCAGCACGGGTCACGGCCGAAAGGTCGCGCAGCCCCCAGGCCGGATCGCGGGCGCGCAGGTCTGCGTCGAAGGCGGCGTTGCTGTCCGCGAGCCGTACTCCGTGCTCTCGGAACGGACCGTACAGGACCAGTACCCCGCCCGGCGGCAGCAAGCGGACGGCGCCGGCCATCAACCCTGGCGTCGCGGCCCAGGGTGCGATGTGAATCATGTTGATGCACACGATGGCATCGGCGCGGGGTATCGGCCAATGCGGCATGGACACGTCGAGGTCCAGCGGGGGACGGAGATTGGCGCATGCCGTCGCGCGGGTGTGGGCGACGATGCTGCGCCGTGCCACCGGGTCCGGATCGCTCGGCTGCCAGATCAGATGGGGAAACGTCGCCGCCCAGTGGAGGGTGCTCACCCGTGCCGCTCGCCACTTCCAGCACGGTGCCGAAGCGCGGCAGAACGCTAGCCAAAGCCGCGCCGATGGGCTCCCGGTTGCGTGGGACCGCTGGCGCATACAGTGCTTCGTCATCCGACATCGCCAAACCTCCCATGACGCCGCCGATCATGCGCGTCTGGTCTCAGCATCGCCTGACACCGCTGCTGAAATGAATCTCCTAGTTGAAATGATATAACAGTCGAGCTAGAAGTCGTATGTTATACGTTGGCGTTCTGCCGTCCCGACCCGGCTCCCTTCCCCGAGCCGCTCGATGCCGTCGCACCAGCCGACCTCGCCGGCCTACGGGCGGAGGAGGCCGTTTCACGGTTGCGGTCCTGACGAGCCTAGCAGCTCAAGTTTCCACCGTTGCGCGAAGGAAAGCCACCGCCTGGGCGACGATCTCCGGCTGGTGGGCGTGCGGGCCGTCATACTCGACCGCCGTCACGGCGTAGCCGGCGGCACGCAGGCGTGCGACGTGGACGCGGGCGCTGCGGTCGATGGGGATCTGTTCGTCGCGTGTGCCGTGGGAGACGAAGATCCGGGGCGCACCGACCTGCAGGTGTACGGACAGGAACCCGGCCGAGGATGCGACGACGTGGGTGACCACGTCGCCGTTGGCGAGGCCGAGGGACAGGGCGTAGCTGCCGCCGTCGGAATGCCCCGCGAAGACGAGCCGCGCCGGATCGAGGGGAAACCGCGCCGCCACCGCCGCCAGGGCCACGGACAGGCGCTCCCGATCCGGGCCGTGGCCGCCGATCACGAGATCCCAGGTCGGGAACAGCGATTGGGGCGCCAGCAGCAGGAACCCCTCCGCCGCAGCATGGGCCTCGAGCATCGGCAGGATCCGCTCCGCGCTGCCGCCGCCGCCGTGGAACAGCACCACCAACGGCACGGGTCGGCCGGGCGCCAACCCCTCGGGCACCACTAGAACAGCGTCACGATTGTCGAACAGGCCGAGGGCATGCCGGCCGGGCGGCAGGGGCGTCGTCGTCGCCAGGCGATGGGCGAAGCCGAGTCGCCCTGTGAGCTCCGGCGCGAGGACGACGGCGTCGGGTTCCGTCGGACCGGCGAGAGTCCGGGTCATGCGGCGTCCGCCGGGGTGAGGGGTTTGATCTTGAGCTGGTCGATCACCCAGAGCCAGCCGCCATCGGCCTGCAAGCGCGCCGTCTCCACGGAGATCTGCCCATTGGGCAGGCGCGCGAAGGTCATGGCGAGGTCGCCGTTGCGGAGAGCCGGCAGGGCCTCGACGGCCGGAAAGTTCGATTTGCGCGCAAGCAGGTCGGCGTAGAACGTCCGGATCTCGGCATGGCCCGTGGCCACGACGGCGCCGGCCGCCACGACGGCCTCGGGTTCGTAGAGGGCGACCAGACCCTCGACATCACCCGCATTGGCGCGGGCATGGAAGAGGCGGGCAAGGTCTTCGGGTGCCTCGGCGCGTGAGCGGTCGGTCTCGGGCATCGCTGATGTTTCCCTTCGCTGTAATCTCGATTCGGTGTCAGCGCAGGCGCCGCCCGGTGCCGTCCGCGACGGTCACCGCCACGGGAATTCCGGCCTCGACGCTCTGCGACACGGTGCAGAAGCGCTCGAACTGCTCCAGCACCCGGTCGAGGCGCGGCATAGCCTCGGCCGATGCGCCCAGCGCGATGGCGACCTCGATTCCGCCGATCCGCAGGCGCCCTTCGGCGTTTCGCACGATCCGGCAATGGGCATCCGCCGCCACGCCGCCCGCCTCCTGGCGGAACTTGCCGAGGGCGAACACCATGGAGGCGCACAGGCAGTTCGAGACCGCCGCCACGAGGAGCTGTTCCGGGCAAGGACCGAACCCCTCACCGGCGGGGGGCGCCTCGTCGACGGACAGGACCGCGGCGAGGCCACCGAAATCCACGGTGAAGCGATAGGCCGCGTCCTGGGTGATCCGAATGCCTGGACCACGGCCGGCCGCCGCGTCGACGGCGGCCGAACCCGCTGACGCTGCCGGACCGAGCGGCGCTTTGGCGCCCGCGAGTGCAGGAGAGCAGGACAGCTCCTCCGAGGCGGGCAGGATGGTCGGTTGACAGTCCGAAATGCTTGGCATACCAAATACCAACAACGGGCGGACAGAAAAAGCAAGTCCTCGTCACGCCCAGGAGACTGTCGTTGCGGCTCTCGTTGCCGTCGATGTCGAATCAAAGCCCGGAGGAACCGATCATGCGCGTGACGATCCCTCGACGCCACTTCGTTCCGTCCTTGCTGCACTTGCGAACGTCTGTGGTGCTGCGCAGCGAAGACACCCTGAGCACGCGCTGAACGATGGCCGATCCCGGCGGAGCCCCCGCACAGGCGTTCGACGTCCTCGGTCTGGTGGAAGCCATCGGCGATGCCGTGGTGGTGTCCGATCCGTCGGGCGCCATCGTGGTCTGGAACGCCGCCGCCACGCGTATCTTCGGCCACACGGCCGCGGAGGCGATGGGCCAGTCCCTCGATCTCATCACCCCGGAGCGCCAGCGCCGGCGCCACTGGGACGGCTACTTCGAGACCATGCGGACCGGCATCACCAAGTACGGCGCCGACGTTCTACGGGTTCCGGCGATCCACAAGGACGGCCATGCCCTCTCCATCGCCTTCACGGTGGGGCTGTTGCACCGCCCCGACGGCGCGGTGACGGGCATCGCCGCCATCATCCGCGACGAGACGCGGCGCTGGACCGAGGAGCGCGACCTGCGCCGCCGCGTCGCCGAACTGGAATCCCGTGTCCTGCCCCAGGGCGCGGTGGAGACGGCCTGACCGGGCCACAAGCCGCCAAGGCCAACACCAGACCCGCAGCAAAGCGGGCCTTTCAACAGACCAGCGTGTCCGTCACCGACCGATCAGGGAGAACGCCACCATGAGCAAGCCGCTCGAGGGTATCAAGATCATCGACTTCACCCACGTCCAGGCCGGACCCGCCTGCACGCAATTGCTCGCCTGGTTCGGCGCCGACGTGATCAAGGTCGAGCGGCCGGGCTCCGGCGACGTGACCCGCACGCAGTTGCGCCACGTCGAGGATGCCGACGCCCTCTACTTCACCATGCTGAATTCGAACAAGCGTTCGCTCACCCTCGACACCAAGACGCCCGAGGGCAAGGAAGTCCTCGAGACGCTGATCCGGCAGTCGGACGTGATGGTCGAGAATTTCGGCCCCGGTGCCCTCGATCGCATGGGCTTTTCCTGGGCGCGCATTCAGGAGCTGAACCCGGGCATGATCCTCGCCTCGGTGAAGGGCTTCTCGGACGGTCACCATTACGAAGACCTCAAGGTCTACGAGAACGTGGCGCAGTGCGCCGGGGGTGCTGCCTCCACCACGGGCTTCTGGGATGGGCCGCCCACCGTCAGCGCCGCCGCGCTCGGCGATTCCAACACCGGCATGCATCTCGCCATCGGCATCCTCACGGCGCTCCACCACAAGAACAAGACCGGCACCGGCCAGAAGGTCGCCGTGTCGATGCAGGATTCGGTGCTCAACCTCTGCCGGGTGAAGCTGCGCGACCAGCAGCGCCTCGATGCCCTGGGCTACCTCGAGGAATACCCGCAATATCCCCACGGCGAATTCACCGACGTGGTGCCGCGTGGCGGCAACGCCGGCGGCGGCGGCCAGCCCGGCTGGGTGCTCAAGTGCAAGGGCTGGGAGACCGACCCCAACGCCTACATCTACTTCACCATCCAGGGTCATGCCTGGGCGCCGATCTGCAAGGCCATCGGCAAGGAGGAGTGGATCGATGATCCGGCCTACAACACCGCCCGCGCCCGTCAGGACAAGATCTTCGACGTGTTCGCGGTCATCGAGGCCTGGCTCGCCGACAAGACCAAGTTCGAGGCCGTCGACATCCTGCGCAAGTTCGATATCCCGTGCTCGCCGGTCCTGTCGATGAAGGAACTGTCCGTCGATCCGTCGCTCCGCGCCAGCGGCACCGTCGTCGAGGTGCAGCACCCGAAGCTCGGCTCGTACCTGACCGTCGGCAGCCCGATCAAGTTCTCGGACATGAGCGTCGACATCAAGGCCTCGCCGCTGCTCGGCGAGCACACCGACGAAGTGCTGCTCGACCTCGGCTACACCCAGCAGCAGATCGAGCACCTGCATCAGGCTCGCGCCGTCTAGGATCGGCCTTCGCCTGACAACCAATCGGCGCGCCCCGGGGCGCGCCGTGCGCGTCGTGATCACACCGGTCACGCTCGGCCCCGATTGCCGCGCCACGCTCTTCCGCTACGAATCGGTCGGCAGCCTTCCGCCTAAATAGAACGCCGAGGCCCGCTCCGACGATGCGACAGTTCCTGCGTCAGCTCCTGCCGGACACTCCGCCGCCGAGCCGGCGCGAGCGCCTGCGTGCGGCGGCAGGTGCCCTCGTCGGCATCCTGGTCACGGGGCTGATCGCCCGCCTCGCCCTCGGAGCCGACGCGGTGCTGCCGGTGCTCATCGCCCCCATGGGCGCTTCGGCGGTTCTGCTCTTCGCCGTCCCGGCGAGCCCGCTCGCCCAACCCTGGTCGATCCTCGGTGGCAACGGTGTCGCGGCCCTCGTCGGCGTCACGGCCGCGGCCGCGATCCCGGATCCCCTCGCGGCGGCGGCGGTGGCGATCGGCACTGCCATCGCCCTGATGACGACCCTGCGCTGCCTTCACCCGCCGAGCGGCGCCGTCGCCCTCACGGCGGTACTCGGCGGCCCGGCCATCCACGACCTCGGCTACGGTTTCGTCCTATGGCCCGTGGGCGCCAATTCGGTCGCGATCCTCGCCGTCGCGATCGTGTTCAACAACCTCACCGGACGGGCCTATCCGCACCGGGCCGCCCCCGGGCACGGCACCGCCGATCCAGCGCCGTCCACCCGGAGCGTCACCCACGCAGATCTGGACGCGGTCCTCGCCGCGTATGATGGCGTCCTGGATGTGGCACGCGACGACCTCGCGGCGATCCTGGGGCGAGTTCAGCTCGAAGGGTATCGGAGGCGTGCCGCCGGCCCGATCACCTGCGCGGCCATCATGTCCCGCAACGTCATCGCCGTGGCGCCGCAAGCGCCCCTGCACGAAGCCCTCGGCCTCCTGCGCCACCACCGCGTCAAAGCGCTGCCGGTGACCGACGAAGGCGCTCGCATCCTCGGGATCGTCACGCAGACGGACCTCCTCGACAAGACCGTGTGGGAGCGGCCCGGCCCGCGGCTCGGGGTCGCGCGGCGCCTCGCCCTCACCCTGGCCCGTGGCCGCGCCCCGCACGGCAGCGTCGAGGACATCATGACCAGCCCCGTCCGGTCCGTCCGCGCCGACACGCCTATCGCCGACCTCGTGCCGTGGATGTCCGATGACGGCCTATCACACCTGCCGGTCGTCGGTCCGGACGATCGGCTCGTCGGCATCGTCTCCCAGGCCGACCTCGTGGCCGAACTGCTGGCGGAGGCCGTGGGCGTACGCGACCGGGCTGCGACCGCATCCGAACCTGCCCTCACGTGAGAGCTGAGCGCTGAAGGCATCGCACGCCTCCCTCAGACGCCGATCCCCTGAATCACACCCGAACCACACCGCCTACCCCAAACGATCGAACCCGAGAGGGCACTGTTCCGATATTGGTCTCGGCGGTGTTTGGACTCACACGTTTCCCATTCAGGCCGTCCGACCCGGACGGCCTGCCTTGTCATGGTTGCAGCGGACACACATCGCTCACCGTCGCTGACACCGTTCCTGGTAACGCGGACGAACATCGATTCCTTCCGCACCAGTCACGTGACGAGCACCATATCATTTCCGAAACAGCCTGCTAAGTCGTTGATTTCATTGATGTGGAATTGGCTCTGATTGCTATTGGCACCCAAAATTGTCAGCAAAAACCTGCTACGATGACAGGATAATCCTGCTATTATCGCAGCATAAAATGGCTATCCGACCTGCATCATTTCTGTTTTTTAAAAAGAAAAGGCCCCGATTTTCTCGGAGCCTTGTAACGGTATTCTGGGATTTCGAATAAGATTTATGTCTATTGCCGATGTTCCCGGAAATAGAACGTCGCTCCGACCTCATCTCTCTGGATGGCAGGTGCGATGCCAGCATCTTCAAGTTTTCGCATCATGACAACCGGTATGGTCTCAAAGATTTCTGCCATCTCCGATAACAGAATGTATTTCTTATCGAATGCGTTGAAGACCGCATTGTCAACGATTTGAACTGGGCATCGGTTGATGGGATTGATGCAGGTCCGCGTCGGAAGGTAGCCTTTTTCAATAAGCCCGACCACAACCTTCGTGCTTGTCCCAAGCCGCTTTTCAATGGCACGCGCCGTGAGTCCGTCGAGAGGCGCGCCCTGCACCAGGCGCTTCACCTCCCTCGCGTCGACGAGAACGCCGAGGTAGCCTGCTCCATCATCTGATAGAGAGGCTTAGGGACGTTCTGAGTGGTTTGAAGGCTCGTGCTTGGTTGTTGCGCAGCTGCGGCACGGTCTGCAGCTTCGGAAGCACGACGCGCTAGTTCGGGGCCGATACGCTTTTGGATGGCCCGGACGAGATCCTGCAGATACGGACCTTGAAAAAAAAGCTTCGCCGTAGCCCGGATAGTAGACCTGATCGTGAGCCGCGATCATCGCGTCCACGTCGTCGGCGCAGCGGCGCATAGGCGGAGCAAGGGCGGCTCGGAACTGGCCAGGTCGTGTTGCATCCTCGATGCCTGGTTCGTTCAGCGATTCACGCGCGATGCAGTCGGTCGCCTCTCGAACCGAAGGCAGGACGAGCCGCCTTCGGCGCGGATCGTCCTGCACGCCTTGCGCAAGCGCAGGCTCAAAGCTGCTTAGCAGAACCAGAGCGGTGACGATGCCAACGCGCATCCCCATCTCACGATGAGGCTGATTGGCGGGCGAGTTCGCTTGCCTTCTCGAACCGAGCCCGCGCGGCGGATTCGATACGTGACAACCCGAGGCGCTGGCCGATCATCCTGGCGCGCTCGGCTTCCGAGGCATTGGACGGTAGGGTTATCGCGATCCCGACGAGTTCCGGCATCGGCGTATCGGCGTGACTGCGGACAGCCGCATCGGCCGGGCGGTGAGGATAGCTCATGCGGGGCTCCTCACCACGCGGCCAGAGCACGGGGCGTCCATCATCCTCGGTTCGCGCGACGGATGCATCGACTTGGCTGGCGATGGCGTCACGGACAAGCGGGCCGACCCGCTGAATGCCGTGAGCGCGGGCGACGCGGCGAATAAGCAGTTCCTCGTAGATTGGGCCTTCCACAGAGAGGACATGGTCGACCATGGCGCTAAGCGCCGGTCGGTAGGACGCATCGTAGAACCGGCCCGGTTCGACCGGTCGGCCGAGATCATTCAGATCCGCCATTCTGTAGTCCCGCACGTCATCCTCGACTGCCAGCCTTGGGGCCGGCAACGCGACCGGCAGGGCCTGATCGGCGTAAAGGCGCTGCGGAATGGCGTCGGTGACAGGGGCCGGGTCGTTCGCGGGCTCGCTCGGCATCTCGACGACGGGTGGAGCGACTTCAGGCTCCGCCGTCGGCTCCTCGCGGTCTTGCTCGACGACTTCGGGTTCGACAGCGACGTCGATTAGCGCTGCCGCCGCGGCCTTGGCGCGATCGGCTTCGAGATCCTCGACCAAGCGCTGATCGAGCTTGGCGAGCGCGCCCTTGGCGTCCATCCACCACTCGGTGCTCCACACTCGGCGGATGCGCCACCCGAGATCGGTCAGCACGTGCTCGCGTAGGCGGTCTCGGTCCCGGGCCGTGGCTGAGCTGTGGTAGGTCGCGCCATCGCACTCGACGCCGGCGAGATATCGTCCGGGGGCGTCGGGGTGGACGATGCCGAGGTCGATCCGAAAACCGGATACGCCGATCTGCGCGTGGACGGTCCAGCCTCTTGCCTGGAGCCCCGCCATCACGGCGGCTTCGAACGGTGATTCCACATCGCCACCGGTCGGCGCGAAGGCTTCGGCCAGCGCCCGCGCGCCGCGATCGGCGAATTCGAGGAAGTGCTTGAAGTCGCGCACGCCCTGCGCCCGGGTGCGACCGAGATCGATCTGCTCGGGGCGGAGCGACGCAAACACCACGAGTTCGCGCCTGGCGCGGGTGATCGCAACGTTCAGGCGGCGGTGACCGCCGTCCCTGTTGAGCGACGACACCGTGGTGACCGGACGCCCACTCGGGTCCGGCCCGACCGCGACCGAGAAAATGATGGCGTCGCGCTCGTCGCCCTGCACGTTCTCGAGGTTCTTCACGAACACGGGTTCGTGCCAGCGGTCCTTGTCGAAGAACGGCTCCAGTTCGGGGTATGAGCGCCGCTGCTCATCGAGGAGGTTCTCGATCAGGCGCTGCTGCTCGCCGTTGAAGGTGACCACGCCGAGCGAGCGCCGCTCCTCGGCGAAGCTCGGCTCGCGCAGGCGACGCACGATCTCGGCAACGACGGCGCGGGCCTCGGGGCGGTTCACGCGGCCCGCTCCTCGTTCGTAGACCCCATCCGGCACGAGGGTGAGCCGGACAGCCCGGTCGTCGGTTACCGGCGACGGGAACGTGACCAGCCGGCCGCCGTAGTAGCGGCTGTTCGAGAAGGCGATCAGGCTCTCGTGGCGGCTGCGATAGTGCCAAGCGAGGTTCCGCCGAGGGATGTTGGCGGCGAGGCATTCGTCGAGGATCGATTCTTGATCCGTGACGTCGCTCCCATCCTCGATGTCGTCGACGCCACGGTCACCGACGTTGGTCGGCGGCAACTGCTCGGGATCGCCGACGATGACGACCTGCTTCGCCCGGGCGAGCGCGCCGATGGCGTCCCACGGCGAGATCTGGGAGGCCTCGTCGAAGATGACGACGTCGAACGGCTCCTTGTCGGGCGGCAGGTACTGCGCGATCGAGAGCGGGCTCATCATCACGCAAGGGGTGAGCTTGGTCAGCGCCGTCGGCATCCGGCCGAACAGCTTGCGCAGCGGCATGTGCTGCGTCTTCTTGGTCAGCTCGTGCGAGAGCGTGCCCCATTCCGGATCGGCTCCGAAGGTGGTCGCCCCTGGAATGCCGCCACCAAGGCGCGAGCGGACGACCTGCTTCGAGAGCTCGGTGACGCGGGCATCGGCGGCGCGGAAGCGCTGGATGGCATCCTCGTGCCGCTCTGGCAGGAAGCGCCGAAGTACCGGGTCGTGGCTGACAACACGGTCGATCCACCAGCGCGCATAGATAGTCTTGAAGGCGGTCTCGGCGCGGTCGGGGGCAACACGCCCCTCTTGCAGCGCATCGATCAGCGGTGAGAGACCGGTCTGGCGGGCGTTCTGGGCTGCGGCCTGCCAAGCGCACCACCCCTGGGCTCGCCCCGCCAATCCCGAGCCCCAACGCAGGGCGCGTGCGAGGCTCTGTTCGATCCAATCGGCTTCGGCGGCCAACGGCTCTTCGGGATCGGCGCGACCGGCCAGGAGGCCGAGCGCCTTCATCGCGTCGTTCGCCCTCACACGATCCTGAGCGAAGGCGCTGTAGCTCTGCGCGATGCGGCCGCCCTCGGCGAGGGCGCGGCCTTGGCGCTCGACGAGTTGAACGAGATGATCGCGCAAGCCGTCAATCCCAAGGGACAGGGGCCCGAGAATATCGAGCAGCTGCTCGACCTTCTCGGCCCAGATGATGGCCGAGGCGAACTCGGACGCCGGGCAGTCCGGATTGCTCCACGGCAACCCGAGCCGGGAAAGGATCAATTCTTCCAGACATCCGGCTTTCACGTGCTTGGCGACTTCAATCAAACCCGTGAGATCCGGCCCGAGATCGGCTGGCAGTGGCCCCTCCGCGTAGGGTTGAAGCTGGGCGGACACCCTCCTCAGCTTGCCGCCCTTGACCAGGAAGTTCGCCCCCTGTGCGGCGACCCACTCGGCCAGCAGAGCGCTCAGATTCTGATCCAGGATGCCTGGACCGTATTGGCCGTTGAGCCGGCCGAGCAGCTGGGCCTTCGTGGCCTGGAAGCGCTCGCGCGCGGCGACGGCCCGGCGCAGGTCGCCGGCTCCGTCGGCGAGGAAGGCGGCCCCGCAGCACGCTTCCGACCGCATGAGGTAGTTGCCGAGCACCACCAGTCCGCGCGTGCCGGCGTAGGTCGAGAGCAGGGAAGGTAACCCGATCGCCGCGGCGAAGGCCTGGCCGCTGACCCGGAGCGCGCCGAGCGTCTGCTCCACGGCCCGGATCGCAACGCCCATGTCATCGCGCCAGACCGGCGACCACTGGGTGGCCTCGACACCCTGAAGCGGGTGATCCAGCAGCGACCCGACGGACGCGAGGACGGGACGAAGCTCTCGGCAAGCCGCGCGCAGGTTGGCGAGCGTCGTGTCGTCGTGGGCAAGGTGATCCGGCCATGTGAGGACGAGCGGCGTCTCGGCACCTCCGGCCGCTATGACACGACCGAAGGCCTCATAGGCAGAGAGCCCGTTCTCGCGCCGCCGATGCAGGGCGTTCACGAGGGCGTTAAGTTCCTCGCGCAGGCTCGCGAGTTCGCTCGTCGCCGCGTCCCAGGTGCCCTGCGATGGGGTCGAGCGCTCGTGCCAGGCCCGGCGCAGCTGTCCGAGCACGGCCGATTTCTGTGCCTTGGTCGAATGGACCTCCAGGCAGTAGTCGCCGAGGCCGATTTCCTGCAGGCGGCGCTGCACGACCTCCAAGGCAGCGGTCTTCTGCGAGACGAACAACACGGTACGCCCCTGCGCGAGGCACTGGGCGATCATGTTGCCGATCGTCTGGCTCTTGCCGGTACCGGGCGGCCCGAACAGCACGAAGTCCTTGCCGCTGGCGGCCGCGAGGACCGCCGAGAGTTGCGAGGAATCGGCCGAGAGCGGAGCGAAGACGGTCTCCGGCGGATGCTCCCGGTCGAGCCGGGTCGGCTCGGGGAACGGCGTGCCGTCGCCGTAGGAATGCTTGGGCGTCTCGATGAGGTGGCGCACGACGGGGTTGCGCTTCAGAACCTCCGCCCGGTCGACCAAGTCCTTCCACATCAGGTACTTGGTGAAGGAGAAGGCGGAGAGCACAACCTCCGGCACGACCTCCCAGCCACGCAGCTCTTTCACGTGCTGGCGGACAATTCGGAAGATGCCGTCGACGTCGTACCCAGCCCCGTCCCTGGGAAGATCCCCCTCCAACTCCGGCATGCGCAGCTTGAAGTCCTCGCGCAGCATCTCCAGCAGGGTTGGGTTGATTCGCACCTCGTCGTCGTGGAGAGCGAGCTTGAAACCGGCGCGCACACTCGATCGCTTGAGGGTGACAGGGACGAGGAGCAACGGGGCGCGATAGGCGGCCTCGCCCTCTTTCTTGGTCCACGATAGGAAGCCGATAGCGAGGAAGAGGATATTGGCTCCGCCCTCCTCGAAGCCGTTGCGGGCAAGCCGGTAGAGGTCGAGCAGGCGACGATCGAGATCGGCCTCGGTCGAGGTCGTGTAGATCTCCTTTCGGGCGAGGGCTGCCTCAAGATAGCTGCGGCGGCCGTCGTCGTGGTGGCGTCGGGCGTAGAGATCGGCGCTGCGCTCGTCGGATCCGGTCAGCACGTCCGAGAGTGGCTTCAGGCGATACTCGGTCCCCGCCGCAAGGCCATCTTCCAACGCTCCCGGGGAGACGCATTCAAGGCTGACGGAGCCTTTGCCCAGTTTGAAGTTCAGCAATTTGTTGCGCAGCGTCAGGTCGAGGAGCTTGCGCTTCCAGCGCTCCACGCGTCCGACCGGGGTCTCGGGGGCCTCGTCGACCGAGGCGCGCGCTTCCTCTTCGAAGCTCGGCGGCGCGGACAGCGTCTGGTTCAGGGGGATCGTCGGCGCGGGCGCGAGGTCCGTCGTTTTCCCGCCGCCGAGATCCATTGGACGGATCCCGCGCCGGCGGCAGCGTCGGACATCGATGGCAATCTCGAGCGCCGCCGGTGCGTCGTCCTCGACCTGAACACTCCCACGCGTCGTAGCGATCTTGAACGTCGCCGGTGGATCGGAAGTAAGGAGCGTCGTCTCGACGAAGACCAGATCCTGGAGGTCACGCCGCTTGCGGAGCAGCTGCATGTCATCGACGGTCGCGTTCGCGAAGTCGTCATCCTGCAGCCAGACGCCGACGAAGGCATGGCCGGTCGTGAGCACCAGCACCGGGTTCAGCCCTGCCTGTTCGAGGCAGGCGGCGTAGAGCAGGGAGAGATCGAGGCAGGTGCCGACCTTGCGTTCCAGGACATCGCTCGGACCGCGCACCTTCTGACCGGCCTGCTCGAAGCTCGCCGGCGGCAGGACATAGGCGATACGACGATCGGCGATGGCCGCCCAGATCGCCTCGGCGAGCTCCCACGCACGGGCCTTCTTCTGCGTCGTGTAGCCGTTCAGACCAGATTCGCGGCCGGCTTCGCCGAGCTTCGTGGCGGCATCGCGCAGGACGACGTCCACTGCCGGATCGTTCGGCCGCACAAAGGCCGCCAGCAGTTCCGGCGCACTGCGACCGCCCCCCCAGTGAGAGGGGGGAAGCAGGCGAATTTCAGCCACGCTCCGCGCGCGTTCGCCGGCCGCATCCTCCAGGATCGTCGTCAGTTCGAGCCGGCTCGCCTCGGTGAAGCCGGCGAGCAGTGCTGCATCAAGGCGGATATCGGGGGTCTCGATGTGATGGTTTGAGCCCGCCGGAATGCGATCGATGCGCAGGGTCAGAGGCTGCACTACGGCAGGCCGGCTCTCGATCTGCAGCCGCAGATCAGTGAGGTCCTCTTCGGACGCGTTCGTGATCACGATCTCGCGGATTACGGGAATCGCGTTCTCGTAGTACGCGAGGCTGACATGCTCCGTGGCTGAGCAAGCGACCTGGACGGTGTCCGCGACACCGATGTCCACGGCGGGTTCGATCGTCTCACCGTTCACTGTACGATCCACCGGCTCGAGAAGCGTTCGCCCTGTTTGTAGCGGGCAAGTTTAGGACCGACTTCGTCGCAGCTCTCGCCGAACGGGTCCCGCATGAGGCCGAACTCTGCATCGTTGACGTAGCCGGTCACGTAGCAGACGTCCTGGTACTCGCCTTTGATGCGGTTTCGCATCTTGATGCGCGTCGTCGCCAGGGCGGTCTCTAAGGGACGGTCCTTGTAGAGGGCGGTGCCGTAATCGAGGATCCGCGTCTCGGACGACATGAACTCCCAGCGGTCATCGCGCTGGTCCTGATAATGTTGCGCGAGTTTGGGATAGCGTCCCGTGAATCCCACGGGGCGCTCGCCGGTTGCGAAGGCCTGCGCTTCCTCGCCAAGGGCCTGCTCGAAGAAGCGTGCCCGCTCACCGTATTGGACCCGCAGGGCACGCTCCTGAGCAGCCCGTCGGACACCCTCCTCGTTGGCTTTGGCGCTGTCGAGTTGCCGCCGCTCGTCCAGTTCGCGCTGACGCTTGAACTGCTCCTGGGCGGTGCGAGTCTTGCCCTGATCGATGTCGCTTTGCGTTTGGGAGACCTCGGTCGGTTCGATCCACAGGGGCAGGTAGCGGTGGCCGATGCCGTCCCGGGTCATGGCGGCGGTGATCGTCGCAAGATCTGCCGATGCGGCGTAGACCGCGCCGCATTCGCCGCGTTTGATCGCGATGAACGCGCCATCGGCCGAAGTCGGTGTGACGACGATCTGGCCGGGAAGCTCGTCGCCGATCCGGTCTGAGAGGCGGGTGAGGATCGCCGCATGCGCCTCGGCCTTCTCGGGGGCGACCCGGCAGAGCACGCTTGAACTGTTGGGCACGCCGACCACACCGAAGCCGTCGCCCTTGCGCTCGCGCACCAGGGCCTCGATCTCGTTGGCCTTGGCAGCCTCCGCCTGACGGACGGAGGCGAGCGCGCCGGCATCGAGGACGTCAAGCTTGGCAAACAGGTTGCCATTCACGGCCTCGACGAGGGTGATCACCCGGTCCACGGGCTCGCGCAGGAGACGTTCGCGCTCGGCGATGATCAGATCCTGCTGCGCGAGGCTGTTCGCGCCGCAGGTCGAGAGCGGCAGTTCGAGCTTGGCTCCGAGAGCCGCACTGCGGTCGCGGATCTGACGGTTGAGAAAAACGTCCGACAGGGCCGCATGGTACAGGCACGCGGCCCCCCGCCCGTCCTCGAACACGAGTTCGCCGCGCAGGTTGCGCACGACGGATGGGGCCTTACCGCTGTCATTGTACAGAACGATCAGGTCGCCGCGTCCGCCCTCCATGAGGAAGCGGCTTTTGGCGGTGATCGCTCGGGCAAGCTTTGCCGCCGCGTCGATGCGACCGCGCTTTCCAGCATATGCCTCGGTGAGTTCCTTCAAACGGGCATCTGGCGTTTCGGCCGTGATCGAAGTGACCTCGGCGATGAATCCGCTGAGGAACGTCTGCAGATCCTGCGGGATGCCGCCCTTGAGGGTGGCTTCGGCTTCGGTCTGATCACGCAGCAGGCGCTCGACGAGCGCGTTCCGGCTACGCTCGGCCTGATCCCGT
Organism: Methylobacterium sp. Leaf102; assembly: GCF_001422425.1. Classification (NCBI taxonomy): domain Bacteria; kingdom Pseudomonadati; phylum Pseudomonadota; class Alphaproteobacteria; order Hyphomicrobiales; family Methylobacteriaceae; genus Methylobacterium; species Methylobacterium sp. Leaf102. The sequence goes on along the minus strand of NZ_LMMX01000041.1, from coordinate 25,134 downwards.
TCACGCTGACGCTCGTCCTGCTCGCGGGCGCGGCGTTGGACAGCATCCTGATCAGCCAGCGCGCTCTGCGCTTTGGCGACCGCGTCCGGGGTGATCCAGATCGGCAGGTAGCGGTATGTGATGCCGTCACGGGCAAGCCCCTTCGCTAGGAGAGCTTGGTCCTTGGCCGTGCCGTAGACGGCTCCGCACTGACCGCGTTTGATCGACAGGAACGCCCCATCGGCGGTCGACGCCACCGTGGTCGTTGCGCCGCGTAGCTCGGCCTTTAGCAAGGCGTCGTAGGGCTGCAGAAGTCCATCATGGAGTGCCTTGTCGCCGGTCGCGATCCGGCAGATCGTGCGGGACCCATTGCCGAATGCAAGGATGGCGAGACCGTTCGAGGTACCGCGGGCGACCTCACTTTCGGCCTCCGCAGCCCGGATCCCCTCCGTCTGCCGCGCCGCCTCGATATCGGATTTCAGCACCGTTCCGCCGAGAGCATAGACACCGGTATCGACGGCGGAGGCGATCATGCCGAACAGCCCTGCCTGCGCGCGCAAGGCACCGCGCTCAAAAGCGAGGAGATCGGCGCTTTGCTGCTGGGTGCTCGAACAGGGAGCCAGTTTTTCCTTGACCGGTGCGCCAAGATTGCGCGCCTTCGCGACAAGCTGCTCCAGGGCGATGCGATCGGCCGGCACGTCCGGTACGACGCAGGCGACGGTCCGCTCGGGATCGAAGACGAGATTGCCGTCGAGGCCGCGCACCACGCTGACCGCACGCGGGGAGCTGTTGTAGAGAAGCAGGAGATCGCCTGCCTCGCCCTCGACGAGAAAGCGGTTCTTGTCCGTGACCGCGCGCTGGACCGCCTCGGCTTCGCGCACACGCGGCTCAATCTGCGAAAAGCGCTGCTGAAGCGTCTCAGCAAGGCGAGGCAGATCCTGCGGGGCTCCCCCTTCCGACTGCTTCCGCAGGATCTCCAATTGCGGTCGCAGGTCGTCTGGCACCGGACCGTCGAGCAGCTGCTGAACGCGTTTGCGCTGCGCATCGAGATCGCGCTGGGCCTGTTGGCGTGAGGTCCGATCCCGCTCCTCGACCCCGAGATCCGTCAGATAGACCTCATAGCGCCGGGTGAGGGCATCGATCCGCCCGGGCAGGCTCGGATCCGTGACGAAGGAGACACTCACCGCTGTTGGGGCACTGCCGCGGCCGAGTCGGCTGGCGAGGTTGTTTCCGACAAACCCGTCACCGGGCAAGCCTTCGGCCTCCGCGTAGGCCACGATGGCCCGGCGGGTAATGCTGCCATAGACGCCATCGGCGGTGGCATCCGCAGGAAGATGGCCGGCGTCACGCAAGGCCGCCTGCAGCCATACATGCTCGTCGATCGGCCGGTCGATTTCCTGCCGCGCGGAGACCGGCCCATCCCGCCCGATGCGGGCCGCCCAGACGGCCTTCTGTTTCTGGTAGGCCGCAGCGATGCAGGGGACGGCCTTCGTGCGCAGACCCGCCGCGACCTTGCCGGTTTCAGGAATGCGGCAAACGTCGAGCGTCCGCTTCACGAGGTCGTTCGACTCGGCCTTGAGTTCCGCGCCAGCATCGGGCTTGAGGTGGCGCAGCGCATAGAACGCGCGTGCCATCTCGAGGTCGATGCGCCGCAGGCCGGCATCCTCGCAGATGAGGATCGGCAGAGGCGTGTTCGCTCGTTCGCAATCGAAGGACGGACCGAGATCGCCTGTCGGTGCGACCGCCGCGGCCGGTTTGGCGGCTTGCGATGGACGCGGCGGCTCGGAGACGGCGACGGCGTCTTTCCGCAACTCGGCGAGCCGCTTGCGCAGCCCCTCGGCCGTATCGTTCTTCGTTCGCGCCTCAGCCTGGGCGCGCAGGCTGCTCATGCGATCAAGGGCTGCCAAGCGAAGGGTTTCGGCCTGCGACAGAGCCGCGAGGCTGGCGACCTCGCGGGCGATCGCGTCCGTGTCAGCCGCAGACGGACCGTTGCGGGCGTTCAGCTGCTGCTCGAGGCGGCTCTGGATCCGCGCGACTTCGGAGCGGACCACGGGAGAGACATCGCGCTGAAAGTTTCCAAGAGTAGCCTTGTGAACCTGGAGCTGCTCGGACCGCCCTTGGGCCTCCACGCGCGCCTGTCGGGCTTCACGAGCCTCACCGCTCTCGACGTCGGCGACAACGATCCGGGTTCCGGAGAAGTGGAGATCGATGGCCTCCTGAGGCCCGACGGGCTGAACACGGTTGCTTCCATCGCGGTAGGCAAAGGACTGATTGCAGGTGGTCGCGACCGACCAACCGTTCTCGTCCGGGATCGTGCAAGTGAACCCGCGCCGCAGGTTCGGCTCGGTGAAACGGCGGCATTCTGTGAAGAACCCGGTCAGCCGACCATCGTCAGGGCCAATGCCCCGCTGGATCATCGCGGCGATATCGGTGTTCCGCCGTGCCATGGCGCGATCGAGACAGGAGCGATCCCCATTGGGCAGGCGCGCCCAGGCATCCCGTGCGGCTTGAGCTTGAGCCGCTCCGAGGAGACCGCCGAAGATATCGAGCGGCGTAACCTGAGCCGAAACCGGAACGAGCGTCGCGGTGAACACGATCGCAGTACAAAAACCGCGCAATCCGCCCCAGGCCATGGTCTTTTCCCGCCACGCTCGATCAGAGAGGTGTCGCCGGTTCGAGCCTCCTATTCAAGGTTGTCGTGGACAGATTTGAGCGGAATACAAGGGTGTTGCCGAACCGTCGCCGGCCGGCTGAAGGATCTGGGACTTCAGCGTATCCCGGCCAGGGCGCGCATGACATTCAAGACCACACGCTGGGTGTCCGGATTCTCGATTTGCGCGTACGCGCGAATGAGTTCATCTGCGCCGTCGAGGCTGAGCAGGGAACTCAGTCCTGCTACGAACGGCTGAGGTTCGTCGGGCTCATCGAAGAAAGCCGACACCGGGATCTCGAACAGGGTCCCGAGCTTGGCCAAGCGATCCGCGGTGATCCGATTGGTCCCATTCTCATATTTCTGGACCTGCTGAAACGTAACACCAAGTGTGCGGGCAAGCGCGGATTGGCTGAGGCCTCGCGATTTTCGAAGCGCAACGATGCGCGCTGCAACGGCGCGATCCTCGTTTTCCGGCTGCTTGGGCATCAGCGAATTCGTTCCCTCGTTCGAAACCTCATGGCAAACGGCGTCGCCTCAGCGCGGCCCTCTCACCGTTCTCATCCTGCTCAGCAGCAAGGAGGAACGGAAGAAGGATGGCGGTGAACGCCTCCGGATGGGAGTAGTTGATCCCGTGGGCTGCTCCCCCGATGACGGCGAGACGGCCATCAGGCAGGGAGCCGGCGAGGCTCACGACGAATGCGTGGGGGACGATGTAGTCACGCGTGCCCCAAACCACGAGCGTCGGCTGCGTCACCCGAAGCACCTTCTCCCCGATCCGATTGTCGACCATGCTTCGCAGGGTCAGCAGGTATCGCCTGATTCCGCCACGGGCATAATCGGTGAGCGCCACCCAGGCGAGCGACCAGCGCTCGAACGGCGCAATGGCGAAGAACCCGACAGCTTGCCGGATCAGGTTACGTACCTCCGGGTCAGGCGTGGGCCCCTGCAGCACGAGTCGGTCGACGAGCTGCGGATGTCGGAGGGCCAGTTCGACCAGGATCTCGCAGCCGAGCGAATTACCGACGAAGGCCGCTCGCCCCACCCCGTTTGCGTTCGTCCAGGCTGCCAGCGCATCGGCAAGTTCGCGCACCATGAGCGCCTGGCGGGGCTTATCGCTTAAGCCGAAGCCGGGAAGATCGGGTGCATAGACCCGGAAGTGAGGGGCGAGATGCCTTGCGAGCGGGACCATATAGCGGCTCGACATCCCAAGGCCGTGGACGAGGATCACGGGCAGGCGGTCATCCGGTACGGCGGCGACCGAGATCCGGGTGTGCATCGTTCTACCGTCGACGCAGATATGCCTCGCTGCGAGTAGGCCCAGCCGTGTTCTGGGCCTGAGGCCGGTGCGCCGTCGCGTCAAGAATTTGACCAGAGCCAGACCGGCCAGGATCCCGCCAGCCGTCACAAGGCTCAACCTCGAGACCACACGCTTCTTCCCGTTCAAGCCGGTTTCCTCCATCCGCAGGAAGCGGGCTTACGTCCGCATTCTCGCGGCGCAAATCATCTTGTGCGCCCAGGTTGGGACGACACTGACCGCTGAGCCCACCGCCAAGCTGCGGAGTTAGCGGCCCGGCCATCGCCATCACGCCCAGGCAATCCAACCCCGGAAGGCGAACCCAGCGTAGAAGAGGCTGACCCCGTCGAACCCGGCCTCTCGCAGGATCCCTTCTTCTTCCTCAGGCGTCAGGATCGGCAGGCGTTCGCTGATGCCTCGCAGCAGGTGATCGTCACGGAGGCTGCCGTCGCCACCCTGACGGAAGCGGCTGAGCGGATCGGAACCGTGGTCAAGCTGGTCACGACGATCGCCGGGCAGACCAATCTGCTGGCCCTGAACGCGACGATCGAGGCCGCCCGGGCCGGTGAGGCCGGCAAGGGCTTTGCCGTCGTTGCCAGCGAGGTCAAGGCGCTGGCGAACCAGACGAGCCGGGCCACGACGGAGACCGACGCGCAGATCAACGATGTGAAGGACGCAACGCGGGAGGTTGTCAGCCTGATCGCTGCGATTAAAGGGGCGATCGGTCAGATCGTCGACGCAACCGGGGACATGAAGGGGGCCATGGACGAACAGGGCCTCGCGACGCGGGAGATTGCCCAGAGCGTCCAGCGCGCAGCCGCATCGACGGTGCGGGCGTAGGGCAATATGGCGCATGTCACCGCCAAAGCCGAAGCGACCGGCCGCTCGACGGACACGGTGCTTCAGCGCGCGCGGGAACTTGCGTCCCGTTCGAACCAGTTCGCCCGTGACGTTCGCAGCTTCCTCGCCGCGGTCCAGCCGGCCGCGTAGTCAAGCGGCAGGCTCCTTCCCAGGCGCAGAGATGTCACCGACCGACAGCGCTTGCCACGGCGCTTCCGATCTGAGCCGCGAGCTGCGCATTCGCGACGCCGGCGGCCGGGGAGACGACAGAGACAGACTGGCCGAGCCGCGTCTTGGTGCGCTGGATCGCGCCGGGGCCGACGGTGAGAATGAGTTCGTGCGTGCGGATGCGGGACGTGTCGTAGAGTGACGATGTCGCGGTGCCGATGCGGATCAGGTTCCAGGTTGGCGTAACGCTCGCCCCCGTCGTGATGATGAACTTGTTGGTGTAGGTCGATGCGTCCGAGGCATTTGCTCCGGTCCCCGCCGCGATCGGAGGCCCGCTGCTATCTTCAGCGACACGGCTTGATGGATGGTATGCGATGACACGGGCGGCCGAGCTCAGCCATTCGCCGATACCGAGACCGGTCGCATCGATAAAGGGAGAGCTTCCCGTTGTCTTTTCGCCGAGTATGCGTGGTGAATTCTGCACACAGCCGCTCGAATTGTTATTCGGTATGGCAAGATCGCGAACTGCGTAATACGTATTGTACCGGTCAATTCTCTGATTTTGCAGAGTCAAGTTTCCGCCGACGCCCAGGGTGAAGCTCTGGGGGGTTGATGCCAGACCGATCCGAAAGCCAGTCAAGGCATTGTCGATGGGATCCTTGGTGATGACACCGGGCGTGAGGGCCATCTTTTCGTCGACCTGAAGTGTGAGCTGCATCAGGATGCCCCACGAGTCGGGAAGATAGATGTCTTCAACGGTCGTGATATCCTCCCGCCCGGGGCCGTAGAGCCGCCTAGGGGCTTTAAGCTCCCTGGTCCGGGCAACGGCTCTCTTCAGCTCACAGAAGATCGCGTGCTTGACCTGAATCTCCATATGATACGTCGCCTCGGGATCGGTCGCACGGTCCCAGACTTCCGGCAGGGAGGCGGTTGTTATGCCGCATCCGCCAACCCAGCCTGCCAGCACTGTCACGCTGACCGCTTTGCTCAGAATCCTCATTCCGGCTCTCACGGTGCAGCTGTCACTTAACAGGAGTTGTGCGTAGAATTTTTTCGATCCTCGCCCTCGTCTTCGGCGTCGCGTCTTTTATCGTAATTGTATAATCTTGGCGGTTCGACAGGCTCTCTGACTGCTGCCGAACATACCCGACAGCACACTCTTCGTGTCCGCCGCCAAAATCAAGACAAGCGCCCCGACATGGAACGCCGTTACAGATGGTATCTTTTGCACTCGCAGCGCAGGAGATAGCAAGACCGCAGGCCAGTCCAAGGAATACCGTTTTTGCACTCATGTCTGCAGCCCCCCACGGATTCGACAGTGATTCGTCCGCCCGAAAAAACCTAATACAATTTCAGCCCACAGATATGTCTCTCAAAAATCACACTGTGTTATGTTCGATAATATTCACCCGTTCGAGCGGAGCACGTTTATTGGAAGGCCCCACTCCGGCCTGAGAAAAGAGTGTTTCTGGGATCGCACCGCCAGCGCCGGGTTCATGAGAGCGGCGCTCCGGGCAAAGCCCCGCGCGGCCGACGTCCCTCTCACAGGCCATCTCCGGGAGGTCTCGGGGTTAGGCGCGGTCGTCCTGCCGGGTACGCTACCGGCAACGCTCGCACCGGAGACAGGCCGGTCTTTGAAGCTGCTGTCCAAGTCCGTTTCGAAGGCCGAGGCGGGACGGGCATCCAGACACCGTCCCTCCCAGGGGCTTCCTGAACGCCAGAGAGCAAACCGCGAAGTGCTCTCTTGTGGCATGTGTAGCATGGCGAAAGGCGGAACTCCGGAGCGAACGCCCTCCCATGAACGCCATTGGGTCCTCTTCCCTCGATGGAATCTGTGAAAGAAACTGCAGCGACTGCCCCCTCCTTGCTCTGCGGAGGAGGGAGTTGCGAGAGGCTCGCGCAGTGACGCGGCAAGCTGACAAGCATATGGATGATCATACCCGACCGCCTCTCATGGGAACGTTCTATAGAGCCGCGCACGATTACATTGGATTGAGCTCCCAATTTTCCATGAGAGTGCTGATAAGTGCTTTCTGGCGAGCCTTAAGTGTTCTTGGACCCCAATCCTTCTGCGCCATAACCTGGCTGGTCAGAGCATAGGACGAAACACTTTTTGTCCCTGCAAAATACACGTCACATTTTTTGGCGAAATCATAATTCTGAGCAGAGGAATTTTTCTTCTTGTTGAGCGGAACGAGATTGGCAAGGCGGTGGACCCAGGCGTCCCGGTCGATCTCGTTTGGCCACCACTCAGCCCAAACGCTCCCGTCATCGACCGTTTGTGGGAGGACGTGTTCGATCGTCAGAATTTTTGGATCATAGGTCGCTGCGCCGTCCGAGATAAATGAATCCAGGCGCAAGATAAGATAGTTCCGTCGGCGCGGTGTCATGAGATAAATTTCACCATTGAGATGTTCTTTGAATAATTTGCACCATGATTTATCAAACTGAAGCTGTGACATGTCATCGGGCTCCAGATCCAGCTCGATTTCAGTGATAAGCTCTCCATAGGCATGAATGCGATCATTCACGTTGTACCCTGCAATGTGCATGAACGCAGCCAGGCGCTCGAGGAGCTGAAAAAACCGCGCGACACGTGGCGGCTTGTGTCGATATTTTTTGAGAAACAGCATCGCGGGTGGGACCCAATCGGCATTGTCGATCCGGAGAAGCCAATTAATAAAGTAATTCACGTCCGCTGCGTGACTCGTCGCCTGATACGATGCGCCCCGAATGTCCATGAGCGCGTCAGCGAAGGGCTCAAGAATCTCGTCGATGAAAATGGTTAGACTGGACTGCTGCAAAAGGACGGCTGCTCGGAACTCCTCCAGCAACGAGCGTTTCGCTTTTTCCTTGGCGTAGATCATGCGGATGTGACTAAACAGATCATTGAATCCACCGCGGGTTAAACCAACCTCAATTTCCTCCCATTTGCTATTGTACTTGTCTTTCTCTGCCTTTCCGGAAATCTTTCCAATGATATCGGCCTTTATGATATCCGTGGGCTGAAGATCGAGGCCGCGGCTGTTCATCACCGAGAAGACACGAAATGCCGACGCCTGAGTCGGTGTTGAGACCGCAACCAGAAAACACCGCGTGAGGAGGAATTTTACGAACTCCTCGACGTCCTGGGGCGTGCCAAAGTGCTCGGCGATCCGGCTCTGAAGGTGGGCCGCGTTTGCTTTGATATTGCGTTGGGACTCATTCTCTAGAGAAAATGAGTCGAGTTCGGCAAGTTTTTCAAGGTTAAGGTTCTGAATATATTTTTCGAAAAAAGCTCTATCGCGATCCCGGAGGGACAGGCGAGGCTTGGCCTGAATACCCTCCATTTTTTTTCCAGCTTCGAGAATGTAGGATTTCAGCTCGTCCTTGTTGCCGCCGCCGTGCGCGCAGGCCAGGGCTGCGAGAAGGATCGTCAGTGTGGTGAGGCGTTGCTGACCATCGATGACCTCTGAGTGCGGCACGCCTTCGCTCTTGATCAGAACGATGCTGCCAAGAAAATATCCCTCTTCGCTTTCGGTCTGATGGAAATCTCTGAGATCGTCGAATAGCTCTGATGTCTGGTCAGTTCCCCAGGCGTAGGGCCGCTGATACGACGGAATCACAAACTCGAAGTCCGAGCTGAAGATTTTCGCCAGTGGATATTCTGCACCGCTGATTTTCTTGATCATCGGCTCTCCCTCTCACGTCACAGTGTTGACCAAACCTTGTATCCGACAGCGATAATTTAGCCAGGGATCCTAGTCGGGCTGCGCGCCCAAGGGCCGGCTGTGGCGATGACGAAGATCCGCAGGGCATCGAGGTTCGCGCCGGGGGGGGGGGGGGGGGGGGGGGGGGCAGCGGATGGCGGATATGATGCGCCCGGCCGCGGGCCATGTCGCCCACTCGGACACGAATGTGCCGCCGGAGAGGGGATTGGAGCGGTCCATCCCCGACGCGGTTTAGGGGGCGCTGGTGCAGACGGCCGCTCTGGGGCGGGGAGAGCTGGTGGCGTGCGGATCCTGGCTGGCAGGACATGACCGCGGCAACGAAGCACTGTCCAAGCCTGCAGGTCTCCTGCCGCGGGAGGTGGTCTTCGTCCGTGCATGAAGAGGCCGCCTATCTCAGGCGAAGACATGTACAGCTCTCAGGCCGAAAAGGCCGCTGCAGTCAAAGCAGCATGCCGTCCGGATGTGCCTTACCCGGCCTCCCCCTGTATAGCCCGGCAGCTCCAGCCCCCCCCCCTCCCGGCAGCCGAGCTGCGGCCCGATCCATGATCTGCTTCCCGTCCAGCGCGCACAACGGAGCCAACCGAGATCGAGGTTGGTCTAGACCTTCTGAACTCAATACAAGATCGCTGTTGATCTTGACAGCAAGATCGACAGCGATCCAGACCTCGCAGAGCAAATGACAGTTGCACCGTTTTTGGCTAGGCGGTGCGGGTGTAGGCCCTCCCGGAACGCGCAGCAGCCATACATGAACTGCTGCTCACCAGTGTGCCGAATCTACGATCCGCACGCCTATGTCCGTCACGCCAAGCTAATACCAGACCTCGATGAGCCCGACTCATCGAGGTCTGCCCACGCGACGGCACGGTGGTGGTCGTCCGCCGGACCTCACTAAGCCCGACCAAGAGTGGGGACGGTGAGAGTTGGTATAAGAGAGTGCAGCATCAAGCCAGGCTAAGAGCCCCTAACACAACGCGCTTTCGTTCCTGCTAAGTGATTGAAATTACAGGGGCGTTGGTGGTTTAGATAGGTGCTCTAAAGGCTGCTCATACAATCTGTCCTTACCGTCCCCGCCCTGGGAGATAAAAATTCTGGAAAGCTATATTCGATGAAGGAGCAGTTCAGTCACGCCGCCGCTCAAAGGTCTGTAGGTCGTAGAAGCGCTTGAACATATCCTTAAAGCCTCCATCCGGAACATACCTCAAGAGTCGATATTTTTCGACATAAGACTTTAAATCCCCGGAAATTTCTGCGTCCATCGCGTTCAAGCCAATAATGGAAAGCGAATTGCTGCTAATCTGCGCCCGCAGGATATTCCCGTACAGAACTCTATCAGGCCCGTTCAAGGATTTACTCCTGTCGATCAGACGCAAAAGATTGTACATTGTTCGGAAATATACACCTATCAGAGCTTCGCTTTCGTTGTGAATGCTTTGGACGTACGCGCTGTTGACTTCATCTTCAGTCATCGATCCCGACCGAAGGCTGCGGCTGGAAATATGATCCCTAAATCGACGGATCAGGAGTTCCACTGCGGCGTCACCGCTAAGTATTCGGACTTCTCCCTGATGATTAATACCCAGCTCGACCTGAATTCCATCATAGCTTTGACGCAGCAACGTCAGCATATTGAAGAAAGTATTTTCGAAGGCCTGCTTTTCGACAACTGCACGGTCTTTTATTTGGGCAACTGCCGTCCAAATCACACCCACGAGAGCCAGTGCTGTGAATAAAGTATTGATCCCGCCGAACTGATCCCCGAATGCACCAGCAGTGGGGAAATCGATCCCTTTCTCACCAGGTGTCAAAGGAGACATGAATTCGATAATCTGCTGAATATAGCGCGGCCAGAGAAACCATATCGTTAATACAAGCACAAGGAGGATTATCAAACTAGAAGCGGCAGTAAGGGCAGATAGAAATCTAGAAAGACTGGGTCGGTCCATTACAAAACGGTCCAAAAACATTTTTACCCTTTTGAGATTTATCATTTTATCCATCTTCTCTGTCAATTCTTCTGCAGGTGCAGTGAAATGATGCCGAGTCTCTCTACACAGCTGCAAATTAACAACTCGAGAAATTCCAGTGCCAGCCCTGCGTGTTTTTGAGTCCCTATCTTGAATGATCAGCGGAGTGGGACATCATCCATGCCCTTATCGATGATCGCAGTACGCCCTACAGTCATCGATAGCCGGCAGTGCCGATGACCTGCCCAATGGTCCGGAGAAACCGCGTTCGTCGGTTCTGTCACCCGAGCCACTGGTCGGCCGGGAGGCGCGCATCAGCATAACTGGGGGCTGGCCGGAAGGGGTGGTTCGCGACAGCGGGAGTTCGCCCACGATGCCGGGGCGTGCATACGTAGGCAGGTGGGCAGCTCGCCGTCCGCGATGCGGCCTCTTCGGCAGTCGGGAAGGGTTGCGACTTCAGCGTAACCCAGCCAGGGCCCGGACAAGACTCAAAACCACACGCCGCGTCTCTGGAGTTTCGATTTGAGCATATGCGCGAACGAGCTCATCTGCGCCATCGAGACTCAGCAGGGAACTCAGCCCTGCCGTGATAGGCTCAGATTGGTCAGACTCGCCGAAGAAAGCCGTTATCGGGACCTCGAACTGGGCTGCGAGCTTGGCTAAGCGATCCGCGGTGATCCGGTTGGTTCCGTTTTCATATTTCTGGACCTGCTGGAACGTAACGCCGAGCACGAGGGCAATCGCCGATTGACTCAAACCTCGTGCTTTTCGCAAAACCACCATGCGTTCAGCAACGGCGCGATCCTCGTTCTCCGGCTGCCTCGGCATGGTCAGGTTCATCCTTTCGTTCCGAGGCGTATGGCAGGCCGCGTCGGCTCTACTACACCGCCCTATCGGGGTTCCTACTTCTCCGTGCCTCGCAGTCCTCTCGGCTTCGTTCTCTAAGCAGCTTCTCCGGTGAATAGTGGACGGGTCTGTCGAGATCGGAAGGTCCGATTATGCCGGTACGCGTCCAGCCCCATGCGGGAGCCAGCATTCATCGAGGCGGGCCCCGTCACTGATTCACGTCATCCCCGGGGACTCCATGCAACGGATGGTTCTGCCTCAGCGAGGAGAAACGGCAGAAGGACGGCGGTGAACGCCTCCGGATGCGAGTAGTTCATGCCGTGGGCTGCCCCAGGAATGACAGCCAGACGGCCATCCGGCAGCGAGCCGGCGAGGCTCACAGCGAACGCGTGGGGGACGATGTAGTCTCGCGTCCCCCAGACCACGAGCGTCGGCTGGGTAATCCGGAGAACCTTCTTGCCGATGCGATTGTCGACCATGCTTCGCAGGGTGAGAATGTAGCGCCTGATTCCGCCACGGGCATAGTCGATGAGCGCCACCCAGGCGAGCGACCAGCGCTCGAACGGCGCAATGGCAAAAAATCCGAGGATTTGCCGGATCAGGTTGCGTGGCTCCGGATCCGGCGTAGGTCCTTGCAGGACAAGCCGGGCGACGAGATCCGGATGCCGGAGAGCCAGTTCGACCAGCACCTCGCAGCCAAGGGAATTGCCGACAAAGGCTGCCCGCTGCACGCCGACTGCGTGCGTCCAGGCCGCCAGCGCATCGGCAAGTTCGCGGACCGTCAGCGCCCGGTCGGGCTTATCGCTCAAGCCGAAGCCAGGAAGGTCGGGGGCATAGACTCTGAAGTGCGGGGCGAGATGCCTCGCGAGAGGGACCATGTAGCGGCTCGACATCCCGAGTCCGTGAACGAGGATCACGGTCAGGCGCGCGTGGGGCACGGCAGAGACCGAGATCCGGGCGTGCATCGTTCTGCCGCCAACGCGAATACGCCCCGCCGCGAGCCGGCCCAGCCGTATGCCGGGCTTGCAGACAATGCGCTGCCGGGCCAGGGACTTGATCAGGGCCAAGCTGGCCAGGGTCCCGCAAGCCGTCACAAAGCCCCATTTCAGAAACACACGCATTGCTTCGCTGAAGCTAGTTTTTCCATCCGTGGAAGGGGCTCACGTCGGAATTCGTACACCAGCGCCCTCTCTTGTGCGCATAGGCTGGGGCAACCGCCGCCGGTTGAGAAGGCCCTATTGCAGCATCGCAGTAGCATGACCCGGTCGAGTTTCCGGATCACCTGCCTCGCTCCCAGATTCCGACGATCGTCCTTCGATCCGCAAACTGTCACTCCCGGTCCGTTGCAGGTCCGCTTCCGGGCTCCTGGGCATGGGCCAAAGGCCGGCCTTGTGTGGGTGCCGGCCTGTCTGCGGGAAGCAAAGTCAAAAATTTGGATCTTCTCTCGGATCGCGACGCATGACGGTTCAAAGCGCGAGGGGACAGATCAAAGGACCGCTTCGGTGACAGCGTCAGGTACATTCAGCGGGTCCGGCCCTTTCACCTTTCTCCACAATCCCCTGGACACCCGTTAAATGCTCCGCCGCACGCAGGGGGAGCGGCCGCGGACCTGTCCCACAGCGGTGCTCCCCTCGCGCTGAAGATCGGCAGGCCCCGATCTCACGAGAGCTGAACCGGCACCTGCATTCGTGCCGCCCCCCCCGGAATTTTGGAATCCCGAGAGCGGGGCCAGATGGCCGTCAACCTCATGACTCGGTTTGCTGGCCGAGCGACGTCTCGCTCCGGCGCTGCTCGAATGTCACTGGACAGTTCCCGACACGAAGACCGCGTTCTCCGCTAGCTCGGCTTTGCCGAGGATCCTACGCCCGCCGACCTTTTGCGTGGGAATCGTCAACGGCACAACGAGATCCATGGCTTTCTGGCTTGCGGTGAAGTCGCCCTTGAGTTCGGGGACAAACGGTGCCGCAGAGATGAGAAGCGGCTTCAAGAGGTTCAAGCCCTGGCAGGCAATTGTTCCGTTTACGCTCTTCAAGAGGATCTCCGTTGGCGACGGAGATACGCGAAAGGATACCTTCATGGGATCAATATGCACACTGAGCCGCGTGTTGCCATTGACCGTCTCGACCTTCGCTTTGGCAGTCAGCGGGATGGTATTGGACGGTACGCTGACGTTGACGCGCTGACGTTCGGTCCAGGGAGCCTGGCAAGCGAGATGCCCAACGATGTCGAGCGGGACGAACTTGAGCCCGACATCCAGCGCCCCAGCTCCGGAATTGTCGATGGAGACGTGGAGATCACGCAGCGTACTGGAAAGTGCCAAATCCTTGACGCAGGCCTGGACCTGCCCGCTCCCGGCATAGCTGCCGTCGATATTCGCGAATTTTCCCGAGCGGGCGAGACGCTTGAGCAGCTCCTTTCCCGTCTCGCAAAGTGCCTTCTGTCCGGACTTCTCCGTCTCGCACTGAAATTTCTCCTGCGATTTCAATCTTTCACAATCCGCCTTCCTCAGGGCGGCGTCGAGTTCATATGTTTTATTCTGGGCTACCTTGGACGCTTCACAGATCGGATCGTTGCCGTGTTGTATGCAGCCGCCTGAGGATATGACGCGGCCAAACACGCTCACCTTTGGCCTATACAGAATGCAGGCGGAGCAGTTGCGGTCATCGTGACTGACATTCACCGAACATTCGCGGGTCGGCGTGCAATCCCTGGTTGGGGTGCAGTCCACTGAGTTCTCATCCGGAAATTTGATCGTCTGGGAGAACGCTTTTCTACCGAAGTCGGCGTTGGCCCGCACGCACAGCGAAGCCTGACGGAAAACGTCGTTGACCGCGTACGAGAGGATGTCGTTTCGCGCCGCGACCCAGCCCCCCGAGGGCCAATCGTCCCTGCCAAAATTCGTGACGTAGATCTGACGGACCGCCGCTGATATCGCGTCGGCTCGCGGTTCGATCGCCGGTCCATCCAGCTTGAGCGGCTCCGCGTTCGCGGGGAGCAGCAGGGCAAGACCGACGACACGGTCTGGGTAGATCGACCAGGAGACGCGGTCAATTTTTAGCGGAGCTGTCACAGCATTGGCCTTGACGGCAACCTCGCCCCGAACGTCGTCTTTCAGATGGATGATGGTCGACGGATCGTACTTGTCGCCATAGGTGCTCGGAATATCGGCTTCCATGATCGGTTGCCGCGCTATGATTCCTGAGACATTGTCCGCGTAGGTGTTGAGTATCGATGCGAGAGCTTTGGCAGCTGCCGTGGCATCCACGCGGTTGCCAAGTTTGACCGAATCGACCGACAGTGTCTTGAAGGCGGGCAGCAGCGTGAACCGAATGGAACCGGGCGTCGATGGCTCCGCCCTGACCTGCGTCGTCACTCCAGCGTACACGATCACCGATCCGGTGATATCAGCCTCCGGCAACTGGTCGGTCGCCGGGAAAACCTTATGAAATTTGAGGCCGATCCTGACGAGCTGATCCTCCCCCTTCAAGTCCAATTCGGTTATGCCTACGGCCTTCGCCGCCCCGTCGAGCAGAACAGCCGACAACGACGGAAAGTCCACGCCGAAAGCGATGTTTGCCGCTTTAAGTGCAGCGAGCGATTCAGCTGCTGACCGGACCGCCAACTCCCGTTGGCGGCCGACGTCGACAGGTGGCAAAAGATTGTTGACGAGCTCGGCCAGGCGATCTCCGCATCCCGACAATGTCACCGCGGCAAACAACAGTGCCAATGCCTGGAATAGGCTGATCCTTTTGCGCTTCATAGGCAGCCCAACTCAATGGAGGCAGACCGGCACGCCCGCCTTGATTTTCGAGTTTATTCATCTGATCGGCATTCACGCAAGTCAGTTGTGCCCTTCGGCGCACGGTTGAAAGTTCCGGCCTGGGTCTGTCCGCTCTGCCAAGGTCTGCCTCAGCGGTTCCAGGCGACCCCTTGAGCCTCCGCGGATCGGCGAGGCGACGCCTGAGAAGGACTGGCTTGTACGGACCACCGTTTCCATCGGTGGATGTCGTGGCCGCACCAGCCGGACTTCGGGCGTGATGGCAACATAAGCTGCACCGGCCATGTCTTCTCTGGCGAGCGCACGGCGCGCGTCGCGAGACCGTGTCATCCGCACCCGCATGGGCTTGGAATGAGCGTCATCCTATTCGATACGATCCTCGAGCGCCGGTTTGCGAACCGGACGGGTATCATACCGCCCTGCCCATCTTTTCCCGGAGTTCACCGTTCCCATGCCGAGCAAACGCGCATCGCTTTGGGATTCGATCCCAGCCGCCGTCCGCCTGCAGCTGGTTCCGATCCTCACGACGCTTGCTCTCGTGAAGGTTGGGAATTCCACGGCGGAGCTCCTGACACGCCTCCGCGAGGGAAAGCTGTTCTGCAAAATGCCGGACGGCACCATCCCACCCACGTGCATCCCGAACGCGGTGGCCATCACAGACCTTCAGGGTGTTCTCCTGCTGCTGAACTTCGTCGTCATACTTTGGTTCACGCGCCTTGGCCTGAAAGAGGCGCTGAAGAAGTCTGGGGACGTAAAAACAGACGCGAAACTGATCGGACTCGGGACCGCTTTCGCCACAGGTCTAGAATTATTTGATTACGCAACAAAGACAGGTTATCCGGAGCGCTTGGTCTTCACACTCCTCGTCTTATTATTCGTTTTCGTGGTTCCGTTTTTTCTGATTAAGGGCTCGGTCCGGTCGGACCTTTCGGGAGAGCGCGATCAGGGCCGGTGGGCGGCGGAGCAAGCGCTGGCATCGTTCGAGCTCCTGATCTACGCGGTCGTTCCCTGCGTCCTCGCCGCTCTCGTTGGCTCGCTTTACTATGTGGTCTTGAACGAAGGGATCGTCCTCCGGGAGCCGCCCCTGATCCCATCGTTCGTTGACACCGTGCGCGGCGGGAGCGGACGTGCCGAGTTCTGGGGATTCAATCCCGGCATGCTGGGCGTCTGCTGGCTTCCAGCGGTCACAATCTTCGCCGTCTGGGGCACACCCCCCTTCGGCGATCACACGCTCAGCCTGGACCGGGCCGGCAGGATCCTGGTTCTCGCCGCCACGACGGCGATCTGCGTTCTGCTGGGTGTGTTCCTCATTGGCTCCAGCAGCATCATTCCGAGACCTGAGGCTATCGGTGCCTGGCACCTGATCGGTGTGAAGGCCCTGCTGGCGACGGCCGTCCTTGCCGCCTTCCTCACGGCCTTCGCTGCCTCGCGCGCACTGCGTCGCCTTCCGGCCACGCCGGCCATGCTGCTTCAGGCGGTGCTTTTCGCCGCCGCGGGGGCGGCGGTGGGGCTCCTTGTCGTCGGGTTGAGGATCTCTCTTGCCGACGGAGCCAAACATGCTGAAATCCTGATCGCGATGCATGCTTGGGGTTTCGCTTTGTCCCTTCTGGCGGGACGGCTCGGGCTTGCCATAATCGAAAGACGATTCTCAGCGCTTCAGCCTGTGCTCGGGCAGGCATCGGAACCGGTTCCGTCCCCGAGGGCGCATGAGAGTGAGGTATTTGGCTTTGAGCCGTGGACAGGATCGCATCCACCCGCTTCTAAGCACAAGGATCTCCGCGATTAACAAGAAAAACTTGCGATTTTTCCAGCGCAACTTCTCAGCGCTGGCTTCAATCAGACACCTCGATCAATTTATAAATCTCGGCACAAAGTTGGGGTCTTTAAATGACGGGGTTGGTCGTGGGTGCGAAGTGTCCTCTCTTCAGCCTCACCAGACCTTTGAAAGGGTAAGCCGATCTGATGTTCAGCCTACCGGAAATTGCGGGATCGAACCCTGATGACGGGCGCGCGGTCTTCCTGCTCATCCGGAGAAGTCAGGCGATCTTCAAGGATTGGACTACCCCGCACCGGTGTCGGCTCACGACCGCGTTGATCGGGGCTGCCGCCGTGTCGGCCCTCATCACCGCGCCCCGTGGGCAGCTGACCAATGTCGATCTCGCCGGTCCGGCGTAGCCAGGGGCTGAGATCGGTCAATTGCTCTGCAGTGACGTGGAGAACCTGCCCCTGTCGCTGGATCCGGCCCCGGACCGACATCAGGCTCGACGAAAGCACGAGGGTTCGCTGCCGCTCGAACACCTGCGGCCAGACGATGAGATTGGCGATCCCGGTCTCGTCTTCCAGAGTGATGAACATCACGCCTTTTGCCGAACCGGGCTTCTGGCGGATGAGCACTAGGCCCGCCACCGCAATGCGGCGGCCATCACGGATTCTGAAAAGATCGCCACAGCGCACGTGCCCCCGCTTCCCGAGGTCGTCGCGCAGGAAGGTGAGCGGATGCGCCCGCAGGGACAGCGCCGTGCTGCGATAGTCCTCCGCGACCTCACGGCCGGCGGTCATCGGGGTCAGCGCCACGGGGGTCTCCTCGAATTCCGCCCTCAGTAGGCCCTCGCGGGCGTCGGCGGCGGCGAACAGGGGGAGCGGCGCATCCCGCAGGGCCCGGATTGCCCAGAGGGCGTCGCGTCGCCCGAGTCCGAGGGAGGGCTGGAATGCATCGGCAACGGCGAGCCGGCGTAGCGCCATCGTTGGGACCGCCGCGCGCCGCCACACCTCGTCAACGGTGGCGTAGGGCTCGTGATGCCTGGCCAGGACGATGCGGGCTCCGTCACGGTTGGACAGGCCGCGCACCATGCGGAACCCGAGTCGGACCGCGAAGTATGCGCCGCGCGTCGGCTCCAGGGTGCAATCCCAGGCCGAGCGGTTCACGTCGATCGGTCGGATCTCGACGCCATGGTCGCGCGCGTCACGGACGAGTTGGGCGACGGCATAAAAGCCCATCGGCTGGGCGTTGAGGATGGCGCAGCAGAAGACGTCGGGGTGCCGGCATTTCATCCACGATGAGGCGTAGGCGATGAGCGCGAACGAGGCCGCGTGGCTTTCGGGGAAGCCGTAGGAGCCGAAGCCCTCGAGCTGCAGGAACGTGTGCTCAGCAAACTCCGGGGCGTAGCCGTGGTCGATCATGCCGCCGATGAGCTTGTCGCGAAACCGGTTGACGCCGCCGGTGAACTTGAAGGTCGCCATCGCCCGGCGAAGCTGGTCGGCTTCTGAGGGCGTGAAGCCGGCGGCGACGATCGCCACCTGCATCGCCTGCTCCTGGAAGAGTGGCACGCCCAACGTCTTGCCGAGCACGCGTTCGAGTTCCGGCGTCGGATAGCGGACGGCCTCCCGCCCCTCGCGGCGGCGCAGGTAGGGGTGGACCATGTCGCCCTGGATCGGCCCGGGGCGGACGATGGCGACCTGGATGACGAGATCGTAGAACGTCCGCGGCTTCATGCGCGGTAGCATCGCCATCTGCGCCCGGCTCTCGATCTGGAAGACGCCGACCGTGTCGGCCCGCCGGATCATCGCGTAGGTGACCGGATCCTCGGCGGGGATGCTGGCAAGGTCGTGCCGCTCGTCCTTGTGTTCGGCGAGGAGATCGAAGGCACGGCGCATGCAGCCGAGCATGCCAAGGCCGAGGACATCAACCTTCATGAACTTGAGGGCGTCAACATCGTCCTTGTCCCATTCGATCACCTGGCGGTCGGCCATCGAGGCCGGTTCGATGGGCACGAGTTCGTCGAGGCGGTTCTGGGTCAGGACGAAGCCGCCGGGATGCTGCGACAGGTGGCGCGGTGTCCCCATCAGGTCGCGGGCGAGGTCGAGGGTCATCCGCAGGCGGCGGTCCGCAAGGTTGAGGTTGAGCGCCGCCGCCTGCTCGTCGGTGACCCCGTCCTGCGACCAGCCCCAGACAAGACCAGTCAGGGCCCCGGTCACGTCCTCGGGGATGCCCAGCACCTTGCCGACCTCGCGCACCGCACCGCGGGCGCGGTAGCGGATCACGGTGGCGCACAGCGCCGCCCGGTCGCGACCGTAGGTCTCGTAGACCCACTGGATCACCTCCTCCCGGCGCTCATGCTCGAAATCGACATCGATGTCGGGGGGCTCGCGCCGCTCCTCGGAGATGAAGCGCTCGAACAGAAGGCCCTGGCGGACCGGGTCGATGCTGGTGATGCCGAGGACGAAGCAGACGGCGGAGTTCGCGGCGCTGCCCCGGCCCTGGCACAAGATACCCCGGGAGCGGGCGAACCGAACGATGGCATTCACGGTGAGGAAGTACGGGGCATATGCGAACCGCTCGATCAGCGTGAGTTCGTGGCGCAGCTGCAGCGCGACCCTGTCGGGGATGCCGTCGGCATAGCGGCTGCGGGCTCCGGTCCAGGTGAGATCCTCCAGGGTTTCCTGGGCCGTCCGCGACGGGTCTTCCCGCTCGTCCGGGTATTGGTAGGTGAGCTCGTCGAGGGAGAAGCGGCAGCGCCCGACGATCTCGAGGGTTCGTGCGACGGCCCCGGGGTGACGGGTGAACAGTCGGAGGGTCTCGGCGGGTGGCTTGAGATGGCGGTCGGCATGCTGCTCGAGGCGAAGGCCAGCGGCGTCGATGGTGCAGCCCTCGCGGATGCAGGTCACGACGTCCTGTAGCAGGCGGCGGCTCTCGACATGGTAGAGTACGTCCCCGGTGGCGACGGTCGGGATGTTCGCGGCCCTGGCGATTTCGGCGATCCGGTCGAGGCGAAGGTGATCGTTTTGGGCGAACCGGCGGGTCAGGGCGCAGTAGAGCCGGTCGTCGAAGACCGCTCGCAACCGTTTGAGGTCGGGTGCGACGCTGGCGGGGTCTGGCGCATCGATTAAGGCGATGGCGACGAGGCCGCCGCTCCAGGCGAAGATGTCTTCGAGGACGAGACGGCAGGCCCCCTTGCCGCCGGCGCGTTTGCCGATGGTGAGCAGGCGGCAAAGCCGGGCATAGGCGGTGCGATCGGTCGGATAGATCAGTAGCGGCGGCCCATCCTCGGGATCGAGCCGACAGCCGACCACCATCCGCGTGCTCGTGGTCCGCGCCGCCGCATGGGCGCGCACCACCCCGGCGAGCGAACCGCGATCGGTGATGCCGAGCGCCGGCATTCCGAGGAGGGCGGCGGCCGCGAACAGCTCTTCCGGCGAGGACGCCCCGCGCAGGAACGAGAAGTGGGTCGTGACCTGGAGCTCGGCGTAGCTCATCCGAACCGGCTTTCGCTCATCCGAGAAGGCGTTCGAATCATCCGAAAATGCCTTGGAGCCACCAGCGTGGGCCCTCGGTCATCGGCGCATCGCGGAACACCCAGTACCGGCCGCCGACGTCGGTCTCGACGCGGTAGTAATCGCGCATCGATGAGACCTCGGCCTCCGAGATCCACCACTCGCCACGTACTCGTTCCGGCCCATCGGCCCGCACCACCCGGTGCCGAACCTGCCCCCAGACAAAGAAGGCCGGGGGCGCGTCGGGCAGGAGCGCAGTCGCGGTGATGCGTTGCGGCGGGTCGAACAGCGTGACCGGTCGCTCCAACGTGCTCGGCCAAGTCAAACCGGTTTTTGGGGCCAGCGGCGGGGCCCGGCGGACGCTGCGCTCCGGGATGCGGCTCTCGACCGGGACGACCCTGAACAGCTCCCGGAGGCCACGTCGCGAGGCGAGGCGATCGATGAGGACCGCAAGATCCGGCTCCGTCCTGCCGACCCCACCAAGCCCCTCGGCCTGAACCGCGTCGAGCGTCTCGGTGATCGCGGCCGTCAGGGTCGCTTCGTCGATGCCGAAGCCGGGATCGACCCCAGCGAGCCGGGCACAGAGCAGGCGCGCGAGATGGATACCATCGCGTGTCGCCGCCGCCGTGCCGATGCAGACCGCCTGGATCCCGCCGTCGACACGCCGGAACCCGAGATCGAGCCGGCGCACGCCGAGGCCGTGCCGAGCCAAGTCCTGCATCAGCGCAAGGGTGAGATCGGTCGCCACCCGTTCCAAGGTCGAGGGAGCCGAGATCGGCTCCGCGAACTTTCGGGTCGTGGCGACGAGGTCGGGGCGCTCGCTCCACACCAGCGGCTCGGGCTCATGTCCGAGGGCCTGATCGAAGTGATGCATCACGTTTCGTCCCAAACGCAGGCTCAAGGCACCGCGCGGCAGCGCCGCGAGTTGGGCAATCCGTTCGATCCCAAGTTCGTGCAGGGCCTCGACGGTCTCTACGGGAAGCCGGAGTGCGCGGACCGGCAGGCTGGCGATGGCCGACGACATCTGCCCCGGGGCAACGATCGGTGTAGTACCCCGTGGAGCAAAGCGGGCCACGGCCCAGGCCGTGCCGGGCGTATCAGCGACTGCGAGGCGGACGGCACAGCCCCCGCCCCGCAGTCTCGCGGCGAGCGAGCGCAGCAAGGCCGCCTCACCGCCGAATAGGTGGGATGAGCCAGCCACATCGATCCAAAGGCCGTCCGGGGGATCCGGTGCGACGAGCGGCGCGCACCACAGGCACCATAGCGCCAGCCGCTCGAGCGCCTCGGCGTCCTCGTCGGGACGGGCATCGACGACGGCGAGATCCGGGACCAGCGCCTGGGCATGGGTCAGCGTCATGCCCGCGCGCAGGCCGGCCTCTCGCGCGGCCCGGCAGACACTCGCGATTACGCGTGTGGCTCCCTCGCGCCTCACGGTCACGAGCGGACTATCCCGCGGCGGCGCGGTCGAACTCCGCTTGCGGACGCGATCCGTCGGCCAAGTCGGCAGCCAGAGCGAGATGACCCGTCTCATCGCAGGCCTCGAGTTGCCATCGACACGCTTCGGTCCCGGCTGGCGCGCCGCGGCAGCGCAGGAGTTCGACCTGCCAGCGTCCTCGCGCCAGCCCAGGCGATGCCAGCGCTCGCGAGGACAGCGCGCTCAGCCGCCAGCGCGTGGCGGCGGCACTCGCCGTCTCGCTGGCTTCGGCCTTTCGGCTCGACCGCCGGAGCAGGAAGACGGGCACAGCGGTTTCCTCGGCCGCGAGCTGCAGCCGCCGCGACGCCGTGAGCGAAAGATGCACGATGTCCCCGACGACCCCAGCGAGACCGGGAAATCGCACCCCCTCCTCGATCAGCGGCATCAGATCGGCTTCGCGATAGGTCTCGGCATAGAGAACGCGATCGGGATGCAGGCCCGCCCTGGCGAGACCCGGTGCGAACAGGTCGCGCGATGACAGGCACCACAGGACCGAGCCTGGGAGCCGCGCCAGGATGCCGGCGGTGAACAGGATGCAGGCCGCCGTATGTTCGTGCGCCGGTCCGCCCGGAACGATCTCGTGCAAAGCCCCGAGACGGAGGCCGCCGCCGGGCAGATGCCGATCGATCGTAGGGATACCGAACGGCAGTGGCCGGAGTATCGACGAGGCAGATCGCGGCCCACGCTCGAGGCCCGCGATCGCGCCGCGGAGCTGTTCCAGGATCGGGCCGTGATGGGACGTCGTCATTCACGTTGCAACACCGGACCAGCTACGTTTGTTCATGTTATGTTCTGTCCGGCGAACGCCCACAAGCCACAAGGTCGGTCACGCGTTCGTTCACGTTATCCACAGGCCGCCTGCCGGTCGGCAGCCATGCAAAAACGTGCCTCAATGACGACGGAGTGAAGAGACAGCCTACCGACGCAACCGATGAATGAACGCAGCGGAATGCTTTAGGCCTGGAGACGATCCGCAAGGCCGCCGGTGACCGGCACTGCGCCAACGGAAACGTTGAGAACTCGAGGCTGGCGATCCGCGAACCTTGCTCCACCGGCGTCGGTTGGTGATGGGCGTTGGTCGGAAAAGGGCTGACCCAACCAGCCAACCGTACGGAGACGGACATGAGAGTAGGATTCATCGGCCTTGGGCAGATGGGCAGTGCCATCGCAGCGAACCTGTTGAAGGCCGGGCACGATCTGACCGTCTGGAACCGGTCCGCTGATAAGGCGAAGGATTTGGTCGCGGCCGGCGCGCACCTTGCCACCAGTCCCGCCGAGGCGGCTCAGGGCGAGGTCGTCATGAGCATGCTCTCCGACGACGCGGCCGTCGAAGCCGTTGTCTACGGGGAGAACGGCATCCTCGGCGCGCCAGCCTTGCACGTCTCGCACAGCACGATCGGCATTCCGCTGGTGGAACGCTTGGCGAAAGACCACGCCGCGCGGTCCGGGTTCGTGTCCGCACCGGTCTTTGGCCGGCCGGCCGCGGCGCAGGCCGCGAAGCTCTTCGTCGTGGCCGCGGGAGAGAACGAGGCCATTGATCGATGCGCGCCGCTGTTCGAGGCCATCGGCCAGCGCACGTTCCGGGTGGGTACGTCGCCATCTGCGGCGAGCCTCGTGAAGCTCGGCGGCAACTTCATGATCATGGCCGCCGTCGAGGCGATGGCGGAGGCGATGACCCTGGTGGAGGCCGGGGGCGTCGACCGCCGCGCCATGCTCGAAGTTCTGACCGGGACTATCTTCAACGCGCCCGTCTACGGCCTCTATGGCGAGTTGCTCGTCGAGGACCGGTTCCGGCCGGCCGGCTTCGCTGCGCCCCTGGGGCTGAAAGATATGAACCTCGTTGATGCGGCGGCGACGGCATCCCAGGTGCCGATGCCGGTGCTCGGCGTGGTTCGGGATCATCTTCGTTCGACGATCGCAAGCCATGGGCCGGATGTCGATTGGGCCGGTATCGCCCTGGCAGTTCGGCAAGCCGCAGGAAAGGCTTAGAGCGCTTAACAGAAAGGCACCGTAAGCGTCGATGTGCGTTGCTGTGGCTTGGCCAGCGCGCTTCGTCCCAACGAACCTTGGAATGAGATCGCTCCGCTGCTCCCGCCGCCCCGGCCGCGTCCGATGGGTGGGTGTCGTCCGATCGAGAATCGGGCCACATTCACGGGTATCCGGGTCGCGCTGCGCTCAGAGCTGCCGTGGGAAATGCTGCCGGCCGAGATGGGCTGCGGTTCCGTCATGAGTTGCTGGCGTCGGCTGCCGGATTGGCAGGCGGCGGGTATGCGGAGCCACCTGCATCACATGTGGCTGGAGCGCCTGCTCGCAGCAGGTGCGATTGATTGGAGCCGGGCTTTCCTGGACAGCGCCTCTGTCCCAGCCAAATGTATGGCCCGCCCCGTCCGCAAGTGGCTGATGATCCGCTGGACTGAGCAGTCTGCATAAACGTATCCGGCCTTCCGGCGAGCCGTTGGCCAAGATGGAGATCCGCGCGTCCTGGGCCTCATAAAGGGGTCGGCGTCGAGCGCCATTTTACGCCAGAGGCTTCCAGAACACCGACCGACTGTTAGGCCATCTTCCTCTCACCACACGCAGACATTGGAAGCACGCCTCCATCGCCATCACACAGGCCGGCAGCGTCGCGCCGAAGGCGATCACCGTCTCGCGCCGCATCCGGCGGTGCAGCACGACCCGACCGGTCGCGTCCAGCCCGACGAGACTGCAGCTGTTCTTGCCCAGATCGATCCCCAGCACCGCGATCGTCATCGTTCCGCTCCATCCCTCGTCTCGGCTACCCTGCAAGCCTAGCAGTGCAGCCCGGTGAGGGGCGGGCCATCCATAAAGGGGGGCCTGTCACCGGCCCGAACCCAACGAGCCGAGGCAAGCCAGGGAACAAGCGTCATCTCGTCACCGACACACGTGGCACGCCGCTCGGCTTCTGCCTGCGTGGGGCCAACCGGCACGAGAACGTGATGATGGCAGAGGCCCTCGATACCATCTCGTCCCTGCACAAAGGTCAGCCTGGACGACCGCCACGCTGTCAGAACAGGCTGGACGCCGACAAGCCCTTGACGTGACTGGCTGGCTTTGGACCGGGCTGATTGAGAGGATCAGCCAGGACCGAAGGAGCTGGACATGCGGCGAGGTCAGAAGACGGGTGCGGAGCAGGTGG
>NZ_LMMX01000040.1:0-209726 GCF_001422425.1 Methylobacterium sp. Leaf102 | reverse complement strand
CGCCTGTCACCCTCCCGGATCTGGCCTTCCGGCTACCCATGGCCGCCACCATGCAGTAGCCTTCCAATTGGCTCGGTCCAAAATACCGGTCAGGTCACGTGAGGTAGCGCTCACTGGCTGCCTCGATGACGGGCTGACACCGACAGACTGGTATGTCACCCTCAATCAGCGCGTCTTTTTCTGGCCTTTGCGCACTAGATTGCGGGGACTGCTCGAGGCACGGGCATATCGAAAAGATGTTCAGACCGTCCTGACCCTCGACACGCGCAGCATCGTCGACGCCT
This sequence comes from Methylobacterium sp. Leaf102, assembly GCF_001422425.1. NCBI lineage: Bacteria > Pseudomonadati > Pseudomonadota > Alphaproteobacteria > Hyphomicrobiales > Methylobacteriaceae > Methylobacterium > Methylobacterium sp. Leaf102. The sequence goes on along the minus strand of NZ_LMMX01000040.1, from coordinate 209,442 downwards.
ACGCGGACGTGATCCAGCTGAGCCCGATCAACAGCGGCGCGACGATCATGAGCATTGCCCGACGGGGCAATCACACCTTCGCGCCGATCGCGGAATTTCCGCTTGAGCCTCACAGACGCCGTCAGGGCCATAAACAGTCCGTCGCCGAGGTCGTGATCCCGGACCGCGTCGTACCCATCCTCGATCACGTTCTGACCGTGCACCGGATCAAAGCGGACGAGGTTCTAGAAGAACTTTGGCGAAGCCCGCGGGCGCAGCCCGACGATGGTCCGTGAACGCCGTTCGGCTGTCCTGAGGTTCAGGCCGGCTGCCGTTTGACGATCTGCGTCGGCACCCCTGCCTTACGCAAAAGATCGGCAATATGGCTCGTAGCGTTGACGACACCAAGGAGCCGCAACCCGGTATTCGGCGGTAGCGAGGCCAAGTGCTGACGAAGCTCGTGCAGCGGAGTCTGCGCGTCGAGTTCCATCCAGTTCTGAGCCTCTCCAGGGACGAGAGCGTCCGGCAGCGATACGGTTGCACCGACGTGTAGCTGCACGATCCAAAGACGTACGCCGTCGTACACCCATTCGAAGCGCACCGGACCCAGGAGCCGTTCGGCCTGCGCATAAGCTGTGGTGACGGCATCCCGCACCGTCTGAGGCAGCATTTCGGGCAGTTGCTCGCCCAGCATCAGACGATCGCCCTCACCGGCCAAGCCTTCGACGACGAGAGTGCCGTCTCCGCCTACGATCGCGGCTCCGGAGTAGCGGGCCGGAACTGCATCCTGCCGCAGGACCGACATGATGCGATCGCCGTTTGGATCTTCCTCAGCGAGAAGGCGGTAGGGATCGCGCCAGCCTTTGAAAGTCGAATAGCGTCCGGGTTCGGGCTCAGTCGGGCAGGTCCGGATCCAGACCTCTGTCTCGCCTGTCCGCGTACCGAACGAGAATGGCGGCACGCGCCGGCCGATGACGGTGGTCCACGGCACCAGAAGGCCGGCCTCGTGAGCGACGAGTAGGCCGAACGCTTTGTCGCCGATCAGACGGCTGAACCGGTTCGGCCAATGTAGCGACGGCTTCGCCGCGCTGGTATGGTCGTCCTCATATTCCCAGACGAGCGTGTGATCCTGACGCCAGCCGCGGCGTTCAGGATGGATGCTGAACTCGAGCCGTCCGGCACCGGCATCGAGCGCCGGAGCAAAGCCGTAAACGGTCTGCAGCAGGGAGCGGCCCCACGCGAGAGGCAGTGACGCTACACCTGGCTTCTCGACGCAACGCGGTGTATCGTCTGGGGCAAATTCGATCATGTCACTCAGGACGACCCCTGAGACACCGCCGTCGTGAATGTCGATGGTCTCGTTCGCGATGACATAAAGCCCCTCGCCCGCAAGACCTTCGGCGGCCTCAAGCGCGGCGTCCGCGTCGGTGAGTCCATACAGGAAGGTCCGGCTCCGCGGACTGTCCGGCGTGTAGCTGCGCAGATTGATGCTTCGCGCTGGGCTGCGCTCGAGTAGGACGCGCAACGCTGTTGCAACGTCGGGAAAGGGATAATCGGCTGCAAAGCCCGCGACCCGCGAGTAGGCCACGTCCAACGACCCTTGGGGTGTGGGAACGAAGCTCACGAACTGGGCGACGTTACCGCCCCGGTCGGCCAGAGCAATCAGAGCCTTATCTTTGCGTAGGCCTTCCGTAGCGACGGCGGGCGTCGGCGACGGGCTTTTTGAAGGAGCCATCGAGACACTCTCGTTCTGCTGCCCGTCACATGCTGCGTCAGCGGGATGCCAGTCTTTGGCTAGGTCCTCACGTGGACGCTGAGACAGGGTATCCATGATCGAGTCCAAATCAGGTCGGGGTGGGAACGAGAATCGCCAAGACGGTGCCGTCCGAAGCTTAACATTTCGGCGGAGGCACCGCAGAGGGTTCGCCTATGGTGACGGCTGCGCTGGTTAGCATCCCGCAATCCGCAGGCCTCACTGCGATCCTGGCGTCGATGTCAGTGGATCAGCAGGATTCTGCCCCGGTTGCTCGATGGCGCGTCGGTACGGGGTCACCCCGCGCATACTATTTACACGAAGCCTTCCTCAACTAATCGGCTGCCGCTCGACGTGATCTCGTGCCTCTGCCCCGAGCCGCCGACGACGCGGGACCAGCTCGTTGAGATGAGAAGCGCATCGACGCCATCGGAGCGAAGCTCGTGGGCAAAGCCGCCGTACATTCCCGGTACGGCGAACCAGATCGGCTCCTCCCCGGCCGGCATTTCCAGCAGGGGCGCAAGCTCGGGCAGCCTGAGGCGAGCGCGGTCAACGAGATCGGCCGCACGCCCGCGGATTACGTCGTGGAAATGCGCCTGGATCGTCGCTAGCACGCCGGCAGGAACGCGCCGCCGCAGAACCGGGCGCAGAGCGGCGACCGCTCTGGTGTTCCCGCATCGCTCGGCGACATCGACTGCTCGCTCGCCGCGGGCATTCTGCAACATGCGCCATGCACCGAGGCGGACGAGCTCCTCGCAGACAGCGTCTGGCGCATTCCCATGTGCTGCCTGGTGGAGAGGGGCAAACAGGGACGAACCGCCCGGGCGGGTCGTGTTGATCAAGGCAGGATGCTCGCGCAGGATCCCCAACACCGTAGGCCAGTCATAAATCTTCGCGGCGTCAGCAAGCTGGTGGCGAATGGCAGTGCCGCCCTCGCTGACCGTACCACTTTGGGTGATGCCGTCCCAGACCTGTCCCAAGTGTCGATGCCCCCGTCGCTGCAGCGTACCCGATGCGGACCCCGTCTCGCCACGCGGCTTTCGTCATCCATGTTTCAGCACAAATCGAGCACCTGCCATAGGCCCCAAGCGGGTGTGGAGCATTTCCTTGTCGCAACCGCTAAAATTCGAGAGACTATACGAGACGCGAATTTAGATTTTTCGTGGAAAAGTTCCTCATGCCGAGGAGCTACCCATGTTCGTGCGTTTTCTGATCGGTCTCACCACGGTCGCGTTGTGCACGCTACCGTTCCCGGCGGACGCAAGAGCTGGCCGGGGTGGTGGATCCCTTGGCTCGGTTCCCGTCCGAGGCTACGTCACACAGCGGGGTACATACGTCGCTCCCCACGTGCGGACCCGACCAGACGGCATTCGCACGAACAACCTTTCTTACCGCGATGGCGGTGTCATCGGGCTCGGTGCCGCCGGCGCTGCCGTCACGCTCCGTGGCGTTCACAAGGCCGATGTCTCCAGGTCGGGATCAAACGCGGTTCCGGGTCCCATCGCCTTAGCCAATGGCGAGGATGCCGAACGCGAACACGGGCCGTGGTGCCCGGCGAGCCAGCGGGTTGGCTCCGGCGTTGGGTTTTGCCTGATCAATTAGCGTAGCGGCGCGTTTGAAGGTGTGGAGGCGCGCGCGAGCAGCCACTCAGGATGCCGTACAGCCGGACGAGCATACCGACATCAGCCCGAGGCGCGAGCATCAGGGCACGGTCGCAATGAGGGCTCGACCCAATGCAAGGTCGCGTCCTTCATCGGCGTCCCTGTCATTCGTATCCGGATGCCGGCAACGGTCACGACCACGCCGCATGATTCTATGGCGTCGACGGCCGGTATCCCCGCTGGCTGGGCTACACGCTGGGCTGCCGGATTGTCGGGGATTGGCCGGAAACTGAGGCAGAGATCGGCGGCAATACCTGGATCGCTGCTCCAGCGCACGAGGTCCTTGAGGCAGCCCGCGGGCGCACGTTGTCAAACCTCTGATGCATTTCCCGGAGGGGTCGCGCACAACCAAACCCAGCCGCCTGGTTCACCATGATCGCTTCAAATAAAAGGAGAATCGCAACCTTTAGCGCTGGGAGCGATCCGTTCGATGCGTCCGGTTGGTCTCGAGGCGAACACAGAAGGCGGATGTCGACCTTGACACGCCGATCTTTGCGCGGATCGACGTGCCAAAGCCGGCGTCCTGAGGTAGCCGCTTACAGGCAGAAGCTACCGCGATCGCCGAAACAGAGCGGAGGAACCTCCAGCGCCGCGACTGTGTCGAGACGCTTTTTTCGGCAGGCGAAGAACTTGTCGGTGGCGACTTGAAGCCAGACCCCCTTCTGGCGCTCAAGCCAACTCGTCGCACAAGCTTCTCCAGCCATCAGGCCAGCGTTTGAGCAGCGGATCCAGCGGTCCGCATCAGCTGTCGGCCACAGAGCGACATGGATCGACAGCTCGTCCCAGCCGGCGTCCGAGACCGAGGCAATGGCCGGGATGTCTCCGATTGTGAAGCGGTAGACGTGGGTCGGCCCGAAGCCCCGCTCATCGGATCCAACTGCATCCGGCCAGCGGTTATCTCCTGGTCGGATCGTGAAGAGCCGTTGCGCGATGCCAGCATTGATGGCGGCGACCAGTAGATTGCGCCAGCCCCGATCGCGTTTTGATCGGTATCTCACCGTGTCCCAGCGGGAGGACCGAGTCCGGAAGATACCGTTCTCCGGCTGGTGATGCTGGCGCGCAAACTGGTCGGTGATGATTTTGGTGTCCGTGACCGAGGTGCCGGTGAGTTGGTTCAATCTGGAGGCAAAGGCTTCCTCGTTCAGGAGGATATGGTCGGGATCACTCTCACTGGTCTCCGTGATGCGAGCGAGGAGTGAAGCCTGTGTGCGAAACCCGAGACCTGCAGCCAGGGCTTCGCTTAGGTGAGATGAGCCGCAGGCTGGGAAGCTCGGGGCCAGGGCGCGTTTCATCGTGCGCAGACCATGCTGCGTGAGTGCAATGGCTGTCATGGGTCGATCCTTGCCCGTTACGGGTCGATGTCCGTCGATTACGCATCGACCCCGCAGCGGAGGATCGAGCAAGCAACATATGTCCACTTTGACCCGACGGCAGGTCTGGCGAGACGGCCAGAACGAATGCTGATTGCTTCGCTTCAGCCCGACAAGTGCCCAAGCACGCAATTCACAGCAGATCTCCGCAAGGATCCATCATTTTTCCTGAGCCATACACTGCTTGATCGGTACGGGTGGCGTCATGCGGCCTAAAGCGGCTTTCAGAGCCATCGGACAGCCATGCAGTCGCTCAATGGCGGCCGCGAAGGCGGCGCAGCGATCGGTCTCCCACGCCAGGGGACACGACCCCTCGCCATCCCCGATCCCGCTGTCATTGAGGCTCACCACGGCAATCGGACCGTCATCGCGGGCCGATATGGTACCGTGTTCCGGAACGCCTTCACGGTCGTCTGCCCCGTCGCGCCGGAACGCATCCGCTCGGTGAGGTCGCCACCAGAGCGCTTCGCGGTTCCGCAAGCGGAGTTCTCCTTGAGCGACATGATCCGGCGTTGAGACGATCCCGGGCCGGTTAGCGCTGTCCGGTGGGCGCGGGTCAAGCAACCTGCACGATTTCCGCGGCCGCGATCAGGTTGACCTGTCCGCTCCGCTCGCCGCGCATGCGCAGCAGGAACCCGCGCCGCAGGTAGGCGACGACCTCGTCCTCGCGCACGGCGATCTGGTTGGCGGCGTGGTGCTTGACCTTGCCGAGGGCCGGATCGGCCACTCGCAGGAGGCCGTCGCGGAAGCGGTGCGGCACGAAGCGCTCGCCGTCCGCAGCGATGCGCACGAGGTCTCCCGGTCCGCACGCCGTACCCGGCAGTGCGACGAGCGCAGGTTGCGGCGAGCTCGGTGGGTCAGTTCGTGCGATGGCAGCGGTGATGCCGGGGGTGGTCTCGGCATCACCGCTGATCAGTTTCCCGCCGCACTCCCGGTCGTGGTGACGGGTGCGGGCGGCACGATGCCGGCCGGATCGAGGTCGAGCCCCCGCAGGCGCTGCCGGATCAGCTCCTCGCGCGCGGCGACGAACTCTGGCAGCGCGCCCACCTGCCAGAGCGCCGGATCCCTCGGGATCAGGTGCCGGTCGAGGAACGTCCCATCGCGGGTGCGCAGCCACTGCTCGAACGGCAGGTTGCTCTTCTCGAGGTTCTCGCGCGCGAGCAGCAGCTCCAGGTTCCCGAGCCGGTTCACGCTGTCGAGGATGCGTTGGATCAGCGGCTCCGACAGGTTCTGCGCCATCAGCGCCTTCCGGTCGGCGAGCGAGCGCGGGATGATGTGGTCGACGTGGTGCGGCGTCGAACCCCAGGCCTGCGTGTCGTAGAGGAGCGACAGCGCCAGGAAGCAGGTGCGCTTCCCGTAGCCGACGTCGAGGACACCCTCGATATTGTTGTCGTCGAAGGCGATCGCCCGCCCGCGCGAGGCGAGACCCTGCACGAGGGCGCGGTGGGGGAAGTCCCGCCCGTCCTTCAGCGCCTCCTGCAGGATCGCGCGCGCCGCGCCGATCGTCCGGTCGGAGCTGCCGCCGAACACGCCGTTCAGCAGGCTGCCGAGCAGCCACCGGTGGATATGCCGGGCGTTTGCCGCCTCGAACGGCGTCGTGCCGTCCAGGCTGCCGCCGCCGACCCCGTGGAGGTAGTAGGCGATCGGCAGGAGCGCGTTGAGCGACGTCAGCGTCTCCCCGTCGATGCCTAAGCGGTTCACGAGCCGCAGCGTCGCCTCGAGGCTCGCTTTGATGCGCGTCCAGTTTGCCTCGATGCGGGCGAGGTTGGAGGTCGTGAAGTTGGCAACCTTGTAGCGCTGGTCCAGGTCGCAGAGCACGAGGCAGGACTTCATCACGAAGTCCTTGTCGAGCCGGTTTTTCGCGCCGAGCCCCTCGTTGAGGTGGTCGACGAAGCCGTAGATCTCCTGGCGGGCGCTGACGCCCTGCCACTGCGCGGTGATCATCGACAGGAGGAGGTCGGACTTACTCAGCTTCGTTCCGCCGTCGTTGGCGCGGATGAAGATGTCGAGCACGCGGTCGTAGGACTGGTCCTTCTCCGTGTAGTAGGCGATGACCCCGTCCTTCCACACCATGCGGTAGAGCCGGTCGAGGGTCTTCTCGACGATCCTGCCCTGCGCCTTCGTGGACGCGTCGGGCAGGGCATCGACCACCTCGTCCCTCAAGCGATCGAAGGCATCGTCGCCGATGCAGTCGAGGATGCGCCCGACCTTGAACCAGTGGTGCCGTGCGTCGCTCTTTGGCTCGGTCTCGAAGAAGCGCAGGCCGTAGGTGATGCCGAGGTCCTCGTCGTCGGACACCTCGTCGTCGACCGCAGGGTCCTTGAGGAGGTCTAGGTAGAGGCGCTGCCTGCTCCAGGCGTCGGGGTTGTGCCGCCGGCCGTACCTGGTGCGCACCGAGTACGTGCCGCGCAGGCCGATGAGCAGCGAGGTCAGGCGCTGCTGCCCGTCGAGCACGAGCTTGACGTCGCGCCCATCGGGCTCGGCCATCTCGTTGTGGGTGTCGCCGTGGCGGAAGTTCTCGATGAACTTGTAGATCTCCCAGTCGGCCCGGCGTTCGGGCCGGATCTCCCAGAACAGGAAGGAGGAGATCGGGTAGCCCTTCAGGAGGGAGTCGAACAGGGCGACGATCTGCTCGGGCTGCCAGACGTACGGTCGCTGTATGGCCGGCAGGAAGTAGCTGCGGTTGATGTCGTCGAGCACGCGGCCGATGGTGGACGAGACGTAGGACATGGCAGGAGGGTACGTTCCATGCGGAGCTGCGCCATGGGTGCCAAGGTTCGTGCATCGCGTCCATCGGACATCGCCGATTCAAGGTCCGTGTGGCTTTCCGGTAGTGCCTGAATCGGAGAGCCGAGTGCAGGTCGATTGCCCGCGCTAAAATCCAGGACGACAGGGTTGGGTGGGTCTGAGACGGTCCGCATCCGCGTGGCAAGACGCTGAAGCGAAGATCTCTTCCTCTCCCTGCCGTGATCCTCTCAGTCCTCTGGCGGTGAGCTCGGATATCGCCGTGCTGGGGGAAATGCGCACCGCAGGCCGCTCCAGGGACAGCAAGTGGCGTTCAAGTGTAGTCGAGGACAGATCGAAGAACGCTCGCGCTCCCACACATCGAAAGGCGGTTGAATCGAAGGTGCAGGATCGCTCGGGTCGGATGGGGTTGTCTCGGGCGAGCACGCGACGCACGGTGCTCGTCGACCTTGAGGCAGAGCCGGGACGCGATCATGCAACTAGTAACCGATCAGTCCCGATGCGATGCTGCTTTCCGGCATTGGGCCGACACGTTGACCGCCAATGCCAAGCAAGTCGATGATGGTTGGCATATCGAGGGAAGTGGCGTTTATTTCACCAACTACGGACATGGGCAGCCGGGGGAAATCACCAACCAGATCATGCTGGGATACGACCCGGATACCGGTTCGTCCGCAGTAAAGATCGTGACGCCCAAGGGCCCAAGGGCGGACAAGGGGCCAACCACGGTGCTTGCCGTCGACGACGACGGACGATCGCACCTCCTCCGGGAAGGCCGCCTGCAACCCAACAAGATATCGGGCTTCATCAAGGACCATTTCGAGGAACTGACCGGATTGCGGCCGAGCCCTCTGACCGTCGATGGAGCTGATTCCGAGAGACGCTATTACGTGGTCGCCAGTTTAAGTTCGGACCCAAAGACGATCCTGACACAAACGGCTGCTTTCGCGAATGCCTGCATGCAGGCTCGAAGCCTTGCTGACGGCAGAACGTCACCCGGCCCTGATCCGATCGGCAATCGGAAGAGACCGACCTATGGTGCAGACGAAAAAGGCTCGATTGTAACTTATGAGGTTACTGGCGGATTGAAAGAAGTCGTCAAACTGCAGGGCTATGTCTACGAAGAAATCAAAAAGATCATCGGCGTCGATCTCACAAAGCCAGCAGAAGGCGGATATTGCGTCGATGGCATGATCGGACCGGCGAACTTGCTGATCGAGATCAAGACGGGCACGTCTGCGCAGTGCATCTACGAGGCTGTCGGGCAGCTCCTCCTCTACCCCAGACTGACCAGTATCAAAACCTGCCCGGCGCAAGCGCTCCTCATACCGGAGAGTCCCACCCTCAATCCCAAGTTGAGTGCAGCGGTCACGAATCTGGGCATTCTGATTTTTACATACGGCGTCAAACAGGGAAAGAACAAGCCCAATATCGTCTTATCGCGAGCATTCGTTGAGCGATGCTTGGAGTATTGTCCGAAATAACAAGCCAAAATCATGAAATCTTTATTCTAGTGAAGTGATCCGGACGGAGGATTCTCGCTGACAGCGAGCCATGCGAGTCTAGGCGATGGCTTAGACAGTATGCGTTCTCCTAAATGCAACCGACACGGCACGGCTAGCTGCGATCGCCAAGTACCGCTCCTGTCCCATCAAGCACATCCAGCGCGCCCGCAGAGTTCTGCTTTGGGCCGAGCGCCTGAGTGTCGAGGATGTCGCCCGACGGGCGGGCGTCAGCCGCCGGCCGTGTGGCGCTGCCAGCAGCGCTACGCCGAGGCGGGTGTCGAGGGCCTGCTACGCGACAAGACGCGCCCGCCCGGTACGATGCCCCACCCGGGTCGTTCGCAAGCACAGCGAGCAGGTGGGTCTGCAAGTCGTACACGGCCGGTGGGACCGCCGCGGGAAGCCGATCGCGATGCGCGACATCGAACCTGCACGCGTGGCAGGTGTTGCCGGACAGCATCTGCGACCCACATCGGGTTGCGGACGGCGGCGTCACGGTTGGCACCCTGTTCACCGAGATCTGCAACATGACGCCCGCAACGGTCGCGCGCGTCTCCGAGGCTCTCGTCGGGTTGCGCGCGGCGAAAGGGGTGCAAATCTACACCCCCAACGGCAAGGAGAGGCCGCGGAGCCTGGGCTGCGACTGGGGCGATGTGATCCTCCCCGCCGTGCAGCGGTCTATGTTCAGCCCGTACACGTGATCGCGTCTCCGCGGCAGCTTCGAGTCCGGTCCGTTTCGTCCGGCAACACCCGCACGACCTCCACCGGTAGACTCACCCCGCTGAACGGTGGGCAGATGAGTACTTGGCCTCAAAAGCAGCCCTGAAGTCAGCATCTCCGCAGATGCAGCGGCCGGTGGTATCGCGCGCGTGTGGGTCGGCAAGGTGGGTGCCGAGGCGTTTGAGCAAATTGATGCGCGTGGCGACCGTTGGCTCATCGGGTTCGCCCCGGGCATGCTTCACGAGGTCGGCAGCGAGCATGATTCCGGCGAGCGCCGACTGGAACGCCATCGGTACCGTGGCTCCGACCGGCCGTCTGCCATCGGTCAGTTGGAACACCACGCCGCCGCACAGGGCGTGCTGATAGAAGCTTCGCAATGGCTGCCCCGCGAAGGGTCGTAGTGGATTAGGTGGAACGCCCAGCGCTGCGGCGATCCGCTCGACGAAAACTTCAGTCACGGGTTCAGAGGTCTGCAGCATCCGGCGCACCTCCGGCTGCGCCTCGGGCATACCCAGTTCCTCAGCGATGCGATCATCCTCGTCTTTCACCGCGCCGGCGGGGAGATAGAGGCAGGAGAGGCAGGGCTTGCCGTTCGCGAACCCGTGGCGTGAGACGCCAAGGTCGCCCTCCTGGGTCCAGGCGTTGACGATCCACCGGGGAAGGGCACCCTGGACCGCGACGCGGTCGCGCGCCGTGTCCAGGGCGACGGCAACCCGATCCAGTCGCCAGTCGTCCCGCGCGGCGAGATACTCGGCCCACGTCGCGCGGTGAGGTGCCACGCGCAGCCCCGGGCGAGCCAGCACGCTGGCGGCGACTTCGACCTTCGCGCGTTCGACGTCGGTCTGCACCGCCATTGCGTAGCGCTGCAGGTTCGACAGGTCGACGGCCTCGTGGTCGACCAGATGCAGCGTTCCAGTCAGGGCGGGCAGTCGGGCGAGCGCCCACACGGCCCCGTTGCCGATGGCCCCGAGGCCGACGAGATGTGCCTCGCCCAGGTCGACGGGGCCGACCTCGCAGCCCGCGGCCCCCGGCGCGGCCGGGCGGTAATCGCGCAGGTCAAGGGCGATCTCTCCGTCAAGGCCCCCGCCAGGGATCTGGTCGGCGAACACGGCCCGAAACACGTTCGCGGCCGCTATGCAGGCCGCGCCCCCCGCACCGAACGGGTTAGCGCTAGGCCCGCACCCGACCGGGGCGGTCGGGGAGAAACGCGCGATCCAGCCGTCCGACCCCGCGAACAGCGCCCGGCCCGGGATGGCCAACGCGGTGCGGCCGACGCAGACGGTGACGCTCGCCCGCCCGACATCGCTCCCCAAATCGATGGCGGGGTTGATCGCTCGCGCGAGGCCGGACAGCTCGGCGACGCGTTCGGCGGCGTTGCCGTCAAGGGCGTGGATCATGAGAATCGGGTACAGGCGGGCGAGCAGGCGGACCGTAAGGTCGAGCAGGGCCGCGCCTTCCTGCGAGCGCGCGGCCTCCCCGTCGAAGGCGAGACCGACGACTTGCGCCCGAAGCCGCTCCGAGAAGGCGGCCGTGCCGAAGCCCGCCAGGACCTGCGAAGCGGCGGTGGCGGCGCGGTCGAAGAAGTTTGCGAGGGCCATGATCAACCCGTGATGGTGATGAGTTGCGCCAGCGCGCCCGCGGGGACCCGCGCCCAATGGGCGCGGGCGTCGAGCCGGTAGGCGGCGGTGTCGGCGAGCGCGAACGGGCGGGCCGCGTAGTTGGGCACGACGAGTGACAGGCTGCCGATTGCGGTTGCGATCGCGAAGGCGTCGTCGGTGTCCGAGTGGTAGGCCCGGCCCGGGTGGCTGTGGACCTGCCCCAGGAGGACGAGCTTCTCGCGGTGGAGCCGGACGTTGATGCGGTGGAGTTCGTCCGGGCCGATGCAGACGCAGACGCCGTCGTCAGTGCGGACGTGGCGCTGGGCTGGGACCCAGGTCTCCTCGACCGCGAACCGCTCGCCGTCCTGGCGGCCTACCCAAAGAGCCAGCCCTTCATGGCCAGTGCGGCCGACCAAGCGCATGTGCTCCTGGGCCGCGTCCGCGCATGCCCGGGGGAGCGAGACCGCCCGCACCGCCGCGAGCCCGCTCATTCTGGGACGCGTTCGAGGTTTAACCCCATCCCGATTGCCGGCATCTGCGCGACCAGCTGGTAGTGCTCGATCGGGTTGACCCCGTGGCTCCAGATCGTGTCGAGGATGAAGGCCAAGGAGCCTTCGCCAGAGCGGCGGTGCAGAAGCCATGCGTCACCTGTGTGCGCGGGGTTGTCGTGGTATTCTCGGACGCGGGGCAGGCACAGGAATGGCGGGTCGTCGGGCGAGTTGAACTGCATCAAGTCCGTCGGCGTCATCTGGCCCATCTGCATGAGCTGGAGGTACATCTCCTTTGGCATCCCCGGCGGCATCGGTGGCCGGCGCAGCATGTTGATGCTGAGCTCGCTCGCCTTGATCGGCGCGCGGGTGAAAGGGTCGACAAAGCGCACCGACAGCGGCTGGACGTCATAATCAGTGAAATCGACGACCACGCAGGCGACGATGGGTGACGGGCGCAGCTTGGGGGTTGCGAACATCACGCATACCTCGGGGAACTCAGCGTCGAGCAGGATCTGGCCGCGCTTGCGGTAGGTCCCGTCCAGGGCCCGATAGGCGGTGACCTCCCGCGCGAACTTCGCGCGGGAGACCGCGGGGTCGACGGTCTGCGGGCCGCTCACCCGGCGACCCCTGCCTTGAGGCTCAACCAAACGAGGTCGCCATCGTGCAGCCCGACGCCAGCGACGGTCTGCGTCAGGTCGTACGGGGTGCCGTGCTCGTCTTTAAGCTGCCACTCGTCCTCGGGCCGTCCGACGTTCTCGGACTTCCGCAGCGCCTCGGTGCGGACCTGCGTGAGCGGTGTGGCCGGAAGGACCTCGAGCGCGATCTCGGTGCCGTTGACGACCACCTTGAGGGTGATGTCGCGGGCGGCGGGGGGCCGCCGCTCTACCGCTTGAAAGTGCTCGACCCCCTCCCGCGCGAGGTCGAACATCTCGTGATCGGCCACGCGGACGTCGTCGGCCCCGGGCAGGACGAGGTACACATCGAAGGCGGCGGGATCGACACCGGCGAGCGTCTTCAGGACAACGCCCGTGATCCGGCGGACGGGCCACTCCTGATCCTGCCCGTTGATGAAAAAGCGGTAGAGGGTGTCGCTGCGGCAAACCAGGAACCGCTCGACACCGTGGTGGCGCAGGTCGAAGGTCTCGTCGAGCCGCAGCGGCTCCAGCGCGTTGTCCGGCAACAGGGCGAGGGCGGCGTATTCGTCGACGGGGTGCTTGCCTGCCGCCTTGATGATCTGCCGCCCCGTGGGTACCGGGTCCGTGAGGCGGACCTCGGTGAAGTTCAGGTTCTCGTCGCCGATCTGGACCGCCACGCGGTCCTCTCCGTGTCCGTGCATCGCACTCTCGCCGCCCGTGGGCGGCCCTGCGGCCGCCCTTCTGATCCCTCCAGCGCGGCCGGGGACGGCGATTCGGTAGTCGGGCTAAAAAGAATCTTCGGCGGTGCAGACGAAGTAGAACCGGCAGGTGGGACAATCCCCCGAAGGGGTCGGCGGGAAGCGACCGGCCCCAATCCCGGCGATGGCATCGGCGTACGCGGCGAGGCCCGCGCCGCCCTGGTCCGGGTCGATGTCCACCGCCTCGGGGGTGGCCGGGTAGACCGCCTGTAGCCTGACCGTGCGGTCGGGGTGAGCCTGACGGAGTGCCTCGCCCAGGAGCTCCCAGATCGCTTTCTGCGCCTCGCTCTTCGACTTGCGTCCCGTCCGGTAGACCTGCGCTACGATGCTCCCGTCTGGGCGTTCCACGACGCGGTCCGCGCGCACGCCGATCGTGCCGCCTGCGGTGGCGGCATGCCACCGTCGGTCTACAGCCCGACCACCGTCGTCGAGCAGCGCGAGGGCGTTCTCGACCATGGTCTCGGCGGCGGCGCGGTAGACCGGCTCGAAACCGTGGTCGACGGGCCCGCGCTCGGCCCAGACCTCGGTGAGGCGCTGGCGAGCTGCGGCCGGATCCACGGCCTCGCCCCCGGCTTGCTGGGTGGAGATCCAGTCGATGGTCGCCCGCACGCACCGGTGGAACGCGAGGTAGGCCCCGGCCGCGCTCCGGTCGCCGAGGTCATCCAGCACCTCGTAGCGGTAGCGCGCCGGGCACTTCGTCCAGATCAGCAGGTCGCGCCCGTCGTGGGCGTCCACGGGTACGACGGCCACAACCTCGACAGGCCGCGTCCCCGGGGCGACCGTCGGCGCGGCCCGTAGCTTCGGCAGCCGCGCCCCGAGGCCCTTGAGGTACTTCGACGGGTTGCAGGTCGCCTTCGCCGTATAGCGCTTGGCGCTCGTAATCGAGAGGACGTCCCGCGCCCGCGACAGGGCGACGAAGAAGAGGCACTCCTCTTCGGCGTCGTGGTCAGTCGGACCAATCGCGAGATGCTCCATTCCGGCCGGGGCGGGGCAGCGCACACTCTGGCGTTTGCCCGGCACGTAGCGCGTGGCCACTTGAGGCAGGTGCACGGCCTCGAACTCCAAGCCCTTGGCCGCGTGCACGGTCATCATGCGCACCGCGGGGATTCCGTCGGCCTCCGGCGGCACGACGCGGAACGCGCGATCGTCGTCGAGGCGCTCGATGCGGCGGATCCGCTCCAGGAACGCGCGCCGCCCGCCCCGCCCGCCGGTGGCGTCGGCGTGCTCGCGGGCGAACTTGAGCAGTTGGTAGATCGCGACGAGGCACTGCTGTGACCGGACGCTCGGGTCTTCGACGAAGCGCCGGAGATAGCCGCTACCCTCGAACAGGTAGCCCACAAGCATACGCCAGGCCGTCGTACCCCGGTTGACCCCCGTGAGCTGACCGGCCAGCCGAATCAGGCCCGCGCGACCCGCATCCGTGAACCCCTCGATCGCCTCGGCCCGCGCGCACACCGCGAGGATATCCTGGCGCGCGGCGTCCGCCTCCCGGATCGCTACGAGCGCGTCCGCGCGCGTCGCGCCATACTCCGGCAGCTGCGCCACGCGGATCAGCCCGGCCGCGTCCGCGTCGGCCCCGAGCGACACGACGGAGAGCAGGTCCCGAATCTCCGGCCGCTCGAACAGGTCGCCGAGGTAGAGGATCGGGACGTCGAACTCCTGGAGCAGCCGGCCGAACCGGGCGAGGCACAGGTGGGTCCGCGCCAGGATGGCCTGCCGGTCGTAGGGGATTTCCTCGGCCTTGAACCGTTCGATCTGGTCGCGCACTGCGTAGGCTTCCGAGCGCAGATCCTCGGCCTGCAGATGGTCGACGTACCCCACCGCCCCCCGGTGGGGATGCCATTCGACCGGTGGCTTGGGGGCCGCAGCGATGTCCCGCCCGTAGTGTTCGAACAGCTTCACCACCGCCTCGCCCGAGCGGTAGTTCGTGGTGAGCGAACGGCTCTGCCCGTCCGGGTAGCGGGACGCGAAGCCAGCCGCGTTGGCCGGGGCCGCGCCGCGGAACCGGTAGATCGATTGCCGCGGGTCGGCCACGGCCCAGACGCGCCGCCCGTCGACCGCAATCTGGTCCAGCAGCGCGGTGCCGGCCGCGTTCACGTCCTGGTACTCGTCCACGAGGATCCACCGGTGGCGGTCCCGGACGGTCGCCCTCGCCCCTGCATGGTCGGCGAGGACCCTGGCCGCCTTGCCGACGAGGTCGCCGAAGTCGACCGCGCCCCTGGCATCGAGCGCCTCTTGGTACGCCGTGTAGACGCCGCCGACCTCGACCGCCTTCTCGGCCGCCTCGACGGCCTCCTGTGTCTCGGCCGCAGCCAGCGCCGCCTCGGCCGCCGCAAGGTACGCGGCTGGGCCGACCATCTCGTCCTTCGCGCGCGAGATCGCCCGGAGGATCGGGCGCAGCTCGAGCGTCGGATCCCACAGATTCTGAAAATGCCGGAGCTTGAGGTCCGGCAGTATATCTTCGAGCAGGCCAAGCCCGTGCGCCTCGTCGAGGACGTCGAAGTCGGCGCGCAGCCCCGCCTGCGCCGCATACAGGCGCAGGATCTCCAGGCCGAACGCGTGGAAGGTGCCGATCCACATCTGCGCGGCCGCGGCCGCGTCGAGGCGCTCGACCCGCTCGCGCATCTCCGCAGCCGCCTTGTTCGAGAAGGTGAGCGCGAGGATCTCCCACGGCTGAACGCCGATGCCGAGGAGGTACTCGATCCGCCCCACGAGCGTGCGCGTCTTACCGGTGCCCGGCCCGGCGTCGAGGATGAGGGGCCGCTCGTCCCATTCCGCGGCGGCCCGCTGGTCCGGGTCGAGCGGGATCGCCGGCGGCGGTTCCTCTGCCGCGCCGGGGGCAGGCAACGGCGGCAGCAGCAATGCCCGGATCGCCTGCATCGTCACGAACGGCAGTGGAAGCCCGACCTCTCCCGCGATCTGCGAGGGCGTCTGCCGGTCGCGCACCAGGCGCTGGCGCAGCAGGTCGGCCGGCAGCAGAAACTCCTGTGCGAATACGTCGGCCTGTGTCTCGCGCCGCTCGCGCGGCGAGTAGGCAACGATCCGCTCCACCCCGGTCTCGAATGCCTGGCCGCCGAAACCGGGCTCGGCTGTGCGCACGAGGGATTGTCGCTCGTCGTGCAGGTGGAAGTGCCCGATCTCGTGCGCGGTGACGACGGTGCGCCATCCCGCGTCGAGGCCCACGGCGAGGCGGACGAACCCATCGCCCCGCTCAAGGACGCCGACTACCTCGGGGCCGTACACGGCTCCAGGTTCGAGCGTATCGACCTCGAGGTCGGCCAGTTCGAGCGCCGCCGCGACGAGCGCTGCCGCCGTCCCATCGACCGCGCGCGCGGCGGCGTCGGCGTGCACCTGCCGGGCGATGACCCGGATGCCGCGCCAAGCGTCCACCCGCCTACGCCTCGTCCGCGAGCCAGAACGCCTTGCGGTCCTCCGGCATACTCGACGCGCGAATCGCTTCCTCCCAGGTCCGCGCCCGCCCCGTCGTGGGGAGGTCGGACGCCTTGAACGCCGCCGTTATGGTGCGGGGCTGAGAGTTCTCTAAGACGGCCTCGAACCACGCGCGGGCGCATCCGAGGCGTTCGGCACCCAAGCGCCGGAATCGCGGCTTGATCGTCGATGGGACGATCTGCCCGGTGCTGATGTCGGCGATGATTGATCGTGCGATGCCAAGTGTGCCGGCGAAGGTCCGCACGTCTGTATGGTGCTGATCGAGGGCTCCGCGCAGATCCGGCACGTCGACGGGGTCCGCACGCTCGGCCGCGCGGCGGGCCGCGTTGCGGACCTTGCCCACATAGTCACGCACGGCGGGCTTGGCGACATGTGGAAGCCCTCCGTGGTCGAGATCGAGGATCTCCAGCGCCTCGGCCCGGATTGCGTCGGCAAAGTGCGGATAGCGCGTCGTCCAGGCTCGGATCAACTCCGGGGTGACTGCCTCGACCGCTTCGTGGAAGCGGATCAGCACGTCCTCCAGGTCCTCAGGGCGTTTGCTCATGGCGTGCGACCGAGTTCATGGGCGATGCGCTCCCTCGCGCGATCGACCCATTCTTTCGCAGTCTTCGGCGTGATATTCAGCATTCCGGCGATGCTCTTGTCCGCCTTTGAGCTAAAGTCAAACCCTTGGCGAAACAGCTTGAACGCCAAGCGATGCTTTTCCGGCAGCTGGGCGAGGACCGACTGGATCATGGCCTCGTCCTCCGGCCCAAGCGACGATCCATCGATGGGATCGACCGGCTGGCCCTCGGCGTCGCAGACGGCGGGCTGTTCGATGTCACGGCGAACCTTACCCCGGCGAATTTTGTCGATAAGGCGGTGCTGCAGCTTGCCGCGAAACGACTGCTCGAAGCCAGCCCCGTCCGCCGAGCTCGGGTCGAGGACGGCCTCGACCATCGCGTCCACGACGTCGCCGACCGGATCTTCGCCGCCGTGCCGCAGGCCGGCTCCCGCGAGGGCGCGGAGGACGCGTTCGGCCCGCTCCGCGAGATGGATAACCAGGTCGCCGCGGAGGCGCTCATGCCTCCGCGGGTGAAGCCGACGGCAACCGGCCACGATCTGCCGCGGGTCCTGCCTCGCCAGGCCGCCGCGCTCGACGATCCCCGTCCAAAACTCACGCAGTCGCTCCTGCGATACACCGATGTCGGCGTTCATACGTGCCCTCGTCATGCGAGAGCCTGCCCCGGTAGCGCAGGGGCCGGCTACGATCCGGTAGCGGCGGCGCTGGAAAAAACAGCGCCGCAGCGGCGAGACCTCGAACCCAAGGTCCGAAGAGAGCGGCCCGAAACGCTGGCCAGTACAGGTTGATCTCTGCGGGGTTTGCGCCCCCGCAAGCAGTATGAACGATCCGCCTGACAGACGGTGGGGTCATCGGGGCTCCTTCTCCGGCCCCGCGATACAAGTCTGCCCCGGAATCGATGCGGCAGACAGACCGCTGAGTCTGCCCGCCGATCACCGTTCGACGTAACCTATTCTACTGATGGCCGGGCGAGCGTCGCCCAGGCCTCTCTCAATCGCGCTTTCCCACTACTATGGTTCGTTCGAACACCAACTTAGCGTCCGAGGACTAATACTATCTGTCGCCGGACACTTACAATGCTTCGAAATGACCCCGACTATGGTTCCGTAGGTCAATTCTATGGTTCGCTTCACATTAATAGTCAGAAACACCGCGAAAAACGAAATGTTATGCTGCTCGTCATGAGTCATGTCCGTCACGACGTCACGAGCAACCCGTGGTCGAGCCGCACGTGTCGCATTTGAGGCAGGTTCCGTTTCGCACGAGGGTGAAGTTCGCGCATTCGGGGCAGGCCTCGCCGACATAACCCTTCATTTTCGCCTCCGCGCGGCGGTCGGAGACCGTACGCTCGGGTTTGGCGAAGGGTAGTGCCTCGACCAATGTCTCTGCGATGCCGGCCGGGATCGGTTCGGACTTCAACGCCGTGGCACCGCGCATTGCATGGACCACGCCGCCTGCCGGAGTTGTGACGCCGGCCGAGGACGCTCCCACCCCGACCGCGCCGCCGGCCGGACCGCCCTGGATCAGGGTGAGCCGATCGGCCGATCCACGCAGGAGGCCACGGGAGACCACGTTGGCCGCGACGGCGTCGGGCTTGTCGCCGCGCGCACCCTCGCCCTCGCCCTTGCCCATGACCGTGTTGCCGATCTCGGACGGGTCGACATGGGCGAGATCCATGCGGCCGAGATACGAGATGGCGAGCTCGCGGAAGACGTAGTCGAGGATCGAAGTGGCGTTCTTGATGGCGTCGTTACCCTGCACGAAGCCCGCCGGCTCGAATCGGGTGAAGGTGAAGGCGTCGACGTATTCTTCCATGGGCACGCCGTACTGGAGGCCGATGGAGATCGCGATGGCGAAATTGTTCATCAACGAGCGGAAGGCGGCGCCCTCCTTGTGCATGTCGATGAAGATCTCTCCGATGCGGCCGTCATGATACTCGCCAGTGCGCAGATAGACCTTGTGGCCGCCGACCACCGCCTTCTGGGTGTAGCCCTTGCGACGGTCGGGCAGCTTTTCGCGCGACCGGATGCGCTCGACGCGCTCGATGACCCGCTCGACGATCTTCTCCGCGAGCTGCGCCGCCTTCGCCGTAGCCGGCTGGGCGACGAGCGCTTCGATCACCTCCTCGGCATCCTCCTCCTCGTCGGCGATGAGCGCCGAGTTCAGGGGCTGGGACAGCTTGGAACCGTCGCGGTAGAGGGCGTTGGCCTTCAGCGCTAGGGTCCAGGACAGCTTGTACGCGTTCTTGCAATCCTCGACGGTGGCGTCGTTCGGCATGTTGATGGTCTTGGAGATGGCGCCCGAGATGAAGGGCTGCGCCGCCGCCATCATGCGGATGTGGCTCTCCACGGAGAGGTAGCGCTTGCCGATGCGGCCGCACGGGTTGGCGCAATCGAACACGGCGTAGTGCTCGATCTTGAGGAACGGGGCGCCCTCCAGGGTCATGGCACCGCAGATATGGGTGTTGGCCGCCTCGATGTCCTTCTTCGAATAGCCGAGGAACGGCAGGATCTCGAAGGTCGGGTCGGAGAGCTTATCAGCCGGGACCTCGAGCACGTCCGTGAGAAAAGCGTCGCCCAGCGTCCAACGGTTGAACACGAACTTGATGTCGAAGGCCTGCTTCAGCCCCGCCTCTATGGCCGAGAGCTTCTCGTCGGTGAAGCCCTTGGCGCGCAAGCTGCCCGGGTTGATGGCCGGGGCCTGGCCCATGGAGCCGTGGCCGACGGCGTAGGCCTCGATCTCGGCAATCTCGGATTCGCGGTAGCCCAGGGTCCGCAAGGCGTCCGGCACGGCGCGGTTGATGATCTTGAAGTAGCCGCCGCCGGCGAGCTTCTTGAACTTCACGAGGGCGAAGTCGGGCTCGATGCCTGTCGTGTCGCAATCCATGACGAGGCCGATGGTGCCGGTGGGCGCGATCACGGTCGCCTGCGCGTTCCGATACCCATGCTCCTCGCCGAGCTTGAGGGCGCGGTCCCAGGCGTGGCGGGCACGCTCCGCAAGATCGGCTTGGGGGATGTTGGCGAGATCCAGGGGCACCGGGGCGATCGACAGGAACTCGTAGCCCTCGGCCTCGCCGTAGGCGGCGCGGCGATGGTTGCGGATCACCTTGAGCATGGCGTCGGCGTTCTCCTCGTAGGCCGGGAAGGCCCCGAGTTCGCCGGCCATCTCGGCCGAGGTCGCGTAGGATACACCCGTCATGATTGCGGTGAGCGACCCGGCGAGCGCCCGGCCCTTATCAGAGTCGTAGGGCAGGCCCATGCTCATCAGCAGGCCGCCGATATTGGCGTAGCCCAGACCCAGCGTCCGATAGCGGAACGAGAGCTCGGCGATTTCCTTCGAGGGGAACTGCGCCATCATCACGGAGATCTCGAGGACCACCGTCCAGAGGCGGTTGAGATGCTCGAAGGCGGCAACGTCGAAGTGGTTCGTGGCGCGGTCGTACATCGTCAGCAGGTTGGCCGAGGCCAGGTTGCAGGCGGTGTCGTCGAGGAACATGTACTCCGAGCACGGGTTCGAGGCGCGGATGCGCCCGCCCGCCGGGCAGGTGTGCCAGTCGTTCATGGTGGTGTTGAAGTGCAGGCCTGGGTCGGCGGAGGCCCAGGCGGCTTCGCCGATCTTGTCCCACAGCTCACGCGCCGGCAGGGTTTTCGTGGTCTTTCCCGTCGTGCGGGCCTTCAACTCCCAAGGGGCATCCGCTTCAACCGCGCGCAAAAAGTCGTCGGTGAGGGAGACGGAGTTGTTCGAGTTCTGGCCGGCCACCGTGAGGTAGGCCTCCGAGTCCCAATCGGTGTCGTAGACGGGGAACTCGATCTTGGTGAAGCCTTGGCGGGCGAACTGGATCACCCGCTTGGTGTAGGAATCCGGCACCATGTCCTTGCGGGCGGCCTTCACGGCCTTCTTCAGGACCGGGTTGCGCTCGGGATCGAAGCAGGCGTCGCCCTCGGCCTCGCACTGGGTGCAGGCCTTCATGACCGCGGTGAGGTGCTTGGAGACGATCTTGGAGCCGGTCACCAAGGCGGCGACCTTCTGCTCCTCCTTCACCTTCCAGTCGATGTAGGTCTCGATATCCGGGTGGTCGATGTCGACGATGACCATCTTGGCCGCGCGCCGCGTGGTGCCGCCGGACTTGATGGCGCCGGCCGCCCGGTCGCCGATCTTCAGGAACGACATCAGGCCCGACGACTTGCCGCCGCCGCCGAGCTTCTCGTTCTCGCCGCGCAGCATGGAGAAGTTCGAGCCGGTGCCGGAGCCGTACTTGAACAAGCGGGCTTCGCGGACCCACAGGTCCATGATCCCGCCCTCGTTGACGAGGTCGTCCTGCACGCCCTGGATGAAGCAGGCGTGCGGCTGCGGATGCTCGTAAGACGAGGCGGATTTCGTCAGCTCACCGGTGCGATAATCAACGTAATAATGACCCTGCGCCGGACCATCGATGCCGTAGGCCCAATGCAGTCCGGTGTTGAACCATTGCGGGGAGTTCGGCGCCACCATCTGGCGGGCGAGCATGAAGCGCAGCTCGTCGAGGAACGCGGAGGCGTCGTCTTCGCTGGTGAAGTAGCCGCCCTTCCAGCCCCAATAGGTCCAGCAGCCGGCGAGGCGATCGAAGACCTGCGTCGACGACACTTCCGAGACGTAGCGCTCGGCCTCGGGCACCTCGGTCAAAGCCGCCTCGTCGGCCACGGAACGCCATAGGAAGGACGGGACGTCGTTCTCCTCGACCTTTTTCAGGCGAGCCGGCACGCCAGCCTTGCGGAAGTACTTTTGAGCCAGCACGTCGCTGGCGACCTGGCTCCAGCTCTCGGGCACCTCGATGCCCTCCAGGCGGAACACCACCGAGCCGTCCGGATTGCGGATCTCGCTCAGGGTCTTGCGGAATGGAATCGTGGCGTAGGGGGATTGCCCGGCCGTGGTGAGGCGACGCTCGAACCGCATGAAACCTGTCTCCCGCCAAGCGCGCGATGGCGCCAGGGTTGTGATGCTGGGCTGGCGAGGACAAGCGACCGCGAACGCCCGCGCCACGCTGTTCAAACCAGACAAAATCGATGAACCGCCGAGGGACCGGATCGCTTCGGCGACATCCGAAAGCTAGCGCGTCGAGGACCCTCACGTCAACAACTTGTGTGCGTCGGCTATGTTCCTGACTAGATGTTGTGTCGGCGCCCTAAATCCTGTGGATATCCGCGGCTTTCGGATAAGTGCTCTTTGGCGCTCGCGGAATCGCCGCGAGGATTCTGATGGCGCACAGGTTGGGACGAGCCGGGCCGGGCATACGCAATGGTTAACGCCGCCGGGGTGTGACAATCCGGGCGCAGGCGGGTACCCCGACTGGACTTGGGGGCAGCGCCTCACCATAGTCCCGCGCGAATGACGGACCGGCGGCCCCCAAGGCCCTTTCAGGCGAACGCGATGGCTCTCAAGGACACGCTCCTGCGGATTTTCACCTGGTGGAACGGGCAGACCATGTCGCTTGCCCTCTACACGGCACGCAAAGGGCAGTTCGTCGGCACGGACGAAGGCGGCAACACCTATTACCGGGCGCTTGGGCCCCTCATCGACCGGTCGGTGGGGCCGGAGCGGCGATGGGTGGTCTATAACGGCTACGCCGACGCCTCGAAGGTGCCCCCCGGCTGGCGCTCGTGGCTGTGCCACAACGCCGACGTACCGCCGAGCGAGGAATCCTACACCCCGCGCGAGTGGCAGAAGCCCCACGTGGAGAACCTTACGGGCACCCTCGGCGCCTACCGCCCCAAGGGGTCTCAGCTCAGCACGGGCCAGCGCCCGGCGGCGACGGGCGATTACGCACCCTGGAATCCGGGCGCGTGAGCTTCGGGCCGGACACGGCCCTTTTTCCACCAATGTTGCACGCTTAACCGCGGGTCGCGTCGTCATCGCCTCGTGGCGCGCCGTCACAAGGGAGCGAGCCGTGAGCCGCAGCACCGCACGCGTTTCGCGATCCGGCCTCCTCGCCGCGCTCTTCGCCATTCCGGCCCTGACCTTCTCCGCGCTCCCGGCCGGGGCCGACAAGATCAAGAACCCGACCGCGGTGTTCTCGGGCCTCGACAAAATCACCGGCCGCATCGTGTCGTTCGAGGTGGCGGTGGACGAGACCGTGCAGTTCGGCGCGCTCCAGCTCACCCCGCGCGTCTGCTACAGCCGGCCGCCGACGGAAAGCCCGAAGACCACGGGCTTCCTCGAGGTCGACGAGGTCACCCTCGACAGCAAGTACCGCCGCATCTTCACCGGCTGGATGTTTGCGGCGAGCCCCGGCCTGCACGCCATCGAGCACCCGATCTACGACGTCTGGCTCGTGGATTGTAAAGGCGGCTCCGACGTGATCGCCGAGGCGAAGGAGCAGGAGGATACGCCAGTTCTGGCGTCGAAACCTGAAAAATCCCGGCGCCAGCGCGGTGGTCAGGACGCGACGCGGACGGCCCAGCAGGTCAACCCCAACGGTCAGGTGGACGTCGAAGCGCCGCGCGGCGTGCCGGTCCAGCCGAAGCAGAAGCCCTCGCGAAAGTTCTTCCCATCGAACGAAGGCCCGGCACCGGCCCCCCCGTCGTCGCCGCCGCCACAGAACCTGTTCGACGCACTGTTCCGGTAGGGTGAGACGGAATGGCGTGAGGGACCGCCCCCTCCACCGGAGCGCGAACGCTGCATCCTATTCGAACGGGCGGACAGCTCACTGCGTGCGGTTCGGAAGGTCTTTGATCCCGCGATTTGGCGATACGGTCGAGCACCCTATCGCGAGGGATAGGCTGTGGGGGCGGGTTTTCGATGGAAGCGCCACCGCCACGGCGGCAGTCCGCCGCGCGATTCAGACACGTGCAGAGAGCGTAAGGGCGCTGGCGCGGCGCAAAGACGTCTGCCCGATGACGGTGCTGCGCGGCGCAAACGGACGAGCACAGCCCTCGCGGCGCCAGTGATCCTCCCCCGTTTCGACGGGCGTGGGTTTAGCTCGCGTTCCGCCCGGCCTGCTCGGGTGTGGTCGGTGATGTCCGCCAGCCAGACCGTGTTGGGCAGGGCAGCCGAGAAGAGCTGCTTCAGGAGGTCGGGTGCGACCGGCAGATCGTGACGGCTGTCGGTCGTGCAGGGCCGGAACCGATGCCCAGCCAGGGCCCGGATGCCTTGGCGGCGCATGAGGCGCTCCACGAGTCCGCGACTGGCTGTTCGGCCCTCCGCGCGCAGCGCGGCATGCACCCGAGGTGAGCCGTAGCGCCTATGATGCCCGGCATGGATACGCTGGACGTCGGCCAAGAGCTGACGGTTCGACGCTGACCGGGCGCTCTCGGGGCGTGACCGCCAGCCGTAGTCGCCGCTGGGAGAGACTTCGAGCACGCGGCACATGAGACGCACCGGCCAGGTGCTCGCATGCTGCTCGATGAAGGCAAACGTCACTTGGGCATCTGCGCGAAGATGCCGNAGAGACTTCGAGCACGCGGCACATGAGACGCACCGGCCAGGTGCTCGCATGCTGCTCGATGAAGGCAAACGTCACTTGGGCATCTGCGCGAAGATGCCGATCGCTTTTTCTAGGACGTCGCGCTCCATGCGCGTCCGGTCGAGTTCACGCCGCAGACGGGCGATCTCAGCGGCTTGGTCGGAGGGGGACGCCACCGGGCTCGCAGGCGCGGCTCCCGGTGACCCTGCTCTCCGCGGTGGTGGGGAGCCACCCATCAGCGCCGAGCGCCACAGCCTCAGCATCGAGGGTTGGGTCCAGAACTCGGCTGCGATCTGCATCTGCGGCCGGCCGCTGCTGTCCAGCAGGGCCACCGCCGCGCGTTTGAACTCGGGGGTGAACTCGCGTCTCGTCTTGGCCCTCAAACACCTTCCCGGCCCGCAAGGAGCGTATCAAAGGTGTCCGTGAAAGCGGGGGAGGATCAAACTCGGTCTCCTTGTCGCCGTGGACGACGGAGAACACACCGTCCGGCAAGCCCACCTCCTTGAGCCAGGCGGCGACCAGGAGAGCCGGTGAGGGATCGCGCTCGGAGGGCTTCAGCACGAAGCAATTGCCGCAGGCGAGCGCCACCGGGAACATCCACATCGGTACCATGACGGGGAAGTTGAACGGGGTGATGCCGGCGACCACGCCGAGGGGCTGGCGCAGGGAATGACTGTCGACGCGGGTGCCGACATTCTCCGTCACTTCGCCCTTGAGGAGCTGTGGCGCTGCGGTGGCGAACTCGACCACTTCGAGCCCGCGCTGGATCTCGCCCTTGGCGTCGGACAACACCTTGCCGTGCTCTGCGGTGATGAGGGCCGCGAGCTCGTCGATGCGCTCCTCGGCGATGCGCAGGAATGCGTTGAGGATGCGCGCCCGGCGAAGCGGCGTGGTATGGGCCCAGTCGCGGGCGACCGCCTTCGCGGCCGCCACCGCATCGTTCACATCCGCCGCGTCGGCCAGCGCGACCCGGCCGGTCTCCTCGCCGGTGGCGGGATTGTAGACGGGGGCGGTTCGCGTACCGGTGCCGGGAACGGTCCGGCCGCCGACGAAGTGGTGGATTGCGGTGGGCATGGCTGTCTGGTGTCCTGTTTCTGGGAGATCCGCGAACCGGCGGATCGAGAGCAAAGGGAATGCCTTCGACGGAACGTCGCGACACCCGCGTCAGAAAATGTTCATGTCCCTGCGCGGCCGCGGGGCAGGCCGCGTGCCGAAGACGGTTGCCACGGACCGAAACGGGTGGCGGTGGTTTCCGCTCGTGGGCGTGCCGAGCTTTCCCGCCCCCGATGGCTACCGCCGCGAGGCGGCGGAATTCACCCCGGGCGATTCCAAGCGGCGGCGTCGCCAGAATGTCATGGCTCGCATCATCGCCGGTAATCGTGCCGGACGCCCTCGCCCATAACACAATCACCGGCTAACCCGGTCCGCATGCAGGCCCTATCCCTTCCGGACCCCGAAACCTTGTCCCGCGGGCAGCTCGAAGCCGAAGTGCGCCTGCTGCGTGCCCAGTCGGGCTCGCTCGCACAGATGTTCGAGCAGGCCCCGAGCTTCATCGCCCTGCTCAGTGGCCCGGAGCACCGCTTCACCCTCACCAACGCCGCCTATCAGCGGGCCATCGACCACCGCGACGTGGTCGGTCGCACGGTGGCCGAGGCCTTGCCGGACGCCGCGGCGCAGGGCTACGTCGATCTCCTCGACGACGTGTTCCGCACCGGCCGGATACACAAGGCGACGGGCGCGCGGTTCGATGTCCAGGCCACGGCCGACGGTCCGGTCAACGAACGCTACCTCGACTTCGTCTACCAGCCGATCACCGACGCGCAGGGCACCGTCGTCGGCATCTTCGTCGAGGGGCACGACGTCACCGAGCGCACCTTGGCGGAGACCGCCTTGCGGGCGAGCGAGGCGCGCTACCGGACCCTGTTCGAGAGCATCGAGGTCGGCTTCTGCATCGTCGCGATGAAGTTCGCGGGCACCCACGCCGTCGATTACCGAATCGTCGAAGCCAATCCCGCCTTCGTTCGGCAGACGGGGGCCGATGTCGCCGGCCGGTGGGTGAGCGAGTTCGCCCCCGACCTGGAACGCCACTGGTTCGACACCTACGGCCGCGTCGCCCTCACGGGTGAACCAGCGCATTTCGAGCATTACGCGGACGTGTTCGGGCGCTGGTTCGACGTGCGCGCCCTGCGGACCGGCGATCCGGCCGCACACCACGTCGCCATCTTCTTCTCCGACATCACGGAGCGCCGGAACGTCGAGACCCGCGCGGAAGCCGGTGAACGCGAATTACGTCTCATCACCGACGCGCTGCCGGTCCTGATCTCCTTCATCGGCGCGGACCACGTCTATCGCTTCGCCAACCGGGCATACGAAGACTGGTTCTCGATGCCGGCGGGGGACGTGGTCGGACGGGACGTCAGGGACCTCCTCGGACCGGACGCCTATGCCACCCGCAAGCCCTACATGGACCGGGCGCTGGGCGGCGAATCGGTGACCTTCGAACTCGACTGGCCGCAACGCGACGGGCGGCATCGCGTCGCCGAGATCCGCTACCTGCCGCGGTGGGACCCGGCCGGCACCGTCGACGGTTTCCACGTGTTCGTGCACGACGTGACCGCACGCAAGCAGACGGAATCCGAACTCGCGCGCCAGGTCGCGCTGCGGACCGCGGAGCGCGATCAGGTCTGGCAGGCCTCCTCGGACCTGCTCTGCGTCGCCACCCTCGACGGGTACTTCGTCAGCCTCAACCCGGCCTGGCCACGGACGCTGGGATGGAGCGAGGCCGAGATGAAGGCGCGCCCGTTCCTCGACTTCGTGCATCCGGACGACGTGGCATCCACCCTCGCGGCGGCAGCCGGCTTGGCGCGCGGCGAGCCGCAACTCACCTTCGAGAATCGCTACCGCCACCGGGACGGCACGGACGTGTGGCTGTCCTGGAACGCGGTGCCGCGCGACGGCCTGATCTACGCCTCCGTGCGCGACGTGTCCGAGGCCAAACGTCAGGCCGAGATCCTGGAACGAACCGAGGAGGCTCTCCGGCAATCGCAGAAGATGGAGGCGGTCGGCCAACTCACCGGCGGCTTGGCACACGACTTCAACAACCTGCTCGCAGGTATCTCCGGCTCCCTGGAGCTGATGCAGACCCGGATGGCACAGGGGCGGCTCACCGAGGTCGATCGGTACATGACGGTGGCGCAGGGAGCCGCCAAGCGCGCCGCCGCGCTCACCCACCGGCTCCTCGCCTTCTCCCGGCGCCAGACCCTCGACCCGAAGCCAACGAGCGTGAACCGTCTCGTCAACGACATGGAGGAACTCGTCCGGCGCACGGTCGGCCCCGCGATCCAACTCGAGGTCGTGGGTCTCGCGGGCCTATGGCCGGCGCTGATCGACCCGGGCCAGTTGGAGAATGCGTTGCTCAACCTGTGCATCAACGCCCGGGACGCGATGCCGGACGGCGGCCGCATCACCATCGAGACCGCCAATAAATGGATGGACGAGGCCGGGGCCCGCCAGCACGACATGCCGCCGGGTCAGTATCTCAGCGTCTGCGTGACGGACACCGGAAGCGGCATGTCCGCCGACCTCATGGCCAAGGTGTTCGAACCCTTCTTCACCACCAAGCCCATGGGGGAGGGCACCGGGCTCGGCCTGTCGATGGTGTACGGCTTCGCCCGCCAGTCCGGCGGACAGGTCCGGCTCTATTCGGAGGTCGGACAGGGCACGACGGTCTGCCTCTACCTGCCGCGCCACTACGGTGAGGCCGACGAGGCCGACGTCACGCGACGCCCCCCCGAAGTCGAGCGTGCGGGCCAGGGCGAGACCGTGCTGATCGTCGACGACGAGCCGTCGGTGCGCATGCTGGTCACGGAGGTGCTGGAAGATCTCGGCTACACCGCCATCGAGGCCGGCGACAGCATCGCCGGTCTGAAGATCCTGCAGTCGGATGTCCGGATCGACCTGCTGGTGACGGATGTCGGGCTACCGGGTGGCATGAACGGGCGCCAGATGGCGGACGCGGCCCGTGATCGGCGGCCCGACCTGAAGGTGCTGTTCATCACCGGCTACGCCGAGAACGCGGTCCTGGGAAACGGATACCTTCGCCCGGGAATGCAGGTTTTGACAAAGCCGTTCGTACTGGAGACGCTTGCGTCCCGCATCAGGGATCTCATCGCCAGGACCGTCTGACCCCGGGCATTTCGCGATGCCATGCGCAGCACCCGCCGGAGATTCCATTGGGTCCCCGAGGGGGGCAAGCCGTGCGGGCGTTCGGCGTCACGCCGCCCGCTTCAACCCATCGATCTGCTGCAGCCGCCCGTCCTTCACCTGCAGGATGCGGTCGGCGAACGGCAGCAGGTGAGCGCTGTGGGTCACGAAGACCTTCGACACCGGGATCGCCATCAGGGCGCGGATCAGGGCCTCTTCCGACACGGGATCGAGGTTGGCCGTGACCTCGTCGAGGAGGAGCAGCCGGGGCTGGCGGCACAAGGCGCGGGCGAGGATGAGCCGTCGGCGCTGGCCGGTGGAGAGCAGGGGGCTCTCGTCGGAGAGGAGCGTGGCGAAGCCCTGGGGGAGGGACTGGATCTCCTCCAGCAGCCCCACCACCGACAGCGCGGCCTTCATCTGCTTGTGGGTGACGTCGGGCGAGAACAGGGACAGGTTCTCGATCACGGTGCCGGCAAGCACGCGGTCGTCGGCGAAGACGCAGCCGATATTGGCGCGATACTCGTGGATGCCGAACTCCTCCAGGGGGCTGCCATCCACCATCATCCGGCCGGTCGCACGGACGTTCAGGCTGGACAGGACCTTGAGCAGGGACGACTTCCCGCAGCCCGACGGCCCCACGATGGCGATGGTCTCGGGCTTGTCGATGCGGATGGTCAGATCGAACGGTTCGATGAGCGGCCGGCCGCGGCGGCCGAACTGGATCGACACCTCCTCGAGGCTGACGCTGCGCCGGATCAGGCGGTCGATGCGCAGGCCGGCGCTCGCCGGCTCCGGGCTCTCGTTCAGCACGTCGTCCAGGCGGGCGAAGTGGACCCGCATCACCGAAATCTGCAGCAGGCTCATGATCAGAGTGTTCATGGCGGTGAAGAACGACGCCCGCAGGGCGAAGAACGCGTACAGCACACCCACCGACAGGGTACTCTTCATCACCTCGGTCACGCCCATGAACAGGGTCGCGACGGTGCCGAGCATGAAGATCAGGTGAAGGAACAGATCCGCGTCGATGGAGAGCTTTTTCGCGCGGTAGCCGTAATTGGCGAACCGCGTGAAGTTCTCCAGCCATTTCAAGCCGAAGAAGTTCGTGGTGTTGCCGACCTTGAGGGCGCGGATCTGGGCGAGGCCGTCGAGCAGGCGGGCCTGCTCCTCGGAGCGAGATTCGAGGGTGAGCGCCGTGCTGCGGGCGATACCCGGATAGGTGGCGAAGCGCACGAGGATGGCGGCCGCCAGGGTCACCACGGAAGCGAACGCCATACTGGGCGAGTAGTAGTACATCATCCCGACGAGCAGGATCGACATCGTCCCGTCGGCGATGGACGAGACGAAACCGCCGACGAGGAAAGTCTTGATCTGGTCCACCGACGAGACGCGGGTGACGAAGTCTCCGGGATGCCGGGCCTCGAAGAACGTCATCGGCAGGCGAAAGGCGTGGGAGACGATGTTGCGGGTGAAGTGAATCTCGAACAGCGTCGCTGAGCGCAGGGCCACGAGGTCGCGAAGCCAGCGCGACAGGGCGTCGAGGGCGCTGAAGAGGATGAGGCCGATGACCACGACGGTGAGGAGGTCGAGGTCGTATTGCGGGATCACGCTGTCGACGGCGGTCTGCAGGAAGATAGGCGTCGCCAGGGCGAACAGGGTCGCGGAGAACGACAGCACCGTGATGAGGGCCAGGGTGTGCTCGATGCCCCGACACGAGCGCAGGACCGCCCAGAACAGGGACTTTCGCGACGTCTTCACCGCCTCGAAATCGACCCGCCGCTCGAACTCGAGGGCGATGCCGCCGAAATGGTGCTCCATGTCCTCGCGGGCGTAGAGCCGCTCGCCGAAGGCCGGATCGTGAACGTGGAACGTGCCGCGCACCACCTTCTCGAGCACCACGAAGTGGTTGCCGTTCCAGTGCAGGATCGCCGGGCAGGCGAGCTTCGACAACTCGCCGGTGTTGGAAATGGCCAAGCCCTGCGCGTCGAGCCCGATCTGGCCGGCGACTTCGACGATCTCCGCGAACGTCATGCCCTCCTGCGACGGCGGGAACAGCGCACGCAGGTAGGGCAGGTCGATGTCGTGGCGGTGCGCGTTGGCGACCATCGCCAGGCAGGCGAGCCCGCATTCCATGGTTTCGTTCTGCAGAACGGTCCGGACGGCGCGTTTGCGCTCGCCGAACCCGCCGAACACCGATTGGCCGAACATCAGCGTCCCCTCAAGGCTCGGATCGGATCGAGGACCCAATCGAGCAGGCGGCGGCGCTCCACCACGATATCGGCCGAAAGAGTCGAGCCGATCTTCACGGGAATGCGCTCGCCATAGGCGTCCACGTCGGGCCGGTCGGGCCGGATCTCGATGCGGTAGGCGGATTGGCGCTCCACCGGTCGCGGATCCAGGCCGATATCGGGCTTGTCCTCGCCCGCGAGGCCGCGCACGGCGGCGGTGGAGATGTAGGTGATGGTCCCGTGCTGGATGCCGAAGGTCTTGAACGGGAAGGCATCGTACTTGATGATCACCCGCTGACCGACCTTGGTGAGGCCGACGGCGCGGGCCGGGGCCTCGACGACGACGAGGGGGGCGGCGTTCGGCTCGCCGGTGGCGGCCACGAACTGGCCGGGCTTGACCGAATCCCCGACTTTGGCGGCGAGCGCCAGCACGGCGCCCGCGCTCTGGGCCTGAACCTCGACGGCGGTCTCCGTGCGCAGCATCGCGAGCCGGCTGTCGGTGGATTCGATCTGGTTCTGGGCGCTCGCCTTCTGCGACACCTTGGTGGCGACGAGGAGGTCGAACTCGCGGCGCCGCTCCGAATCCTGGCGCTGCACTTCGAGGCGCTTCAGGCGCAGGTCGGAGAGCTGGCGCTCCAGGTCGAAGGTGCCGCGCTCGTGCGATTCGAGCATGTCGCGGGTGGCGTAGCCGTCGCGCATGTAGGCGGCGATCCGGCGCACCACGGCGCGGCTCTTCTCCGTCGCGGCGGCATGGCGCTGCGCCTGCTCGGCGAGGCCGGCATAGAACACCTCCTGGTCGGCCGCGATCTGCGCCTGCTGCTTCGTCGCGCGGGCAATGAACGCGTCGGCCCGCTCCACCTCGTCCTGCAGGCCCTTGCGGGAGAGTTGGAGGTTGCGCATCTCGGCCTCCACGGCCGATTCCCCACCGGAACTCGCAGAGCCGATGCGCAGGGCGTAGACTGCTTGGCCCGCTTTCACGGGATCGCCCTGGTTGAGGAAGATCCTGGTGATCACGCCGGCCCGGGGCGCA
This sequence comes from Methylobacterium sp. Leaf102, assembly GCF_001422425.1. NCBI lineage: Bacteria > Pseudomonadati > Pseudomonadota > Alphaproteobacteria > Hyphomicrobiales > Methylobacteriaceae > Methylobacterium > Methylobacterium sp. Leaf102. The sequence continues at coordinate 177,322 of NZ_LMMX01000040.1, read as the reverse complement.
TCGAGGCGGGCGAAACCGCCCGTGGCCGCGACCGTGCCCCGCACGGTTTCGGTCTGGGCGAAGTGACCGAACCACAGGCCGCCGATCACCGTGCACACCGTCAGCGCCACGAGCCCCGTCGCCAGAGTCGCGGTTCGGTTCTGACGCAGATCGATGGTCTGGACGATGCGGGGATTCTGGACGATGCCGGGCATCGGCCCGTCATCGGGATTCCCGGAGGTCTCCTCCGGCTGTGCCTCCGGCGGATCATCGTCGACGGGACGCGCATCGGACTCGGCCCGGACCATATGGCGGGCGGCAGCGGCCTCGACGCTCCGAGCCGGGGATTGCGTCGTGTCGTCCTCGGGTGGGCCGGCCCGGGTCACGTCGAAGGTCATGCCTGTCCGCCCTCGTGGAGAAACTCGTGCAGGCGCGGCCACATGAACCATTGGGCGGGGGCCGTCAGCACCGAGGTCTCGATGTGGCGGCGAACCAGACTCGTCACCCGTGCCTTGGTCTCCGGACCGCTATCGGCGACCTCGAAGGGCTGACCGCAACGAACCGTGTCGCCGGCGCAATCCGACGTGATGGAGAGCGGCAGGACCGCCGCCTCCGTCAGGCGGGCGAGGCTGTCGATGCCCATGGCGAGGCGGATCGGTCGGCCGAACAGGGTGGTCTCGACGGGTCCACCGTAGCTCGCCGGCAGGTCGACGAACGACACGATGACGGACCCGGTGCGGGCGAACCGGATCGCATCGATGTAATCCTGCTTGTCGCGGACGTTCAGGAACCGCATCTCCATGCCCATCTCGGAGATGCGCTGCATGACGCGGGTCTCGACGGCGCGGTCCTCGCGCGCCCGCAGGATCAGCATCCGCCGATCGCGGAAGAAGTCGTGGATCAGGCGAGCGAAGGGCAGGGCGAAGCAGCCCATGTGGAGCGGCGCCAGGATCACCGGCTTCCCGCTCGACGCCACCCGGCGGATGAGCTCCGGATCGGCGAACCGCACCGATTGCCAGTCGGCGACGATGTCGGCGTGCGAGCGGGTCACCAGGGACAGCCACTCGAGGCCGTAGAGGTCGTCCGAAAACGCGGTTTCGGCATCGAGGCGACTGGCTTCGGCCCGGGGCAGGCGCAAGGTCTGGCGTAGGATCGGCGCGACGCCGCGTGCGGGCAGCCGGCGCGTCACCCGCTGGGCGAGCCACAGGGTCCGAAGGGCGCGGCGGCGCAGCCTCAGCGGCAGGGCGGCGACCCGCAACTGTAGAGGGGTGACGTCGTTCATCGCCGGGTCCAGTCCATCCACGGGCAATAGACTGATTTGCGTTGACAGTTCTTTAAGTGCGAACGCCGCCCGGGCATCCCAGGCGGCGTTCCATCAATATTCGTGATCGAGGCTTCGGCGGCGAGGCCCGATTTGATCCCGATCGAGACCGGTCCGAGCCGCCCTTACGAGCAGTCTGCGCCCTTGGACGGCGGGCAGTTCGGGGCCGGGGCCGGCTTGCAGTCGACGGGCTTGGTACCGCCGGAGACCTTCTTGAGATCAGTGAGAGCGAGCTTCTTCATGGGATGCATGTCCTGAATGAGAGGGTAGCGAAGTCAGTCGACCGGGCGGTCCGGCGAGTCGGCTTACGAGCAGTCTGCGCCCTTGGACGGCGGGCAGTTCGGGGCCGGGGCCGGCTTGCAGTCGACGGGCTTGGTACCGCCGGAGACCTTCTTGAGATCGGCGAGATTGAGCTTCTTCATGGGGCTACTCCAGATCGAACCCGGCCTGACCTTGAGGCTGCCGGCTGGCTGCTGTTCAGCCATGGACAAACCGTACCCAGCACCCGGGGCCGCATCAATGCAGTCAAACTACGGTGCCGGGCCAATGGTTACCACCCGAGACTATTTCCGGAATTTACCATCAAGAGGGATAGATTTTGTAGAATACGAACCGCGACTTGCGGATTGAATGACCGGATTGATATTTGAGCCTCCTTCAGAGTTGCGAGGCCCACCAATGGTAACGCAGTCATCCACCCCCGCCGCTGCCCAAGACGAGATCGAGACCACCCTGCTCGAAATCTTCCGCACCCATTTGAAGACCGAAGGAACAGGTTGGGACGCCAACACCACCATGGCGGAAGCTCAGGTCGACTCCTTCGATCTGGTCGAATTGGTCTTCGAGATCGAGGACCGGTTCGGAATCGAAGTCAGCTTCAACGCCAATTCGGGCGAGACCGGTACGCTCACCGTCGGACACGTCGCCGAGATGATCCGGGCCGGACTGGCGGCGAAGAAATCCCAGGCCGCCAAATCCACCACCGCCGCCGACATCGCTCCGATGTCCAAGGTCCAGCTGGCGTGACCGCCGTCGTGGTCTCGGGCCTCGGGGTCGCGGCCCCCGGCGGGCTCGATACGGAAACGTTCTGGACGAGCCTCGTCTCGGGACAGAACGTGTTCTCGGCGAGCCGTGCCCTGCCGGATTCGGGGATCGTGGTCGCGCAGATCGACGAGACCGCGGATTTCTCCCGCCTGCCGCTCGCCTCGCAGGCGGCCTGCGACCGCAGCGCGATCCTCGCCGTCGCCGCCGCACAGGCCGCGATGGCGGACGCGAAGCTGAGCCTCGACGCGGTGGCGCCGGAACGCGTCGCCGTCATCCTCGGCAATGGCGGCGGCGGCCTGACCAGCCTCGACGCGCAATACTCGCGCCTGTTCAAGGACGGCAAGCGCCCGCACCCGTTTTCCGTGGTGCGGGCGATGACGAGTTCTTCGGCGAGTTGGGTCTCCCTCGCCTTCGGCGCCAAGGGACCGTGCTTCGTCATCGCCAGTGCCTGCGCGTCGGCAACCCACGCCATTGGGCTCGCGGCGCAGATGATCCGCGCCGGCATCGTCGACATCGCCATCACGGGCGGGACAGAGGCGCCGCTGTCGCACGGCACCCTGATGGCCTGGGATGCCATGAAGATCATGAGCCGGACCCGGTGCCGCCCGTTCTCGCGTGACCGCGACGGCCTCGTCGTCGGGGAGGGAGCGGGGATCCTCGTTCTGGAGCGCGCCGACCACGCCCGTGCGCGGGGGATCACCCGATCGGTCGCGCTCGCGGGTTTCGCCTCCAACGCCGATGCGGGCGACATCGTCGCGCCGACCGTCGATGGAATGGCCCGAGCCATGCGCTCCGCCCTCGCGGATGCCGGCCTCGCGCCAGACGACGTCGCCTACATCAACGCCCACGGAACGGGCACGCGCGCCAACGATCTCACCGAAGGCAACGCCATGGCGGACGTGTTCGGGCCGGGGCGCATCCCGCCGGTCTCGTCGACCAAAGGCGCCACAGGACACGCCCTCGGTGCGGCCGGGGCCCTGGAGGCCGTCGCCACGATCCTGGCCATGGAACGCGGGATCGCGCCGCCGACGGCGAACCTCGTCGAACTCGACCCGGCGCTGGATTTCGACGCCATCCCATGTGTGGCCCGGCCGATGCCCATCCCCGTCGCCATGTCGAATTCCTTCGCCTTCGGAGGTCTCAACGCCAGCCTGATCTTCCGGACGGCCTGAGCCTTTCGCCCGCCATCGGACCAGACAGCCATGAACGCGCACGTGACTCCGCCGGAAACGCTTTCACCCGACCCTGCGGCCTACCTCGACGCCCTGAGGGCGCGGGTCAAAACAACCATCGGCACCTCCGACTGGGTGGTGATCGACCAGACGCGGATCGACCGGTTCGCCGAGGCGACGGGGGATTTCCAGTTCGTCCATGTCGATCCCGTCCGGGCCGCCGCAGAGACGCCGTTCGGCGGCACCATTGCGCATGGCTACCTGACCCTCGCCATGGTGGGGACGTTCGCGGCGGCGGCACTTCCACCCCATCCGGCGGTGCGCCTCATGGTCAACCTCGGTGCCGACAAGGTTCGCCTGCTGGCCCCCGTCCGGGTCGACCACGCGATTCGCGGCGTGTTCACCCTCGCGGGTGTCAGCGTCCTACCGGAGGGGAGGGCCGCCCTGCGGATCACGGTCGCCATCGAGTGCCGGCCGCCGGGTCCCTCTGCGGCCGATCCGGTATTCGCACTGACCGCCGACCTGTCCATCATGCTGATACTCAACGAGGCGTGATGGACAGTCGAAAAATCATCTTGTCCACTTGTCGACCGGACAAGACTTCAGCCCGACCACCGGTAGAAAACCGCTTCTGCGCGGGGACAATTTCTAGAACGAAATTACTTTTTTATCTTTCACAGTATGATTTTCATAAAAAGACTTAGTTGATTATCTTGACTGGATTACGCGCCTGTGAACGGTATGAGTTTCATCGCCGGTTAACCTTGACGGTCTATTCACGACCGACACGCAGCGCATGTCGGGCGACTGGATTTCCACATGGATCGGACGGAGCGGGCAGGGGCGAACGGCGGCCCGTGCGGCACCCTTGGTGGCGGGGTCCGCCGCTCAGTGCGGTACGCCGTGCTCGGCGTTCTGCTCCTCGCCGGTCCGGCGCCCGCGGAAACCCTCGACACATCGATGCACTGGGCCCTGCGCGACAGCTACGACCGCAAGGCCGACGATGCGCGTCAGGCAGCGGCGGAGGCCCGGGTTCTCGGCGGCTACGAAGCCTTCCTGCCGACGGCGGCCTACGTCGTCACCCACCGCCTCGACAGCAACATCCGGTACTCGCCGGACTTCACCAGCACGCCCGAAGCGCCCATCGGGATCGACACGGTGCCGCGGCGCCAGCCCGAGGTCGAGGCGTTCCAGCTTTCCCTGCCCCTGTTCGACGGCCTGCGACGCTACCACGATCTGGAATCCGCACGAAGCGCTGCCGCCGCCGGCCGGGAGCTCCAGAACGACAAGACCCAGCAGATCCTGTACGACACGGCGAGCGCGTATCTCGCCGTCCTGCGTGACCGCACCATCCTGCGTCTGCGCCAAGTCGCCATCGCGGACGTGGCAAAGGTCGCCAAGAGCGTCGCCGTGAAGCTCGAGGTCCACGACGCCACCCTGGCGGACTCGGCCCTGGCCGAATCGCGGGTCACCGCCGCCATCGCTGCGCACGAACAGGCGAAAGCCAACCTGCTTGCCTCGGAACTCGCCCTGGCGCGCCTCGCCGGTCCGACGGCGAACCCGTCGGGCCTGCCTCGCATCCCGAGCGCGTTGCTGCCCCGGTCCCTCGATGAGTTGCGCGACACCCTGCTGCAGACGAATCCGCGGCTGCTCGCTGCCCGTCTCAACGCGGATTCGGCTGCCTCCAGCGCCAAGGTCGCCTATGCGCGCTTCTCGCCGCAACTGAACTTCGTCTTCGCGCATACGCGCCAGGGCGCCGTCTCGAACTATCCCTACAAGGTCCGTGATACGTCGGCGATGCTGCAGGCGCGCATCCCGATCTACGACCCCGGTGAATTCGCCGACGTGGCGCGCGGCCACGCCCTCGCCGATCAGAGGTCCTTCGAAGCCCTCGATCTCGAGCGGACCGTCCTCACCCAGGCCTCCACCGCCTTCGTCCAGCGCACCTCGTTGATCGTCCAGACGAAGCTTGCGGCCAAACGCGTGCGCAGAATCGAGGACGCCGTGCTCGGCCGGAAAATGGAGCTCCGCCTCGGCTCCATGACCATCGTCGATCTGTTGAACACCCTGGCGGAATTGACCGAAGCCAATGTCGCCAAGATCAACATCGAATTCGAGCGCGACAGGATCACGTATTCCCTCGCCTCCGCCATGAACCGGCTTCGGGTTTAGCGACTGCGGGCGCGAGACGCGCGGGCGCAGGATTCGCGCCGCAGAACCTGGGCCACGCGGCCCCGGCGGAGAGGCGTCGCCAGAGAGGGCCGGGCTCTTCCGGCGCGTGGACCTCGGTGTATCCTCGCTCGGCGGACGAAGCGGAGCCGGGAGATCGAATGCGGGGGCGCGAGCAGGTCGGGACGGGTCGTTCGGTCCGACGCGTGACACGGGAGTTGCGCCGCCTGGAGGCGCTGGCGGCCCGCCGGCGCCTGCGGGTCCGACTCCTGCGCGGCCTGCGCGGCACCCTCGGGACGGGAGCGACCCTCGTGGCCCTGGTCAAGTTCAAGCTCGGGGCCTCCCTTGGTCTCAAGGTCGCGCTTGCCGTCCTCGTGGGAATCGGCCTCGCCTGGCCCTTCCTCGTCTTGGCGGTCCTGACCCTCATCGGCTTGGTTCTGGCCCTTGTCAGCGTCTTCGAGGGTGGTCATGCCGGGTCCCTCGATTGCCCCGATGGCTCGGGCTGCGAACGCCGGGAGAAGCGTGCCGAACGGCTCAAGCATCTCATCGCGACGCGAAGGGAATGGCTCGACGCTCAGGCCGTGCCGCCGACACCACCCTGGTCTGTGCCGTCGAAGCGATACCCCTACTGATGCGACATCGCGGACGGCCGCCCATACGGATTGCGGCCGCGCTTTAATCCCCCTGGGGGCAACGATGTGCCGAGGCTCCGGTTGTCCTCGGCACAGCGAGTACGGGTTGCGAACATGGAACGGTCGAACGACTTCATCGAGCGGCATCACCCGCAGGCCGAAGCCTTCGCAGGGCCCGAAGTCCGGGCGGCGGAAGAGCGCGTGCCCGACGCGGAAGTGGCCGAGGATGTCGTCCTCGAACCCCTGGCCGACTACCCCCGGATCGATCTGCGCGGTGCCGGCGAGCCCTGGGAGAAGCGTCGTGCCGCCGGCAAGGTCCTGCGGGATAACGTGCCGCACGAGAGCCATGCACCGCTCTTCCTCCCGGAGAATCGGCCCGATCCCGTGGCCCTCATCGAGGCCGCGCACGAGGGGCGCCAGCCCCATCTCGTCCCCTTGCGCGTGGCGCGCATGGCGAGCTCGCCGTTCGCCTTCCTGCGCGGGGCCGCGCACGTGATGGCCTGGGATCTCGCCCAGTCGCCTCGCAGCGGCATCATGGTGGCGATGAACGGCGACGCCCACATCTCGAATTTCGGTCTGTTCGGCACGCCCCAGCGCGACGTGGTGCTCGACCTCAACGATTTCGACGAAGTCACCATCGGCCCGTGGGAATGGGACCTGAAGCGCCTCGTCGCCAGCATCGAGGTGGCGGCCCGCGGCGATCACGTGGCCCCGGCCGAGCGCCGCGCCGCGGTCGTGGCGGCGGTGGGCGGGTACCAGCACACCATGACGGAATTGGCGCCCCAGGGCCCCCTCGACGTCTGGCAGCACGCCGCACGCGCCGACAACCTCGACTTCTCGGGCATCCGCATCGACGGCGAATCGCAGGGTGTCGTGCGCAAGGCCGTGGAGAAAGCCCGCAAGCGCACCAACCAGACCCTGCTCGCACGGGTCGGCGAGCGCCGCGTCGATGGCGGCTGGCGGTTCCGCGAGGACCCGCCGATCCTCACCCGCGTCGACGACGAGACCCGCGAGGCGATCATCAGCGGGCTCGAGCACTACGCAGACACCCTACCGCGCGAGCGCCGGTTCATGCTGAGCCGCTACCACGTGGTCGACGTCGCCCACCGGGTGGTGGGCGTCGGCAGCGTCGGCACACGCGCCTACGTGGCCCTGCTGTGCGGCAACTCGGACCAGGACGTGCTCTTTCTGCAGGTGAAGGAGGCCGTGCGCCCGGCGCATGCCCCCTACTTGCCCGGCATGCCCGAGCCCTATGCCAGCCACGAGGGCGAGCGCGTGATCTACGGCCAGCGCCTGCTCCAGGCGGTGGGCGACCCATTGCTCGGCTGGACCAGTATCGCCGACCGGCCGTTCTACGTGCGGCAGATGAAGAACATGAAGGGCGAGATTCCGGTGTCGTGCATGACCGGTCAGCCGCTCCTGTACTTCTCCTGGGCCTACGGCGCGCTCCTCGCCCGCGCCCATGCCCGGACTGGGGATGCCGCCGCCATCGCGGGTTATTGCGGCAAGGACCGCCACGCCGACCTGCGCGAGGCCTTGGCCGACTGGGCCAGCGCCTACGGCGAGCGCAACCAGGCCGACTACGAGACTTTTCTCGCGGCCATCGCGGACGGCCGCCTCGAGGCGGCACCCGATCCGCATCTGTGACGATCCGTCGGGCCTTAGCGGTGGGCGGGGCGGCACGGAGCGCTTGATTCTCGGGCGCCCCGCCGGAAGGGTGGAGCATGGCGCGCCGCATTCACCGGACCACTGACTTTCTCGCCGACGCCCTGCACAGGCTCGGCATCGCGGCGGGCGCCGTGGACCGGGAGGCTCTGCGCGAGCGCCTCGGCCTGCCCGAACGCGGCGGCGTCTGCGAAGACGCGGCCGTCGCCCATGCTCTCCAGGCGTCCGATGCGCGCCGGACCTTCGCCCGCGAAGGCGTGCCGCGCCTGACTCAGGCGATCCCGGCCCTGCGCGCGGAGGCTGATCCGGACGGAGCCCTGCGCTGGCGGATACGGGTGTTGTGCCCGCTCCTCGACGACAACCGCCTGGATCTGCGAATCGACACGGCGCCGGATGCCGCGGCCGCCGAGATCCTCGACGAGATGGCCCTCGGGAACGATCCGGATTGGGCGCTCGACACCCTGCGCGCACGGGTGACCCAGGTCGCCGGCCGTACCCGAGGGGCACTGAACCGGACCATCCTGCGCCTGCGCGACCAGATCCGCGCCGACATGACGGAGACCGGGGCCGACGCCGTCACCTACATCGCCCATCTCGACCGGTCCCTGCGCTCGCGGGTCTTCGCCGATGGGCCAGATGTGGCGTCCCACATCCTCGACACCCTGAAGGTCGTGCGGGCCCGCGGGCGGGTGGTGGCGCAGGAAGCCTCCGGGACCCGGCGCCTGCGCGACCGGGCGGGCTTCGGCTCCTACATCGACAAGTTCGCCGCCGCCCGGCGTCTCGGCCGCCGCATCGTCTTCCACATGGGGCCGACGAATTCCGGCAAGACCTACGCGGCCCTGGAGGCTCTCGCGAAAGCCGCAACCGGTACCTACCTCGCACCCCTCCGGCTCCTGGCCCTGGAGAATTACGAGGCCCTCGCGGCGCGCGGCCTGCGCGCCGGCATGGTGACGGGCGAAGAGATCCTGGGTGAATCCGACCCGACCCACACGGCACGCACCATCGAGACCGCGGATCTCCGCCGGCCCATCGAAGTGGCGGTGATCGATGAGATCCAGATGCTGTCCGACCCCGACCGTGGCTGGGCCTGGACGAACGCCCTGTTCGGCATCCCCGCCCGCCTCGTCATCGTCTGCGGCGCTGAAGACGCCCTCTCGGCCGTGCGCCGAGCGGCGGAGGCGGCCGGCGAATCCCTCGACGTGGTCACCTTCACGCGCAAGACGCCGCTGGTCGCCCTCGACGCGCCCGTACCCCTGGAAGCCGTCGAACCGGGTGACGCCGTCGTGGCGTTCTCGCGCCGGGCCGTGCACGAGAACCGGGAGATCCTAGTGGCCGCCGGGCGGTCCGTCGCGACCATCTACGGCGCCCTGTCGCCGGAGGTGCGCCGCGCCGAGGCCGGGCGCTTTCGCGATGGCGAGGCCGAGGTGCTGGTCACCACGGACGCCATCGGGATGGGCCTCAACCTCGGCCCCCTGAAGCGCGTGATCTTCGCGTCCGTTCGCAAGTGGGACGGCACCGAGGAGCGTGCTCTGACCAACGCCGAGATCCGCCAGATCGCCGGCCGCGCCGGCCGCTTCGGCCATCAGGAGGCGGGCTACGTCGCCGCCACCGACGAGGACGGCCTCGGACCGATCCGCGATGCCCTGTCGGGAGCGCCGACGGCCCCGGCCGCCGACACCCGCTTCTTCGTGCGGCCGGATCTCGCCGCCATCGAAGCCGCGGCCAGCGAACTCGGCACCGATTCCCTGAGCGCCGTGATGGCGCATTTCTCCCGCGCGACGTTCTACGACGGTTCGCCGTTCCAGCCCTCGGCGTTCGAAGAGTTCCTGGGCGCGGCCGAGGCGGTGGATCGCGCCGCACTCCCGATCCGCGAGAAGTTTGCCTTCGCGGTGACGCCCATAGACCGGCGCGACCCCATCGCCGTGGGGGTCGTCGAGCGCTGGGTTCAGGCCCGAACCTTGAACGCCACGGTGCCGGCCCTGCGTGCCGACCCACATGGGGACCTCGCCTATCAGGAACGCACCGTGCGGCTCGCCAGCGCCTACCTGTGGCTCGCCCGGCGCTTTCCCGAGACCTTCGATGATGGTGCCGCCATGCGCGGCGTGCGCGAGCGTGCGAATGCGTCCATCGAGCGGACATTGCGGGAGACGGCGACCTTGAAGGTTACGCAGCGCGCGCAGAACAAGGCGCTCAGTCCACTCGCTGCCAGCCAGGGCCGGTGAGGCGTTCCTGGGGCAGGAACTTCGCCTTGTAGTCCATCTTGCGCGAGCCCTCGACCCAGTAGCCGAGGTAGAGGTAGGGCAGGCCGAGGTCCCGGGCGCGGCGGATGTGGTCGAGGATCATGAAGGTGCCCAGCGACCGCGGCGCCTCCTGCGGATCGTAGAACGAGTAGACCATCGACAGACCGTCGGAGAGCACGTCCGTGAGACAGAGGGCGACGGTGGGGCCGATGCCGCGCCCGTTGATCGCCGTGTCGGGCCCGCGTCGGCGATAGGCCACCAGGTGGGTGTCGACGTGGCTGTCCTCGATCATCATGGCGTAGTCGAGGACGGTCATGTCCACCATGCCTCCATCGCCGTGACGGGCATCGAGGTAGCGCCGAAACAGAGCGTATTGCTCGGACGCCGGGCGATTCGGCTCCGGGGTCCCAACGAGGTCGGCGTTGCGCTGGAGAATGCGGCGCTGGCTCGCCGAGGGGGTGAAATCGTCCACCACCACCCGAACCGAGATACAGGCGCGGCAGGTCTCGCAGGCCGGGCGATAGGCGATGGTCTGCGAGCGACGGAAGCCGCCCTGGGTCAGGATTTCATTGAGATCGCGGGCGCGGCGCCCGACGAGGTGCGTGAACACCTTCCGTTCCTCCTGCCCCGGCAGGTAGGGGCAGGCGGACGGCGCCGTCAGGTAGAATTGCGGTGTGTCGCGGGAATGACTCGTCACGCTGTGGGTCGCTCGCGGCCTCGCGGCGCGTCATGCGCCCCGAACGTCGAGTGTATCGACAACATCCGCCGGCTCAACACCCGGAAACGCTCCCGCGCGGAATTTCCTCAGGCCGGACGCACCACGGCGAGGCCGAGGAGGATGTCGTGGCCGAGCCGGCGGTCGGGACGTACCAGACCGATGACGATGTCGAGGGCCCAGAGCAGAAAGGTCGAGATCGCCACGTAGAACAGCAGGGCATGGATCGCCGCCGTGATCATATCCACCCGCGTGCCCGTCTGGTTGACCACGCGCAGGCCCATCATCCGCATGCCCCAGGTGCCCTGGCCGGCGCCGCCGACCGTCACGGCGCTGTAGAGGATGCCGCTCGCCGGCAGCACCGCGAACAAGGTCCAGCCGAGGCCGAACGTGAGGGCGCCCACGACGGTGATCAGGAGGGTCAGGAGGGCCGTGAACCCGAAGATGAACAGGATGTCGAGCAGGTAGGCGACCGCGCGTGCGCCGAGGCTCGCCCTCACCACGGGCAGAGCCATGGGTGAGCCATAGGGGGTCTCGGGGCGGGTGGCGTAACCGGTGGGGGAGTCAAGCATGAGGCGCTCCTCGGGCGGGGCGGCGTTCGGTGATTTCCAAGTGGGCGCGGGACTACCGAATCTCAAGATCAACCGGTCCGAGAGACGCGTCAGGGAGCCGACGCCCCTGGATCGGCGGCGGCGGCCTCCGGCGTGTTCAAGTAATACTGCTTCAGCAGGTAGAGCGCCGCGCCGTTCAGGGGTCCATGCTCGGTGATGACGGTCAGGAGTTCGGCCCCCTGTCCGAAGCCGCACACGATCCAGCGCTGGCGCGCGGCCTGGGTGGCCTGCCCGGTGACGGCGTAATCGACCCGGAGATCGGCGTGCGTCGGCCCGCTGCCGACCCGCAGGATCTTCGGAACGGTGCCCTGTGGCGCCAGGGCCGGGACCGCCCGGCGGCAGAGGGTAGCCCGCTGCCGGTCGACGGAACTCTCGCAGGCCGCGAGAAGAGCGAGAGCGGCGAGTCCGAAGCCGACCCGTCTCACGCCCCGGCGCGGAGCCGCTCGGCCACGCGGGGCGCGTAATACGTCAGCACGCCATCGGCACCCGCGCGCTTGAACGCCAGCAGGCTCTCGACCATGGCGCGCTCGCCGTCGAGCCAGCCGTTGCGGGCCGCAGCCTCGATCATCGCGTACTCGCCCGACACCTGATAGGCGAAGGTGGGCACCCCGAATTCGTCCTTCACCCGCCGGATGATGTCTAGGTAGGGCAGACCGGGCTTCACCATCACCGAATCGGCCCCCTCCGCAAGATCGAGGGCGACCTCGCGTAGCGCCTCGGACGAGTTGCCCGGATCCATCTGGTAGGTACGCTTGTCGCCGATCAGGGCCGCCTGGGTGCCGATGGCATCACGGAAGGGGCCGTAGAAGGCGGAGGCGTATTTCGCCGCGTAGGCCATGATCTGAACATCGCGGAATCCCGCCCGGTCGAGACCGGCCCGGATGGCGCCGACGCGCCCGTCCATCATGTCGGACGGTGCGATGATGTCCGCCCCCGCCTCCGCTTGGATCAGGCTTTGCTCGACGAGCAGCGCCACGGTCTCGTCGTTGAGGATGGCGCCGTCCTGCAGCAGGCCGTCGTGACCGTGGCTTGTGTAGGGATCGAGGGCGACATCGGTCATCAGGCCGAGCTCGGGCACCGCCTTCTTGACCGCCCGCACCGCCCGGCACACGAGGTTGTCCCGGTTGAGGGATTCGGACCCCGTGGGGTCGCGCAGGCTCGGCTCGGTATAGGGGAAGAACGAGATCGCCGGGATGCCGAGCCGCGCGGCCCCCTCGGCCGCGCGCACGATCTCGTCGACGCTGAGCCGCTCGACGCCCGGCATCGACGCGATGGGCTCGCGCCGGCCGGAGCCTTCGATGACGAAGAGCGGCCAGATCAGGTCGTCCACCGTGAGGGTATGTTCGCGCACGAGGCGGCGCGACCACGCGGCCTTGCGGTTGCGGCGCGGGCGCTGGGTGATGCCGAGGCCCGTGGGGCGGGCGCTCTCCGCCGCGGCTTCGACGGCGAGGGGACGCGGGGTCGGCAATTCGTCGGGCATGGGCTTTGGAACTCGGGCTTTGCAACTCGCGGCGTCGCCGGAACGCGGGGTCAGCCGGACTACCACATCCGCAAAAGCCTTCGAAACCCGGCCCATTGCCACAAGCGCGATCGGCACGCGGTTTCACCCGGCGATTGACGCACAGGGCCGAAACTCCGTTAAAGCGACCCGACCGGAAACAGAGAAGGCGGACGATGGCGGGCGAAGGCGAGGCGGACATTCTGTTCGAGCGGCACGGGGCGGTAGGCCTCGTGACCCTGAATCGACCGCGCGCCCTCAATGCCCTGACGCTCGACATGATCCGGGCGATGCATGCGCAGTTGAGCGTCTGGGAGACCGACGACGCCGTCACCAGGATCGTCCTGCGCGGCGCCGGCAAACGCGCTTTCTGTGCCGGCGGCGACGTACGCGCCGTCTACACCTCCGCCAAAGCCGGGGGACACACGGAGGTCGATGCCTTCTGGCACGGCGAGTACGGCCTCGACGGCTTCATCCAATCCTACCCGAAGCCCATCGTCTCCCTCATCGGGGGACTCGTCATGGGCGGCGGCAACGGGCTTTCCGTCCATGGCAGCCACCGGGTCGCTTCGGACGGGTACGGCTTCGCCATGCCGGAAGTCGGCATCGGCTTCTTCCCCGATGTCGGCATGACCTACGTTCTGCCGCGCCTGCCCGGCCGGACCGGAACCTATCTCGCGCTCACCGGAGCGACCATCGGGGCTGGCGACGCCCTCGCCCTCGGCCTCGCCACCCACCATGTCCGCGCGGACGGGTTCGATGCCATCGTGTCAGCGCTCGGCGAGGGAGACAGTATCGATGCGGTCCTCGAGGCGCACGCGGATGCGCCGCCTCCCACGGGACCGATGGTCGCCGAGCGCGCCCTCATCGACGCCTGCTTTGGCGAACCGAGCGTGGCCGATATCCTCGCCCGTCTCGACGGTGCGGCGGCACAGGGCTCGACCTTCGCGGCGGACACTGCCGCTGTGCTACGGAGCCGTTCCCCCACCAGCCTGTGCATCGCCCATGCGCAGATGCGGCGCGGCGCGACCCTGAGCTTTGCCGAGTGCATCGCCGCGGAGACCCGGCTGGCCGCGTTCCTGATGCACGGACACGACTTCTTCGAAGGCGTACGCGCTGCTCTCATCGACAAGGACGGCGCGCCGGCCTGGCAGCCGGCCAGCCTCGACGCCGTCGATCACGCGGCCATCGCGCGCGCGTTCGACCCTACCGGCGGCCCTGCGCCGCGAACCGAACCATAGGGACAGACCGGCCGTGCGGAGCTTGACGAAGGTAGGCGCGACGCGGGATGGCCGTGGGCGCGCGAGCGAGGTCGGCGGCGACCGGATCGAGCGTTCGCCGCGCCCGCACCAGACCGGATGGGACGTGGTGCTGGTGTGGTTCATGCGCTTGACCGCCCTGGTCTGGCTCGCAAAGGCGGTGGCGACCTGGGCGTCGATCCTCGACGTGCTGCCGGGCGCGCGGCCCTTCGAGGCCGAGCCGGTGACCCGCCAGACGGTGATCGTCTACTTCGCCGTCATCGACGCCATGGCGGCGGTGGGCCTGTGGCTGACGAGCGCGTGGGGCGGCGTGGTGTGGCTGCTCGCGGCCAGCAGTGCCCTGACGCTCGCAATCCTCACACCGCATCTACTGCCGATGTCGGTGCCTTATCTTGGACTTCAGGCAAGCATCGTGGTGATCTACTTCATCTTGTCCTGGCTGGCCGCGCGGGAAATCCGGTAAACGAGACCTTACGACAATCACTTCATCTTGCATTTACCGACAGAGGTAAATCGCAAATTCATCCTATCGCTTAAACCGTCTTTCATCCGTGGCGCCTAGGTTGGGTTCATGAGCGGTGGCAACGAACACCGGCCCTGCAACCCAAACATCTGACGAGGCCCGCGATGAAGTCCCAGGCAGCCAAGGTTATCGACACCAATACTGCTTCCGAAGCCGGCTCCGTCCACGGCTCGTACCTCGAAGCCCTCCACCTCGTCGAGCGCCTGCACCGCCGCCTCCTCGACGTGATCAAGGACGAGTTCGAGCGCCGCGATCGTGAGGACGTCAACAGCGTCCAGGCCCTGTTGCTCTATAACATCGGCGACAAGGAGCTCACCGCGAGCGAGCTGCGCACCAAGGGCTACTACCTCGGCTCCAACGTCTCCTACAACGTCAAGAAGCTCGTCGAAGCCGGCTACCTCCACCATGCCCGCTCGACCACGGACCGCCGCTCCGTCCGCATCAGCCTGACCGACAAGGGCCGGCAGATCCACGACATCATCCAGAGCCTCTACGACAAGCACGCCCGCACCATTCAGCCCATCGGCGGCATCTCGGACGACGATTTCGGCCGGATGAACGTGGCTCTGAGCCGGCTCGAGCGTTTCTGGACCGACCAGATCCGCTACCGCCTCTAGGCGAGACCCCGCGGACGCTGCAAGAGACACGAAAAGGCCCGGACCGCATACGGTCCGGGCCTTTTCGTCATGGCGTCCGACGCAATGAAAAAGGGGTGCCGCTTTCTCGAGCGGCACCCCCTTCCGGGCGACGACCTTCTTAGTTGAAGGTGTCGATCTCGGCGGACTCGTAACTGGTGACTTCCATGCCGACGCAGATTTCCTGGACGATGGGGGCAGACCACTTCATGGTGTTTCTCCTAGTTGAGGTTGGGCGGGTTTAGCTGACACCCCGAGGGGCGCCGATCCCTCAGTTGAAGGGATCGATTTCTGCCGACTCGTAGCTGGTGACTTCCATGCCGACGCAGATCTCTTGAACGACGGGGGCGGACCACTTCATGGCTGAACTCCTTCGTGTTCGACGCCCTTGATATGCCGTTACATTGGGCGCAATACAAGTGGGCGCTACACTTATATTTCTCATAGATCGAGACCGGGAGCCCTGGGATCGCCCAGCCCGCCGGCGAAGCGGCAGCCCCGGCGATATGGTGCCACAATGATGCGCGTCCCTGTCCGCGATCCGCGGCCAAATCGCATCGCAACCGGTTCCGGTGAGATTGTATCTCGGTCGAAAGTGTTGGAGCGCTTGGCATCTTCGGCTTGACGGCTGGGGCTCGCGGGCGCACTCACGCGCCGCCCACCGGTCGTGCCGGGACGCGCGACTCATCGCATCCCGGCCGAGCCGATCGGGCACCCCTTCAAGCCAGCCAATGCCCAGCGACACTCCACGACGATCTTCCGCGCCCTGCGCGGCCGCGAGCGGGGTCTCCCCAGAATCCTGAACGGGATCCGGGGCGGCTCACCGACCCCGGTCGTCCAGGGCTGTGTGCCCTTGGCCGTGCGCCCCCGCGCGAGGTGAGCCCATGAACGCGATCCTTTTCGCTCCACCCAACGTCGACCCCTCGGTGCTCGCCGCCCGCCTGTCCGACGAGCGCGCGCCCGACATCGTCGAGGCCCTGAACGAAGAGGCGCCCGAAGTCGCCGCCGCGATTCTGTTGGGGCTGCCGCACGACCGCGCCGTCGAGGTTCTCGATCAACCCGAACTCGACTGCGCCGCCGACATCGTCGAGATGCTGCCGCGCGACCGCGTCGCCTCCTACCTCTCGGGCATGTCGGCCGACCGCATCACCGACATCTTCCGCGAGATCGAGGAGCCCGGACGCTCGGACCTGCGCGCGCGTCTCGACGCAGAGACGCGCGGCGCCGTCGACCGCCTCAGTGCCTACGGCGAGGAGAGCGTCGGCTCGCTGATGACCACCGAATTCGTCACCGTGCCGGGCGACTGGACGATCGGGCAGACCCTCGACCACGTCCGCCACGTCGAGAAGACCCGCGAGACCATCTACGCGATCTTCGTCCTCGATCCGCGCACCCGCGCCCTGACCAAAGCGGTGCCCCTGCGCCGTCTCATCTCGGGCGATCCGCAGGACAATGTGCTGTCCGTCGCCCCTGATCGGCGCCCACTCGCGGTCTCACCAACGGCAAGCCGCGAAGAGGCGGCCCGCCTGATCTCCAAATACGATCTGCTCGCGCTACCCGTCATCGACGCGGTGGGCCACCTTATCGGCATCGTCACCGTGGACGACATGATCGACGCCATGGTCGAGAAGCAGACACAGGACGTGCAGCGCTTCGGCGGCATGGAAGCCCTGCCCGAGCCCTACATGGATATCGGCTTCTTCACGATGATCCGGAAACGGGCCGGCTGGCTCTGTGCCCTGTTCCTCGGCGAGATGATGACCGCCACCGCCATGCAGGGCTTCGAGGGCGAACTCGAGAAGGCCATCGTCCTGACCCTGTTCATCCCCCTCATCATGAGTTCGGGCGGCAATTCGGGCAGTCAGGCGACCTCGCTCCTCATCCGCGCGCTGGCTCTCCGTGAGATCCGCCTGCGCGACTGGTGGCGGGTGGCGGCCCGCGAGTTGCCGACGGGCCTCGTCCTCGGGGCGATCCTCGGCCTCATCGGTATCGTCCGAATCGTCGTGTGGCAGAAGACCGGCCTTTACGATTACGGCGTGCATTGGCCCCTCGTGGCCGCCACCGTCGGCGCGGCGCTGGTCGGCATCGTCACTTTCGGATCGCTGACGGGCTCGATGCTGCCGTTCCTGCTCCAGCGCCTCGGCTTCGACCCGGCGACGGCCTCCGCCCCCTTCGTCGCCACCCTCGTGGATGTGACCGGACTGGTCATCTACTTCTCGATGGCGATGCTGATCCTTAAGGGCACGCTTCTGTGACAAATCCCGTCCGGTGAACTTCCGGTGACGCGGGGTCGCATTGCAAAAAATTGCCGGAGGGTGCTTGCCTCCGGCGGGCTGACTTTCCTTCGAAAGCCTCTAATGTCCCGGCCGGCCAGGGTCCGCTCAACGGGCGGTGGCCGCACCCGTATCCTTGCTCGGAGTCCGACACTTGGCGAACCACTCGGCGACCCCCTTGGCGAACCCCTCGGCGAACCCGGTCGTCAATGCCGACGGGACCGTGCCGGGGACGGACGGCACGCGGCGCGACTTCATGTTCCTCGCCACCGGCGCGGCCCTTGCCGTCGGCGCCGGCGCCCTGGCCTGGCCCTTCGTCGCCTCCATGGCGCCCGATGCCGAGACCATCGCGGCCGGCGCCCCCCTCGAAGTCGACCTGTCGCCGATCCAGGAGGGCCAGATCGTCAACGTATTCTGGCGCGGCAAGCTCATCTTCGTGCGTCACCGGACGGAGAAGGAGATCAAGGAGGCCGCCGCCGTGCCGATGGCCGATCTCATCGATCCGCAGGCCGACGCCGCTCGAGTCAAGGAGGGTCACGCCAAGTGGCTCGTGGTCTACGGCAACTGCACTCATCTGGGTTGCGTGCCGATCGGCCATCAGGGCCAGTACGAGGGCTGGTCGTGCCCCTGCCACGGGTCCCTCTACGACACCTCCGGCCGCGTTCGCCGCGGTCCCGCTCCGACGAACCTGCCGGTCCCGCCCTACGCCTTCGAGACGGACGCAAAGATCCGGATCGGCGAAGAGGGTGGCAAGGCTGCGGCCTGAGGAAGGGCGACGGAATTTCATGCAACAGTTTTCGAAGCGGGTAGCCCCATGAGCGCACACGCCAACACCTACGTTCCGAAGAGCCGCGTGGCGAAGTGGTTCGAATCGCGGCTCCCCTTGGTCGGGCTGGTGCATTCGTCGTTCGTTGCCTTCCCGGTGCCGCGCAACCTCAACTATTTCTGGACCTTCGGCGCGATCCTCATCGCCATGCTGATGTCGCAGATCGTCACCGGCATCTGGCTGGCGATGCACTACGATCCGTCGGCCGCCAACGCCTTCAATTCCGTCGAGCACATCATGCGTGACGTGAATTACGGCTGGCTCCTGCGCTACATGCACGCCAACGGCGCGTCGATGTTCTTCGTCGCGGTCTACATCCACATGTTCCGGGCGCTGTACTACGGCTCGTACAAGGCCCCGCGCGAGATCCTCTACATCCTCGGCGTGATCATCTATCTGCTGATGATGGCCACCGCCTTCCTCGGCTACACCCTGCCGTGGGGCCAGATGAGCTTCTGGGGCGCCACCGTCATCACCAGCATCCTCGGCGCGATTCCGATCGTCGGCGAGACGGTGCAGAGCCTGCTCTGGGGCGGCTACTCGGTCGGTAGCCCGACCCTCAACCGCTTCTTCTCACTGCACTACCTGCTGCCGTTCATGATCCTCGGCGTCGTCGTGCTCCACGTCTGGGCGCTGCATGTCACCGGACAGAACAATCCCGCCGGCATCCCGATCAAGTCGAGCAAGGATGCGGTCCCGTTCACGCCCTACGCCACCGTGAAGGATGTGTTCGCCACCGTGGTGTTCGGCATCTTCTTCGCCTACTGGATCTTCTACCAGCCGAACTACCTCGGCCACGCCGACAACTACGTCCCGGCCAACGCCGCCGTGACCCCGGCCCACATCGTGCCGGAATGGTACTTCCTGCCGTTCTACGCGATCCTGCGCGCGGTGCCGGACAAGCTCGGCGGCGTGATCCTGATGTTCAGCGCGGTGATCATCCTGGCCTTCGCGCCGTGGCTCGACACCTCGCGGGTGCGCTCGGCCAATTACCGTCCGATCTACCGTCAGTTCTTCTGGCTGTTCGTGGTGGTCACGATCCTGCTCGGCTGGCTCGGCGCCAAGCCGCCGGAGGGTGGCTACGTCATCGCCGCACGCCTGTGTACGGCCTACTACTTCCTCCACTTCCTCGTCGTGATGCCCCTCGTCGGCCTCTTCGAGACACCCGACCGACTGCCGGACTCGATCCTCGAGAGCGTCACCGGTCCGGGCAAGCAGGTCTCCGGGTCCGGCATGCCGGCCGGGGCCACGGCCGCACCGTCGTCCAAGGGTTGAGGGCAGGGGACTTTTGAGAACCATGAAAACGACCCGCCTCCTCGCCGCGACCCTCGTCGCGGCCACCCTCGGCATCACCATGGCTTCGGCGGAAGAGGAGCATGGCGCTCCGCAGCCGCCGCGTCAGACGTGGAGCTTCGCCGGCATGTTCGGCCGGTTCGATCAGGCGCAGTTGCAGCGCGGCTTCCAGGTCTACCGTGAAGTCTGTTCGAGCTGCCACGGCATGAGCCTCGTACGGTTCCGCAACCTCGCGGAGCCGGGCGGACCGGGCTTCAGCGCCAGCCAGGTCAAGGCGCTGGCGGCTGAGTACAAGGTCAAGGAACAGAACGATTCCGGTGAGGATGCCGAGCGCCCCGCCCGGGCCGCCGATGCCTTCCCGTCGCCGTTCCCCAACGAGAAGGCGGCCGCGGCCGCCAATGGCGGCAAGGCGCCGCCGGATTTCTCGGTGCTCGCCAAGGCCCGCACCTTCGAGCGCGGCTTCCCGAAGTTCCTCACCGATGCTCTGCCCGTCGTCGGCTACACCGAACACGGCGTCGACTACATCCATGCCGTGCTCGACGGCTACGAGGACCCGCCGGCCGGCAAGGAAGTTCCGGCGGGCACGTACTACAACAAGTACTATCCTGGACATCTCATCGCGATGCCGAAGCCGTTAAGCGACGGGCAGGTCACCTACGCGAAGAACGAAAAGGGCGAGCCGGTGGTACCCGAGACGGTCAGCCAGTACGCCACGGACGTCGCCGCGTTCATGGCCTGGACCGCCGAGCCGCACATGATGGCGCGCAAGGCACTGGGTCTACGGGTGATCCTGTTCCTTATCGTGCTTTCCGGCCTGCTCTACTACGTCAAAAAGAAGATCTGGGCGAAGGTCGGCGGCGAGGTTCACGGCCTCCAGCCGGAACTGCACAAGACCTACTAGCCACGCGCGCCGACCGGGGCTCGACACGAGCCTCGTTCCCACCGAAACACCACAGCGCCGGCGTCCCCCTGGGGGGCGACCGGCGCTCGCTGTATGGAGCCATGAGAATGTCGCAAGCGGTACTCGGCGTGATGGGCGGGTCCGGGGTCTATGATCTGCCGGGTCTGGAAGACGTGCGCGAAGAGGCGGTGCAATCCCCCTGGGGCGAGCCCTCTGATGCGCTCCGCATCGGCCGGATCGGCGAGACCCAGGTGGTGTTCCTCGCCCGCCACGGACGCGGCCACCGCCTGTCGCCCTCCGGCATCAACTACCGCGCCAACATCGACGCCATGAAGCGCGCCGGCGTCACCGACCTCGTGTCGCTCTCGGCCTGCGGCTCGTTCCGCAGCGAACTCCACCCGGGGTTGTTCGTCCTGGTCGACCAGTTCGTCGACCGTACCCATGGCCGCGCGTCCTCGTTCTTCGGTAACGGCTGCGTCGCCCACGTGTCCCTGGCCCACCCCGTCGGCCCGGCCTTGCAGAACCGCATCGCGGAGGCGGCGCAGGCGGAAGAGATCGCGGTCCATCGCGGCGGTACCTACGTCTGCATGGAAGGCCCGCAATTCTCGTCCTACGCCGAATCCACCACCTACAAGGCGCAGGGCTACGACGTGATCGGCATGACCAACATGCCGGAAGCCAAGCTCGCTCGTGAGGCGGAGATCACCTATGCGACCATCGCCATGGTGACGGATTTTGACTGCTGGCATCCGAGCCATGATGCCGTGGACGTCGCTGCCGTGGTCGCCGTCGCGCGTGCCAACGCGGACAAGGCCGCCCGCCTCGTCGCGCGGCTCGCCCGCGACTTTCCACAGGAGCGCGAGGCCTGCCCCATGGGCTCCGACCATGCCCTCGACGGAGCCATCATGACCGCACCGGCCCAGCGCGATCCGGCCCTGCTCGCCAAACTCGACGCCGTCGCGGGCCGGGTATTGAACGGCTGATCCGCCCTCGGGTCCGGGGCGCATTCGATCGAATCGCCCGATGAATCGCGAGCCCGCTCCCTTCACAGGCGGGCCTCGTTGGCTCTAGAAGGCGGGTTCGTTCCCAAGATCCGACGTCACAAGAGCAAATTTCAGGCATGCGCGCCGCCAGTATCGACCGCCGCACGGCGGAGACCGACGTCCACGTCGCGGTCAATCTCGACGGGACCGGCCGCGCCACCATCGCGACGGGCGTCGGCTTTCTCGATCACATGCTAGAATTGCTGGCGCGCCACGCCCTGTTCGACATCGAGGTCCGTGTGACGGGCGACCTCCATGTCGACCAGCACCACACCACCGAGGATGCCGGCATCGCCCTCGGACAGGCCTTCGCCCAGGCGCTCGCCGACAAGCGCGGCATCGCGCGCTACGCGGACATCCACCTGCCCATGGACGAAGCGCTGACACGGGTCGCCGTGGACATCTCCGGGCGGCCGTTCCTCGTCTTCCGCACCGCCTTCCGGGTCGAGAAGATCGGCCAGTTCGACACCGAACTCGTGCGTGAGTGGTTCCAGGCCTTCGCCATGAATGCCGGCATCACCCTCCACATCGAAACGCTGTACGGCGACAACGCCCATCACATCGCCGAAAGCTGCTTCAAGGGTCTGGCCCGCGCCTTGCGGCAGGCCGTCTCCATCGATCCGCGCGAGGGCGGCCGCGTCCCCTCGACCAAGGGCTCGCTCTGACCGGTCAGGTCGCAGGAGAGGACACGCCATGCGCACCTACACGCTGCACCTCGACCGGGACGCCCAGACGGGTGACGCCCATGGTCTCGAGCGCGCGCATCTCGTGCCCGATGGCTTGTCGTGGACGGCCTTCGCCTTCGGACCGCTGTGGTTCCTGTTTCATCGGCTGTGGCTCGCGGCGCTCGGCGTCTTGGCCCTCCTCGTCGCCACGGCCTATCTCGGCCGCATGGCCGCCCTGAACCCATTCGCCGGACTCCTGGTCACCCTGCTGGTGCTGCTTCTGATCGGGCTGGAAGCCTCGTCCCTCCGTCGCTGGACCTACGCCCGCCGGGGCCGACCCGTACGTGACGCCGTCCTGGCCGCAAGCCTGGAAGAGGCCGAGATGAAGGCCGCGAACCGTTGGTTCGACGGTGTCGTCCCGCCGCGTCCGGCGCCGGTCCCTTACGCGAACGCCACCTCCCGCCCGAGCGAGGTCGCCATCGGGATGTTCCCCACGAGTGAGGGCCGGCGGTGAGCGGACAAACCGTCGCGATCATCGATTACGGCTCGGGCAACCTGCATTCGGCGGCGAAGGCCTTCGAACGCGCCGCCCGAGAAGCTGGCCTCGACGACACCCGCATCGTGTTGACCTCGCAAGCCGAGATCGTCGCGGGCGCCGATCGCGTCGTGCTGCCGGGCGTGGGCGCCTATGCCGATTGCCGCGCCGGCCTCGACGCCGTGCCGGGCATGGTCGATGCCATGACACATGCGGCCAAGGTCCGCGCCCGACCGTTCCTCGGTATATGCGTCGGCATGCAGCTCTTGGCGACACGGGGGCTCGAATACGCCACCACGCCCGGGCTCGATTGGATCTCCGGCGATGTCGGCCCGATCCGCCCGTCCGATCCGGCGCTGAAGGTGCCGCACATGGGTTGGAACACCTTGGCGCCCGACCGCGACCACCCCCTGCTATCCGGCATTCCCCTCGGTGAGAACGGCCTGCACGCCTATTTCGTCCACAGCTTCGCATTGCATCCGGCGCAGGCGTCCGACACCGTCGCCCACAGTGATTACGGCGGCCCGGTGACCGCCATGGTGGCACGGGACAACATCGCCGGCACCCAGTTCCATCCCGAGAAGAGCCAGCACCTCGGCCTTGCCCTGCTGGCGAACTTTCTGGCGTGGCGTCCCTGATCGGGGACCGCCCTCATCCACCGAACGATTCGAAAGCGAACCGACGCGTGATCCTGTTTCCGGCCATCGATCTCAAGGAAGGGCGCTGCGTTCGCCTCGTACAGGGCGACATGGCCCAGGCCATCGTGTTCAGCGACGATCCGGCCGCCCAGGCGGCCGTCTTCGAGGAGCAGGGTTTCCCATGGCTCCACGTGGTCGACCTCGACGGGGCGTTCGCCGGCGCGCCGATGAACGCCGACGCCGTGGATGCGATCCTCGCCCGGACCAAGCTGCCTGTGCAACTCGGCGGCGGCATCCGCGAAATGAAGACCCTGGAGGCCTGGCTCGCCAAGGGCGTCAGCCGGGTCATCATCGGAACGGCGGCCGTGCGCGATCCCGCTTTCGTCCATGAGGCGGCCCGGCTCTATCCGGGCAGGATCGCCGTCGGCATCGACGCCAAGGACGGCCGCGTCGCCGTCGAGGGGTGGGCCACCACCTCCAGCATGACCGCGGAGGAACTCGGGCGCCGGTTCGAGGATGCCGGCGTCGCGGCGCTCATCTACACGGACATCGCCCGCGACGGCATCCTCAAGGGCCTCAACATCGAGATGACCCTCGGGCTTGCCCGCGCCGTAACGATTCCGGTGATCGCCTCCGGAGGCCTCGCCTCCATCGACGATGTCCACCGCATCCTTGAGCCGGATTGCGCCCTGCTCGCGGGGGCCATCACCGGCCGTGCGCTCTACGACGGCCGGATCGACCCGCGCGAGGCCCTGGCCGCCATCGCGAAGGCCAAGGGAAAATCGGCGGCCTGACCGCACCGTCAGGAGGGACGCCCATGCTCAAGACCCGCATCATCCCCTGCCTCGACGTCAAGGACGGCCGGGTGGTGAAGGGCGTGCAGTTCCTCGAACTGCGCGACGCCGGCGATCCCGTCGAAGCGGCGAAGGCCTATGATGCGGCCGGAGCCGACGAGCTCTGCTTCCTCGACATCACCGCGAGCCACGAGGATCGGGGCACGCTCCTCGACGTCGTCAGCCGCACGGCCGAAGCCTGCTTCATGCCCCTCACCGTCGGCGGCGGCATCCGCACGGTGACCGACATCCGCACCCTGCTGCTGGCCGGGGCCGACAAAGTCTCCATCAACACGGCCGCCGTCAACGACCCCGATTTCGTCGCACGCGGGGCGGAAAAATTCGGCAGCCAGTGCATCGTCGTCGCTATCGACGCCAAGCGTACGTCGGCTCCAGGCGAACCCGACGCCTGGCAGATCTTCACCCATGGCGGCCGCAAGCCCACGGGGCTCGACGCCATCGCGTTCGCCCGCACGGTGACGGCCCTCGGGGCCGGCGAACTCCTGGTCACCTCCATGGACCGCGATGGGATGCGCTCGGGCTACGATCTCGCCCTGACCCGTGCCATCGCGGATGCCGTGAGCGTGCCGGTGATCGCGTCCGGCGGCGTCGGCAGCCTCGACGACCTCGTGGCCGGAGTGCGCGACGGCCATGCCAGCGCGGTCCTGGCCGCTTCGATCTTCCATTTCGGGCAGCACAGCGTCGGTGAGGCCAAGGCTCATATGGCGGCGGCAGGTCTTTCCATGCGCCGCGACGCTTGACGCGAGGCCTGGAAGCGGCTCTTGCCGCATGATCAGGAATGCAACCGCCCGCCGTCGCGTGGAACGATAAGTCCGGCCCGCCGGAATCCAGGACCGTATGACCCAGTTCACCCTCGCCGATCTGGACGCCCTCGTCGCGGCCCGCGCCGCGGCCCCGGCCGACCAATCCTACACCGCCAAGCTCCTCGCTGGCGGGCCGGCCAAGCCCGCCAAGAAACTCGGCGAGGAAGCCGTCGAGGCGGCCATCGCTGCGGTGCAGGGCGACCACGCCGGTCTCGTGAGCGAGGCGGCGGACGTGCTCTATCACCTCGTCGTGCTGCTGCGGGCCGGTGGCGTTGCCCTCGACGAAGTCATGGCCGAGCTGGAACGGCGCACCGCACAGAGCGGGATCGCCGAGAAGGCGGCCCGGAGGCACACGTGAGCGAGAATGCTGCCGTGGGGCCCTCGCCGGAGCGTGATCCGGCCGTTGGGCAGGACCCCGTCACCGGCTTCGGTCCCGAGCGGCTCTCGCCCTACCGCCTCTTCACCCGCGAGGAATGGGCTCAGCTGCGCGCGGACACGCCCCTCACACTCACCGCCGAGGACGTGACCCGCCTGCAATCCCTCAACGATCCGATCTCGGTGGAGGAGGTCGAGGCGATCTACCTGCCGCTGTCGCGCCTGCTCTCCCTCTACGTCGCGGCGACGCAAGGCCTGTTCAAGGCGACCCAGCGCTTCCTCATGGCCGAGCGCGAGGCCAAGGTCCCGTACATCATCGGGGTCGCCGGTTCGGTCGCGGTCGGCAAGTCCACCACCGCCCGGGTGCTGAAAGCCCTGCTGGCACGCTGGCCCAATACGCCGAAGGTCGACCTCATCACCACCGACGGCTTCCTGCTGCCCAACGCCGAGCTGAAGGCCATGGGCGCCATGGAGCGCAAGGGCTTCCCGGAGAGCTACGACACCGCAGCACTCCTGCGCTTCCTCACGGATATCAAGGCGGGCAAGAAACGTGTCGCCGCCCCGCTCTACTCCCACCTCGTCTATGACGTCGTACCGGGCGAGGAACGGGTTGTGGAATCCCCCGACATCCTCATCGTCGAGGGCCTGAACGTCCTCCAACCGGCGCGCCTGCCCCGCGACGGCACCGCGATTCCGTTCGTCTCCGACTTCTTCGACTTCTCGATCTACCTCGACGGCCACGAGGACGACCTCCACCGCTGGTACGTCAACCGCTTCCTGCGCCTACGCCAGACCGCGTTCCGCGATCCACTGTCCTACTTCCGGCGCTACGCCGAGGTTACGGAGGCCGAAGCCCTGGAGATCGCCGACAATCTCTGGACGACCATCAATTTGCCGAATCTCCGCGACAATATCCTTCCGACCCGCCAGCGTGCGAGCCTGATCCTCGCCAAGGGCGCCAGCCACCGCATCGAGACCGTGGCACTGCGCCGCCTGTAGGGTCGGCACCCGGGGGGAGCTACCGTGCCTCATATTGCTGCGGGTGGACTGTCCGGGGCGATTGGCCCCGTGCGGCACAACTGTTAGATCTCCCGCCACGACCCGAGCGGTGGAGACGACGATTTCCGATCAAGTGTGGGCAACCGGCCTCGGCCTTGTTGCCGTCCTCGTCCTCGTGCTGGCCAACGGGTTCTTCGTGGCCGCCGAGTTCGCCCTCGTTTCCGTCCGCAGGAGCAGGGTGACTGAACTGGTCACCGAGCGCCGGACCAACGCCACCGCCCTGCAGCGCGCCACCGATCAGCTCGATGCGCATCTGGCCGCGACGCAGCTCGGCATCACCATATCGTCCCTGGCGCTCGGCTGGGTCGGCGAGCCGGCGTTGGCCCACCTCATCGAACCCGCTCTGTTCTGGCTGCCGGACTCCGTAAGCGCGGTGGCCGCCCACACCATCGCGGTCGCGATCTCGTTCGTCATCATCACCGCGCTGCACATCGTTCTCGGCGAACTCGCTCCGAAGAGCCTCGCCCTTCAGCGCAGCGAGCGCACGGCGCTGGCCGTGGTGCGGCCCCTCAGCCTGTTCCTGTTCATCTTCCGTCCGGCGATCCTGTCCCTCAACGGGCTCGGCAACGGCGTCGTGCGCCTGTGCGGCCTCAAGGCCGGGCATGGCGAGGGGTCGCTGCATTCGACGGCGGAACTGAACCTCCTGATCCAGGCGAGCCAGGAGGCGGGCCTCATCCGCGAGGCGCAGCAGGAGGCGGTGGAGCGCATCTTCTCCATCGGCGAGCGCAAGGTGCGGGACATCATCACCCCCCGTCACGAGGTCGAATGGGTCGATGCCGACGACGACCGCGAGGCGATCCTGAAGGCCGTGCGCGAGTGCGACCACGCCCAGATCGTGGTCAGCCGAACGCAGGTCGACGAGATCGTCGGTGTGGTGCGCAAGCAGGACCTCCTCAATCAGGTTCTCGATGGGAACGCCATCGACGTTCTGGCCGCGACCCAGCCGCCCATCGTGGTGCACGAGAGCCTGTCGATCCTGGCGGTCCTGGAGATCTTCCAGGCCCAGCCCGTCCGCATGGCCATCGTGGTGGACGAGTACGGCAGCCTGGAGGGCATCGTCACGCAGACCGACCTCCTGGAGGCCATCGCGGGCGACATCCCGGAGATCGGCGACGAGCCGGCGGTGGTCGAGCGCGAGGACGGCTCGCTCCTCATCGACGGGATGATGCCGGCAGGGCAGGCTTTCGAGCGGCTTGCCTTCGCCGAACACCCGGACACAGAGGATTTCGCCACCCTGGCGGGCTTCGTGATCTTCCAGCTCGGGCGCATTCCGTCGGCCGGCGATCATTTCGAAGCCCATGGCTGGCGATTCGAAGTGGTCGACATGGATGGCCGACGCATCGATAAGGTGCTGGCGACACCCCGCCCGGCCTGACCGGCCGGACGGTCATCCGTCGAGGGGGTAGGCCGCCTCGACGAGGTAGGGTCCGCCGCCCTTGGAGGCGCGGGCCGAGAACAGAGCCACCCGCTTCACGGTGAAGCGAAGGGGCGGGAAACCGCCCGTTTCCGTCAGATACTGTGCCACCGCGAACGCATCCGCCTGCCGGTTGAGGCGAGCCAATGTCACGTGTGGCGTAAACCGCCGGGTGTCGGGCGCGGCATCCGCATCCCGGGCGATTCGTTCATGCTCGGCCTGAAGTTCAGCAAGGTCCGGATTCGCTGCGACATTCGCCAGGATCGAACGGGGTTTCGCGCCCCCGAACACCCCGAGCCCATCGAGGACGAGATCGAGGGGCGGGCGCGCCCGGGCTTCGACGAGGCCATCGTGGTAGGCTTCCGCCACGGTCTCGTCCACGTCGCCGAGGAACCGGAGGGTGATGTGATAGTCGCCCGGCTCGATCCAGCGTGAGCCCGGCAGGGCGGCGCGCCGCAGGGCCAGCGTTTCGGCGATGTCGGCCGGGATTTCCAGACCGGTGAACAGCCGCGGCATCAGCGGCCCGCGGCCTGTACCCGGTCGAGAAAGGTCTCGACGCTCGGCAGGATGCCGGTGACGATGGTCTCGACACCCTTCGCGTTGGGGTGGAGCTTGTCCTCAAGGTTGTAGGCCTTGTCGCCGGCGATGCCGGCAAGGAAGAACGGGTAAAGGACGAGACCGTGATCCCGGGCGAGGTCCGGATAGATCGCGTCGAAGCGCGCGACGTAGTCCGGCCCGAGATTCGGCGAGGCCCGCATGCCCGCGAGCATCACCGGAATGTTGCGCGCCTTCAGCCGCGTGATGATGGTCTCCAGGGCCTTGCGGGTCACGGCCGGGTCGGTGCCGCGCAGCATGTCGTTGGCGCCGAGCTCCAGGATCACCCCATCGGTTCCGTCGGGCACGGACCAGTCGAGGCGATCGAGACCGCCCGTGGTGGTGTCGCCGGAGACCCCCGCATTGGCGACGGTGACGGCGCGGCCCTTGGCCTGCAACGCCCGCTCCAGCACGGCGGGGAACGCGGCCGAGCCGGGCAGCCGGTACCCTGCCGTGAGACTGTCGCCGAACGCCACGAGAGTGACGGGCCGCTCGGCCGGGGCGGTCCGTGCCGGGGCTCCAGCCAGTCCGAGTGCGGCAAAGAGTGTCATCAGGACGACCTGCAGAGGGCGGATATGGCGCCGCGCGACCCAACGGACCATATCGGCGAAACGTGACCGCTCGGCTCCGGGAGCCATTTCGGTGGTACGTGACAATGAGCACCGACGCATTCCGGCTGAACCTCGACCCTGACGCTTTCGACCCCAACTCCCTACAGATCGGTTTCCCATCGATGTCCGGCAAGGCCGACCCCGTCCGCGACCCGCACGCCATCGCCCATGCCATTTCACTGGCTGACCTCGATCTCAGCCTCGGACGCGGCGCGGCGCGCGTCCATGTCCTGCGCGGCATCTCCCTCGATGTCGCAAAGGGCGAGGCGGTGGGCCTCGTCGGTCCCTCGGGTTCCGGCAAGTCGACCCTTCTCATGGTGATGGCGGGCCTCGAACGGCCGGATTCCGGCTCCATCGTGGTGGAGGGCACCGATCTCGGACGGCTCGACGAGGACGCCCTGGCGCGGTTTCGCGGCCGGCGCATCGGCATCGTGTTCCAGGCCTTCCACCTCGTTCCCACCATGACGGCCCTGGAGAACGTGGCCCTGCCCCTCGAACTGGCCGACAAGCCGGACGCCCATGCACGCGCCAAGGCCGAACTCGAGGCGGTCGGCCTTGGCCACCGGCTTCACCATTACCCGGCGCAGCTCTCGGGCGGCGAGCAGCAGCGCGTCGCCATTGCCCGCGCCATCGCGCCGGACCCCGCGATCCTCGTCGCCGACGAACCCACGGGCAACCTCGACGAGGCGACCGGCCGCCAGATCGTCGACCTGCTGTTCGCCCTGAAGCGCGACCGGGGCGCCACCCTGGTCCTCGTCACCCACGATCCGGGCCTGGCCCGACTGTGCGACCGGACCGTGAGCCTGCGCTCCGGCCGGGTCGAAGCGGCCCTGGCGGCCTGACCATGCACGGAACCCTCGTCCCCGCGCAGCCCGCGAAGCGCAATTCCGGCTTGGCCTTTCCTCTGACCCTGCGGCTCGCACTGCGCGAATTGCGTGGCGGTCTCGCGGGCTTTGCCGTGTTCCTCGCCTGTATCGCGCTCGGTGTCGCCGCCATCGCGGGCGTCGCCTCCATCGCCCGGTCTCTCACGGACGGGCTCGGGCGCGAGGGCGCGCGGATCCTCGGCGGGGATCTGACCTACAGCTTGATCAACCGCGAGGCGACGCCGGCCGAGCGCGACGCGTTGACAGCGCAGGGCCGCGTCAGCGTGGTGACGACGCTGCGGGCCATGGCGCTCGCCGGCGACAAGGGCGCGGCGTTGGTCGAACTCAAGGCCGTCGACGACGACTACCCGGCCACCGGGGAACTCGTCACAGATCCAGTCGCTCCCCTGGCCAGCCTGGTGGCCCAGGGGGAGGGGGCCTACGGCGCCGTGGTCGATCCGGTGCTGCTCACCCGCCTCGACCTCAAGATCGGCGACCGTATCACCGTGGCGGGAACGCCCATCGTGCTCCGTGCGACCCTGATTTCCGAGCCGGACCGCATCGCCAACGGTATCGGCTTCGGCCCCCGGATGCTGGTCTCCCGCGCGGCCCTCGATGCCACGGGCCTGATCCAGCCAGGCAGCCTCAACCGGTGGAGCTACCGCCTTCAGTTGCCGGACGCGAGCGATGCCGACATCGAGCGCCGGGCCGCCGCCATCGCGGCCGCCGCGCCCGAGGCCGGCTGGGAGATGCGGGCGCGGTCCAACGCCGATCCGCGTTTCGCCAAGAGCATCGAGCGCTTCACCCAGTTCCTCACCCTGGTGGGCCTCACCGCCCTCATCGTCGGCGGTGTCGGTGTCGCCAACGCGGTGGCGGCCTTCGTCGAGCGCAAGCGCGGTTCCATCGCCACCCTGAAGAGCGTCGGTGCGCCGGGCGGGCAGGTGGTCGCCCTGTACCTAACCCAGGTGATGCTCATCGCCGGCCTCGGCACAGCCATCGGCCTCGGCCTCGGCGCGGGTCTGCCTTTCGTCATCGATGCCCTGTTCCACACGTCCTTGCCACTGCCCCTCAACCCCACTCTGGCGCCGGGCGAACTCGTGCTCGCGGCCGCCTATGGTCTGCTGACCGCACTCGCCTTCGCGATCCTGCCCCTGGGTCGCGCCCACGATATCCCGGTCTCCGGGCTGTTCCGCGACGTGGTCGATCCCGGCTCGGTGAAGACACGCCGGCGTTACAAGCTGATCCTCGCTGCGGCCCTCGCGGGACTCGTCGGGCTGGCACTCGCCACGGCCTTCGACCGGCGCCTCGCCCTCATCTTCATCGCCGCGGCCGCCATCGCCTTCGGCCTCCTTCGCATCGTCGCCTTCGGGCTGATGGCGCTGGCCCGCCGCCTGCCGCGCCCGCGCTCGGCCGCGCCCCGGATGGCGCTCGCCAACCTGCACCGGCCCGGCGCGCTCACGCCCGCCATCGTCCTGTCCCTCGGACTCGGGGTGACGCTGCTCGTCACCCTGAGCCTCATCGACGCCAACGTCCGCAACACCCTCAGCAACTCTTTGCCGGCGCGGGCCCCGAACCTGTTCTTCCTCGACATCCCGGCAGCCGATTCGGAGGGTTTCCACGCCTTCCTCGGAACCCAGGCACCGGGGGCCAAGATCGAGCGCGTGCCGATGATGCGCGGGCGCATCACCGCCATCGACGGCGTCCCCGCCGCATCGCTCAAGCCGCCGGAGGACGCCGCCTGGGTCCTCGACGGCGACCGGGGCATCACCTACGCGGAGGATATCCCGGAAGGCTCCCGCCTCGTCGCCGGAACCTGGTGGAATGCCGAGGACGCCCGCACGCCGCTGGTCTCTTTCGACGCCGAACTCGCCCGCAGCCTCAACCTCGCCGTCGGCGGCACCGTCACGGTCAACGTGTTGGGCCGGACCCTGACGGCCAAGGTCGCGAACCTGCGCAAGGTCGAGTGGCGGTCCCTCGGTATCAACTTCGTGATGGTGTTCTCGCCCGGCACCTTCCGGGGCGCGCCGCACTCGGACCTCGCCACCCTCACCCTGGCGACCGGACCGGACATGAAGACCGAGGCAATCATCCTGCGCGATGTCGCGCGCGCCTACCCGTCGGTGACCAGCATCCGGGTCAAGGAGGCCCTGGAGGCGGTCAACGATGTCGTGGGCAAGCTCGTGCTCGCCATTCGCGGCGCCAGCGGCATCGCCGTGGTGGCGAGCCTGTTCGTCCTCGCTGGCGCCCTCGCGGCCGGCCACCGCGCCCGGCTCTACGACGCCGTCGTCCTGAAGACCCTCGGTGCCACCCGCGGGCGCCTGCTCGCCGCCTACACTCTGGAATACGGAGCGCTCGGTTTCGCCACCGCCGTGTTCGGGCTGCTGGCCGGTACGCTCGCCGGTTGGGTCATCGTCACCCGGGTGATGAAGCTCGAATTCACCCTCGACCTTACGGGCGCGCTCGTCGCGGCCGCACTCGCCGTGGTGTTCGCCGTCGTGCTCGGGCTTGCCGGCACCTGGCGCATCCTCGGGCAGAAGCCGGCGCCCTACCTACGACAGTTCTGACGAGCTTGGTTTTAATCCCGAAAAACGCAAATAAAATCAGCCCCCCGGGGGTCGAGATTCCCACGGGTGAAGCTCAGCCGGCCTCTTGTGCGAAGCGGGAGGACGGAACATATTTGTGTCCGAGGCACTCATGGTGCCAGAGGTCCCGTGCGTGAGCCTCCTTCCTGAAATCACACGCTGAGAGAGCTTCCAAAGGAAACTCCCATGGCATTCGACAACAGCCCCTTTCGGGTCGGCGCCCAGCCGACAGGGTATGCCGGCACCCAGGTCGATATCGACCAGGGCCTGCGTACCTTCATGCTCGGCGTCTACAACAACATGGTCATCGGCCTCGGGATCTCCGGTCTCGTGGCGCTCGGCCTCAACATGGCCGCCGTCGCGCAGACGGCGACGGGCCGCGTAGCCCTGACCCCGTTCGGTCAGCTTCTCTACACGAGCCCGCTCAAGTGGGTGATCATGCTGGCGCCCCTCGCCTTCATCTTCATCTTCTCCATGCGTATGGACCGCATGTCGGCGGCCTCCGCCCGCATGACCTTCTTCGCTTTCGCGGCGGTGATGGGGGCGTCCATGTCGTCGCTGCTTCTCGTCTTCACGGGCGCCAGCGTTGTGCGGGTTTTCTTCATCACGGCGGCCACCTTCGGCGGACTCAGCCTCTACGGCTACACGACGAAGCGTAGCCTGTCGGGCATGGGCTCGTTCCTGATCATGGGCCTCATCGGCCTGATCATCGCGTCGGTGGTCAACATCTTCATGGCCTCGTCGGCCCTGCAGTTCGCGATCTCGGTGCTCGGCGTGCTGATCTTCGCAGGCCTCACCGCCTACGACACGCAGAAGCTCAAGGAGATGTTCCTTTACAGCGGCCTCGACGCCGAGGGTGCTGCCAAGATGTCCGTTAACGGCGCCCTGACCCTGTACCTGGACTTCATCAACATGTTCCAGATGCTGCTCTCGCTGCTCGGCGACCGCCGCTAAGTCGAATGGACCGAGCATAAGAAAGGCCCCGGCGGGTAACCGCCGGGGCCTTTTTGTTGCGGGCCTCCAGCCCCCTATACGGCGCGCAGGGGCGGTTCCAGCACGGCGAGCACGCGGGCGAGGTCCTGGCCGCGCTTCAAAACCAGCTCGGACGCCGACAACACCGCGTAGGCGCCCTGGCGCCGGGCGAGCTTGGGGTCCTTCTCGACCCGATAGAGGGGCATCTCGGAGCTGCGCCGGTAGATCGAGAACACCGCCTTGTCGCGCTGGAAGTCGAGGGCGTAGTCGCGCCACTCGCCCGCCGACACCATGCGGCCGTAGAGATTGAACAGCACGCGCAACTCCGCCCGGTCGAACGCAATCTGAGGAGGGACGGGCGCCGAGGGAAAAGGGATGACCCGGGCCGCAGGCTCGGACGATCTGGGTTCGGCGCTTGTCCGCTCGCTCATCGTCGCTCCTGTTTCCGGCTGGCCCAAACCCCGATGATGGTCCTGCGTCGGTGCTCCCGCAAGAGTCGCGGCGCCATCATCGGAGTGCGGGTAAACCGGCAGAGCGGACGGGACGCGACGTCACGCCCGATGCCATGCCGAACTTGCCGCAGTACGGTGCGCCGGCGCACCACCACCATTCCGCCGTGAAGATGCCCTGCCCATGCCGCGTTGGAAGGGCAGACCTGTTGCCGAACCTCGTCGCATCCGCCGGTCGACGCGGTACCCGAAACTTACGCTCCCCAGCGCTCGGGTACCGCCCGACCTCCGCGAATCGACACTCCAGAGGTTTCGAGACCCAAGGACTTCAGGCCGCCTCTCCGGAGCGCGGCCTTTTTTTCGCCCGTCCCCCCGTTGCCCGGTCTATGACGGACCCACGCACTCTGCCGTGGGACGATCGGTCGTGGTCCAGTTCGATGCCGATTTCCGTCAGACCCTCGCGGACCTGTTCGCGTGGCGCCGCGACGTGCGCCGCTTCCGAACCGATCCGGTGGACGACGCCGTCCTGCGCCGCTGCCTCGATCTCGCGGCCCTGAGCCCGTCGGTTGGCAACAGTCAGCCCTGGCGGTTCGTCCGGGTGGCGGACCCGGCCCGGCGCGGAGCCGTTACGGCGAGCTTCGAGCGCTGCAACGCGGCGGCGGCGACGGACTACGCCGCCGAGCGGCGCGACGCCTATATCCGCCTCAAACTCGCCGGGCTCACCGAAGCGCCGGTGCACCTCGCGGTATTCTGCGACGAGGGAACCGAGACAGGCCACGGCCTCGGCCGGGCCACCATGCCCGAGATGCTGCGCTACTCGGTGGTGAGCGCCGTGCAGACGTTCTGGCTCGCCGCTCGCGCCCACGGCCTCGGGGTGGGATGGGTGTCGATCCTGGAACCCGAAACCGTGTGTACGGTCCTCGACGTGCCCTGCGCCTGGCACCTCGTCGCCTACTTGTGCGTCGGGTTCCCCGTCGAAGAGCATGCCGATCCCGAACTCGTCCGCCACGGCTGGCAGGATCGGATCGCGACGGCGGCGGATCTTATCGAGCGCTGAATTCGTCAAGGTTGATCGAACCTTGCGAGAGCCCGTTGCTTCGCGTCGAAACGGCAGGAACGATCCTTTACCGTGACGGCAAGTCCTTCGCAGTTATCCCCCAGCGCTGGCAGGCGTTAAGCGGAACGGCAACCTTGGCCGTCGATTGTCGTCGTCAGCAAAGTCAAGCTGACGGGGACGAGATTCATGATCGGATTCGAAAAGGTTGTATTCGGGGTGCTGGCCGTGGCCGGTGCACTCGCGGCGATGCCGGCCGCGGCAAGGGAAGTCGTGGCGTTCGACGAAGGCATGAGTCCCGGCACCGTCGTGGTCCGCACGGCCGAGCGCCGGCTCTACCTCGTCAACGGCGACGGGACGGCGATCCGCTACCCCGTGGCCGTGGGCAAGCCGGGCAAGCAATGGACCGGCGCGCGCCAAATCGACGGCAAGTACGTGGAGCCGGCCTGGTCGCCGCCCCGCGAGGTCAAGCGCGACAACCCGCGCCTGCCCGATGTCATCGCCGGCGGCTCGCCCCACAACCCCATGGGTTCGGCGGCCCTGACCCTCTCGGGCGGGGAGTACGCCATCCACGGCACCAACCGGCCGAACTCCATCGGCTCCTACGCCTCGTATGGCTGCATCCGCATGTACAATCAGGACGTGGTCGATCTCTACAGCCGCGTTTCCGTCGGTACGCCGGTCTACGTGGTTCGCTGATCCGGCCTTCCGGATCGCTTAGAAGTCGACCGCGATGCCCTTGATCTCCCAATCGTCGTAGCGAACCGGCTCCAGACCGCCGCGGCCCTGGCGCTCGCGCGCGGCGGCGATCTCGGCGGCTCGCGCGTCGATGTCCTTCCGACGCGCTTCGGCCTCGGCCAGGGCCCGGCGAGCGGCGGGGGAGAGGGGCTGGCGCGGCGCCGGATTCGGGGTTTCCGGCTCTCCCTGCATCGGCAAAACTGGCATCACGACTTGCATCTCGGCGGTGAGGGGTGAAAGGGCTGTCTCGAAGATACCCGGCCGGGCCGGGCACCGTGTTGGGAAAGTGGGACTCATGGCGATACGCCGCAATGCGGAGGGGCCGACGACGGCCATCGATCGCACCGTCGCGGGCCTCGCCGCCCGGCAAGTCGCCCACGGCGCCGTGGCCGATCTCCTGGCGAACACCCACGCCTTCGCCCTCGAGGACGCCCTGGCACAGGCCGGGCGCCACGCCGAACTCGATGCCGCCGACACGGCCCTGGCCCGGGCCATCGCCACCGCCACCTTCCGGCGCCTCGGCTTCCTGCGGGCGATCCTCGCCGCGCGTCTGTCGCAGGGCCTGCCGGAGGACCAGCCGCGCCTCGTTGCCCTGCTGGCGACGGGGGCGGCCCAGATCCTCGACCTCAACGTGCCGGACCACGCCGCCGTCGATCTCGGCGTCCGCATCGCCAAGGGCGACCCGCAACTCCTGCACCTGTCCGGCCTCGTGAACGCGGTCCTGCGCCGGATCGTGCGCGAGCGCGCCGAGATCCAGGCCGAGATGAGCGATCCCCTGGCGCAGAACACGCCGGCCTGGCTCGCCGGCCGTTGGCGGGACGCCTACGGCGAGGACACGGCGCGGGCCATCGCCGCCGCCCATCTGGCGGGCGCGTCCCTCGACATCACCGTGAAAGGCGCGGCGGCCGAATGGGCGGACCGCCTCGGCGGCGTCGTGCTGCCGACGGGCAGCGTGCGCCTGCACGATATCCGCTCCCCCGTCGCCGACCTGCCCGGCTACGCCGAGGGCGCGTGGTGGGTGCAGGATGCCGCGGCGGCGATTCCCGCTCGGCTCCTCGCCGTGAAATCCGGCGAGCGGGTGGCGGATCTCTGCGCCGCGCCGGGGGGCAAGACCGCGCAGCTCGCCGCAGCCGGTGCGGACGTGGTCGCCGTCGACCGGTCCGTCCCCCGCCTGGAACGCCTGCGCGAAAACCTCAGGCGCCTTGGCTTGGAGGCGGAGATTCGCGTCGGCAACGCCCTCGAAGTGGACGAGCCGGGTGGGTTCGACGCCGTGCTGCTCGACGCGCCGTGTTCGGCGACCGGCACCCTGCGCCGGCACCCGGACGTGGCTTGGACCAAGGCCGGCAACGACATCCTGCGCCTTGCCGCCCTGCAGCGCCGCCTGTTCGACCGGGCTGCGATGCTGGTGAAGCCCGGCGGCCGGATCGTCTACTGCACCTGCTCCCTGGAGCCGGAGGAGGGTGAGCGCCAGGTACGGGATTTCCTCAAGCGCACCGACGAGTTCGAGCGCGTGCCTGTCACCCCTGAAGAACTCGGCGGCTTGTCCGAGCCCATCGACGCCCAGGGCGACCTGCGCACGCTGCCCTCGCACCTCGATGGCACCACCCCCGAGCAGCGGGGGGGCCTCGACGGCTTTTTCGCGACACGTCTGCGCCGGAAGATCTAACGGAGGCCTACGGCGCTTGCGAGAGTGTGTCGTCGCGCCAGCGGGCCGGGCACGATCTGCAGAGATTCTGCACGCGATTCCTGATCGGCTGCACAGGCTGACCCTCGGGGCTGCACCGTACCGGTTCAGCTTGCGCAGATGAGCACGAACGGGTCCGATCCCGGCGGCCCGGTCGTCCGGATCGCCGGGGCTGGCGCGGCGGCTCTGTCGTGGGAGCGCCAGCCCCGCGGCGGCTCCCACCGGGAATCCTGCCCATGGCTGAGATACGCTCGCCCACCTCGTCCGTCCCCGACATCCTCTGGGCCGATGCACCCCCCGCCGTGGCGCATCCGGCCCCGAAGCTCCTCCTCGCCGCCCTCGTCGCAATCGTCGGCGACCAGCTGCTCTATGAGCGCAACCTCGGCATCTCCGTCGCGCTCTTTCTCGGACTGCTCGGCCTCGCCGTGGCGGTTGCCAATCCTTTGCGCGCCTCGCTGCGCGACCGGTGCGGCGCCATCCTGATCCTGCTTGCCGGGTTGCTGCCTCTCGTCGAGGGTGTCGGGCTCCTGTCGGTCACGTCCGGCATCTTCGGAACGGCGCTGTTCGCTGCGGGGATACGAGGCGCATTCAGCCAGGGCGTCCGATCCGCAGGGCTGACGGTCGGGAATCTCCTCGTGGTCGGGCCGTTCCGCCTCATTCCGGATCTCGCCACGATTTCGCAGCGGATCCCGCTGCGGCGCCTGACGGAGCGCCTCCAGGCCTCGCTGTTGGGCTGGCTCGTGCCGCTGCTGCTCTGCTGCCTCTTCGCGAGCCTGTTCGCCTCGGCCAACCCGATCATCGACGCGTGGCTGGCGGACCTGGAATGGTCGATCCCCGCCGCCGACCTCGATACGCTGCGCCTGCTTGCCTGGGGTATCCTGCTCTCGGTGGCGTGGGCCTTCGTCACCGCCCGCCGCGTCATGGCTCGTGGACAGGGGCCTGGAAATTTCGTCCCGGCTTTGCCCCCGACGGTTGCGACGGGTCTAAACCGGTGGATCGACGTGTCCCTCGTCCTGCGCAGCCTGATCCTGTTCAACCTGCTGTTCGCCCTCCAGAGCGGCCTCGACCTCGCCTACCTCTGGGGCGGCGTCGCCCTACCGTCCGGCATCACCTACGCGTCCTATGCCCATCGCGGGGCCTACCCGCTGATTCTCACGGCGCTGCTCGCCGCCGGCTTCGTCCTCGTGGCCCTCCGTCCGGGCGGTCCCGGCGAGGGGTCCCGCACGATCCGCGGCCTGGTCTATCTCTGGATCGGACAGAACGTGCTGCTCGTGGTCTCGGCGCTCCTGCGCCTCGACCTCTACGTCGCGACCTACTCGCTCACCCTGCCGCGCGCCGCCGCCTTCGTGTGGATGGGGCTGGTCGGGGCCGGGCTGATCCTCATCCTCGCCCGCATCGCCCTGCGTCGCACGAACACCTGGCTGATCGCCGCCAATGGCCTGATCCTGGCCGCGACCCTCTACGCCTGCGCCTTCGTCAACGTCGCCGGGTTCGTCGCCGACTACAACCTCGCTCACAGCCGACGGGCGGGAACGCCGTTCGACGCGTACTACGCCTTGAGCCTCGGTCCCCAGGCGATCCCGGCCGTCGACCGCTGGCTCGTGGATGAGACAACGCGGCAGAACGGTGTGGTCGCCTGGCGCAACGAACTCGCAGCGGCACAGATCGGCCGGATGGCGGATTGGCGCGCCTGGACGTTCCGCGACGGACGCCTCCTGGGCTATCTACAGGGGCACCGGTACGCCCCCACCCCCGGGGGCGCCGGCACGCCGTGATACGCGACCGAAGCGACCCGGCTGAAATGAGTGAGGCGATGGCCCCCAGTATTCTCGTCGTCGACGACGACCCCCACATCCGCGAGGTGATCTGCTTCGCCCTCGGCAAGGCGGGGCACGTGACGCGGGTCGCGGGCGACGGGGAGGAGGCCCTCGCCCGGATCGCCGAGGACGCGCCTCGCCTCGTCGTCCTCGATGTCGGGCTGCCTGGGATCGACGGCCTCGAAGTGTGCCGGCGCGTCCGCCGGACCTCGGAGGTCCCGATCCTGTTCCTGTCATCCCGGGACGAAGAGATCGACCGGGTGCTCGGCCTCGAGATCGGGGGCGACGATTACGTCACCAAGCCCTTCAGCCCACGCGAACTCGTGGCCCGGGTCGGGATCATCCTGCGCCGGATGGAGCAGCGCCCGATCGCGGCAACGAAGCCGGACGTCCTACGGCAGGGCGGCCTCGTGCTGGACCCGCCGCGCCGCGCCGCCGCTTTCGCCGGAGCGGCCGTGCAGCTGACGGCGGTGGAATTCGCGATCCTGCGGGGTCTCGCGGTCCGGCCCGGAATCGTCCTCACCCGCGATCAGCTCATGGACGCGGCCCATGGCGGACGCGTCCACGTCTCGGACCGGACCATCGACAGCCACGTCCGCAACATCCGGGCGAAGCTCGCCGTCGCCGGATGCTCCGACGCCGTCGAGACCGTACACGGCGTCGGTTTCCGGCTCGGCCCGTGCAGGCCCCCGTCGTGAGCGCACGCCGTGGCTCCCGGAAATGGCGACCGACCCTCGGCCTCGTCGTCCTGACGATGCTGGCGACCGTCGCGGCGCTGCCGCTCCTCGGCCTGTCTTTCGTGCGCCTCTACGAGAACCAACTGGTACGCCAGACCGAGGGCGAATTGATCGCCCAGAGCGCCGTGGTGGCCGCCTTCGTCGCCCGTGACCTCGAAACCGATCCGGCCCGGGCCGATCTGCTCGGCGCCGCGGCACCGGACGCATCGCTCCCGATCATCGAGCCGGCCCTCGACCTCACCGTCGACCACAGCCTCGACAGGCGGCCCGACGCCCAGGAGGCCGCGAAGGCCGCGAGTCCCGCCGCCCTGGCCCTCGGCGAGCGGCTCGCCCCCGTGCTGGCGCGGGTGAAGGCGACAACCCTCGCGGGCTTCCGGATCGTCGACCGGGACGGGACGATCATCGCGGGCGGCGATGAAGTCGGCCGCTCCCTCGCCGGGGTCGAGGAAGTCGCCGATGCCCTGCGGGGCCGCTTCCGAGCCGTGTTGCGCGCCCGCGTCTCGAAGCACGCCGTGCCGCCACTCTACTCCCTCAGCCGCGGCACCAGCGTGCGGGTGTTCACTGCGCTGCCGATCCTCGTGGATGGCCGCGTCGCCGGAGCCGTCTACGCCTCGCGGACGCCGAACAACGTCATGCGCCAGCTCTACGGAGAGGGGGGCAAGGTCGCGACGGCCGTGCTCGTGGTGCTGGTGGCCACCCTCGGCATCGCCCTCGTCTTCACCCGCGCCATCGCCCGGCCGATCCACGCGCTGGTGGCCCGCGCCGTCGCGCTCGGTCAGGGCGCGCCCGTCGACCCGGAGCCCGATGCGCGGTTCGGGACGCGGGAGATCGCGCTCCTCGGACACAGTCTCGACGCCATGGCCTTGCAGTTGCGGGAGCGATCCGACTACGTCGCGACCTTCGCGAGCCACGTCTCCCACGAATTGAAGACGCCGCTGACGGCGATCCGGGGAGCGGCCGAACTCCTGCGGGACGATGGCCTCGAGCCCGGCGCAGCCATGAGCGCGGCGGAGCGGAGGCGCTTCCTCGACAACATCGTCGCCGACACGGCGCGGCTGTCCGCCCTGCTGGGGCGGCTGCGCGAACTCGCCCGCGCGGAGCGTCCGGGGGCCGTCGGCATCGCGTCTCTCGCCGCAATCGTGTCGGACCTTCGCCGCAGGTTTCCCGATCTCGATGTTCGAACCGAGAATGCCGACGCGTGGACTCTGGGCCTGTCCGACGAGAAGGCCGGCATCGTGTTCGGGCATCTGGCCGACAACGCCACTCGTCACGGTGCGGCTGTGCTGCAGATCACCGCCAGGGCCACGGCCGGGCATCTGCACGTCCATGTCGTCGACGACGGCACGGGCATCGCCGAGCGGGATCGGGCGCGGGTGCTCGAGCCGTTCTTCACCACCCGCCGCGTGGAGGGCGGCACCGGCATGGGCCTGGGTATCGTCCAGGCGGTCCTGCGCGCCCAGGGCGGCACCCTCGAACTCGCGGCGGCCGGTGGCGTGTCGAGCCTCGGCGGCGCCCGGTTCGAGATCACCCTGCCCCTGGCGAGGGAGGGTGAAACGGAGCACGCGTGAGCGGCGACCATCACAGGATTGTTGGGGATCTGGTCCGGATACCACCCTGGTCCCGTCGGGACCCACTCAGGGCGATGGACCTGATAAACTCTTGACCTCACACACCAATTCCAAGCGGGAAGTGGTGGTGGAGCTGAGCGGGATCGAACCGCTGACCTCCGCAGTGCGATTGCGGCGCTCTCCCATCTGAGCTACAGCCCCGTTCCGGGGTGCGGGCCTTTTAGGCGTGCGCACGCCGGCCTGTCAATTCCGGAAATCCTGCTGCTTTGCGTGCGCGTGACCCGTGCCCGGGGCGCTGGACCACGAGGACATCGATCCCGCGCATGAATGCCTTCATCTGGCTCTTCGACACCGTCGTCCAGCTCTACATCTACGTGCTCATCGCCAGCGCCGTCCTGAGTTGGCTGGTGGCGTTCAACGTCGTGAACGTCCGCAATCCCATCGTCTCCCAGATCGGCGAAGTGCTCTACCGGCTCACCGAGCCGGTGCTGCGGCCGATCCGCAACATCCTGCCGAACCTCGGCGGCGTCGACCTGTCGCCCATCGTGCTGGTGCTGCTGCTTCTGTTCGCAAGCCGCCTGCTCCACGAATTCGTGCCGGTGCAGCCCACGGTCTACGTGCGCTGAGCGCTCCATCTACCGGGCCGTCTCGTGTCGGTGAGCCGCCGTGGGACAGCCCGGATCTCCGATGCCTCGCGGAGGCGCGCCCGCCAACCTGCGCGCCCTCCCGCGAACCCCGATGCGAGGACGATTCGCGCCCATGAAGACCAATCCTGGCCGCTTCTTCGAGGATTATCGCCTCGGCGAGACCATCCGCCATGCCACGCCCCGCACGGTCACCACCGGCGACGTGGCCCTGTACACGGCGCTCTATGGACCGCGTTTCGCCGTGCAGGCGTCCGACGCCTTTGCCAAAGCGCTGGGCTATCCCCAGAGCCCGCTGGACGACCTGCTCACCTTCCACGTGGTGTTCGGCAAGACCGTCCCGGACATCTCGCTCAACGCGCTGGCGAACCTCGGCTACGCCGAGGGTGGTTTCCGCCGGCCGGTCTATCCGGGCGAGACCCTCTCGACGGTCTCGGAGGTGATCGGTCTCAAGGAGAGCTCCAACCGCCAGACGGGAGTCGTCTACGTCCGCTCCACCGGATCGGACGCCAACGGCGAGACCGTGCTGAGCTATTGCCGCTGGGTGCTCGTGAAGAAGCGCGACCCCGAGGCGAAGATCGAGCAGGAGCACGTGCCGACCTTCGCCAAGGTGGTGAACCCGGCCGACCTCGCCGGCGCCCTGCCGCTCCTCGATGTCGGCGCCTACGATCTCGAACTCGCCGGCTCGCCGCACCGCTTCGGCGACTACGTGGCGGGTGAGAAGATCGACCACGTCGACGGCATGACCGTGGAGGAGGCCGAGCACCAGATCGCCACGCGCCTCTACCAGAACACCGCCAAGGTGCATTTCGACGGGTACGCGGCGAAGGACACCCGCTTCGGCCGCCGGCTCATCTATGGCGGGGTGGTCA
This sequence comes from Methylobacterium sp. Leaf102, assembly GCF_001422425.1. Lineage (NCBI taxonomy): Bacteria > Pseudomonadati > Pseudomonadota > Alphaproteobacteria > Hyphomicrobiales > Methylobacteriaceae > Methylobacterium > Methylobacterium sp. Leaf102. The sequence continues at coordinate 133,995 of NZ_LMMX01000040.1, read as the reverse complement.
TCTCGCTGGCCCGTGCGCTCAGCTTCAACGGCCTGGGCAACGCCTTCGCGCTCGCGGGCATCAATGCCGGACGCCACGTCGCTCCGCTGTTCGCCGGAGACACGGTCTACGCCTGGAGCGAGGTGCTGGAGACGGCCGAACTGCCGGGCCGGTCCGATGTCGGCCTCCTGCGCCTACGCACGGTGGCGACGAAGAACCAGCCGTGCGGCGCACACCCGGACAAGGCCGGTGAAGGCTACGATCCGTCGGTCATCCTCGACCTCGACTACTGGGCGTTCATGCCCCGCTGACATTTGCCCCGGTGATCAGGGGCCGACGAAGAGACGGACCACGGCGTGCCGAAGCGGGTTCGCCGGGTCGGAGAGCAGGCGGATCGCCATGGCGCATGCGATGGTGACCAGCAGCGGGCGGATGAGGCGCGCCCCGAGGCGGATGGCGAGGCGAGCGCCGATCTGCGCCCCCAGGATCGCGCCCACGGCCATGACGAGGCCGATCGCCCAGACAACGTGCCCCCCGAGCGCGAACAGGGCGAGGCTGCCGAGGTTGCTCGCCGCGTTGGCGAGCTTGGTGTGGGCTGTCGCCCGCACCACGCCGAGCCCCAGCAGGGTCACGAACCCGATCATGTAGAACGCGCCCGCACCGGGCCCGAACACCCCGTCGTAGAAGCCCACCGCCGGCGCCCAGGTCAGGGCGAACAGTGCCGGCGTCATCCGTGCCGTGGCGTCCTCGGCACTCATGCGCCGGGCCGTGGCGAAGTACACGGCGATGCCGATGAGCAGGATCGGCACGCCGGCATCGAGGACGGGGCGCGGCAGCAGGCTGACGCAAAGGGCACCGGCAATGGACGCGATCCCGGCCGAGACGGCGATCTTCCAGGCTGCCGGCCAATGGATCAGGCCGCGCCGCGCGAATGCCACGGTGGACGAAACCGCACCGGCCGAGCCCTGGAGCTTGTTCGTCGCGATGGCGCTCACCGGATCGAGGCCGGCCAGCAGAAGCGTCGGGAGGGTGAGAAGCCCGCCACCGCCCGCGATGGCGTCGACGCAGCCCGCCGCGACCGCCACGGCGAACAGGCCCGCCAGCAGGCCGGGATCGACACCGAAGATCATAGGCCCTCTGGCGGTTGGATCAGATCAAGCCGACCAGAGGCGGGCAGGGGAAGTCGGGCGGTGCGCGCGAGCTCGCGGCGCGCAACGGCCCGGAGGGGGTCAGTTGCGGACGACGACCTTGGTGCCGACCTTCACCCGGTCGTAGAGGTCGACGACGTCCTTGTTGGTCATGCGGATGCAGCCCGACGAGACCGCGGCGCCCATGGTCTCGGGTTCGTTCGATCCGTGGATGCGGTAGAGCGTGGAACCGAGATACATGGCGCGAGCCCCGAGCGGGTTGTCCTGGCCGCCGGCCATGAAGCGTGGCAGGTCCGGCCGGCGCGCCAGCATCTGGGCCGGGGGGCGCCAATCCGGCCATTCCTTCTTCGCGGTGACGGCCTTCTGGCCGGACCAGGAGAAGCCTTGGCGCCCGACGCCGACGCCGTAGCGCACGGCCTGCCCACCGGGGAGCACGTAGAACAGGCGCCGCTGGCTCGTCGAGACCACGACCGTGCCGGGCTTCTCCGCGCCCTTCCACGCCACCGTCTCGCGCGGGATCGCCTGCTCGCGGAAGATGTTCATGAAATCGGCGATGGGGCCGCTGTCGAACGGGTTGCCGGCCTGGGCACCGGGCGCCGTCGCGAGGGTGAGGGCGATCGCGAAAGCGGATGCGGCGAAGCGCGTCTGCATGATGTGGTCCTTCAGCCGAGGCGAGCCCCGTGCCTGCGCGGCGCCGGGTCCGATGGGCAGTTGGTCGAACGGGGGGCCGTGAATCCTCGGATTCGCGATCCCCGAAATCGAAGGGCCGAGCCTTGGCCGCCCGGGATGGACCGGTCAACGGGCGCGAGACCGATGGGGATACCCCTGTGTGATCCCGGCAACGCCCAAGGGACTGCCTCCACCGGGATGGGAGCGAAAGCGCGGAGGACGGCAGAATGCCGCAGGAACTTGTCACGCGCTCCGTGAAACACCAGTCTTGGTGGTGTGAGAGGTTCCGCACAGCACCCGAAGTCGCCCGTGGGCGCAGACGAGACGCGCTCCCGCGGGCGCGCCCTTGGGTCGCTGCCCGGTCGGAATTGGCTCTCTGCCCTGCCGTGCCTTCTCCATCTCATGGTGATGCTTCTGATCTCCTGGCCGTCCGTGACGGACCCGGGACCGAAGATGCCGGCGGCGTCCTTCGCAGAGCACTCCGCGTACGCTTCCGGCGACAGCGCGGCCTCCTCCGACGTTCCGAAGGTGGTACGGGTCGGCAATGACGCCGACGACCTGCGCGAGGACCTTGTAGTGGCCAGCCCCCGGCTGCTGCCGATTTCGCACGCCTCGGCGGCGGTTGCTCTCACTGGCGCCGGCAAGCCGGATACCCGCGACGATCATCCACCGGACCGGCCTCCAAGGCTTGGCGCCTGAGACTATCGCACGAAGCGATCGCCGCATCGGGGGCCGGTCGAAAGAGCCGGCGTCGATCGTGAGCTTCGTCGGGCGCGTCGAGCTGGTCACGCCTTCACGGTTTCTTGTGTCGTGTGCTCCAGGCTAGCGGCCGAGGCGAGGTCCGTCCCGATTGTTGGGTTGTCGTCGGATCGCCAAGATCGTCCGTCAGACAGCCCTGATGACAGCCAAGCCGTCCGGCCCTCCGCCGCTGTTCCCATCGATGCCCTGCGCATCTCTCCGTCCGGGCGTGCTCTCCGTGGCCCGGCGCTTGCCGCGCGATCCCTCCGTTCCACGGGGCGGGCCGGCGTGGTCCTTTGAACACAGCGAGAGCGGTCCGCCCCTGGCGGCCGCCCATCGACCGAATTCCGCAGGAGCGAAGTGATCGTGACGTCCCCCTCCCTACGCGTGTTCTGGGCTCGGCCGGCTTCCGTTGCCGTCGGCATCGTCCTCGTCACCCTGTCGGCTTGCAATCAGAAGCAGCAGGCGGCAGCGCCGGTGCCCGTCCCGCCGCCGGAGGTGAGCATCGTCACCGTGCGCGAGCAACCGATTCCCTACGTGCGGGATCTTCCCGGTCGCGTCGCGCCCATGCGGATCGCCGAGGTGCGCTCGCGGGTCTCGGGCCTCGTCATCAAGCGGACCTTCGAGCAGGGCAGCTTGGTCAAGGAAGGCGACATTCTCTACAAGATCGACCCGGCACCGTTCGAGGTGGAATTGCAGAGTGCCGAGGCGGTGCTCGCGCGCACGGAGGCCGCTCAGGTCCTGGCCGGCCAGCAGGCCGACCGCCTGGAGCAGCTCCTGACGCGCCAGACCGCGAGCCAGGCCCAGTACGACAGCGCCTACGCGGCCCTGAAGCAGGCCGAGGCCGAAGTCGCAGGCGCCAAGGCCGCTCGCAACCGGGCACGGCTGAACCTCGGCTACACCGATGTCCGCGCTCCGATCTCGGGCCGCATCGGCCGGGCCCTCCTCACGGAGGGAACCCTGGTGGAGCAGGGCGCCACCTCGAACCTCGCGACCATCCAGCAGCTCGATCCGATCTACGTCGACATCACCCAGTCGGTGGGCGAGCTGAACAAGCTGCGCCGGGATCTCGCCAGCGGCGAGCTTTCGCGCCTGTCCGGCGATACCGCCAACGTGCACCTCATCATGGACGACGGGTCGCTCTACGGTTCGGCGGGCCGGCTCCTGTTCTCGGACGTCACCGCCGATCCGAGCACCGGGCAGGTGACCCTGCGCGTTCAGTTCCCGAACCCGCACGACGAGTTGTTCCCCGGCATGTACGTGCGCGCCCGCATCAAGCAAGGCATCGATTCCGACGCCCTGGCCGTTCCGCAGCAGGCGATCCAGCGCACCAGCGACGGCAAGCCCGAGGTCTGGGTGGTGCGCGAGGACGACAAGGTCATGCTGCAGCCCATCGAGGTCGGTCCCGTGGTCGACAGCCAGTGGATCGTTCGCGAGGGTCTGAAGGTCGGTGACCGCGTGGTCGTCGAGGGCGTGCAGAAGATCTCCGCCGGCCAGCAAGTGAAGACCGTCGAACTCCATCCGGTCTCAGCGGATACGACGCCGAAGCCCCGCGACACCGATGTGGTCGAGCCGGCTCCGAAGGTGGACGCGAGAGCGGAGATGAAGCAGGAGGCCAAGCCTACGCCCCGCTCCGCCGCGCAGGTGCGCTGACCCATGGCGCGTTTCTTCATCGACCGGCCGGTCTTCGCCTGGGTCGTCGCCCTGTTCATCATCCTGGGCGGCGTGCTCTCGATCCCAATGCTGCCGGTGGCGCAGTACCCGGTGATCGCGCCCCCCTCCATCGCCCTGTCGACGGCTTTCCCGGGCGCGTCGGTGGAGAGTCTCTACACCGGCACGACGCGGCTCATCGAGGATGAGCTCAACGGCGCCGCCAACATCATGAGCTTCGAATCCACCACGGATTCGTTCGGCTCCATCAACATCACGGCGACCTTCCAGCCGGGCACGGACCCGGCGCTCGCCTCCGTCGAGGTGCAGAACCGCCTCAAGCGCGTCGAGGCGCGTCTGCCGGCGGAGGTGCGCCAGCAGGGCATCCTCGTCGAGGAAGCCTCGGCCGCGACCCTGAACATCATCACCCTCATCTCCACCGACGGGAAGATGGACGAGATCGGGCTCGGCGACTTCCTGATCCGCAACGTCATCAACGAGATCCGGCGCGTGCCGGGGGTCGGACGCGCGACGCTCTACTCGACGGAGCGGTCGCTTCGCGTCTGGGTCGATCCCGACAAGCTGCGCGGCCTGTCGCTCAGCCCCGACGACGTGGCCGACGCCATCCGCGCCCAGAACGTCCAGATCGCCTCGGGCGCCGTCGGCGCCCAGCCGAGCCCGGTGAAGAACGCCGTGTTCGCCCCGATCATTGTCAAGGGCCAGCTCAACACCGTCGAGGATTTCGGCGCCATCGTCCTGCGGGCGAATTCCGACGGCTCGAACGTGCGCCTGCGCGACGTCTCGCGGATCGAACTCGGCGGCGACGCCTACCAGTTCTCCACGCGCCTCAACGGCGGCGAGGCAGCCGGCATCTCGGTGACCCTGGCCCCCGACGGCAACGCCCTCGAGACCGCCCAGGCGATCCGCGCCAAGATGGAGGAGCTGTCGCAGTTCTTCCCGCCCGGCCTGAAGTGGGACATTCCCTACGACATCACCCCGGCGGTGCAGGCCTCGATCAAGAAGGTCCTGATGACCCTCGTGGAGGCGGTGATCCTCGTCTTCGTGGTGATGTTCCTGTTCCTGCAGAACATCCGCTACACCCTGATCCCCACCATCGTCGTGCCCATCGCCCTCTTGGGAACGGTGACGGTGATGCTGCTCGCCGGCTTCTCCATCAACGTGCTGACCATGTTCGGCATGGTGCTGGCCATCGGCATCCTCGTCGACGACGCCATCGTGGTGGTGGAGAACGTCGAGCGCATCATGAACGAGGAGGGGCTGCCGCCGAAGGAAGCCACCGCTAAGGCCATGGAGCAGATCACCGGCGCCATCATCGGCATCACCCTGGTGCTGGTGGCCGTGTTCATCCCCATGGCGTTCTTCCCCGGTTCGGTGGGCATCATCTACCGGCAGTTCTCCATCGCCATGGTGACCTCCATCGGCTTTTCGGCGCTGCTGGCCCTATCCCTGACCCCGGCCCTATGCGCGACCCTGCTGAAGCCCGTCGAGAAGGGCCATGCCCACGCCAAGGGTGGGTTCTTCGGCTGGTTCAATCGCATCGTCGACCGGGAGACCGCCCGCTACGGACGCGGCGTCGCCTGGTTCATCAAGGCGTCCGGCCGGATCATGGTGGTCTACCTCGCCCTGCTGGCGGGCGTGGCCTTCGCCTTCATGCGCCTGCCCGAAGGCTTCCTGCCCATCGAGGATCAGGGCTTCTTCACCGTCGACATCCAGACGCCCCCGGGCGCTTCGTTCAACCGCACGCAGACCGCGGTCCGCAAGGTCGAGGAACATCTGCTGGCCCAGCCGGGCGTCGCCACGGTGACGATGCTCAACGGCTTTTCGTTCTCGGGCCAGGGTGCGAACCTGAGTCAGGCCTTCGTCACCCTGAAGCCGTGGAGCGAGCGCGACGCGTCGAGTTCCGCCGCTGCCCTCGTGGCGGGCACGAACACGGCGCTCGCCGGCTACCGCGACGCCATCGTCGACGCCCAGGAGCCGCCCCCGGTGGACAACCTCGGCAACGCGGCGGGCTTCTCGTTCCGCCTGCAGGACCGGGCGCAGCGGGGCTACTCCGCCCTCACGGCGGCGGAAGCCCAGCTCCTGTCGCTCGCCAGGAAGAGCCCGATCCTCCAGAAGATGAAGATCGAGGGTCTGCCGCCGGCGCCCCAGGCGGAACTGATCATCGACCGGGAGAAGGCCGCCGCCCTCGGAGTGAAGTTCGAGGACATCAATACGACGATCCAGGTCAACCTCGGTTCGGTCTACACCAACGACTTCCCGAACCAGGGCAAGATGCAGCGCGTCTACGTCCAGGCGGAGCAGCTCCAGCGCATGCAGGCCACCGACCTCCTGAGCTATGCCGTGAAGAATGCGCAGGGGGCGATGGTGCCGATGTCCTCCTTCGCCGATCTGAAGTGGGGCATGGGACCGAGCCAGATCGTCGGCTTCAACGGCTACCAGTCCGTGCGCATCACCGGCGAGCCGAACCCGGGCTACACCTCGGGCGATGCCATCGCCGAGATGGAACGCCTGATGCAGCAGCTGCCCAAGGGCTTCGGCTACACCTGGACCGGGCAATCGCTCCAGGAGAAGCTCGCCGGCAGCCAGGCGAGCCTGCTCCTCGCCCTGTCGGTGATCATCGTGTTCCTGTGCCTCGCCGCCCTGTACGAGAGCTGGACGATCCCGCTCTCCGTGCTCCTCGTGATCCCGCTCGGCGTGATCGGGTCCGTGGCGGCGGTGTATCTCCGGGGGCTCCCCAACGACGTCTACTTCAAGATCGGCCTCATCACGATCATCGGACTGTCCGCGAAGAACGCGATCCTCATCGTGGAATTCGCCAAAGACCTGTGGAAGCCTGGCAAGAGCCTCGTCGATGCCACCATCGAGGCTTCGACCCTGCGGTTCCGCCCCATCGTGATGACGTCGCTCGCGTTCATCCTCGGCGTGGTGCCGCTCGCAATCGCCACCGGTGCCGCCTCGAAGAGCCAGCAGGCCATCGGCACGGGCGTGCTGGGCGGCATGATCTCGGCGACCATCCTGGCGGTGCTGTTCGTGCCGGTGTTCTTCGTCGTCGTGATGCGCCTGTTCCGGCGCAAGGACGCGACGGAGGGCATCCAGCCCGAAACCAAGGTCGCCGCCCCCGTGGCGCATCATCCCGCGCCGGCCGAATAGGCCGGCCGGCCCACGAAAAAGGGGCGCGCGGTTCACACCGCGCGCCCCTTTTTCGTTTGGTTCGGTCGGAAGTCCTCAGACTTCGCGGGCGACCATCATCTTCTTGATCTCGGCGATCGCCTTGGCCGGGTTCAGGCTTTTCGGGCAGGCGTTGGCGCAGTTCATGATCGTGTGGCAGCGGTACAGGCGGAACGGGTCGTGCAGAGCGTCGAGGCGCTCGCCGGTGTTCTCGTCACGGCTGTCGATCAGCCAGCGGTAGGCCTGGAGCAGGGCGGCCGGGCCGAGGAAGCGGTCGCCGTTCCACCAATAGCTCGGGCACGAGGTGGTGCAGCAGGCGCAGAGGATGCATTCGTAGAGGCCATCGAGCTGGGCCCGGTCCTCCGGGGTCTGCTTCCACTCGCCTTCCGGCGCCGGGGTCTCGGTCTGGAGCCAGGGTTCGATGGAGGCGTGCTGGGCAAAAAAATTCGTAAGGTCGGGGACGAGGTCCTTCAGCACCGGCATGTGCGGCAGCGGGTAGATCCGCACCGCGCCGGTCTTCTTGCCCTTCGCGTGCTCCTGGCACTCGTCGATGCCCATGGTGCAGGCGAGCGCGTTCTGGCCCTCGATGTTCATGGCGCAGGAGCCGCAGATGCCCTCGCGGCAGGAGCGGCGGAACACCAGGGTCGAGTCGACCTTGCTCTTGATCCACAGCAGGGCGTCGAGGACCATCGGTCCGCAATCGTCGCGATCGACCTGATAGACGTCGACGCGCGGGTTCTTCCCGTCATCCGGGTTCCAGCGATAGATCCGGAATTCCTGCAGGTTGTTGGCGCCGACCGGACGGGGCCAAGTCTTGCCCTCGGTCATCTGAGAGTTCTTGGGAAGATTGAACTGAGCCATGATTTGGCGTGCCTAATTCCGTCTCAAGAGAATCATCATCGAAAGCAAGTCTGCGACTGCTTCCTCAATACACACGCGCCTTCGGCTCGATGTACTGGATCTCGTTCGACATGGTGTAGGTGTGGACCGGACGATAATCGATGCTGACCTGCTTGGACGTGTCGTCCATCCAGGCGAGTGTGTGCTTCATCCACTCCTTGTCATCGCGGTCGGGGAAGTCCTCACGGGCGTGGGCGCCGCGGCTCTCCTTGCGGTTGGCCGCCGATTCCATGGTGACGACGGCCTGGCCAATGAGGTTGTCGAATTCCAGGGTCTCGAGCAGATCGGTATTCCAGATCAGCGAGCGATCGTTGACGTGAATGTCGGCGAGGCCGGAGGCGACCTTGTGGATGAGGGCCTTGCCCTCTTCCAGAACTTCGCCCGTGCGGAACACCGCGCAGTTGTTCTGCATGGTCTTCTGCATCTCGGCGCGCAGCTCCGAGGTCGGGGTTCCGCCATCGGCATAACGGAACCGGTCGAGGCGGCTCAGGGCCTTGTCGGCGGAGTCCTTCGGCAGATCCATCTGGCGGTGGCCCGGCTCGACGATCTCGGCACAACGGAGACCGGCGGCCCGGCCGAACACCACGAGGTCGATGAGTGAGTTGGAGCCGAGTCGGTTGGCGCCGTGCACCGAGACGCAGGCCGCCTCGCCGAGCGCCATCAAACCCGGCACCACCGTGTCGGGGTTGCCGTTCTTCAGGGTCAGCACCTCGCCATGATAGTTCGTCGGGATGCCGCCCATGTTGTAGTGCACCGTCGGCAGCACCGGGATCGGCTCCTTGGTGACGTCGACGCCCGCGAAGATCTTGGCGGATTCCGAGATGCCCGGAAGGCGCTGGTGAAGAATCGCCGGGTCGAGGTGGTCGAGGTGCAGGTAGATGTGATCGTTGCCCTTGCCGACGCCGCGACCGGCCCGGATCTCCATGGTCATGGACCGTGAGACCACGTCGCGGGAGGCCAGGTCCTTCGCCGAGGGGGCGTAGCGCTCCATGAAGCGCTCACCCTCGGAATTCGTCAGATAGCCGCCCTCGCCGCGCGCGCCCTCGGTGATGAGGCAGCCGGCGCCGTAGATACCCGTGGGGTGGAACTGCACGAACTCCATGTCCTGCAGGGGCAGGCCGGCGCGCAGCACCATGGCGTTGCCATCGCCCGTGCAGGTGTGGGCGGAGGTGGCCGAGAAGTAGGAGCGGCCGTAGCCGCCCGTGGCCAGGATCGTCTGCTGGGCACGGAAGCGGTGGATCTCGCCGGTGGCCTGGTCGATGGCGATGACGCCGAGGCAGCGACCGTCCTCATCCATGATGAGATCGAGGGCGAAGTACTCGATGAAGAAGTTGGTGTTGTTCTTCACCGCCTGCCCGTAGAGCGTATGCAGCATGGCGTGGCCGGTGCGGTCGGCGGCGGCGCAGGTGCGCTGGGCGGTGCCCTTGCCGTAATCGGTGGTCATGCCGCCGAAGGGTCGCTGATAGATTTTTCCTTCTTCAGTTCTGGAGAAAGGCACGCCCCAATGCTCGAGTTCGTAGACCGCCGCGGGGGCGTTGCGCACGAGGTACTCGATGGCGTCCTGGTCGCCGAGCCAGTCGGACCCTTTCACGGTGTCGTACATGTGCCAGCGCCAATCGTCCGGACCCATGTTGCCCAGCGACGCCGAGATGCCGCCCTGCGCCGCCACCGTGTGCGAGCGGGTCGGGAACACCTTTGAGATACAGGCCGTACGCAGGCCCGCCTGGCTGCAGCCGACCGTGGCGCGCAGGCCCGCGCCGCCGGCTCCGACGATGACCACGTCGAAGGTGTGGTCGTTGATCGTGTAGGCGGGCGCGCCGTTCGATCCGTTCGATCCGTTGCTGGCCATGGACGATGTCCTTATCGGTTTACGGATGCGGTCAGACGAGGCGGGCGAGGCTCACGCGCAGAATCGCGTAGAGGCAGGCCACCGCGACGGCGACGGCATAGGTGGTGTTGGCGAACAGGGCCGCGAACTTCAGGCCCTTGTCGTGGACGTAATCCTCGATGACGACCTGCATGCCGATGCGCATGTGCAGCGTCACCGAGATCACGCCGCCGATGAGGATGAGGGCCGCGGCCGGATGCGACACGAGGGCGACGGCCTCGGGGTAGGGCCGCCCGGCCATCAGGGCGATGATGACGATGAAGCCGATCATCAGGGGCACGTTGGCGGCGGCGGTGACGCGCTGCTGCCACCAGTGTCCGGCCCCGTGCCCGGAGGCGCCGAGCCCCTTCACGCGGGAGCGGGCGGTGCGGAGCGAGGTCTTTGCGGTCTCGGCCATGGGTTCGGTCCTCAGCGCACGAGAAGGGCGACGGCCCAGATCGCCACGGTGGCGATCACGGAAGCGATGAGGGTTCCGCGCGCCAGCCACATCCGCCGCTCGCGGTCGAACCCGTGGCCGACATCCCACACGAAGTGGCGCAGGCCCCCGAGCATGTGGTGCATCAGGATCCAGGTGTAGACGAACAGGACGAGCTTCCCGATGAGGGAGCCGAAGAACCACGCCACCCAGCCGTAGGCCGCCGGGCCGGACGCCAGGGCTACGAGCCAGATCGCCACGAGGGCGGTGCCGCCGTACAGCGCCGTGCCGGTGATGCGGTGGAACACCGACATCGCCATGGTCCAGGTCCAGCGGTAGATCTGGAGATGGGGCGAGAGGGGCGCTGTGACCGTGGGTCGGACGGTGGGAGCCATCGTGTTCCGAATTCCTCGATGGTGGGTTGAGGCGCCGCCTTGGCGCTGCAGTGCAAAAAGATTTTGGATCGTCTCTAATCTGCCCGCGGCCCGGCGCCAATCCGCAACCCGCGACGGCGGAACGGGAGTGGCGACATTGTCCTCGGATCGTAAGTCGGGCGCGAAGCCCTCATGGCAACCTCCCGAGGGCCCGCCACCAGAGGTAATCCAGCGGTGCGACGATGAGCAGCGATACAACCCCGAGCGTAAGGGTCAGCTTCGTCGCGGCGCGCAGGGGCACCCGGCCGAGATCCATCGCCACCACGATGGGCGGTGCCTGGTACGGCAGGAACAGGGTCGCGTAGCCGATCACCTGGATCATCACCACGCTGTAGAGATCGAGGCCGCTGACGCGCGACATCTCGCCGGCCAGAGCGGTGTAGAGGGCCGGTGCGCCGTTGGCCGTGACCACCAGGGCCAGAGCCGCGCTGATGCCGGTCAGGATGCCGAAATTGTAAGCGGGCGCGTCGGGCGCCAGGGGCGCGACGGCCAGGAGCGCGTGGCCGAGGCTGTCTCCAAGGCCGGTGGCATTCACCGTGGCGACGAGACCGAGCAGCGCCGCGACGTAGAAGCAGGTGCGCAGGTTCACGGAAGCGAAGGCTTCGGCCGGCATCACGCCGATCCGCGGCATCAGGCAGATCACCGCCGCCGTGAGACCGATCCAGGCCGGCGCGATGTGGTGCAGGCTGTCCGTGACCCAGAAGCCGAGGGTGGCGAGGAGAATGACGGCGAGGCGTCGCGCCTCCGGCGTCATCGGTGCGACGGCGAGGGCACCGGCATCCACGGCCGTGAGCCGATCCGGAAACAGCCGAACGATACAGGCGACCAGGATCGCGCCCTTTACCAGGGCCAGCACCGGGGCGTGCAGGAGGAGGTAGGGCAGGTAGGCGAGGTGCAGGCCGTATTGGGCCTCGGCCGTCCCGGCCATGACGAGGTTCGGCACGTTGGCCGGCAGGATCGCGGCGGACAGGATCGGCGTCGCGACGCCGACGGCCAGAACCGCGCCGTGGCGTCCGGGCCGCCCGGGGCCGAGGCCGTAGGCATCGCACAGCCCGAGCACCACCGGGACCAGCAGGGCGACGCGTCCGAGATTGGACGGCATGACGAACGCGATCCCGAAGGCGAGCGCCACGAGGCCTGCGATAAAGCCGGTGTAGGATCCCGACAGATGTCCCGAGAGGCTTCGCGCCAGACGATCCCCGAGGCCGGTACGGGTCATGGCGAGGCCCACCACCATGCCGCCAAGCACGAGCCAGAACGCGGAGGAGGCGAAGCCCGAGAACACCACGTTCGGGGGCGCCAGGCGAAACAGCATCGCCAAGGCGAAGAACAGCAGGGCGGTGACGATCTCGGCCACGCGACCGGTGGCCCATAGGCCCATGCAGATCACGAGCAGGGCGCCGGTCAGCCAGACCGTCGCATCGCCCCCCAGGGTGTGAAGTATCTGCATGCCGAACTTCCGATGGCGGGACGCACGCCACGCGTCGCCAGCCGGCGAACAGAACCGCGAATTAGACTGGTTCGCAATTCGGGAGTCAGGCACCGATCCTTCGCGTGCCGCGAAGGCTCAGATGCGTTCAGAACCGTGTCGGGTCGAGTTCGAAGGTCGGCGGCAGCGCCTCGAACCACGGGCTGTAGAACGGATCCTGCGGGATCTTTCTCGCCCAGCGGGCGCGAAACCGTTCGTGCTCGGTTGGATCGACGGTGCGGGCGCGGTTGCGGCTCTCGTAATGGTAGAGTTCGGCCTGAGCGCAGTACACGATCCGCCGGCCCTGCTCCCACAGGCGAAGGCACAGATCGATGTCGTTGTAATTGACGGCGTAGGCCTCATCGAAGCCGCCGAGCCCCGCGAACGCATCCTGCCGCACCATCAGGCACGCGCCCGTCACCGCGAGGTAGTTGCGGTTGCCCACCGTCGAGAAGAAGTGCCCGGGATCGTCGCCGGGGTAACCGCGACGGACATGGTCGGGCGTGGCGTCGACGATGGAAACGCCGGCGTGCTGGATCTCGCCGGTCTCGAACAGCAGCTTCGGTCCCACCGCGCCGACGCCGTCAATCTGGAGCAGCGTCAGCATCGCTTCGATCCAGTCGGGGGTGATCACCGCGACGTCGTCGTTGAGAAACACGAGGATTTCCCCCGTGGCGACGCTGGCCCCGAGGTTCATCTTCGCCGCGACGTTGAAGCCGGGCTCCGCGTAGGTGATCCGCCGCGCGTCGTACCGCTGCAGGGCCGACAGGGTCGCGGGGCGAAGGTCGCCGTTGTCCACGACCACGATTTCGATGTCGCCGTAGGTGCTCGTTCGGCGGATGCTGGCGAGACATTCGGCCAGGAGATCCACGCTGCGGCCGCCGACGGTACTGTCGCGCCCGGCGCTCGGGATCACGAGGGAGACGCGCGGCGTGCCGACGATCTTGCGGCGCAGGAAAAAGCAGCCGGCATAGGGGGAGGGGCGGACGTGATCGAGGGTGCCGGTGCGGCGCGCCCGGTCTTCGAGACCGCGCACGGCCGCCGCGATGACGTAGTCCTTGTTGTCCATGGTCTGGGCGGTGGAGCCCGGAATGGCGCGCCAATGGTAGAGCATCTTCGACACATGGCGGACGTTTCGGACGTGTTCGGTGTAGCGCAGTGCGAAGTCGTAATCCTGGGCGCCGTTGCACTCGTCGCGGAACCCGCCGATGCGCCCGACGATGTCCATGCGGTAGAGGGCGAGGTGTGCCGTGTACATGCACGCCTCCAGGGCCTCGGGCGACCAGTCGGGCTTGAAGAAGGGATCGTAGCGGACGCCCTCGACGGAGATCTTGTCCTCGTCGGAGTAGAGGAAGTCCACGCTCGGGTCCTCGTTGAGGACGCGGACGAACTCGTAGAGCGCGTTGTCGGGGATCGCGTCGTCGTGGTCCATGAGCGTCATGTACGCGCCCGTCGCCAGGGCCATGGCGTCGTTGGAGGCCGCCGCGATGCGCCCGTTGTGCCGGCGCCGGTGGAGCTTGATCCTGGGATCGGCGTCGGCGAAGGCCTGCAGCATCGGCCAGACGTGCGCGCTCGGCGAATTGTCGTCGCAGAGGCAGAGTTCCCAGTTCTCGTAGGCCTGCGCCCGCACGGAGGCGATGGCGGCCTCGAGCCAGACCTTCGGTGTGTCGTAGACCGGCATGACGATGGAGATGCGTGGTGCGAACCCGAACCCGGTGACGGCCGCCCGCATGGCGGGCACGGACAGGCGGCTCGGCGTCTCGACCGCCTCGATCCAGGCGGCGTAGGAGGCCGGCACCGGGCGCGGCTTCGCGCTGTCGAGGAAATCGCGCCACAGGGCACGGGCCGGGCGGCGCCGGATCAGTTCCGCGACGCGGGCGACGAGGCGGGGGAGGGGACGCTCGGCGGCCGGCAGACGGGCCACGAGACGCCGGATGATCTCCGCGTAGGCGGCCGGCACGCCGAGGTGGTCGAAGGTCACATGGCCGAGGGTGAATCCGCCGGCCCCGCTCAGGGGGTCGAGACGCAGGCCGCGCACCCGGCGCGGCAGCCGCACGAGGTTGTCGATCCCGGCCTCGCCCCGCTCGAGGGGAATGGTCAGGCTTTCCCGAAATCCCTTGCCGTCGTCGACATAGAGGAGCGGCACGAGCTTGGTACGGCCCAGCGGAGCGAGGTCGGCCCGGATGCGGACCCAACCGCCGCGATGGCGACGCCGGCCGGCGGGGGGCAGGATGCGAAAGTAAGGGTCCGAGCCGACAGCACGCCACGCCCCGGCCGCGTCGGACACGATCTGATGGACGGGGTCGAGGCGGCAGCGCACCGGTCGCGACACGTGAGGAGCCTTTCCGCGGGCGATGAAATCGCCCGTGGTCTAGGCGCCGCATCCCGGTACGGCAATCGGGCTCAGGCGTGGAGCGCCCGCGCGAGTTCGTCCTTCGACATCTTGGAGCGACCGGGGATGTTCTTGTCCCGGGCCTTTGCGAGGAGATCGGCCTTGGTGTGCCCGCCCGCGTCACGCGCCGTCGCGGCCTTCTTCGCCACGTCGGCGGGCTGCTTCGAGTGCTGCCGGCCTTTGGCCGAGTCCGCGCGCTTCTTCTCCGTCGACCGGGCGTACTCGCCGTACGACAGCTTTTCCCGGGCCGCCTTCGGCAGGTAGCGCTCGCCGGTCTCGCCGCTCTTCCTGCCGGATTTCGTGTCCCAATCCTCCTCGGTCCACTCCTTGAGATGGTTGTCCGACGATTTCTTGCCGGCATAGCCGCCGCCGGCGTCCTTGTAGGCTTTCGTTGCGGCCTGAGCCTTGCGGGCCGACCATTGGCCCGGCTTGCCGCCCTTGTCGGATTCGGTGACCTCTTTCTTCACCTTCTCCCACAGGGCGGGATCGGTCTTCTTGGCGGTGGCGGACATGGTCGCATTCCGAATGACTGGATTCCGAAAACCAACTGGATGGGCAGCCTTGCGTTCCGTGCAGGGCAGCGCATCCACAACTGTCATGAATCCGTCCTTTGGTCCGGCGATAGCATCGCCTCGACAAGGCGGCCGCCAAGTCGCATCACGCGTGGCGACGGACCGGACGGACCGACGGTGAGGAACGAGACGGCAATGAGCGAGCGCGGCGCAGAGCACAAACCCACGGTCTTCATCGACGGCGAGGCTGGCACCACCGGTCTCGGCATCCGCGAACGCCTGGAGCGCGAGGGCCGCGTCGCCCTGAAGAGCATTCCGCACGAGAGCCGGAAGGACATCGCCGTCAAGCGCGCGCTGATGGAAGCCGTCGACCTCGTCGTGCTGTGCCTGCCCGACGACGCCGCGCGCGAGACCGTGGCGCTGGCCGATGCCATGCCGAGCGGCGGACCGCGCATCCTCGATGCCAGTACCGCCCACCGGGTCGATCCGGCCTGGGCCTACGGGTTTGCCGAACTCACCCCCGACCAGCCTGCGCTGATCCGGCGATCCCGCCGGGTGGCGAATCCCGGCTGTTATCCCACGGGCGCCATCGCGCTGATTCGGCCCCTGGTGGAGGCCGGACTGATTCCCTCCGACACGCCCCTGAGCATTAACGCGGTCAGCGGCTACAGCGGCGGCGGCAAGGGCATGATCGAGACCTACGAGGCGGGGGAGGGCGCGCCGTTCCAGCTCTACGGACTCGGCTTCGCGCACAAGCACCTGCCGGAGACGCAACGCTACGGTGGACTGACCCGGCGGCCGATCTTCATTCCGTCCGTCGGCAATTTCCGCCAGGGCATGCTGGTGAGCATCCCGCTCCACCTCGACACGATCCCCGGCAAGCCGCGGGCGGCTGCCCTCGAGGCGGCGCTTCAAACCTACTACGCCGGATCCGACTTGGTCACGGTGATCCCAGGGCCTCATGCCGAACGCCTGGAGCCGGAAGACCTCAACGACACCGATCGTCTCGAATTGCGAGTGTTCGGCGCCGAAGCCCATGGACACGCGGTCCTCGTCGCGCGCCTCGACAATCTCGGCAAGGGTGCGTCCGGTGCCGCGGTCCAGAACATCGGGCTGATGCTGGGGCTCGACTGAGATCGGCCCCCGAGACAACGGCTGGCGGCCAACCGGAGACGTTTTGTTTACTTCCGCGCGGTAGCCTGTCGCGGGCTCAGGAGATTCCAATGCGTTGGAAGGTCGGCGGTGCCTGCGCGGTCGCGGCGCTGGCCGCCTATATGGTGAATCAGGCAACGGGCACAATTCCCGTGCCGGCCCAGGCCGTTGCGGCCCCGGCGGATGCGCGCGCTGCGTTCCAGACCCGGGAGGCAGTGGTTTTCCCCGCCTTCAATCCGTACAGCCCCGAGAAGGCTGCCCTCGGCCAGCGCCTGTTCTTCGATCCGATGCTGTCCGGCGCCGGATCGATGTCCTGCGCCTCGTGTCACGATCCGCAGAAGGCGTGGGGCGAGAACCGGCCGCGCGGGATCGGCGAGGTCGGCATGCCGATGAAGCTGCGGACGCCGACCCTGCTGCACGTGGCGACGGCGCCAATTCTCGGTTGGGACGGAAAATTCCGCTCCCTGGAGAACGTCACGTTCACGCCGATCAGTTCGCCCGTGGTGATGAATTTGCCTGAAAGCGTCCTGATCCAGCGCCTGCGCGGCGACGCCGGTTACGTACAGGACTTCGCAGCGGCCTTCCCCAATGGGGCGATCACCCGCGCCACCATCGAGCAGGCCCTGGCCACCTATCAGCGCACGATCCAGCCTGGCCTCTCGGCCTTCGATCGCTGGATCGCCGGGGATGCGCGCGCGATCTCGCTCCGGGCCCAGGACGGGTTCCGGCTCTTCACCGGCAAGGCGCGCTGCGCCGAGTGCCATAGCGGGTCGGCTTTCACCGATGCATCGTTCCACGATATCGGCGTCGGTCAGGGTGAGGATATCGGACGCGGCGCCTTCTTTCCGTCGTCGCGCATGCTGCGCTATGCCTTCAAGACGCCGACCCTCCGGGATGTCGCCATCCGCGCGCCCTATATGCACGACGGCTCGGTGGCGACCCTCGAAGCTGTGATCGACCTCTACGACCGCGGCGGCATCGATCGGCCGAGCCGGGCGGCCGATGTTCGGCCCCTCAACCTGACGGCGTCCGAAAAGGCCGATCTGCTCGCCTTCCTCAAGACGCTGACGAGCACCGGCCCGGCACCGAAGCTCGAGCCTGCCCCCCGCAACTGATCCGCCCGCCGTGGATCGATCCCACGAGCCTCGCGTCGGCCCATCGGGTACGACCATGCCTGTGTGAGCGCTCGCCGGCGGGAGAGCATGAGTGAGCGTGCGTCAGCGCGCGAGCGGCAGACCCGATCCGATCAGAACGAGGCCCGCGAGCAACAAGCGACCGCCCCACAGTTCGTAATGGTCCGTCCGGGCGGGCGTCCGGGTGGACGCGTAGGACAGGGCTCCCCCGGCGAACAGGCTCGCGGCACTCAGGATGGCGATCATCGGCAGGGGGTCTCCGGCGGTCACGACCCCGACACGCTGAACCAGGGCCGGTTACCGAACCTTAACGGCCAAGCTCCGTTCCCAAAAGCATCGTCACGAATGGTTTCCGAGTCACCCCGGAACGTTTGCCGATTTTCCATCGAATACCGGCGGCGGCGTTAACCAATGGGTCATGTTTGTTAACAAAATCCTTCCACCCTCCATCGAAACTACGTAAGTTCGCTCCTGCCGGGGCCGACCTCCCCCGTGCCCTTCCTTAACTTCCCATATTGTTCGCAAGGGTGTTTCTCCATGCGTATTGCGAGTGCACGGTTGCCGCGCCCGGCAGCCTGGACGGCTGCATTTTGTTTGAGTCTGACGGGCGTCGGCGCGGCCGAGGCGCACGTGAAGTGGTTCTGTGCCTACGACGTCGTCGGAGCACCGCGCGGTCTCGAGACGGTTCTGTGCGAGAATTTCGAGAAGCTCGCGGCTCTCTCCATCCTCGCCCTCGTGGTGGGGGGCCTGTTCGAGGGCACCGTTCTCGGCGCGGCCCTGACCCGTTCCCTCGACCGGGTCACGACCTGGGCGCGAGCGAACACCGAATTGATGTTCCGGGCGGTGGGCGGTGGGTTCTTCGTTGCCCTCTGGGCCCTGGGCGGCATCATTCTGACGCCGGAACTCACGACCACGAATCCGATGCTGTCTTGGCTGCAACTAGCCATCGCGGTGGGTTTCCTGTGGCGCGCCACCCTGCCGTTCTCGGCCGCCGGCATTGTCGCCCTGTTCGTCATCGCGGCGAGCCAGTACGGCGCGTTCCACCTCGCCGATTATCCGGTCTTCCTCGGGTTCGCGGCCTATCTCGCCCTCACGGCCTTTCAGCGCGATCTGTTCGGCCTGCGCCCCCTCGACGTCCTGCGCTACGCCGCCGCCATCACCCTGATGTGGGCGTCCGTCGAGAAGTGGGCCTATCCCCACTGGACCTTCCCGCTCTTCATCGAGCACCCGGCCATGACCATGGGTTTCGACGGCGAGTTCTTCATGAAGGCCGCCGGCGCGGTGGAATTCGTCCTCGCCTTCGCGCTGATCTGCACACCCCTCGTGCGCCGGATTTCCGCGATCCTGCTGGCCGCGGCCTTCGTCTCGGCGATCTTCGAGTTCGGCAAGATCGACGCCATCGGGCACGCCCCGATCATCGTCGCCATGGTCGCCATCGCCGCCGACAACGTGACCGCCCCCCAACGCCTGCGCAACCTGGTGATCATGCCGGTGGGCTATGCCGCTGCCCTCGCGGGTTTCATCGGACTCTATTACGGCGCCCACGCCGTCCTCTACGGATCAACCATCCTCTGAAGCACTGACTCTGCCCGAACGACATCGTGCCGGCGCCTTTCCTCAGGCGTCGGTGTCGGCGTCAATCGACCTGAACCGTGAGTTTCATCTTCGGATGGATGCCGCATAGAACCGCAAAGGTTCCGGCGACGGGAAACACGATCCTGGCCTTCTCGCCGGGCTCCTGGTCGCCGGAGTCGAAGGTGAACTCGGGCGAATCGACATAAGCGTGATGGAGTAGGTCGGCGTCGTCGTTGAGGACTTGTACGGTCTCGCCGCGCTTGATCACGAGGGCGGCCGGCTGGAAGGCGCGCCCCTTCTGCGACACCTCATGGACGCGCGCACCGATGGCCGTGACCGTGATCGCAGTCGTGCCCACGACGACCATCGGCATTATTGCAGCCAAGCGAAGCAGTGCGTGCATAAGGTCTCCGATCAAGCAGGCGGCAAACCGCTAGAAAAAACGGGCATTGGGAAGTGGAAAATGAAGCAGCACACTCCCACGGGGGCGGTAAAAACGCGGTTAAGAATTTAAGCGAAACGGATCTTCGCAAGGTGACCTTAACCTGTGGCTGCCAGACCTTCAGTCTCCATGCCGAGACTCGTAACTTCGGCGACCGGAAACCTGTCGATGAGTCCCCCTACGAACGCTTCTGCTCACCGGCGCGTCCGGTCGCCCCGGGCCGCATTCGAACGCGTCGGGCAGATGCTCGGGACCATCCGTGGCCGCATCACCGTCGCGTTCATCATCACCAGTACGATCACGGCGGTCCTCGGCCTGTCCGCCGCGTCCAGTATCCGGCGCGCGGACGAACTGGTCACCCGGACCTTCGACAACTCGCTCATGTCGATCAACTATGCACGCGCCGCCGCCGCGGACTTCGCCGGGATGCGTGCTGCGGATGCGCGCCGCTGGACGACAACCGATGTCGCCATGCGCAACGCCCTTAATCAGCGCGTCGCCGCCCTTCGACAATCCTACACGGAAAGCCTCGAGATCGCCGTGGACCGGGCCCAGTCGGTCCGCGCGAGCCGGGCCGCCGTCGCGGTGGCGGGCGCCGTCGAGGAATGGCTCGACGCGCGCCTGAAACTCTCGGACGGTCCGGGACAGACGATGGCTTGGGCGACCCTCGATCGGCACGCCGTGGCGGCGGAAGAGAACTTCGATCTCCTCATCAACTACACCGCCGGCGATGGCTTCACCTATCGGCAGGAGGCCCGGGCCGTCGTCGCGCGCGAGACGATGCTCAACCTCATCGGGACCTTCATCGCCATCCTGTTGTCCGGGACGGTCTCCTATGCCTTGGGCCGTCGCATCATCCGTCCCCTCGCCGACGCATCCCAGGTCGCATCCCGCATCGCGGCGGGCGATCTCAGCGGTGCCATTCCCGCCGGCAGCGCCGACGAGGTCGGTCGTCTCCTCGCCTCCATGGGCGTGATGCGCGACAACATCCGAAGCGCCATGGAGCAGGAGGTCGCCCAGCGCCTGACCGCCGAAGCCCATCTCGCCGATGCGCTCGAAACCTCGAAGGAGGGGATCGTGGTGGTCGATGCGGACGGGCGCGTCACCCTCACCAACGGTCAAGCGGAATCGTATCTCGGCGTCGCGCCCGGTTCGCTCCCGCCCGGCACAACCGTAGCGCAGCTCGCCGCGGCATCCCCGGACCCGGCCAACCTCGCCCGCGCCTTGCTGCATCCCTCAGACGAGCACGGCGAGCACCGCCTCGGCGACGGCCGCTGGCTGCGGATCGGCCGAAGCCGGACCCTGGACGGCGGATTCATGGCCGTACTCAGCGACATCACCCTGCTCAAGGATCAGGAATCCCGCCTCGTCTCGACGAACCTACGTCTGGATACGGCTCTCGACAACATGTCGCATGGCCTGTGCATGTTCGACGCGCACGGGCGGCTGACGGTGGTCAACCGCCGCTATTGCGAGATCTTCGATCTGCCGCAGGATGCCGCGATCCTCGGCCTCCGGCACGAGGCCCTCGTCGCCCTGGGCGGCGTCGCCGCCCTCGGTCAGGAAAGCGCACTGAGCAGCGAGGTCGGGACGATCCGGGGGAGGGATCTGAAGCATCTCAAGAACGGCCGGATCATCGCGATCTCGCACAAGGCCGTCGCCGGCGGCGGGATCGTTGCGACCTACGAGGATGTGACCGAGCGTCGTCAGGCGGAAGCGCGCATCGCCTTCATGGCCCGTCACGATGTGCTAACAGGCCTGCCGAACCGTTCGGTCTTCGTCGAACGCATCGACGAAGCCCTGGCCCATCTCGGACGCGGCAGCCGATTCTCCGTGCTCTGCCTCGACCTCGACCGGTTCAAGGAGGTCAACGATACTCTCGGGCATCCGGTGGGCGACGCGCTTCTGCGTGCCGTCGCCGAGCGCTTGAGCGCCTGCGTGCGCGAGGTCGACACGGTGGCGCGCCTCGGCGGCGACGAGTTCGCCATCATCCTCTGCGACATCCGTCGCCCGGACGATGCGACGATCCTTGCCCGCCGCATCGTCGAGGTGCTCAGCGCACCCTACACCCTCGACGGGCATCAGGTCAGCGTCGGCGTCAGCATCGGCATCTGCTTCGCACCGGGCGACGGCACCACCTGCGACAAGCTCCTGAAGAACGCCGATGTCGCCCTGTACCGCGCCAAGGCCGATGGCCGAGGGACGTGGCGGTTCTTCGAGATCGACATGGACATCCGCCTCCAGGCGCGGCGGGCCCTCGAACTCGACTTGCGCGAAGCCCTGGCCAACGGCGAGTTCCAGCTGCATTACCAGCCGATCTACGATTTCCGGGCCGGGCGCATCGGCGGGTTCGAAGCCCTGGTGCGCTGGATCCATCCGACGCGTGGCCTCGTCTCGCCGGGCGAATTCATCACGATCGCCGAGGAGATCGGGCTCATCGTGCCGCTCGGCGCCTGGTGCCTGAAGACCGCCTGCGAGGAGGCCATGCGCTGGCCCGACGGCATCAAGGTCGCGGTCAACGTCTCGGCGGTGCAGTTCCGCGACGAGATCGTCGTCGCCTCCGTGCGCGAGGCTCTGACCGCGAGCCGGCTTCCCCCGGCGCGCCTCGAACTCGAGATCACCGAATCGGTCCTGCTGAAGGACAACGTCGCGACGTTGGCGACCCTGCACGCCCTGCGCCGCCTCGGCGTGCGCATCGCCATGGACGATTTCGGGACCGGCTACTCGTCCCTGAGCTACCTGCGCAGTTTCCCCTTCGACAAGATCAAGATCGACCAGTCCTTCGTGCGCGACATCACGCCCGATTCCGATTCCGGCCTTATTGTGCGGGCAGTGATCGGGCTCGGCGCGAGTCTCGGCATGCGCACGACCGGCGAAGGCATCGAAACGCAGACGCAGTTCGATCGCCTCAAGGCTGAAGGGTGCGACGAGGGACAGGGTTACCTCATCGCCAAGCCCGGCCCGGCCGCCACCGTGCCCGAGGTGATTGCGCGATGGTCGGATACACGCTCGCGCTCCGCTCGGGCCGTGGCCTGAGGCGAGACGGGACGAGATGGCGAACTATGTGCTCGAAGGGCCGAAATTCGGCTCGCCCACCCTCGGGACGACGGGCGGGACGGTGACCTGGGCGGTGGATGCCACCGTGCCCGCCGCCTTCGTCGAGACGCTGACCCGGGCCTTCGCGGACTGGTCGGCCTACGCCAACATCCGGTTCACCCAAGTCGCCTCCGTGGCGAGCGCCACCATCGACGTCGGCTTTGCCGCCATCGACGGTCTGTCCAACGTTCTCGGCGACGCGAACTACAGCTTTCGCGGGCCCCAGATGCTCTCGGCCGCGATCCGCTTCGACAGCGGCGAGGGGTGGCACGCCAGCGGAAGCGGCGTCGTCAGTCAGAGCAACGTGAGCTTCTTCGTCGTCGCGGTCCACGAGATCGGCCACGCCATCGGGCTCGGCCACTCCGACGCGACGCCGTCGATCATGAACACCTACGTGAACCGCACGGTCGCGGACCTGCAGGCCTCCGACATCGACGGCATTCGGGCACTCTACGGCCCGGCGGGCCGGGTCTTCGACGGGACCGCGTCCATGACGGTTGCCCGCGACGAGCCCGTCACCCTGGCGGTGAGCCCCGGAAGCTTCGTCGCCGCCACTGAGGCGGGCGGCGCGGTGACCCTGACCTTCGCGGAGGGCCGGACCCTCACGGTGGGCGGCACGAGCCTCGTCCCGGCGGGCTTGGCCGGCCTCGCCTTCGCCGACGGCGACGTGCGCGTCGGCGGCGATGGGGTCGCGGTGAGCAGCGGCAAGGCGAATGCCCTGATCCTCGGTGGCGCCGGCGGCGGATCGATCAGCAACGTCGTCGATCCGGCCCTGGCGCCCGGCACGCACATCCTCTTCGGCGGCTGCGGCTTTGCCGACCCGAACGACGGGGCCGACACCATCACGTTCGGCGGCAAGGGCTCTTGGGGGGTCTTCGGAAATGCCGGGGCCGACAGCCTGCAGCAGGGCTCGGCCGCCTTCGATGCGCAGAGCTACGTCTCGGTCTTCGGCGGGCGCGACGACGACACCCTCCGCGTCGCCGACACCCGCAACCTCGACGCCAAGATGGCGATCTACGGCGGCGAGGGCACCGACACGATCCGGGTCTTCAACACCGGGGCCGACGCCGCCACCGCCATCTTCGGCGGGCAGGGCGCGGCCGACCCCACGGACGCGGCCGACACCATCGCGTTCGCGGGCGGCGGCCGCGTCACGATCTTCGGCAATGGCGGCGACGATTCCATCACCGTCGGGACGGGCGCCGACCTCGACACCACCACCGTGGCGGCGGTCTACGGCGGCGCCGGAACCGACACCCTCGTGTACGATGCCGGCCAGACCCGGACCGTGGCCTCCCTGTTCGGCGGTGAGGGCGGCGACGGGATCCGGGTTCACAACACCGGCACCACGGTGATCTACGGCGACACCGCCGCCGCCGACCCGGCCGGCGGCAACGACACCATCGTATTCACGGGTTCGGGCACCGTGACGGTCTACGCCACCGGCGGCGACGACACCGTGGCGGTTTCGGTGGAGCGCGCCGACGCGGCCAACGCCTTCGCCATCCACGGCGGCTCCGGCAACGACAGCCTCAGCCTCGCGGCCGCCGCGCCCGGCAGCCTCGCGCAGGGGAGCTTCACCCTCGCGACAGGCGCCGGCGCCGATACCGTCACGCTGCGCACGGACGTAAGTGCCGGCACGAGCGCCACCGTGACGATCACCGACTTCACCCTCGGCGAAGACCGCCTCGCCCTCATCGGTGCCGGCGCGGCCGGCCCCCTGCACGTATCCCTGGCGATACCGGACTCCCTCCAGGACGCCCTCGGCCGCGCCGCCGCAGCGGCGTCGTCCGACGGCGCGAGCGCCAACGGTTTTGGGGTGGTCGTCTATGATGGGGACGCGTATCTCGTGCACAACGTTGCCGCGGACACGCGCTTCACCGTATCGGTCGATCAGGTGATCCGCCTGATCGGGGTGACGGACCTGCCGGGGCTGGCAGGCTCGACGAGTATCGCGGCGTGATCTGATCCGCCTCCGTTAGCCGACTGAGGTTGGCGGGGCCGGATCACCGGCTCCGGCTTTCAGACTGGCAGATCGGCCTGAACAGTCCTGGCGCGCGCCATGATCTCGCGAACAGCGGGCGCGAAACGTAGCGCGCTGTCATCGAAGACTTCATTACGATCGTGCGCCGCGAACATGCTCTGGAAGCGTTGCTCGGAGGCCAACTTCTCATCGTCGACTCCAAAGTAACCCCGTCCCGCTTTCACCCGATACTCCGCTGCCGAGCGTGTATGGTAATGGTTGATCCGCAGGCGGGTGTGACTCGCCGTCTTGTGCTCGAAAAAGCCGTAGGGCGGATCGAGATGGAGAGGACACTTCGCGTCGTCGACCATTCCGGCAGCCGGCGCCACGAGATGGGAGGAGTAGACCTTGACGATCTTCGCCGCGCGGACGACGCTCTTGATATGCCGGTTGAATGTAAAGTTGTCTTCCGCCCGGCGCTGATAGGCCTCGATCACGAGCCCCGGTTGGCCCTCGATATGCCCTGACGAACCGTAGATGTGCCAATGCACGCCGATCCCATCGACATCCGGCATCGCCGCCAGCGTCTCGCGCAAGTCCATTCCGTCAGTGGGGTACAGGAACTCATCGGCATCGATGAAAGCCAGCCACTCGGTGCGGTCGCGGTATCGGGTGGCCACATGCTCGTACATCGCCACCTGCGTGCCGGGGCCGGGCCAATCGATCAGATCGACCTTGTCGGCCGCCCCAAACCCCCGGATTATGTCCGCGGTCCCATCCGTGCTGCCGTTGTCGATGATCACCAACCGATCGAAGCCCGCCGCAATGTGGAAGGCCATCCACTCATGGATGATGGGCGCCTCATCCTTTACGGTGCAGCAGGCGGTGAGGTAATCCATCGAGCAGGCTCCGAAGGCGCCCTTATGGCGCTCAATCCAGTACGCCGACCATAGCCCGCACTTGGCCGATTGTCAGGCCTTGAAAGACGCTTCGCTTAGATAAAGCTGGGTCGCAAAGAGCTGATAAATGTGATCCCGCATGAGATCGAAAGCTTAAAGGAGATATTTTTTTATTTTCGAAGTTGATACGCTCCTTGCAGAAAAAACTCGTCGATGACCACAGAAAGCATGTTTGGGTCCGCTATGTAACTTCCTCCTTACCCGCCAATCAATTATCATAGGCAATCAGCGACGCCTTTCTACGTAGTTTGAAAGTTTTCCATACGATGTCCGCCTTAAGTAAATGCAGCGCCATTCACGGCAATATTTTCTACTCTGCAATAAATCCTCTTGCGGTTGCCTTCGAAAACGCGCTCGTTTCTCCAAGAAACCCGTTAATTTCATTTGACGACGACCATAAATGGGGCGTCTATACGAGTAGTGGCGCCAATATATCATTAGCAGCTTACCGTCGAGGCCCCCATCAAGATAGAGTTGGACAATCACAGACGATCAATTTGGCCGCCGAATCAACTGTCAATACCGGTGAATGTATACATATCTACATCGGTCCACAAATATTTCACCATGGGCATTTTTTATTAACAAGTCTATCTAGACTTTGGCCTTTATTAAAAATTCCGCATAGAAATTTCAAGCTGATTTATCATGGTGATCATGACATAAAAACAATTTGCGATCACATACCAATTGCAAATGCAACCCTAAAAGCGTTTGGCCTAAGTCCAGAACATTTCATTCGACCTATAACACCAACCGTCTTTGAGCAGCTATTCATTCCAGCGCCGAGCTTTGAAGAAACAAATAGTGCTCATCAAATTCATAGTGATGTGGGTACAAAAATTGGCAAATTTCTCAAATCTGGCCAGTCACTTCGAGCATTCATGCGTCCAGTCATGCTGTCAAAAACAAAATTAGCGTCTGGTGTTGGGAGATTTTCGAATGAAGATGAAATCACCAATGTTCTTTCGCGAAAAGGCGTAGAAATTATTTATCCAGAAACTCTTTCATTAGCCGAACAAATAAATGTTTTTGAAACGGCGCCTGCGGTAGTATCCTATGCAGGGTCAGCGTTACACACATCCTTATTAACTGAAAAATCCGCAACAATTATTGGTTTGAATTTAGGTGAAGTTATGGGATCGAGCCAAATTCTAGTCGATGCTCTTAAAGGAAACAATGCCGAATATTTTTATCCAACTCATACGAGGAAATCTTTCTCCGGGACGACCTTCGCCGCAACGCTACGGGTGGATGATCCGATCGGTGTCGCAGACGCAATTTTGCGCGAAATTGATCTGAAAACTAATTGGCGAGCGCGTTTGAAAAATTTCAATCGTAAACTCGATCCATTAAAAAGCCTGGCTTACCCAGGCGTTCAATCTTTATGGCCATGAATTTGTCTTCGAGTTAGAACATGAGAAGCAGGATCGCAAACCAGGAAGACTGCTAAACGACCAAATAGCAGTCGCAAGCTCGTTGAACAAAGAGGATGTGAGGTTGTTAAAGTGAAAGTCGAAGACGTTATCAAACGCCATACAAAAGTAAAAATGATTGGATCTCCGGGATTTCCCCTCCCATTGGGAGAGTACGTTGAGTACTCATCAGAAAAAACCGAAGATCTTGAAGCGTTGAGATCCCTCGGGATCAATGTTTCTGGATCTGGCGGTCACAACACTGTATGGGTAGAGAGCGGCTTTCGAACAAGTTCGTTTGAAATAGGGTTTCACAGTAATTCTGAAAATTACATCGTCATTGGGTCAGGATTCACCCTTGGCGGCAGGATAGATTTTCTGTGCAATCGGAGCACTGCCTTTATTGGAGGCGGAAATGTGCAGCGTATCACTATACTATGCGATGGAAGCGATTCTGTATTCTACTGTGGACCAAACTCGTATATTGGCGACATGACGTGTTGGATTCAGGGACAGTACCGAACTTTATCGATTGGAGAAGATTGTATGTTTGGATGGAAGATAGCCATCCGAACTGGTGACTTTCACGGAATGTATGATTTAGAAACAAAAAAAATACTTAACCCCCCCGATGATACAACTATAGGGCCACATGTATGGCTTACAAACAGTATTCAAATCATGAAGGGAATTACCATTGGTTCTGGCGCCGTGATAGGTGCGGGGTCGATTGTAACAAAAAACATTGCGGGATCATGCCTCGCTGCCGGATCTCCGGTGAAAATACTACGCCGGAACATTGGCTGGTCGCGTGATGCAAACCCGTCGCCTGATTATATGGCCGAGCTTGGATCCCGCCTATACATGGTTACTGCAAAACAGAGTGAAACGACTAAGTTAGCTCGTCCGCTTGGCGTAACAAAGATTATTGCTGCTTTGAAGAAACTTGCTTTTTTTAGAAAAACAGACGTGGCCTAAAATCACTTATTGCTATATCAGACCTATCAAACTAAATAAATTTTACTAATAACAAGAATGATATAAAATACCACGCAAAAGTAAGCTGTCCAATATTCTCAGACAGAAATTTCATATGAAATAAGTCAACACACATTTTCTTCATAAGCACGCGCTTGAACGCGCTCATGCAGCAACCGTTAAACGGTAAATTTTCGAAGGCAAGCGAGGTTGCCTTATCATTCAAAATCGACTGAGATGTCGGACAGTCGCAACGATATGCGGCAGGTTCTGTGAATTGTCTATTTCAAGGAAACTTCATGTCCGAAAAGCCGGCAAATATGCGTCAGCATTTAATCGATACTCTTTGGCGTGGCCAGGATCCATTCGCTGGTTTTCCTCGGCGTCTGTATGCAGATACACCTAACGAGTTGGCTCATGGTCCGCATCCCTATCTCTTGGAAGCTATCGACAACGCCAAGCCAACGGTTGCAGTTGAAATCGGCGTCTGGAAGGGCGCTTCCTCAATCGCAATGGCAAAACGTATGAAGGAGATTGGACTAGTTGGCGGAGTAATGCTGTCTATTGATACTTGGCTCGGTGCCTGGGATCACTGGTTCAACGACGATTGGTATCCTGGACTTGCTTTTGAGCATGGGCAGCCCATGCTTATGCGAACTTTTATGGCAAACGTTCTAGCAACAAATACCGAGGACGTGATTCTTCCGATTCCACTCGATAGCGTCAATGCAAATGAAGTTTTTCGGCGCTCAAATCTTCAGGTAGATGTCATCCATATTGATGGCGGCCATGATTATCGAGCTGTGATGTCCGATCTGGAGGCTTGGTGGCCATTAGTACGCCCCGGCGGTTGGGTAGTCGGAGACGACTACGTTCACGACGGAAACTGGCCCGGGGTACGGCAAGCCTTCGATGAATTCTACGAAAAGAGGGGGTTGTTTCCATTTGAGCACGGCGGCGCCAAATGTCGAATACAAAAGCCAGTTTGAAAAAAAGAAATTAGTGGTGCCGCAAGAGGGATTCGAACCCCCGACCCCCTCATTACGAATGAGGTGCTCTACCAGCTGAGCTATTGCGGCACGAGGCGGTGCGGACCTGAGGGCCGGCGCGGCGTCGTTGAGAGGGGTCATATCCGGCCGGTCCCGGATTGGCAAGACGCTCCGTCCCGCATGGCGCATTGCGCCGCGACGCGATGCAGGGGTGCCACGGTGGGGCGGCATCGTCGTCCGGGGGAGCGGCGTTGCTTGACGGGGGCGGAGGCGACCTCGAAGGGTGGCGCATCGTGTCCGAAGGATCGTCATGTCGCTCATCGCCCGCCTGCGTGCCTATGCCGCCGACGCCTTCGGGCTCGGGCAGCCCGCCGATGCCGCGGAAGGGGCCGACGAGCGCCTCGCGGCCATCGCCCTCCTCGTCCATGTCGCGCGCGCCGATGGCATCCTGGCCCCGGAGGAAACCGAGCGCCTCGCGCATCTCGTCGAAGGGCGCTTCGCGCAGACGCGGGCCGAGGCACAAGCCCTGATCGCGCGGGCGGCCGCCTTCGACGCCCAGACCCGGGACATGGCGGCCCTGGTGGAGATGATCGGCCACGAGGCCGGTCGGGAACAGAAGGCGCGCCTCCTTGCCATGGCGTGGTCGGTGGCCGGGGCGGATGGCGACGTCCACGAGTTCGAGGAGGCCCTGGTCTGGCGTCTCGGCGGGCTCCTCGGGATCGACGAGGCCGGCATCGTGCACGCCCGCGCCGGCGATCCCCTGGCGACCGTTCCGTAGCACCGGGTCCGCCCATGATCATCGGTCTGACGCTGATCCTCGCGGCGCAGCTTCTCGGCGAGGCCCTGGCCCGCGCCTCCGGAATCCCGGTGCCGGGGCCGGTGATCGGGATGGCGCTGCTCCTGGTGTTCCTCGTGGTGCGCGACCGCTACGCCCGTGCCGCCGCCCGTATCCTGCCGCCGCCCCTTGTGAACGGGCAGCTCGAGGGGGCGGGGCGCGGCCTTCTCGCCAACCTCTCCCTCATGTTCGTGCCGGCGGGTGCCGGCATCGTCGGGCGGCTCGATGTGCTCGCGGTGCACGGGGCGGCGCTCGCCGTCATCGTGGTGGTCTCGACCGTGACGACGCTCGCGGCGACGGCCCTCACCTTCGTCGCCGTGTCGCGCTGGCTGCGCGCGGGCGAGGGGGCATGACCGGCGATTTCGCCGTCTGGGTCTACCTGTCGCGCACCCCGCTCCTGTGGCTCACCGTGACCCTGGTCGCCTACGCGGTCGCCGACCGGATCGCCACGGCGACGAACCGCCACCCGCTGGCGAACCCGGTGCTGGTCGCCATCGCGATCACGGCCGCGGTGCTGGAGGTGACGCGCACGCCCTACGCGTCGTACTTCGAGGGCGCGCAGTTCGTGCATTTCCTCCTCGGGCCGGCCACCGTCGCACTGGCGTTCCCGCTCTACGAGTACCGCGCCACGGTCCTGCGGGCGCTCGCGCCGATGCTGGCCGCCCTCGTCGTCGGCTCCGTGGTCGCCCTGTCGTCGGCCCTCACCCTCGGGCATCTCCTCGGGGTGCCGCGCGACGTCATCGTGTCCCTGGCGCCGAAATCCGTAACCACCGGCGTCGCAATGGGTATCGCCCAGACCCTCGGCGGCGATCCGACGCTCGCCGCCGTCATCGTCATGCTCACCGGCATGACGGGGGGCATCCTGGTCACGCCCCTCATGAACATCCTGCGCATCCGCGACATGCGGGCGCGGGGCTTCGCGGCCGGCCTCGCCGCCCACGGCGTCGGCACGGCCCGCGCCTTCCAGGTCGATGTGGTTGCGGGCGCCTTCGCGGGCATCGCGCTTGGGCTCAACGCCTTCCTCACGGCGATGCTCGCGCCCATCGCCGTGAGTTTCCTGCGGTAGGTTCGACTTACCCGGCCGCCACGGGCGTCGGTACGAAGCGTCCGTCGGGGCCGGGCTTCATGTCGATGCGCCGGTCGTGCAGGACGTGCAGGGTCGAGCGGTGGCCGATGGAGACGATGGTGGTCTCCGGGAGGCGCTCGCGCAGCATGCGGTACAGGGCGGCCTCGCTCGGCTCGTCGAGGGCGGCGGTGGACTCGTCGAGGAACAGCCACTGGGGTTTCGCCAGCACCGCGCGGGCGATGGCCAGGCGCTGCTGCTCGCCGCCCGAAAGGCGCTGGTCCCAGGCATCGACCTCGTCGAGGCGGTCGGCCAGCTGCGGCAGCTGCGCCGCCACCAGGGCCTCGCGGATCGCCTCGTCCGAGAACTGGTCGGTGGTGGCCGGATAGACCACTGCGCCCCGCAGGGTACCGAGCGGAATGTAGGGCCGCTGCGGCAGCACCAGGGCCGACTGACCCGGCGGCACCGCGATGCGCCCCTTGCCGAACGGCCAGATGCCGGCGATGGCCCGGAACAGGGTCGACTTGCCGGAGCCCGACGGACCGGTGACCAGGGTGGCGCCGCCCCGCGTGAGGGTGAACCGATCGGCACTGACGATCTCGCGGCCGTCCGGCAGGGCGAGGGTGATGTTCTCGGCAGTGACGTCGCGGCCCGAGGCGTCGGACTGGGCCAGACCGTAGCCGGCGCCCGCCATGGCCTCGGCCTTGGTCATCGCCCGCTTGAACGACGACAGGCGGTTGGTGTTGGCCTTGTAGGCCGCGATGGTGGTGTAGGCGCTGATGAAGAACGACAGCGACGACTGCACGTTGCTGAAGGCGTTCACGGTCTGCTGCAGGGCGCCGAAGCTGAGCTTCTTCGCGAAGTACGAGGGTGCGGCGATGACGAGCGGCACCATGGTGCTCGCCTGGGAATAGCCGAACGAGAAGGCGATGAGCTTGATGCGCCGGAAGATGATCTGCACGTAGTTCGCGATGATCTCGTCGAACAGCGACCGGAGGCGCACGGTCTCGGCGCGCTCGCCGCGCAGGAGCGCGATCTGCTCGCCGTAGATGCGGCTGCGGGCGAGCGAGAACCGGAAATCCGCCTCCACCCGCTCCTGGCGGAAATCGAGGCCGATGAGCGGGCGGCCGATGAGGTGGGCGAGCCAGGTGCCGACGACCGCGTAGGTGATCACGGCCCAGACGAGGAAGCCCGGCACCACCGTGTCGGTGAACGGCAGCACGAAATCCCGCGACAGGGTCCACAGGATGACCATGAACGAGACGAGCTGGGCCGCCTGCGACAGCAGCCGGATCGACAGGCTCGCCGTCTGCGAGATGAAGGCGTTGACGTCGGCCTGGATGCGCTGATCCGGGTTGTCGGCGTGCTCGTCCGTGAAGGGAATGCGGTAATGCGTGCCGTCCCCGAGCCAGCGCTGGTAGAAGCTCCGGGTCAGCCACGTGCGCCAGCGGATGTGCAGGGACTGGTCGACGAACAGGTCGAACATGCCGATGCAGACGTTGAGGATCGCGAGGGGCACGAAGACCCACAGGATCTGGTACCAGAAAACGTCGAGATTGTATTCCTGGATCGCGTTGTAGAGATCGCGGTACCAGAAGTTGAACCGCAAGGTCAGGGCGACATCGGCGAAGCTGACGAAGATCGACAGCGCGACGAGGCGCTGACCGATCTTGCCCTCCGTCCGGCCGAACCAGCGGAACAGGCCGATCTCGCGGGTCGGCTCGTCACGGTTCGCGAAGTAGGGATCGGCAATGAGGGTGATCGCCCGAATCGGCTTCAGGTGCGAGATGCCGAGCACGATGGCGGCGAACACCACGGCACCCGTGGCGGCGAAGGCCGGCGGCAGCAGGGCGGCGAGCGTCGGGGGCAGCGCGCCCAAGGCCGCCAGCAGCTTGGCCCCGGAGAACAGGAGATAGCCGACGCCGTAGACCGAGATGAAGATCTTCAGGTAGGCCGAGATCTTGCCGGAGGCGAGCAGGATGCCCGCCATGGCGAGCCCGCTCAGGGACACGTAGAGGGGCGGTGCGGCGTCGCCGGGAAATGCCAGCAGGACGAGGGCGAACAGCGCCGTCACGGCGGCTTGCAGGCCGAGGCCCGTCCTCAATACGGCCACGTGCGTCTTCTCCCCGTGCTGATCGTCGAGGCACCGCTTCCGCGGCATGCCGGAGCCCGGGAGTGACGGCGGGTCGTGGCGAGATCGTGGCCGGACGGGTGCCTGAGCGGACGAAAATCCTGGCCCGCGTGTTCTATTGCCAATCCCAGTCGCCGTAGCCCGGCTCGCGGCAGCGATAGCCGATGGGGCATTCCGGGTTGTCGCGGGTCGGCATGAAGCGCAGGTCGGCGATCTCCGAGAGCTCGCAGAAGCTGCGGTCGCGCACGAAGCGCTGGAAGGTCTGGTTACCGGTGTCGAGGAGGATCGCCCCCTGGCGCTTCACCAGCGCCATGGCGTCGGCGCAGGCCATGCGGGCGGTCGTCCCGGTGGTCTGGGCGCTCGCCGGCGTCGCCAGGACGACGCAGAGGGCGAGGGCGAAACATCTCGTCACGATGGCGGGGCGCCGTTCCGGTGATTTGCTGAGCCCAAGCATGGCAGTTTCCGCCGGGCGCGAAAAGGGCCGCGCCCCGTCTTGCCGTCCGGTTGCCGCAATCGGGCGCTCTATCCACCGCTGTTGCGCCGGAGCGCGCGCCGATCATCGGACGGAACGGGTACAGAGGCAGCCATGTCGGGACTTTCGATCCTCAACCTCGAAGCCGTGCGCGCCGCGCCCGTGTCGCGCGAGCCCTACACGTTCTTCCTCGGCAACGACGTCCTCGACCGCGCGGCCATCGACGAAATCCGGCAGGACTTCCCGGCGATTGCCAAGCCGGGTTACCTCACCGTGGACGAGGTGGCGCTCAAGGGCCGGTTCAAGGCGCTCATCGACGAATTGGAGAGCGACGAGTTCTCCCGCATCATGGGCGAGAAGTTCGGTATCGACCTCGTCTCGTGCCCGCGCCTCACCACCATCATGAAGAAGAGCCAGCCGAAATACGGATCGATCCACACCGACGGGCCGTCGAAGGTGATGACGATGCTGATCTACATGAACGATGCCTGGGACGCGCCCGCCGCCGGGCGCCTGCGGGTGCTCTACGACGGCCGGAACTACGAACCCTTCGCCGTCGAGGTGCCGCCCACCATGGGCACGATGTTCGCCTTCCTGCGGTCCGACAATTCCTGGCACGGCCACGAGCCGTTCGAGGGCGAACGCCGGGTGGTACAGGTCGCCTGGGTCAAGGACGCGGCCGAACTCGAGCGCAAGAAGAAGCGCAACCGGACGGCGCAGTTCCTGAAGGGCATCTTTGGGCGCTGAAACCCGGGCGGCCGGACACCGGTCGCATCGGACATCGTCTTCCTGGCTCGGACCGCTTCAGGGCGATCCGGGCCATTTTCATGGGTAGGGGGGATCGGCGATACGACAGCCGACGTCGCCCCGCGATCGCCATGCTCCCGGCGTGGACGCGGAGTGGCGACGCCCGAGACTGCCGAGGGCGTGTCCCACGCTCTCGGCCACGAAAAAGGGGCCGCCTCTCGGCGACCCCCTCTATCAAGTTCGGCTCAAGACGCTCGGACTTTTAGAAGTCCATGCCGCCCATGCCGCCGCCCATGCCGCCGCCGCCCGGCATACCGCCGCCGGCGCTGTCCTTCTTCGGAGCATCGGCGATCATGGCTTCCGTGGTCACCAGCAGGCCGGCGATGGAGGAGGCATCCTGCAGGGCGGTCCGCACGACCTTGGCCGGGTCGACGATGCCGGCCTGGATCATGTCCACGTACTCTTCGGTCTGGGCGTTGAAGCCGTAGGTGATCGAAGAGGTGTTGTCGGTGATCTTGCCGACGACGATGGAGCCTTCGACGCCGGAGTTGGCGGCGATCTGACGGATCGGCGCCTCGAGGGCCTTCAGCACGATCTTGATGCCGGCCTGGACGTCCGGGTTGTCGCTCTTGAGGGCGCGGACGGCCTCGCGGGCGCGGAGGAGGGCGGTGCCGCCGCCCGGGACGATGCCCTCTTCCACCGCAGCGCGGGTGGCGTTGAGCGCGTCGTCGACGCGGTCCTTCTTCTCCTTGACCTCGACCTCGGTCGCGCCGCCGACGCGGATGACCGCGACGCCGCCGGCGAGCTTGGCCAGACGCTCCTGGAGCTTCTCACGGTCGTAGTCCGAGGTGGTCTCCTCGATCTGCGCCTTGATCTGGGCGACGCGGGCCTCGATGTCCGACTTCTCGCCGAGACCGTCGATGATCGTGGTGGTCTCCTTCTCGATGCGGATGCGCTTGGCGCGGCCGAGCATCGGCAGGGTGACGTTCTCGAGCTTGATGCCGAGGTCCTCGGCGATCATCTGACCCTGGGTCAGGATCGCGATGTCCTCGAGCATGGCCTTGCGGCGATCGCCGAAGCCCGGAGCCTTGACAGCCGCGACCTTGAGGCCGCCGCGCAGCTTGTTCACCACGAGGGTGGCGAGCGCCTCGCCCTCGATGTCCTCGGCGATGATGACGAGGGGCTTGCCCGTCTGCACCACGGCCTCGAGAACCGGCAGCATCGCCTGGAGCGACGAGAGCTTCTTCTCGTGGATGAGGATGTAGGGGTCCTCGAGCTCGGCGACCATCTTCTCCGCGTTCGTGATGAAGTACGGGGAGAGGTAGCCGCGGTCGAACTGCATGCCCTCGACGACGTCGAGCTCGGTCTCGGCTGTCTTGGCCTCCTCGACGGTGATGACACCCTCGTTGCCGACCTTCTGCATGGCGTGGGCGATCATCTCGCCGATTTCCTTGTCGCCATTGGCCGAGATGGTGCCGACCTGGGCGACTTCCTCGGACGAGGCGACCTTCTTGGCGCGGCCCGTGATGTCCTTCACGGCGGCGGTGGTGGCGAGGTCGATGCCGCGCTTCAGGTCCATCGGGTTCATGCCGGCGGCGACGTACTTGGCGCCTTCACGGACGATGGCCTGGGCCAGGACGGTGGCGGTGGTGGTGCCGTCGCCCGCGATGTCGTTGGTCTTCGAGGCCACTTCGCGCACCATCTGGGCGCCCATGTTCTCGAACTTGTCGGCGAGCTCGATCTCCTTGGCGACGGTGACGCCGTCCTTGGTGATGCGGGGAGCGCCGAAGCTCTTCTCGATGACGACGTTACGACCCTTGGGGCCGAGGGTCACCTTCACTGCGTCGGCCAGGATATCGACGCCGCGCAGCATCTTCTCGCGGGCGTCGGAGCCGAAACGGACTTCTTTCGCTGCCATGTTCAAATCCTCATGCGGTGGGAAGCCCCGAGGCGCTCAGAGTAGAAGCGCGCTCAAAGGGCTCGGGTAGGGGGACGAAGGAAGAGGGCAGATCACCGTTCAGGCGACGACGCCCATGATGTCGGATTCCTTCATGATCAGGAGATCTTGACCGTCGATCTTGACCTCGGTGCCGGACCACTTGCCGAACAGCACGCGATCGCCGGCCTTGACGTCGAGGGGATTGATGCGGCCGGCCTCGTCGCGGGCGCCGGGGCCGACGGCGACGATCTCGCCCTCTTGCGGCTTCTCCTTGGCGGTGTCGGGGATGATGATGCCCCCCTTGGTCTTCTCTTCGCCTTCGATACGGCGAACGACGACACGGTCGTGCAGCGGACGGAACTTCATGAGCTGCCCTCTTGCTCTAAATTCATGGATGGCGTTGATGCGGCGCGGCAGCGCGCTCAACCCAGGCCGTTAGCACTCTCGATCGGTGAGTGCCAACGATGCCGCGGAGGTAGGCGCATGCCTTGCGTGAGTCAAGACTGTCGCAGGTCGGCGCGACGGTTGCGCGACGGCAATTCTCTCCCGATCCGCTCCGCCACGGACCAATCATCCCCGATGATCAGCCTTCATGGACCACAGGGTGCGGTCGGGTCCCCCGCCACCGACGGCGCCGGACCGATGCCTGCCGCCACGGTGTGGATCGACCTCGACGACCCGAGTGCCGAGGAGGCGCAGCGCATCGAGGACGCGACGGGCATCCGCGTCCCATCGCGAAAAGCCCTCAGCGAGGTGGAGAATTCGAGCCGGCTGCGGCGTCTCAAGAACGGCTTCTCGCTGTCGACGCCGATGATCACCTTCGACAAGGTCGATTCGTTGTTGAAGCCCCTGGGGTTCGTCCTGACCAAGGACCACCTCGTAACCGTGCGGTTCCACGATCTGCGCGCGTTCGCGGAGGTGAAGAAGCGCATCGCCGAGGGCGACGGCCCGTCCACCACGAGCACGGAGATCTTCCTCCTGCTCATGGAGGAGTTGGTCGACAGCCTCGCCGATTCCCTGGAGGACATGGGCGCCGATCTCGATGCCCTCTCGACCCGGATCTTCGACTTCGACGTGCGGGGCGGCGCGCCCGCCAGCGACGACAAGCTCAAGACCCAGACGCCGCGACGGCGCGATCTGGCGCTCCGCCGGATCCTGCGCGGCATCGGCCGGCGCGGCAAGGCGCTCGGCAAGATCCGGTCCAGCCTGCTGGGTCTCGAACGCATCGTCCCCTTCGTCGCAAACGAGTGCGAGCACCTGCTCGGCGCCGAGCAGGTGCCGCGCTTCGAGGCCGTGCGACGGGACATCGCCTCCCTCGACGAGTTCGAGATCCGTCAATCGGAGAACGTCCAGTTCCTCCTCGACGCCACCCTCGGCCTCATCAACATGGAGCAGAACAACACCTTCCGGGTGCTGACCGTGGTCTCGGTCGTGGGCATTCCGCCGACCCTCGTGACCTCACTCTACGGCATGAATTTCAAGCACATGCCCGAACTCGATTGGGCCTACGGATATCCCTACGGCCTCGCCCTCGTGGTTCTCAGCGCCCTCGTGCCGATCGTGTTCTTCCGCATGCGGGGGTGGTTCTGAGGATCGTCACGCCGGGCGGTTGACGGATTCTTTGCGCACCTCCGCTTAGGGTCCAGCCAAAGGCGCGAGCGCCCCGCTCGGCGCAAGGCTGCCCGTTCCCGCCATGGCCGTGATCTGCGCCTTCGTCCTCAACGCCGGGCTGAACTTCGTGCTCGGCCTGCTCATCGCGAAGCTGCTGGGCCCGGCGGATTTCGGTCTGTTCGCGCTGGCCACCGCCGGCGCCATCGTGGCCAACACGGTGCTGTTCGAATGGCTGCGCCTGTCGGCGACGCGGTTCTACTCGGCCCGCGTCCGCGATCAGGAGCCGTGGATCCGCCAGGGTCTCGACCGGGCCTACGTCGTACTCGGCGCCGGGCTCCTCGCCGCCGCCCTGGTCTGCGCCGGATTCGGCGTGGAGGCGGGGCCCGAGAGCCGCGCGGCCATCACGGCGGGCGCGGGCGTGGCCGCCCTCGGGATCGGAGTGTTCGACTACCACGCGGCGCTCGCCCGCGCCCGCTTCGACGGTGGCCTCTACTTCCGGCTGGTGGCGATCAAGAACGCCTTGGCCTTCGTGCTCATGGCCGGCACGGCGTGGCTCCTGCCCCAGCCGGCCTGGGTGCTCGCCGCGGCGGGCCTGAGCCAGTTCCTCGCCGCCGCGATCCTATGGCGGCCCATGCGCGATCCCGTGAGCCCGCGCCTGCGCGTGCGCCTCGCCGAGACCTGGCGGCTGTTCCTCGCCTACGGCCTGCCCTTGATCGCCGCCAACGCCATCTATCAGCTGCTGCCGTTCCTCAATCGCGGCACCATCGCGGCCCAGGCCGGGCTGGCCGAGGCCGGCTACTTCGCCCTCGCGGCCGACGTCACCACGCGCAGCATCGGCACGCTGGGCACCGCCCTCGACCTCCTGCTGTTCCAGCTCGCCGTGCGCGTCGAGGAGGAGGAGGGCCGCGCGGCCGCCGAGGCCCAGGTCGGGCGCAACGTCGGCGTGGTGGTCGCCCTGCTGCTGCCCTGCGCCGTCGGGTTCTGGGCGATCCTTCCCGCCCTCCAGGCCCTGGTGGTGCCGGAGGCCTATCGCGGCCCATTCGCGAGCTATGCCGGGCTGATGATCCCGGGCTTCTTCTGCCTCGCGATGATGAACTTCGCCCTCAATCCGATCTTCCAGATCCGCCGCAGGACCCTGCCGGTGATCGCCGCCGCCCTGGTGGGCCTCGCCGTCGACGCCCTCGGCCTGTGGCTGCTGCCGCCGCTCATGGGACCGGAAGGCATCGCGGCGGCGCAGACGGCGGGTCTCGCCGCCGCCACCGGGTTCCTGGCGCTCCGGGCGCTCACGGGGCCGGAGCGCCTGCGCCTGCCGTGGCGCGATCTCCTGATGGCCGGTATCGCCTGTGCGGCCATGGCCCTGTGCCTCGTACCCCTGCGCCATCTCGAGCCCGTGCGGGCCCTCGCGGTCAGCCTGCCCCTCGGCTTCCTCGTCGTCGGAGGGTTCACCTGGGTCCTGGACATCGCCGGCCTGCGCACCCTCATCGCAGCCCGCTTGGCGGCGCGGCGCGCAGGACCGTCGAAAGCGGGAACCGGACGCACCGGACCGGATGCAATCGCGAACGATTCTCATTAGGATCGGAGCACAAAACACGAAGACGGACCGGGCGCGCCGCCCGGCCAGGGCGGGAAACAATGCGGTCATACGAGCCTCACGACGCGGATGCGGCGGCGGACATCGTCCGCGCGGCCGCCGACCGGACGGAGCGCCTGCGCCTCGTCGGCGGCGGCACCAAGGCCGGGATCGGCCGCCCGGCCGGGAATCCCGCATCCGAGGACGAGGCGACGCTGTCCACCGCCGGATTGTCGGGCATCACCCTCTACGAACCGGCCGAGATGGTGGTCTCGGCGCTCGCCGGCACACCGCTCGCCGAGGTGCAGGCCCTGCTCGCCGGGCGCGGCCAGATGCTGCCCTTCGAGCCCATGGACCATCGCGGCCTGTTGGGGACGCACGGCACGCCAAGCTTCGGCGCGGTGGCATCCACGAACAATTCCGGCCCCCGCCGGATCAATGCCGGGGCGGCCCGCGACAGCCTCATCGGCGTGCGCTTCGTCAACGGACGCGGCGAGATCATCAAGTCCGGCGGTCGGGTGATGAAGAACGTCACCGGCCTCGATCTCGTGAAGCTCGTGGCCGGCGCCTGGGGCACCCTCGGGCTGCTCACGGAGGTCACCTTCAAGGTGCTGCCGGTGCAGGAGCGAGTGTCGACCCTGGTGTTCGCAGGCCTCGACGATGACCGGGCCGTCGCCGCCCTCTCGGCCGCCCTCGGCTCGCCGTTCGAGCTCACCGGCGCCGCCCACCTGCCGGCCGGTATCGGCGGCCCCGAAGCCCGCACCGCCATGCGGGTCGAGGGGTTTTCGGATTCGGTCGCCTATCGGCTCGGTGAACTGACGAAGCTGCTCAAGCGCTTCGGTGCGCCCGAGATCGTCGAGGGCGACACCGGCACCGCCCTGTGGACCGGTATCCGCGA
This sequence comes from Methylobacterium sp. Leaf102, assembly GCF_001422425.1. NCBI lineage: Bacteria > Pseudomonadati > Pseudomonadota > Alphaproteobacteria > Hyphomicrobiales > Methylobacteriaceae > Methylobacterium > Methylobacterium sp. Leaf102. The sequence continues at coordinate 93,645 of NZ_LMMX01000040.1, read as the reverse complement.
CGCCGCCCCCCTGGCCGAGCCGGCGGATGCCGCCATCTGGCGTCTCTCCACCGCCCCGACCTGCGGCCCCGCCCTGGCAGCCGCCATCGCGGCGGAGCGCGACGCGCGGTGGTTCTACGATTGGGGCGGCGGCCTGATCTGGCTCGCGACCGCGGCCGAGGGCGATGCCGGGGCCGCGACCGTGCGGGCGGCGGTGAAGGCGCAGGGCGGCCACGCCACCCTGGTACGCGCGCCCGACGCCGTGCGCGCCGCCGTGCCGGTGTTCGAGCCCCTGTCCGAGCCGCTGATGCGGATCACGGCGGGTCTCAAGGCGGCGCACGACCCAATGGGCGTGTTCAATCCGGGCCGGATGTACGCGGAGATCTGACGTCGCCGCGACATTCTTACCCGCAGGCATCGGCCTTGGGTTCCGGCTATCAAAAACCGGCCTGCCAGTGTTTGGAGCGATTCCAAAGGCTCGGCAGACCCTCCGTTCCGCTCTAAGGTACGGGCGAAGACGACGGGGCCGCCATGCCGATGGTGTGAAGCGGCACCGCGATGGGTGGATTCAGGAACACGCCGTGCAGACCAGTTTCAGCCTGACGCAGCTCGCCGATCCCGCCATGGCGGCCTCGGAAAAGATCCTGCGGACCTGCGTCCATTGCGGTTTCTGCACCGCCACCTGCCCGACCTACCTGCTGCTGGGCGACGAGCTCGACAGTCCGCGCGGCCGCATCTACCTCATCAAAGACATGCTGGAGGGCAACAAGCCCGCCGTGCCGGAGGTGGTCAAGCACATCGACCGCTGCCTGTCGTGCCTGTCCTGCATGACGACCTGCCCCTCGGGTGTGCACTACATGCACCTCGTCGATCACGCCCGCGCGCATATCGAGGAAACCTACACCCGTCCCTTCGGGGACCGGGCGCTCCGGGCGGTGCTGGCCTTCGTGCTGCCCTATCCCAACCGTTTCCGACTGGCTTTGCTCGGCGCCAAGCTCGGGAGCCCGTTCCGCCCCCTGGTGGCGCGGGTGCCCGGCCTCGGCAACCGGCTTGCCGCCATGCTGGATCTCGCCCCGGCCGAATTGCCGAACCGCAACCGCACCGACCGGCCCGGCACCTTTCCGGCTGAGACCCGTGCGCTGGAGGCCAGCGCCGCCCTTCAGGGCACCACGGCCCCGGCCCGCACGGGCCGCGTCGCGCTGCTGCGCGGCTGCGCCCAGAGCGTCCTGCGGCCCGACTTCAACGAGGCGGCGATCCGGCTGCTGACCCGCCACGGCGTCGAGGTGGTGCAGGCCAAGGGGGAGGGCTGCTGCGGCGCGCTCACCCACCACATGGGCAAGGCGGACGCGTCCCATGCCCAGGCGAAACGCACCATCGACGCCTGGATCGCCGAAATGGACGGCGCCGGCCTCGACGCCATCGTGGTCACGGCGTCGGGCTGCGGCACCACCATCAAGGATTACGGCTTCATGTTCCGCGACGACCCGGCCTACGCCGAGAAGGCCGCGCGGGTTTCAGGGATCGCCAAGGACGTGACCGAGTACATGGCCGGTCTCGGCCTGATGCCGACGCTCATCGAGAGCGACCTCGTGGTCGCCTACCACTCCGCCTGCTCGATGCAGCACGGCCAGGGCATCCGCACGGAGCCGAAGAACCTCCTGAAGCGTGCGGGCTTCGCCGTGAAGGACGTACCCGAGGGGCATATCTGCTGCGGCTCGGCCGGCACCTACAACATCCTCCAGCCCGAGATCGCCGGCCGCCTCCGGGACCGCAAGGTCGCCAACATCGAGCGCCTGCGCCCCGACGTCATCGCCACGGGCAACATCGGCTGCGCGACGCAAATCGGGAAGGGCACCGCCATCCCCATCGTCCACACGGTGGAGTTGCTCGACTGGGCCACGGGGGGCCCGAAGCCGGCGGCGCTGGCGTCGGCCTGACGCCCCGGCTCACGGATCGAGTTGGTCGGTGAGGGGGATCCAGCGATAGCCGCTCCCCTGCCGCACCACGTAGCCGAGCGACGGGAAGGCGGCGTGATAGGCCGACACGAGGATCCCGTCCGTGGCGGCCATGTCGTAGATGTGCCGGCGCGTGGCGGCCCCTTGCGCCTTGTCCATGTCGAAGACGGCGTGCCACTCCGGGTGGGCCAGGGACGCGACCTCGTGGTGGGCGCAATCCCCCCAGACCAGCATGCGCTGGCCGGCGCTCTCCAGATGGAAGGCGAGATGTCCCGGCGTATGCCCGAAGGCCGCGAGGGCGGTGATCCCAGGCGCCACCGCATCGCCGGGTTTCACGAAGCGGGTGCGGTCGGCGAGGGGAAGCAGGTGGCTGCGAAACACCCGGGCCGATCGGGCCTCGTTGCTCTCCACCGGCGCCGATAGGCGCGCCCCGTCGCGCCAGAACGAATCTTCGGTGGCACCGACCACGTAGCGCGCCCGCGTGAAGACCGGTCGCCCGTCCTCCATGAGGCCGCCGATGTGGTCGGTGTGGCAGTGGGTCAGCACGACGACGTCGATGGTGTCCGGTGCGAGGCCGGCGCGGGCCAGAAGGTGGGCGAGTTGCCCGCCGGCGGGCCTGGGCACGAACCCGACCGCGCCGTTGCCGGTATCGAACAGGATGGTTTCACGGCCGGTCTGCACCAGGGTGGGGGTGAAGCCGGGCTTGAACCGGTTCGGACGCAGGCGATTCTCCCGCATCAGGGCCTCGACCGCGGCTTGCGGGCGATCCTCCCCGACGATGGGCCAGGGGCCGTCGATCGTCGCGCTCGCATCGAGCAGTGTCGTCACCGTGAAATGCCCGAGCCGGATCCGGTGAATCACGGACTGGGCATCCTCCGGGCAAACCTGCGCTGTGGCGGAGCCGGGCAGCGCCAACGCGAGGGTGGCGGCCGCGAGACTGCGGCGGGTGAGATCGGTCATGATGGGCATTCCCCCGCCGGGCCCAATGCGCCAGGATGTTCCCGGGTCGCCGGCTGCAGGGCAGGGCTAGCATCGTGACGGAGGGCGGCGCTTGAACGAACCTGCTACGCTCGGCCCGCTCTGGCACGTGGAGGGCCCGCAGACGTTCTTCGCCGGGCCGCTCGCCCACAATGCCAGCCACCAGCACGGCGCGCCGGTCTATCTCGCGGGGCTCTACGGTCGCTTCCGGATCCGCTTCCCGGACACGGACTGGATCACCTGCCGAACCGCCTTCGTGCCGGCCGGCCTGGCGCACGAACTCGATTGCGGCGGCGACCCCCTGGCGGTGCTCTACCTCGAACCCGAGGTGTCGCCGCAGGCCCTGACGGGTCTAATGCGGGGCGCATGCTCCATCGCGGGCGCTCGCGTCGGGGCAGGCGGCGAGATCAACGCCCTGCGGGGCCTCTACGAGGATCGCGAAGCCTGCGCCTGGGCCGGCGAGGCTCTGGCCGATCTCGCACGGTTCTCCCTCCAGCGTGCCGACGAGACCCTGGACCGCCGCATCGCCACAATCGTCTCGCGCCTCGGGACCCACCCGCATCCCGAGCTGTCGGCCGGCACGCTGGCGTGCTCCGTGGGCCTGTCCTCGTCGCGGCTGCAGCACCTGTTCACCCAAGAGATCGGCGTGCCGTTCCGGCGCTACCGCGCCTGGCTCCGCATGCGGCGGGCCATCGCCACCATCGTGGCGGGTGCGAACTTCACGGGCGCCGCCCACGCGGCGGGCTTCGCCGATCAGGCCCACTTCGCCAATGCCTTTCGCCGAACGTTCGGGGCGCCGGCCTCGCGCAGCCTCCTGGGCGTTCGCCGCTGAGCGGCTCAGGCGGGCGCGGACGTACGCAATGCCGCCAGCACGAACACCCGGATCGCGGACGACAGGTTCTGCCCGTCCCGGCCCGCATCGATCTCGCCGATCAAGGCTTGCACCGACTTGCCACGCGCTTCGGCGATCTCCCGCAGGGCGTCCCAGAACGGGTCCTCCAGGGACACGCTGGTGCGGTGCCCGGCGATCATCACCGAGCGCTTGGTGATGCCGCCGGTCACGGGGTGCGCCCCTTCACTCCGAGTCCGGCCCCATGAGCTTGTGGCCCTCGTGGCGCGAGACCTCGATGGCCTTCTTGGCGTCCGCCAGGGTCCTGGCCTTCTTCGGGCGGCCGAAGGCGATGCGGTTGTCCGCCGCCTTCGCCTCCTTCTCGGACCGCGCCTTCGCCTTGCGGACGTCGCGCAGGTTGATGATCTCCGCCATGCGCGTCCCCGTCAGTCGGCGCTGGGCGCCAGCATGGTCTCCGGGCGCACCACGCGCTCGAACTCCTCTTGCGTGACGTAGCCGAGCCGCAGGGCCTCCTCCTTCAGGGTGGTGCCGTTCTTGTGCGCGGTCTTCGCGATCTCGGCGGCCTTGTCGTAGCCGATGGAGGGGGCGAGCGCCGTCACCAGCATCAGCGACCGGCTCATGAGGTCGGCGATGCGGTCTTCGTTGGCCTTGATGCCCACCACGCAATTGTCGGCGAAGCTCACGGCCGCGTCGGCGAGGAGCCGGACCGACTGCAGCACCGCGTTGGCGATGACGGGCTTGAACACGTTCAACTCGAAATGGCCCTGGCTGCCGGCGAAGCTCACGGTGGTGCCGTTGCCGATCACCTGGGCGCAGACCATGGTCAGCGCCTCGCACTGGGTCGGATTGACCTTGCCGGGCATGATCGAGGAGCCGGGCTCGTTCTCGGGCAGCGACAGCTCACCGAGGCCGGAGCGCGGTCCGGACGCCAGCAGGCGGATGTCCTGCGCGATCTTGAACAGGCCGGCGGCGAGCGCCGACAGCGCCCCTTGGGTGAACACCAGGGCGTCGTGGGTGGCCAACGCCTCGAACTTGTTCTCGGCCGAGGTGAACGGCAGGCCCGTCAGCTCGGCGACCTTGGCGGCGAACTTCTCCGCGAAATCAGGGTGCGCGTTGAGGCCGGTGCCGACCGCGGTGCCGCCCTGGGCCAGGGCCAGCACGCCCGGTACGGTCGCCTGGACGCGGGCGCTGCCCAAAGCCACCTGCGCGACGTACCCCGAAAATTCCTGACCGAGGGACACCGGCGTCGCGTCCTGCAGGTGGGTGCGGCCGATCTTGACGATGTCGGCGAAGGCCGTCGCCTTGGCGTCGAGGGCGTCGTGCAGGTGCTTCAGGGCCGGCATCAGCCGGTCGTTGATCTCGCGCGACACCGCGATGTGCATGGCGGTGGGGAACACGTCGTTGGACGACTGGCCCCGGTTGCAATGGTCGTTGGGGTGCACCGGCGACTTGCCGCCGCGCTTAGCCCCCAGCAACTCGTTGGCGAGGCTGGCGATCACCTCGTTGGCATTCATGTTGGACTGGGTGCCGGACCCCGTCTGCCACACCACCAGGGGGAATTCCTGGTCGTGCTCGCCCGCGACGACCTCGGCGGCCGACGCCGCGATGGCCTGGGCGACCTTCGGGTCGAGGCCGCCGAGATCCTGGTTCACCAGGGCGGCGGCCTGCTTGACGAGGCCGAGCGCGTGGACGAGGGGCGCCGGCATCCGCTCGGTGCCGATCTTGAAGTTCTGGATCGAGCGCTGGGTCTGAGCCCCCCAGTAGCGATGCGCCGGAACCTCGATAGGGCCGAACGTGTCGGATTCCGTGCGGGTGGCGGGGGTCTCTTCGCTGTGCGTCTCGGTCGGCGACATCGTGGCCTCTTCGTGTGGCTGCGGCGCACCCTACTTAGACCGGGCGGGTCGAAACCGCGATGGTGCCGCGTGACGGTGCCGTGGATGTCTCAACGCTTTTCGAGCGACCGGCCCCGGACCGAGGATCGATGACACGCCGATGATGGATGCCGCCGCCCCGTGCCCGCCCGACGCCCCCGCGCGCTTCCGCCCGGCCGTGCCGCGCCCCCTGCGCCGGCCCATGGGCCTCCTCGCCTTCCTGAAGGCAGCGCGGGCCAACCCGATCACCACCTGGCTCGACGACCATTTCGAGAAGCCCGTGATGGCCGGTGACGGCGCCATGGGCCGCGTCACCGTGGTGAGCGACCCGGCGCTGATCCGCTATCTCTACGTCGAGAACGCCGCCAACTACCGCAAGGACGACCTGCAGCGCCGGGTGCTGGCGCCGGGCCTCGGCAACGGCCTGCTGACGGCTGAGGACGAGGAGTGGAAGCTTCAGCGCCGCACCCTGGCGCCGATCTTCTCCGCCCGCCACGTGCTCGGCTTCGCCGAACCCATGAACGCGGCCGGCGCTCGCATCGCCCGGCGGCTCGCGCGCCGGGACGGGACCACCATCGACGCCGCCCTGGAGATGACCCGCGTCACCCTCGACGTGCTGGAGCGGACGATCTTCACCCAAGGCCTCGCGAGCGACCCGGATGCGTTGGGCCGGGCGATCACGCGGTTTCTCGAAGCCGTCGGGCCCATCGATCCCCTCGACGTGTTCGGGATCCCGAGCTTCGTGCCGCGCATCGGGCGCCTGCGGGCACGCCCCGCCGTGCGGTTCTTCGCCGAGGTGGTGGACGCGCTCATCGACAAGCGCCGCGCCCTCATCGCGGCCGATCGTGCGCCGGCGGACCTCCTGACCCTGCTGCTGAAGGCGCAGGACCCGGAGACCGGTAAGGGCCTGACGGACCTCGAAGTGAAGGCCAACATCGTCACGTTCATCGCGGCCGGCCACGAAACCACCGCCAATGCCCTGACCTGGGCGCTCTACTGCCTGTCACAGGACGACGGTGCGCGGGCGCGAATCGAGGCCGAGGTCGATGCCGTGCCGGCGGGCGAGGGGTTCGATGCCGAGGCGCTGCCCTTCACCAAGGCCGTCATGGAGGAGACCATGCGACTGTTCCCGCCGGTGCCGTTCCTCAGCCGCCAGGCCATCGCGGAGGATCGCATCGGTCGGGTGAAGATCCCCCGGGGTTCCCTCGTGATGGTGGCACCCTACGTGCTTCACCGTCACCGCTCCTTGTGGGACGATCCCGCCGCGTTCGTGCCGGATCGGTTCCTCGGCGAGGCCCGCAAGGACATCCCGCGCTTCGCCTACCTGCCGTTCGGGGCCGGGCCGCGCGTCTGCATCGGCCAGAGCTTCTCCGTGCAGGAAGCGGTGATCGTCCTCGCCCACATCGTCCGGGCCGTGCGCCTGCGGATGGCGGCGGATCACCCGCCGGTCACGCCTCTGCATCGGGTCACCCTGCGGCCGGAGCATGGCCTTCGCATGGGCGTGGAACGGCGAGCCTGAACGCGGCACCGACAGAGGGGAAAACACCGGCCTCCGAAAGGCCGGTGTTCCGGTGGTTCAGCTCTTCTTACGGAACGCGTCGAGGCTGACGACCTCGGCGCTGGCCTCGGTGCCCTCACCCTCGGCCTTCTTCGAAGCGGACGCCTTGCCGACGGACAGCTTGGCGGCGGGCTTGTCGGCTTCGTCCGCGTCCTTGTCGCTCTGCGCCGGCGCGGTGGCGGGACCGATCTTCGGCACGCTGGAGCCGATGGCCGCCAAACCCGTGCCCTTGGGCTTCAGCTCGCTCGGCTCGGAAGCGGCGCCGCGCGGGGCGGTCTTGCCGGTGGCGAGCGGTGTGACGTCGTCGTCGACGGCCTCGACGGCCTCCTCCATGCCCTCGGTCAGGTCGAACTTCAGGCCGAACTGGACGGAGGGGTCGAAGAAGCCCGAGAGCGCGTCGAACGGCACCAGTAGACGCTCAGGCACGCCCGAGAACGACAGCCCGACCTCGAAGGTGTGCTCGTTGACGCCCAGATCCCAGAACTGGTGCTGGAGCACGATGGTCATGTCCTGCGGGTACTTCTCGCGCAGGCGCTGCGACATCCGCACGCCGGGCGCTTCCGTCCGGAAGGACACGTAGAAATGATGCTCGCCCGCGAGCCCGTCCCGGGCCGCGTCGGTGAGCACCTTGCGCACGACGCCGCGCAGGGCGTCCTGCACCAGAAGATCGTAACGGATCAGATCGTCTGCCATCTGCGGTCGCTTATACCCGGTGCCTGGCCGCCGTCGCGCGCCCAAAGGCGCACCGGGGTCGGATGAAAATCGAGCGGAGCGCCGTTGCCGGGTCACTCCGATAATGCCTGTACGGCCTCGACCTTCCGCTGGAACCCGGACCCTGTCCAGACCGCATGCGATGCGTCCAAAGGCCCATGGTTCTGATGGAAGGTGCCGGGTACCGTCGCGCGGTCGGAACGCCCCTCCGACACGGGGACCACGGCGCGCCATCGCTGACGCGTCGTCTGTCCCCTGAACATAGAGAGAGTCAGGCCGCTTTTGAAGCCCGATCCGCGCGTCCTCGCCGAACCCGACGACCCGGCCGCCATCGGGCGGTGGCCGGCGATCGGGCGGGCCGGGCTCGCGATCGCCGCCATGGTGCTGTGGGTCGCCTTCCTCCTCAGTGCCGCGAGCGTGATCGCCCTGGTGATCGTCCGGGTCGGCGCCGATTGGATCGACGGGCTCGATCCGTTCTCGGCCGCCGGACGCGGTCCCCTGCGCCCGCGCCAGTTCGCCGTCCGGGCCCTCGCCCTCGATGCGGTCCGCCAGGGCATCCTCGCCCTCCTCGTTCTGGCCGCCGCCCGCTGGGCAGCCGGCCCCGACTGGCGCCGGATCCTGGCCCTGTCGGCCCCGCGCGATGCGCGCCTGCCGCGGCGGACCTTCGGGTGGCTCCTCGTCGCCTGGCCCATCGTCCATATCACCTGGGTCACGGGGACCGGGGCGATGTTCGGCGCGCCGGTGGCCCGCCACGCCACCCTGTCGCCGTCCCTGCTCGCCGTGGGCATCGTCCTGTGGCTCGCCACCGTGGTGGTGTTGGCGCCCGTGGCGGAGGAACTGCTGATGCGGGGCTTCGTCTTCGCCCGCGGTCTGACCCGCGCCGGTCCGGTCCTCACCATCCTCACCACCGCCGGGCTGTTCGCGGGTGCGCACATCAACGGTTTCGGCCTCGCCCGGCCGATCTCGCTCCTGCCGCTGGCGCTGATACTCGGCTGGCTGCGCTGGCGTGGCGGCCGGCTGTGGCCGTGCATCCTCCTCCACGCCTGGAGCAACCTCGCCATGATCGCCTGGGTGCTCTGGCCCGAGGGATGAGGATCGTTAGGGACAATCCGCGCGGACGGCGTGGATGATCTCGCCTCGACGACCGGGACCCGTTATTCGAGAGCCACAGTCGGAGCCGCGATGCACGCTTATCACCAGCTTCTCCAGCGCATCCTCGACGAGGGCGTCCGCAAGGACGACCGCACGGGCACCGGAACCCTTTCGGTGTTCGGCCACCAGATGCGGTTCGGTCTCGCGGACGGCTTCCCCCTGGTGACGACGAAGCAGCTGCACCTGCGCTCCATCATCCACGAATTGCTGTGGTTCCTCACGGGCGACACCAACGTGCGGGCGCTTCAGGCCAATGGCGTCACCATCTGGGACGAGTGGGCCGATGCGCAGGGCGACCTCGGTCCAGTCTACGGCCGGCAATGGCGGTCCTGGGCCAAACCCGACGGGGGCAGCGTCGACCAGATCGCCTGGGTGCTCGACGAAATCCGCCGCAACCCGGATTCGCGCCGCCTCGTCGTCTCGGCCTGGAACCCGGCGGACCTCGACCGGATGGCGCTGGCGCCCTGCCACTGCCTGTTCCAGTTCTACGTCGCGGAGGGGCGGCTCTCGTGCCAGCTCTATCAGCGCTCGGCCGACGTGTTCCTCGGTGTCCCGTTCAACATCGCCAGCTACGCCCTGCTGACCGCGATGATCGCCCGGGTCACGGGATTGGAGCCCGGCGACTTCATCCATACGCTGGGCGACGCCCACCTCTACGTGAACCACCTCGATCAGGCCCGCCTGCAGCTCACCCGCGAGGAACGCCCCCTGCCACGCCTCGTGCTGAACCCGGAGGTGACCAGCCTGTTCGATTTCCGCTTCGACGACATCGCCATCGAAGGCTATGCGCCGCACCCCGCCATTCGTGCGCCGGTGGCGGTCTGATGGCGCGGCCCCGCATCACCCTCCTGGCCGCGGTCGCGGAAAACGGTGTCATCGGCCGCGACAACGCCTTGATCTGGCGCCTGCGCAGCGACCTTCAGCGGTTCAAGGCGCTCACCCTCGGCAAGCCCGTGGTGATGGGCCGCAAGACCTACGAGTCCATCGGCCGCCCACTGCCGGGCCGGCGCATCCTGGTGCTCACCCGCGATCCGGGCTTCACCGCACCCGGCATCGAAACCGTGGGGAGCTGGGAGGAGGCCGTGGACGCCGCCGTCCCGGCCGGGGAACTGATGGTGGCCGGGGGCGGCGAGATCTACCGGCTCGCCCTGCCGCAGGCCGACCGCATCCACCTGACGGAAGTCGCCCTGGCGCCGGAGGGCGACACGGTGTTTCCGCCCTTCGACCGCGCCGCCTTTCGCGAGACCCTGCGCGAGGCGCATCCGACGGGCACGCACGACGCCTGCGCCTTCAGCTTCGTCGATCTGGAACGGATCGCGTGAAGCCGGCGGACCGGATCTCGCCCCGCAAAGGCCCGCGATCCCAGACCCCGAGCCCCGCGACCCCGAGCCTCGCGACCCGCGACCCAATGCGCAAAGGTTCCCCCGGCGGTTGTCTTTCGGATCGGCGATGCCCAAGTGCCGTAGAGGTCCGTAACGGCATCGTTCGACCGCCTTCGGTCCAACCTTGACAGGACGGCGGGCGGGCTCGCAGGTGGTGCGGGTCGATCGGGGCCGTCCGACACTCCTGTCCACGCGATGGAGTAGAGTTCGCGCTGGGTGACAGTGTGAACGAACGGCGCGAGTGGGCTTCGTGCCCGGTGAGCTTTGTGCGGCGAACACGCTGCTGGAACGGGAGATATCGGCGAGCATGCCTTGGAGCAATCAGAGCGGCGGCGGTAGCGGCAACGGGGGAGGGCCCTGGGGCCGGGGCAGCGGCGGCAATGGCGGCGGGGGTGGCCCGTGGGGAAGCGGCGGCGGGGGCGGCGGCGGCAAGACGCCCCAGGACCTCGAGGAGTTGCTCCGGCGCGGCCAGGATCGCCTGCGCGGCGTGTTGCCGGGTGGTTCGATGGGTGGCGGACGCGGCATTCTCATCGCGGCCGGACTCGTTGCAGCGGCATGGCTCGTCACGGGCTTTTACACGGTGGCCCCACAGCAGGTCGGCATCGAAACCATGTTCGGGCGCTATACCGGCACCACCGGTCAGGGCCTGAACTACGTATTTCCCTATCCCATCGGGGCCGTGACCAAGCCGAATGTCGGACAGGTCAACAGCATTCAGATCGGTTACCGGGCCGGCCCGCAGGGTCGCAGCACCGATAAGGCCGACGAGAGCCTGATGCTCACCGGCGACGAGAACATCGTCGACCTCGACTTCGAGGTGCAGTGGCGGATCAATCCGCTGAAAGCGTCGGACTTCGTGTTCAATCTCGAAAACCCCGAAGGCACCATCAAGGCCATCGCGGAAAGCGCCATGCGCGAAGTCATCGGCCGCCGCAACATCCAGGCGATCCTGACGAACGAGCAGTCGAGCGTCGCCCAGGAGGTCAAGGAGCTGACCCAGAAGGCGCTGGACGAGTACGGCGCCGGCGTCCGCATCGAAGTGGTCCAGCTCGTCGCCGTGAACCCGCCGCCGGAAGTGCGTCCCGCCTTCATCGACGTCAACGCCGCCCAGCAGGACGCCGAGCGCGCCCAGAACGAGGCCCGCACCTACGCGAGCCGCGAGTTGCCGCAGGCCAAGGGTAAGGCCGCGCAGATCGTACAGGCCGCCGAGGCCTACAAGACCCAGGCCACCGCCGAGGCGACCGGTCAGGCCGCCCGCTTCCAGCAGGTCTACGATTCCTACAAGGTCGCCCCGGTTATCAGCCGCGAGCGCATCTTCCTCGAAACGATGGAGCGGGTCCTGGGCTCGGTGAACAAGGTGATCATCGATCAGAACGGCACCGGCGTGAACAATGCCGGCGCCGGCGTCGTCCCCGTCCTGCCGCTCACCGAGTTCGGCGCCCGTAGCACCGGTGGAGCCGCACGATGAACAACCCCGCAATCCGCACCGGCCTCATGATCGCGGCGGCGGCCGTCTTCGTCCTGCTCTACGCCTCGGTCTTCACCGTGGGCCAGATGCAGCAGGCTCTCGTCCTTCAGTTCGGCCGCGTGCGCGCCGTCCTGAACCAGACCGGCACCGACAAGCCGGGCCTGTATTTCAAGGTGCCGTTCTTCGACAACGTCGTCCTGTTCGACAAGCGGGTCCTCGACCTCGACCTGCCCGTACAGACCCTCCTGACGGCCGATCGCCAGAACCTCGAAGTGGACGCCTTCGCCCGCTACCGGATCATCGATCCGCTGAAGTTCTACCAGTCCGCCAACAACATCCTGCGCGCCAACACCCTGCTCGCCAGCTTCACCAACTCGGCCCTGCGCAACGTGCTCGCCCGCTCGACCCGGGACGCCATCGTGCGGACCCAGCGTTCGGACCTGATGAACCAGATCCAGGGCGACGTGAACCGGCAGGCCAAGGAGCTCGGCGTCGAAATCGTGGATCTGCGCATGACCCGCGTGGATCTGCCGGCGCAGAACAGCACGGCCGTCTATCGGCGCATGACGACGGAGCGCAACCGCGAGGCCGCCGACATCCGCGCCAACGGCGACCAGATCGCCGCGACCATCAAGGCCAAGGCCGACCGCGACGTGACCGTGCTGATCTCCGAAGCCAACCAGACCTCCGAGACCCTGCGCGGCCAGGGCGACGCCGACAAGAACCGCATCCTCGCCGCCGCCTACGGCAAGGACGCCGACTTCTTCAGCTTCTACCGGTCGATGCAGGCCTACGAGACCGGGCTGAAGGGCTCCGACACCCGCCTCGTGATCTCGCCGTCCTCGGACTTCTTCCGCTACTTCAGCGATCCGCAGGGGCGGTCCCCGGCCACCGCCGCGCGTGGTGCGACCGATGCGGGCGCGACGGGTTCGGTCGGGCGCTGAGCCTGCCGATCTCTCGTCGAAGAACGATCAAGCGGCCGGCACCTCAGTGCCGGCCGTTTTCGCAAGGGCACAAGCCCCCTTGATCGTCGGGTCTGGGGGACGATCTAAGAGCAACGTTTCAGCCAAGAGGTCGATCATGGATTCCGTCGCGCGCGCTGCTCCCGCGCCCCGCCTGCGAGCGCTGCGCCGCTCCCTGTGCTCGGTCCTCGTCGCCGTCAGCCTGGCGAGCCCGCTCGGCGTCAGCGGCCTGTCCCAACCCGCCTATGCCAAGGGCCCCGAATCCCTGGCCGACCTCGCCGACCAGGTGACGGACGCCGTGGTGAACATTTCGGCCTCCACCACCGTCGAGGCCCGGCCCAACACCCGCAGCGGCCCGCAACTCCCGCCCGGAACCCCGTTCGAGGACCTGTTCGAGGAGTTCTTCAGCAAGCGCGGCGGTCGCGGTGGCGGCGGTGGTGACGGAGAGGCGCCGCGCCAGCAATCGCGCAAGTCGAACTCGCTCGGCTCCGGCTTCATCATCGACGCGTCCGGCATCGTGGTGACGAACAACCACGTCATCGGCGACGCCAACGACATCCAGGTGATCCTGCACAACGGCACCAAGTTGAAGGCCGAGATCATCGGCAAGGACCCGAAGATCGATCTCGCGGTACTCCGGGTGAAGCCCGATGCCGACAAGCCCCTGAAGGCCGTGCCTTTCGGTGATTCCGAGAAGATGCGGCCGGGCGACTGGGTCATCGCCATCGGCAACCCGTTCGGCCTCGGCGGCTCGGTCTCGGCCGGCATCGTCTCGGCGCGCGGACGCAACATCGAGTCCGGTCCGTACGACAATTACATCCAGACCGACGCCGCCATCAACAAGGGCAATTCCGGCGGACCGCTGTTCAACATGAACGGCGAGGTCATCGGCATCAACACGGCGATCCTGTCGCCCACGGGCGGCTCCGTCGGCATCGGCTTCGCCGTGCCCTCGGCCACGGCGTCCCAGGTCATCGATCAGCTGCGGGAGTTCGGCGAGGTCCGGCGCGGCTGGCTCGGGGTGCGCATCCAGAACGTGGACGACGCCACCGCGGAGGCCCTCGGCCTCAAGGGCGGCGCCCGCGGCGCCCTCATCGCCGGCGTCGACGAGAAGGGACCGGCGAAGGTCTCGGGCCTCGAAGTCGGCGACGTGATCACCAAGTTCAACGGCACGGCGGTGAAGTCGTCGAGCGATCTGCCGCGCATCGTCGCCGCGACCCCCGTCGGCAAGATCGTCGAGGTGATCGTGGTGCGCAAGGGCGCCGAGACGACGAAGTCCGTCACCCTCGGCCGCCTGGAGGACAACGAGAAGCCGCAGCTCGCCAATGCCCGCCAGCCCGAGGCCGAGAGCGCCGTGCGTCAGGCGCTCGGACTGAACCTCTCGAACCTCACCGACGATCTGCGCCGCCGCTACGGCATCAAGGACAGCCTCAAGGGCGTCGTCGTGATGCGGGTCGATCCGAATTCGACCGCCGCCGACAAGCAGATCAAGCCCGGCGAACTCATCGTCGAGGTCGGTCAGGAGCCGGTGAACAGTCCGGCCGAGGTGACGAAGCGCGTCGAGCAGCTGCGCAAGGAGAACCGCAAGTCGGTCCTCCTCATGGTGGCGAGCGCGTCCGGCGACGTTCGCTTCGTGGCCCTCGGCCTCGAATAACCCTCGACGCGGCAAGCCCTCCGAGAGAGGCCGTCGTCCCCCCGGACGGCGGCCTTTTTCAGTTCACGAACTCGCTCGCACCATACCCTTGCAGGTACAGGAGGGCGGTGAGATCGCCGTGGTCGATGCGGACATGAGCCGCGGCCGCGACGGCGGGCTTCGCCCGGAACGCGACCCCGAGCCCCGCCTCGCCAAGCATGTCGAGGTCGTTTGCGCCGTCCCCCACGGCCAGGGTTTCGGCCGGGTCGAGGCCGAAGCGGCTGCGCAAGTTGATGAGGGTGGCCCGCTTCGTCGCCTTGTCGACGATGGGCTCTTGGACGGAACCCGTGAGCCGGCCGTCCGCGACACCGAGCGTCGTCGCATGGGCCTCGTCGAACCCGATTTTTTCCGAGATCGGCCCGGTGAACAGGGTGAAGCCGCCGGAGACGAGGCAGGTGTGGGTGCCGTGCGCCTTGCACGTCTGCACCAGGGTCCGGGCGCCGGGCATGAGGGTGATGCGTTCGGCGATCAGGCTGTCGATGACACCGACCGGCAGATCCCGCAGGAGCGCGACCCGCTCGCGCAGGGCCGGAGCGAAGTCGATCTCCCCCCGCATGGCCCGTTCGGTGATGGCCGACACCTGATCCCGCAGGCCCACGGTGTCGGCGAGTTCGTCGATGCATTCCTGCTGGATCATGGTGGAATCCATGTCCGCGAGGAACAGGCGCTTGCGCCGGTGCGGGCCGGCGGGCAGGACCGCGACGTCGAAGGGCTCGGACGCGAAGGCCGCACGCAGGCGCCGGGCGAGGGCGGGCGCATCGGCGGCGGCACCCGGCACCAGCACCTCGGCGGCGACCTCACCGTGGAGGATGCGCGGCTGATGTTCCGTGCGCAGCACCCGGCGGGTCTCGGCCAGGACCGCATCGGTGATGGCGGGACGCGCCGCGTTTGCTATCAGGATCGCGACGAGGGACATCAGGGAGCTTCCACGCCTTGCCGCCGGTCACGGACACAGCACACGCGCACGGCCGGCCGGCGGCCATCCTCATCGCAGGGCCGACCGCCTCCGGCAAGTCGGGCCTCGCCACCGCCCTGGCGCGCCGGTTCCGGGGCGTGGTGATCAACACCGATTCCATGCAGGTCTATGGCGATCTCAGGCGCCTCTCGGCCCGGCCGAGCGAGGCGGAGGCGGCCCTGGCGCCCCACCGCCTCTACGGCCATGTCGATGGCGCGACCAACTATTCGGCCGGACATTTCGCCAGGGAGGCGGCCGCGCTTTTCCGTGCGGTGCGGGCGGAGGGCCGCCTGCCGATCTTCGTCGGCGGCACCGGACTGTACTTCCGCGCCCTGGAAGAGGGGTTGTCGGAGTTGCCGGCCGTGCCCGACGCCGTGCGGACCGCGATCCGTGCCGAAGCCGAGGGCCGGGCAACCGAGGCCCTGCACGCGGATCTCGCCGCCCGCGATCCCGGCGGCGCCGAGGCCCTGCGGCCGAGCGACCGGGCCCGGATCATGCGGGCCCTCGAGATCCTCGCCGCCACGGGAAAACCCATCGCCAGCTTCCAGGGCAGCCGGACGCCCGGTCCCCTCGCGGGGCTGCCGCTGCTGAAGCTGTTCCTCGCCCCCGAACGCGCGGCGCTCCGCGCGGCCATCGACGCCCGGTTCGCCGCGATGCTCGCGGACGGCGCCCTCGACGAGGTCGCGGCCCTGCGAGAACGCCGCCTCGACCCGCTCCTACCGATCATGCGTGCTCACGGCGTACCGGGCCTGATCGCCCACCTCGACGGGGTCATCGACCGGGCCGAGGCGATCCGGCGCGGACAAGCCGACACGAGGCGCTACGCCAAGCGTCAGTTCACCTGGTTCCGCCACCAGATGGGACCGGACTGGGAATGGACCGCCCCGGAGGCGGCCCAAACCCACGCCGAGGCGCGGCTTACTTTTCCAGACGGGCGATGAGGCTCGACGTGTCCCAACGGTTGCCGCCCATGCCCTGGACGTCAGCGTAGAACTGGTCCACCAGGGCCGTCACCGGCAGCTTCGCGCCGTTGCGGCGCGCCTCGGCCAGCAGGATGCCGAGATCCTTGCGCATCCAGTCCACGGCGAAGCCGAAATCGAATTTCTCCGCGTTCATGGTCCGGCCGCGATTCTCCATCTGCCAAGAGCCGGCGGCGCCCTTGGAGATCACGTCGAGGACGGCGTCGACGTCGAGTTCGGCGCGCTTGGCGAAGTGGATCGCCTCCGACAGCCCCTGCACCACGCCCGCGATGGCGATCTGATTGACCATCTTGGTGAGTTGGCCCGAGCCCGACGGGCCCATGAGGCGGCTCGCCTTGGCAAAGCACAGGATCGCGGCCTCGACGCTGGCGTAGGTCGCGGCGTCGCCGCCGCACATCACCGTGAGGGCCGCGTTCTCGGCTCCCGCCTGACCGCCGGACACGGGAGCGTCGATGAAATGAAGGCCGGCGGCGCTGGCGATCTCGGCGAGTTCACCGGCGACTTCGGCGGAGGCCGTGGTGTGGTCGACGAAGACCGCGCCCTTCGTCATGCCGGCGAACGCGCCGTCGTTGCCGAGGGTCACGCCGCGCAGGTCGTCGTCGTTGCCGACGCAGGCGAAGACCACCTCCTGGCCCTCGGCAGCCTGACGCGGGGTCGGCGCCGCCGCGCCGCCATGGGCCTTCACCCAGGCTTCCGCCTTCGATGCCGTCCGGTTGTAGACGGTGACGTGGTGGCCGTGCCGGGCGAGGTGCCCCGCCATCGGGCCGCCCATCACACCGAGGCCCAGGAACGCGACCTTCGCCATCAACCGTCTCCACCGTTCGAACGCACGCTGGACGGGGGTCTAAGTGGGCGGGGGCGAGGGGTCAAACCCCTCTGTCTTCAGCCGCCGGTGACGCTCATGTGGCGCGGCACCGCCGCCGGGCGGGCCCGCTCGATGACGAAGTCGTGGCCCTTCGGCTTGCGTGCGATGGCATCCACCACAGCCTGCGTGACGAGGGCATCGTCCGGAGAGGCACGGAGCGCCGCGCGCAGATCCGCCGCGTCCTCCTGGCCGAGACACATGTAGAGCTGACCGGTGCAGGTCAGGCGTACGCGGTTGCAGCTCTCGCAGAAATTATGGGTGAGGGGCGTGATGAAGCCGAGGCGCCCACCGGTCTCCTCCACGCGCACGTAGCGCGCCGGACCACCGGTGCGGTCCGGCAGGGGGGTCAGGGTGTAGCGATTCTCGAGGCGCGCGCGGGCCACCGACAGGGGCAGGAACTGATCGGTGCGGTCGCCCTCGATCTCGCCCAGCGGCATGACCTCGATCAGGGTCATGTCCATGCCGTCGCCGTGCGCCCAGGCGATCATATCGGCGATCTCGTCCTCATTGACGCCCTTGAGCGCCACGGCGTTGATCTTGACCTTGATGCCGGCGCGCCGGGCCGTCGCGATGCCGTCGAGCACCACCTTGAGATCGCCGCGACGGGTCACGGCCTTGAACTTGGCGGGGTCGAGGGTGTCGAGGGAGACGTTGACGCGCTTGACCCCGAGGTCGGCGAGTTCGGGCGCGAAGCGGCCGAGCTGCGTTCCGTTCGTAGTCATGGTCAGCTCCTCCAGCGCGCCCGTGCCGAGATGGCGGGACAGGCGGCGGAACAGATGCATGATGTCACGCCGCACCAGGGGCTCGCCCCCGGTGATGCGCAGCTTCCTCACCCCGCGCCCGATGAACACCGCGCACAGGCGATCGAGCTCCTCGAGGCTGAGAAGGTCGCGTTTCGGCAAGAAGCTCATGTCGTCGGACATGCAGTAGACGCAGCGAAGGTCGCAGCGATCCGTGACCGAAATGCGCAGGTAAGTGATCGCCCGCTGGAACGGGTCGATCAAGGGCGCGGGCGCGGACAAGGGCGCAGACGCAGGCTTGGACAAGGGCGCGGGGACAGGCGTCACGGGCGCGTCGTCGGTGCGTGGACCCCACATGCGAAACTCTGAACCCTGGTCTGGGGAAGGCACTGGCGTTTGGTCGCGTGACGAACCTAGCATGAAGAAGCATATGAGGTCTTGCACCCGCGCGGGCAAGCGCGCACCGGGGCGACGTGTCCGCACGTGGAACCACCCCCTCCACAAGGAGACTGCCACATGGACCAGCAGACCCCCGATCAACGAACCCCCGCCCCCGCTCCGGCCGCACTGGAGCGCTGGCCGACGGAGATCCGGCTGTCGGGCGACAAGCGCAGCCTCATCGTCGCCTTCGAGGATGGCGGGCGCTTCACCCTGCCGGCGGAATACCTGCGGGTGTCGAGCCCGTCGGCCGAGGTCCAGGGCCACTCCCCGGCGGAGCGCAAGGTGATCGGCGGCAAGCGCGAGGTCGCGATCCTCAAGGTCGAGCCCATCGGCAACTACGCCGTGAAGCTTACCTTCGACGACATGCACGACACCGGCCTGTTCGGCTGGGGCTACCTCTACGACCTCGGCCGTGAATACCGGAACCGCTGGGCCACCTACCTGTCGGAGCTGGACGAGCGAGGCCTGACGCGCGATCCCGCCATGCGGCCGGCGAAGAAGCCGGCCGGGACTCCGACGGAGAGTTCGGGTGGCGGCAGTTGCGGCACCGGGTGCGGCTGTCATTGAGGGCATATCGATGAGGGCATGCCGATGAGCGTCCGCGGAGCCCATCCCGCACCCGCCACGAACCGGCGCGTCCTGTCCCTCGCCCTGCCGATGACGGTCGCCAACGTCACGACGCCGCTCCTCGGCTTCGTCGGTGCGGCGGTGATCGGGCGGCTCGGCGATGCGGCCCTGCTCGGCGCCATGGCGCTCGGCGCCGTGATCTTCGACGCGATCTTCTGGTCGTTCGGCTCCCTGCGCATGGCGACCGCCGGCCTGACGGCGCAGGCGGTGGGCGCCCGCGACGGCGCGGAGGTCGACCGCACCCTGGCGCGGGCGCTCGCCGCAGGTCTCCTCGTCGGCCTCGTCATCGTGATCCTGCAGGGGCCCATCGGGCAGGGCGCCTTCGCCATCAGCGGCGCGAGCCCGGCGGTGATCGCCGGCCTGTCGGACTATTTCCATATCCGCATCTTCGCGGCGCCCTTCACCCTGGCGAACTACGCCATCCTGGGGTCCGTGCTCGGCCGCGGCCGTACGGATCTCGGGCTCGTGCTCCAGATGGCCATCAACCTCGTCAACATCGCCCTGACCCTCGCCCTCGTGCTCGGCGCGGGCATGAGCGTCGCGGGCGCGGGCCTCGCCACCCTGGTGGCCGAGGCGGTTGGAACCGGGCTGGGGCTCCTCGTCCTCGCCCGACTCGGCTCCTATCCGTTCGGCGTGCCATGGCGGATCGTCGCCGATCCCCTGGCGCTCGCCCGGATGCTCAGCGTCAACGCCGACGTCATGATCCGCACCCTTCTGCTCGTCGCCTGCATCGCGGCGTTCTCGGCCCTCGGCGCACGCTCCGGCGACGTGGTGCTCGCCGCCAACGCCGTCCTGTGGAATCTCTTCATGATCGGCGGCTTCTTCCTCGACGGCTTCGCCACCGCCGCCGAGACCCTGTGCGGACAGGCCGTGGGCGCCCGTGACCAGGCGGGCTTCCGCCGCGCCGCGCGCCTGAGCCTCGCCTGGTGCCTCGCCTTCGGGGCCGCCATCGCGGGCCTGTTCCTCGTGACGGGTGGGGCTTTCATCGACGCGGTGACGACGAACCCCGAGGTCCGCGAGACGGCGCGGGCCTACCTCGTCCCGGCGGCCCTGGCGCCCCTCGTCGCCGCGCTCCCCTTCGCCTTCGACGGCATCTACATCGGCGCCACCTGGACCCGCGCCATGCGCAACCTGATGATCGGGGCCAGCGTCACCTATGGCTTCGCCCTGCTGGCGTTCCACGCGCTGGATCTCGGCAATGCCGGCCTGTGGGCCGCTTTCCTGCTGCTGCTGGGCGGCCGTGGCGTCGGTCAGGCCCTGGCCTATCCGGGCCTGACGGCGCGAACGTTTTCCCCAGCGGTCGAGCCGGGACTGCCCGCGCCCGTACGACAGGTTGCGTGACCGTAATCGCCCCTCGGGCTGAAAGACCAGGAACCAATAGATCGGACGCGAGCACCCGCTTTGTTTCGAAAAGGTCCAACCACCATCGAATTAGAATGATTCCGATGTGACAATGTGACGAAGAAGCCTCTTTGCTTGCTTGTGCGGCTGGTCTACGCGCTCGATACCCTGCGCGAAGCTCCGATGTGCGAGAGATCCATGACCGCCCGCTCCATCACCGCCCGATGCTTGCCGTCCATCCTCGTCGCCGGCTTCCTCGCCGCCGGTGCGGTCCTTCCCGCTCACGCGAAGGAGACGCCCATCGGTCCGCACGTGATCCAGAACGGGCTCGAAGTCGCCGCCGTCTACCTCCAGCCCATCGAGATGGACCCGCCGGACATGATGCGCGCCGCCGCACAATCCGACTTGCATCTCGAAGCCGACATCCGCGCCGCCAAGGACAACCGCAACGGCTTCGCCGAGGGGGACTGGGTGCCTTCGCTCGCCGTCTCGTTCGAGCTGACGAAGCTCGACGGCGAGGCCGCCACGGGGCCGAAGGTGTCCGGCACCCTCATGCCCATGGTGGCCAACGACGGCCCGCATTACGGCGACAACGTCAAGCTGTCCGGGCCCGGCCGCTACCGCCTCAAGCTCACGGTGGCGCCCCCCGGGGCCGGTCAGCATTTCGGCCGCCACGTCGACAAGGAGACCGGGGTCGCCGAATGGTTCAAGCCGTTCGACCTGATCCAGGACTTCACCTTCGCGGGCATCGGCAAGAAGGGCGCGTACTGACCGTGGCCCGGCTGCCGAACCTTCTCGCCGCCGCAGCGGCGGCCGCCACCCTCGCGCTCGGGCAGCCGGCCCGCGCCGAGGACCTGCCGGTCATCAAGGTCGAGATGCGCGACGGGGCGATCATCCCCGAAATCATCGAGGTGCCGGCCAACACCCGGTTCAAGCTCGAGATCACCAACACGGGCAAGACCCCCGTCGAGTTCGAGAGCACCGAACTGAAGCGCGAGAAGGCGCTCGCCGCCGGCGCCACCTCGTCCATCGTGTTCCGCACCATCGATCCCGGTCGCTACGACGTGTTCGACGACTTCCACCCGGATTCCAAAGCCACTCTCGTGGCGAAGTAGGCAGCGAAACGGACCGAATGGCGAACCCCATGGCGGCATCGGCCTCCATTTCACCGGGCGAGGCCTGGGTCGATGCCAAGCTGGCCGGCCTCGGCCAGTGGCTCCAGCGCAACGGCGGCATCATCCGCACGATCCAATGGGTCGTCGTGGCGATCTACCTCGTCCTCGTCGCGGTCCCGGCCTTCCTGCCGCTCCCTGGACGCACGGCGCACCTGTGGAACGACCTCACGGTGTTCGCCCAGTTCGCGTTCTGGGGCATCTGGTGGCCGTTCGTGCTGGTCAGCATGGTGGTGGTCGGGCGCGCGTGGTGCGGCATCCTCTGCCCCGAAGGCGCCCTCACGGAATTCGCCAGCCGGTGGAGCCTCGGCCGCGCCGTGCCGCGCTGGCTCACCTGGGGCGGCTGGCCGTTCGTGGCGTTCGCCGGCACCACGGTCTACGGCCAGATGGTCAGCGTCTACGGCTACCCGAAACCGGTATTGGCCGTGCTCGGCGGTTCCACGGTGGCGGCCATCGCCGTCGGCCTGCTCTACGGCCGCAACAAGCGGGTGTGGTGCCGCTACCTCTGCCCCGTCAACGGCGTCTTCGCGGTCCTGGCCAAGCTCGCCCCCGTGAGCTTCCAGGTCGATCACGCGGCCTGGAGCGCATCGCCGAAGCCGAAGGGCGAGAGCTTCAACTGCGCGCCCCTGGTCCCGGTAAAGACCATGAACGGCGCCGGGGCCTGCCACATGTGCGGACGCTGCAGCGGCTATCGCGGGGCCGTGCGCCTCGCCCGGCGGTCGCCTATCCACGAGATCGTCAACGTCGCCGGCAACGAGCCGAGCCTCGACCAGACCGCCCTTATCCTGTTCGGCATGATGGGCCTCGCGGTGGGCGCGTTCCAGTGGTCGTCGAGCCCGTGGTTCATCGACGTCAAGCAATGGCTCGCCACGATCCTGATCGAGCGCGGCATCTCCTGGCCCCTGGAGACGACACTGCCGTGGTTCGTCCTCACCAACTACCCCGAGCACAACGACGTGCTCAGCCTCCTCGACGGCGTGCTGCTGCTCGCCTACATCGTCGCCTCGGCCCTCATCCTCGGATCGTCCCTGTCGGGCTTCGTGGCCCTCGGCACCCGCGCCCTCGGGGCGTGGTCGACCCAGCGGTTCCACCACCTCACCCAGACGCTGATACCGGTCGCCGGCTGCGGCGTCTTCCTCGGCCTCTCGGCCCTCACCGTGACGTTCCTGCGCGGCGACGGTCTCGTCATCCCCTATGTCTCCGAATTGCGCGGCGGTCTCCTCCTCGGCAGCAGCCTGTGGAGCACCTGGCTCGCCTGGCGGGTGTCGGGGCTCTACGCGGCCGGGGCGCGCCGGATCGCCGCCACCCTCGCCATCGCGGCGGCCTGCGGCCTCTCGGTGTTCGGCTGGGTGCTGCTGTTCTGGATCTGGTAACCCGCGCGGCCCTTCGGCGCGCACACAAGGATATCCGCGCATGATCGGCGCTTTCGTCATCGCCTTCCGCGAGGTCATCGAGGCCGGCCTCATCGTCGGCATCGTGCTCGCCGCGACACGCGGGATCAGTGGGCGCGGCCGCTGGATCGCCCTGGGTATCGTCGGGGGACTGGCGGGCGCCGCCCTCATCGCGCTGTTCGCGGAAAAAATCTCCGACGCCTTCGAGGGTGCCGGCCAGGACATCCTCAACGCCGCCGTGCTCATCGTCGCCGTGCTGATGCTGATCTGGCACAACACCTGGATGAGCAAGCACGGTCGCGAACTCGCCGGGGAGCTGCGCGCGGCCGGCGACAGGGTCCGCACCGGACAGACTACGGCGGCCGCCCTGGCCCTCGTGGTCGGCGCCGCGATCCTGCGCGAGGGCGCCGAGCTCGTGCTGTTCCTCTACGGCCTCGTCGCATCCGGCACCTCCGGGATCGATATCCAGCTCGGGGCGCTCGCAGGCGTCGCGGCCGGTGCCGCCCTGTCGGGGGTGAGCTATTTCGGTCTCGCCGCCATCCCGACCCGCTACGTCTTCTCGGTGACGAGCGCGCTGATCATCTTCCTCGCCGCCGGCCTCGCCTCGCAGGCCGCTCAGTTCCTGGTGAACGCGGGCGTCGTCACCGTTCTCGATCGCCCCCTGTGGAACACCACCGCGATCCTGCGGGAGGACAGCCTCGCGGGCCGCGTGCTCCACGCCCTCGTGGGCTACACCGACCGGCCGAGCGTCCTCCAGGGCCTCGTCTACCTCGGCACCATCCTGGTCATGGTCGCCCTGATGCAATGGTCGTCGGCGGACAAGCGCCGGCAGGTCCGCACGGCCTGAGGCGCGCGAGGTCGTCATGCACGTCAGCCCCACGCCCGACGCCCCGGCGGCCGAGACCATCGCGTTCGACGCGTTCCTCGCCGTGGATATCCGGGTCGGCACCATCGTGTCGGCCGAGCCGTTCCCGGAGGCTCACAAAGCCGCCCTGAAGCTCGTCATCGATTTCGGCGGCAGCATCGGCCGGAAGCGGTCGAGCGCCCAGATCACCGAGCATTACCGGGCCGAGGACCTGCCCGGCCGTCAGGTCGCCGCCGTGGTGAATTTTCCGCCCCGGCAGATCGGGCCGTTCCGGTCCGAGGTGCTGACCCTGGGCTTTCCCGACGCCGACGGGGCGGTGGTGTTGTTCGCGCCGGACAAACCCGTGCCGAACGGCGGGCGCCTGTTCTGACTTATCGGCGCAGGGGCGCGGCCGCGATCCACTCGCCGATGCGGCCGCTCAGAACGACGGGATCGCCCGCGAGCGCCACCACCTTCCGACGAGCCGTCTCGCCCGAGACGATGCGGATCTCGCTGCGCCGCAGCTCCAGGACCTCGGCAAGGTAGCCGATCAAGGCCGCGTTGGCGGCGCCCTCCACCGGCGGGGCAGCGACGCGCAGCTGCACGGCAATCCGTCTGTCAGCCCCGGCGACGAGACCGTCGAGGCCGGACCGCGCGGCGCGGGGGGTGAGCCGGACGGCGAGGCGCACGCCGTCCGCATGGGCGGTATAGGGGAGGGCCGGCGTCACAGCTCGCCCGTGAGGAACTGCGCCCGGCCGTGGCCGAACGACCAATCGGCGTCGCTGTTGACCATGCAGGACACCATCACGTCGGCCGGAGCGATGCCGCAGGCGGCCTCCAACTTCTCCGTGAGCAGGCGATAGAAATCCTGCTTCATCTCCTGCGAACGCGGGCGGGTGAACACCTGCACCACCACCACGTCCTTCGTGCGCGGGATGCCGAGGCCGGTATCCTCGACGATCATCCGCGACGGCTTGTGCTCGGTGACGATCTGGTAGCGGTCGCCGGCCGGCACCCGGAAGGCTTCCAGCATGGCCTCGTGGGCCGCATCGAGCAGGGTCTTCAGCTCGGCCTCGGTACGGCCTTCGATGAGATCGAAGCGGATCAACGGCATGGCACTCTCACTCTTCGGGATCGACGAGCCGCGGCAGAACGGCTGCCTTGCTTGGTTTCGTCGGCGACGTCGGGCGAGATCATAGCAGTCCCTGTCCGCCCGCGTCCCGATTCGGGGAAGGAACTGCCATTCGCGGGGCCGTGCGGGGTGCCCAGGCGCCGATGTTGCATTAAGGTGCGCGGCGATTTCACAGGAACCCGCGATGTCCGACCTCCGCCTCCGCCGCAGCGTGCTGTATATGCCCGGTTCGAACCAGCGTGCTTTGGAAAAGGCCCGGACCCTCGCCGCCGATTCGCTCATCCTCGACCTCGAGGACGCGGTGGCGCCCGACGCCAAGGAACTCGCGCGCGAGCAGGTCTGCGCGGCGGTCAAGGAAGGCGGCTACGGCAAACGCGAGATCGTCATCCGGGTCAACGCGCCCCAGACGCCCTGGGGTGAATCCGACCTCAAGGCGGCGATCCAGGCCCGACCCGACGCGATCCTGATGCCGAAGGTCTCCTCGCCCGCCGTGCTGGAGAGCATCGCCAACCACCTCGAAGCCCTGGAGGCGCCCGACAGCATCGCCGTCTGGGCCATGATCGAGACTCCGGCGGCCATCCTCAACATTCAGGACATCGCGAAAGCCCGGCGCGACCGGCGCACCCGGCTCACCGGTTTCGTGCTCGGCACCAACGATCTCGCCAAGGACACCTGGGCCCAACTCGTGCCCGGCCGCGTGCCGATGCTGCCGTGGATGATGTTCACCCTCGCGGCCGCCCGCGCCGAGGGTCTGATCATCCTCGACGGCGTCTGGAACGACATCGGCGATGTGGACGGCTGCCGCGCCGAGTGCCAGCAGGCGCGCGACCTCGGCTTCGACGGCAAGACCCTGATCCACCCCAACCAGATCGAGCCGGCCAACACCTGCTTCGCCCCCACGGAGGAGGAGGTGCGCCGCGCCCGCATCGTCATCGAGGCGTTCGACAAGCCCGAGAACCTGAAGCGCGGCGCCATCAAGATCGAGGGCCGCATGTACGAGCGGCAGCATATCGGCATGGCCCGCCGGGCGGTGAACTGGTCGGAGGCCATCGCGGCCAAGGGGCAGTAGGGGCGCCTCGCGACGGCCGGGCCACTCAACCGTGAAGGTGGTCGAGGAGCGCCCGGCCCGCTTCGGTGACCGCGTAGTGTGTGCGCTGGGTGCGGGGGGCGCGCTCGATCACCGTCAGCAGCGCCGCCTCGCCGACCAGGACTTCGACGGCCCGCAGCACGAGGGCATGCTCGACGCCGAACACGCGCGAAAAGCTGCGGCTGTCGGCGGCGAGGGCGAGGTGCAGGGCCGCGAGCACGCCCGCTTCCAGGGTCGAGAGCCCAGGCTGCAGGGCGGCGATGGAATCCGTCACCGCCAGGAAGGTTTCGGCGTCGGCCGGGGGTTCGCTCACGCGGCGGCCGGCGCGCGGAGGTGGACGAGCACCGACTTCGAGGTCGGCGTGTCGCTGCCCTCGCCGAAGGTCGAGAGCGGCACGAGGACGTTGAGCTCAGGGTAATAGCCCGCGAGCGAGCCGCGCGGCATGTCGAAGGGCACGAGGCGGAAGCTCTCCGCCACCCGGGTCACGCCGTCGTCGTGGTTGCCGACGATATCGACCCGGTCGCCCATGCGCGCGCGGATCTCCGCGAGGTCGTCGGGATGGGCGAAGACCACCCGGCGTTCGCCGTAGACGCCGCGATAGCGGTCGTCGAGGCCGTAGATGGTGGTGTTGTACTGGTCGTGGCTGCGGAAGGTCTGCAGCACGAAGGTGCCGGGCGTCGTGCTGGCGCGCTGGTGCTCCGTCGTCTCCGGCAGCACGTCGGCCGAGAAGTTGGCGAGCCCCGTCTCGGTCTCGAAGTTGCACTCGGCGGCGAGGTTTCGGAGCATGAAGCCGCGCGGACGCCGCACCCGGACGTTGTAGCCCGCGAACCCCGGGATCGTGCGTTCGATGAGATCGCGGATCCGGTCGTAATCCTCCGTGAGCGACGCCCAGTCGACCCGCTCCGAACCGACGGTCGCCGCCGCCATGCCGGCGATGATGGCGATCTCGGACAGGAGCTCCTTCGAGGCCGGCTTGTTGATGCCGCCCGAGCCGTGGACCATGCTCATGGAATCCTCGACCGTCACGATCTGGGTCTTGCCCCGGGCGTTGCGGTCGATCTCCGTGCGGCCGAGGCACGGCAGCAGGTAGGCGACGCGGCCCGGCACGAGGTGCGAGTGGTTGAGCTTCGTCGCGATGTGGACGGTGAGCTCGCAGGATGCGAGGGCCCTGGCGACGAGGGCCGTGTCCGGCGTGGCGCGGGCGAAGTTGCCGCCGAGCCCGATGAACGCCTTCGACGAGCCGTCCAGCATGGCGCCGATGGCGCCGATGACGTTGTGGCCGTGACGGCGCGGCGCGGTGAAGCCGAACGTGGTCTCCAGGGCGTCGAGGAGGGCGGCGGAGGGCTTTTCGTTGATGCCCACCGTGCGGTCGCCCTGCACGTTGGAATGGCCGCGCACGGGGCACAGGCCGGTGCCGGGCCGCCCGACATGGCCGCGCAGGAACAGCACGTTGGCGAGTTCGCGAACCGTTGCGACGGAATGGCGGTGCTGGGTCACGCCCATGGCCCAGGTGCAGATCACCTTGTCGGCCCCGAGATAGACCTGCGCCGCGACCTCGATGTCGGCACGGGACAGGCCGGACTGATCCTCGATGGCCTGCCAGGTGGTGGCGTCGACGACGGCCCGGTATGCGTCGAGCCCGGCGGTGTGATGGGCGAGGAATGCGCGGTCGAGGACGGACGGCTTGCCGGCGTCGAGCGCCGCATCGTCGGCGGCGAACACCGCCTTGGCGATGCCACGGAAGGCCGCCATGTCGCCGCCGAGGCGCGGCTGGTAATAGTGGCTCGCCACGGGCGCGCTCGCGCCGCGCAGCATCTCGACGGTGTTCTGCGGATCGGCGAAGCGCTCGAGGCCGCGCTCGCGCACGGGGTTGAACACCACCACGCGGGTGCCGCGCTGGGCGGCCTTGCGCAGGTCGCCGAGCATGCGCGGATGGTTGGTGCCGGGGTTCTGGCCAACGACGAAGATCGCGTCGGCCTTCTCGAAATCTTCCAGCAGCACGGTGCCCTTGCCGATGCCGATGGCCGCCTGGAGGGCGATGCCGCTGGCCTCGTGGCACATGTTCGAGCAGTCGGGGAAGTTGTTGGTGCCGTAATGCCGGGCGAACAGCTGGTAGAGATACGCGGCCTCGTTGGATGCGCGGCCGGAGGTGTAGAACTCGGCCCGATCGGGTTGGTCGAGGGCGTTGAGAGCAGCGCCGATGGCCGCGAAGGCCTCGGGCCAGGTGGTCGGCACGTAGCGGTCGCTGGTGGCGTCGTAGCGCATGGGATGGGTGAGCCGGCCCTCGCCCTCGAGGGCGTAGTCGGTCCAGCCGCGCAGCTCGCTCACGGTGTGCTTGGCGAAGAACTTCGGCGGGGTGCGCTTGTCGGTGGCTTCCCAAGACACCGCCTTGACGCCGTTCTCGCAGAACTCGAACGAGGAGCCGTGCGCCGGGTCACCCCAGGCGCAGCCCGGACAATCGAACCCATCGGGCTGGTTGGCCTTCAGCATGGCGCGGGCGCCCGAGAGCGGTGCGCGGCTGCCGAGGAGATGCTTGCCACAGCTTTTCAGCGCACCCCAGCCGCCGGCGGCGGACGAACGCTTGGGAGACGCGACCGGGTGATCCATGGACGATCCTGATGGGAAAGCTTCTGAGGTCGTAGCGACCTGCTTGCGTGAGGGACTACCGCACCGCACAGCGGCGCCTCAATCGGTCAAAAACGCAGGCCAGTCATGCGCTTGCACCGGGAAAGGTTTTACCCGGCTGGGTTTCGCCCGGGTTAAGGCACTGCGCTGCCGCACGCAGGTGGGGTATGCGTCGGCGAGGGGGCCTGCGGGCCTGGAACGGGCGAGGAGATCACCAGGATGCGAACCCCCGTACGGGTCAGCGCGGCCGTCGTCGTGGGCATCGCCGTCGCCGTCGCGATGATGGCGCACGATCGCCAGATGGACGCCGAATGGGCGATCTCGCCGGCGCAGATCGCGGACGCGCGAGGGGCGGGCAAGCCCGGCGTCGAGACCGCCCCGGGCCGGTTCGCGCGCCAGCCCGTGGCGAGCGAGGGCGCCGACCTCCTGCCGGTGAAATGGGGGCTGATCGGCCTGTTCGCCGCCTGCGTGGTCCTGGCCGGAACCGGCCGGCGGCGGTCGCGTCCCTAACCCGGCAGAGCCGCGAGAGCTTCGGCGTCCCGTCCGACGAACCCGGCCAAGCTGCCCGCGCCCTCGGCCGCCATCCGGGCGACGAGGCCGGCCTTGATCGACCCGATCAGGGCCGGCCCCTGATAGACCAGGGCGGAGTAGAGTTGGAGCAGGCTCGCACCCGCCAGGATCTTGGTCCAGGCCGCCTCGGCCGAATCGATGCCGCCGACACCCACGAGGGGGATCCGGCCGCCGACGCGCAGGTAGGTCTGCGCGAGCAGCCGCGTCGCGGGCTTGAACAGGGGTCGGCCGGAAAGGCCGCCGGTCTCGCGGGCGAGCGCCGTCTCGGCGAGGGTCGCGGGTCGCGCGATGGTGGTGTTGGAGACGACGAGGGCCTGCACGCCACGCTTCAGGGCGGTGGCCGTCATGGCGTCGAGGGCCGCGAGGGTGATGTCGGGGGCGATCTTGAGCAGGATCGCCGTACCGGGATGGACCGCGTCGCGGGCTTCCACAACCCGCGCCAGCAGGTCGTCGAGGAAGGCCTCGCCCTGAAGGTCGCGCAGGCCCGGGGTGTTGGGGGACGACACGTTGACGGTGACGAAATCGACGAGGGGCGCGAGGGCGCGGGTGCAGGCGACATAATCGGCGAGGCGGTCCGTCGCCTCCTTGTTGGCCCCGATGTTGACGCCGATCCGGCCGGGCTTGTCCCGCCGGGCCGCGAGCCGGCGACGCACCGTGTCGAGGCCTTCGCTGTTGAGGCCGAACCGATTGATCACGGCACCGTCGGCCTTCAGGCGAAACACGCGCGGGGTGGGATTGCCCGCCTGCGCCTTCGGCACCACGCCGCCGACCTCGACGAAACCGAAGCCGAGGCCGAGGAGCGCGTCGGGCACCTGGGCGCCCTTGTCGTAGCCGGCGGCGAGGCCGACGGGGTTGGGGAAACTGCGGCCGAGGATCTCCACGGCGAGGCGTAGATCGTCGGGCGGCGGGCGGCGCGGCGGCAGCAGGGACAGGCCCCGGATCGTGAGGTTGTGGGCCGCCTCGGCATCGAGGCTGTGCAGCAGGGGTTTGGCGAGGGGAAACAGCGCGCCGATCATGCGGCGTCTCCGAAACGTTCCGGGAAGACGTGGTTGCCGTCGGGTCCGACCGGCAGGTCGTGGACCGCCCGCACGGCCCCGAGTGGGAGGTCGCCGTAGAGGTGCGGGAACAGGTCGCCGCCGCGCGAGGGCTCGAAGCGGAGTGCCGCCCCCAGGGCCTCGGTGTCGACGGCGACGAGTAGGAGGTCGTGCACGCCGGAGAAATGCCGGGCCGCCGTCTCGGCCGCCTGGGGCGCGGTGGAGAAGTGGATGAAGCCGTCGGCGACGTCCACGGGCGCGCCGGTGAAACGTCCTTGCGCCTCCGCCGTCGCCCAGAGATCGCGCGGGCAGATCTTGTAGACGAGGGGCATCGGGTCTCCTTCGCGCGAGGGTCGCTCGCGTCCGGCGATAGAGCGCAGGCCGGTCCGCCGCAACCGAATCCGCTCGGCCGCCCCGATCCTTCGGCGGCTCGCGGGCGGGGCGAAACCCGCCGGGGACCATGCCGTTGCTTTCTGGGTATTTTAGTTCTACTTTCCTACACGTAGGCTGAGCGTCTTACACACTTTCCGTCGCGAGCCTCTCATGCTGTCGCACGAGCAGATCTGGACCGCCATCGATCGATTGGCCGAGCGCCACGGCTTCTCGGCCTCCGGCCTCGCACGCCGTGCCGGCCTCGACGCGACGAGCTTCAACCGCTCGAAGCGCATCGGCCCGGATGGGCGCAAGCGCTGGCCCTCCACCGAATCCATCGCCAAGGTCCTGACCGCCACGGGCGCCAGCCTCGACGAGTTCCTGCGCCTCATCGAAGTCCGGACCGGACCGACCCGATCGATGATCCCCCTCGTGGGCATGACCCAGGCGGGGTCCGGACGGCTCTTCACCGACGAGGGCATGCCCACCGGCGGTCCCGGCTGGGAGGAGATCGAGTTTCCCGATCTCGCCGACGACCGGGCCTTCGCCCTGGAAGTGCAGGGCGATTCCATGGCGCCGCTTTACCGCGACGGCGACGTGCTCATCGTCTCGCCCTCCGCCAGCGTACGCAAGGGCGACCGCGTCGTGGTGCGCCTGAGCGCAGGTGAAGTCCTGGCCAAGGAACTCAAGCGCCGCACCGCCCGCACCATCGAACTCGTGTCGCTCAATCCGGACCATGCTGACCGGGTCGTCAACGTGGCCGAGATCGCCTGGATCGGCCGGGTGATGTGGGTGCGGCAGTAGCGGCCTGGACGAAGCTTTGCCGCTCCGCCGGATCGGTTTATGCCTGAGATCCCGAAGGCGGAACGTGCCTCGCGGAACGCCCGGTCACCCGCGGTTCTCGTGTCGAACCCAGATGGGCCGAGGGCGTTTCGTGAAGAGGCGCCGAGACGCCTCGCACGCGCGGACAGGCCATGGCATCGCCCCCACCGGACGATCAGGCGCCGAACGACCGGCCGGATGCGGCCCCGCAGGCCTACCTCGCGGCGTCGCGGGTGCCGGCACTGCTCGTCGAGGCCGGCCCGGACGGCGAACGGATCGTCTTCGCCAACCCGGCGTTCCTGACGCTCACCGGCTACGGCGCCGAGGCGGTGACCGGCCGCAGCACCCATTTCCTCCTCGGACCGGATACGGACCGGGCGGCGCGGATCGCCCTCGCGACGGCGCTCACCGATACGCCGCCCGAGGGCGTCGAGCTCCTGGCCTACACCCGCGCCGGAGCCGCGTTTTGGGCGCAGATCCTGGTGGCGCCGGTGCCCGGCACCGATCGGCGGCTCGTCCAGATCGTCGACGTCTCCCGCCGTCGCGATGCCGAAGGGGCCCTCAGCCTGTCGCGCCAGCGCGAGGCGCTCGGCCTCCTCACCAACAGCGTGGCGCACGAGTTCAACAATTTCCTCCAGATCCTCATCGGCTACATCGACGGCCTGAAACGGCGTCTGAGCGACCGCGACGAGCCCTTCATCCAGCGCGCCATCCTGCGCTCCACGGATGCGGCGGAGCGGGCGACGATCCTGACACGCCAGCTCCTCGCGTTCTCGCGTCGGATCGCCCCGGACGTCCGGCCCGTGGACCTCAACGCCCTGATCACCGAGTTCGGCGCACGCATGGGTCCGAGTCTGCCGGTGCGGATCAGCCTCGACGTCCGCACCACGCCGGGCCTCGCCTGCGGCCTGAGCAACCCGCGCCAGGTGGAACTCGCCCTCAACCACATCGTGGCCAACGCGTGCGAGGCGATGCCGGGAGCGGGCCGCATCACCATCGCGACCTTCGCGGTACCGGTGGGGGATCGCGCCCTGCAGCGCCCCGGGGACGGTGCCGTCGGCATCACGGTGACGGATACCGGCCACGGCATGTCGCCCGAGATGGCGGCGCGCGCGCTCGCTCCGTTCATCACCAGCCGTGAGGCCGGGCGCGGCACCGGCCTCGCCATCGTCCATGGTCTGGTCAAGCGCCAGAACGGCACGGTGAACCTCGAGAGCAAGCCCGGCGAAGGCACCGTGGTCCGCCTCGTCTTCCCGGCCGTGGCTTGAGGACGGAAAAAAAGCGCGGGGCGAGATGGACTAAAACCGCGCCTCGCCCGTCACCATATAGTGACTGGCGCTTCCGCCAGACTCTCAAACGAACCGCATCAGGGGCGAATCCATGCTCACCACCCCCACGCGCCGCAAGCGCGCGGCCACCATCCTCACGCTCGCCGCCGCGCTGGCACTGGCGGCGCCCTTGGCGGAGGCACGTCCGGGCGGCAGCAGCGGCGGCATGGGTTCGCGCGGCTCGCGCACTCACGATGCCCCCTCGGCCACCACCACGGCCCCCTCGACCGCAGCGCCGATCCAGCGCACGCAGACCCAGCCCGGTCCAGCCATGGGCAATCCCGGCATGAACCCGGCTGCGGCCCAGCGCCCGCGCTTCGGTGGCGGCTTCATGGCGGGCCTTCTCGGCGCCGGCCTCCTCGGCGCGCTCCTCGGCAGCGGCTTCTCGGGCGGGCTCGGCGGCATCGCGTCGTTCATCGGCCTCCTGCTCCAGGTCGGCCTCCTCGTTCTCATCGTCTCCTTCGCCGTGCGTTGGTTCCGCCGTCGCCAGGCGAGTCCGGCCGCGGCCGGTCACGCTCGCTCGGACCTGAGCGGAAACGGTGCGAACGGGACCGGCATGGGTGGGACCGGCATGGGCGGTGGCCTCGGCGGCAATGCCGGCCGCGGCCCCGTGGGTGGCGCCCTCGGCGGAATGGGTCGCGGTCCTGCGCCCGTGCAGCCGGTGCAGGCGCGTCCGGTCCAGATCGGACCGGGTGACTTCGAGAGCTTCGAGATCGCCCTGAACGGGGTTCAGGACGCCTACGGCCGTGAGGACGTGCCCGCCCTGCGCAACCTCGCGACCCCCGAGATGGCCGGCTACTTCGTCGAGGAGCTCCGCGCCAACGAAGCGAAGGGTGTCGTCAACCGCATCTCCGACGTGAAGCTCCTTCAGGGCGACCTGTCGGAATCGTGGGGCGAGGGCAACGCCGAGTACGCCACCGTGGCCATGCGCTACGCCATCAAGGACGTCACCCTGGACCGTCGCACCAACCGCGTCGTCGAGACTGGCGCACCCGAGGCCGTGGAGCTCTGGACCTTCGTGCGCGAGCGCGGCGGTCGCTGGGTACTCTCGGCGATCCAGCAGGGTCACTGAAGCCTTCACCATCCGAATGAAAAGCGAGGGCCGCCCGGGAAACCAGGCGGCCCTTTTTGTTTGGATCGATGGGTCCCGGACACCGAATGGGTACGTTGGTCCATCGTCGTCGCATCACGCTTTGACGGACGCACAAGACTTGCAGGATCTCATTGTGGATTTAATATCCAGGTCAATACTCGCGAATTGCTGATTCCTTAATGCCCAAATTTTGGCGGGCCTCGATATTTGCGTCGCGACGCTAAAACCGACAAATAAAAACAAGACATTTGTAATTTGTACCAAGCCCTATAGGCTAAAAGCAAACATATAAATTCGTTAACCATCCTATTAAGCCACGGGTTTGTGAGGGAACGCCGTTTCGACTTGGAAATAATTATCGCAGATCAAGAAAGGACGCAGCTGGAACTCGCTTGGTCATCGCAATGCTGACAACTCAAGGTTGCATATTCCACGAGCATGACTATCGCCTCGTCGGATTGTCCGCCGTCATTTGTATCCTCGGTTGTTTTGCTGCGACGACGACGATGGCTCAGGTGGAACTGTCGGGTCAGCGCGCCTTCTCGCGCTGGATGCTCGCCTCGGCGGCCGTCTTCGGCTGTAGCGTGTGGTCGCTGCACTTCGTCGCCATGCTGGCGTTCACACCCGCGACCGAGATCGCCTACGAACTCGGCCTTACGGGCGCGTCGATCCTGGTGTGCGTCCTCGGAACCTTGCTCGCGCTCCTCGTGCGGCACCGCCTGCTCGGCACCCCCATGGCCGCAGTGCTCCCCGGAACGATCCTGGGTCTGAGCGTCGCCGGCATGCATTACCTCGGCGTCAGTGCGATGCGGGCCTCCAGCCTCGTCGTGCTCGATCCTTCCTACGTCATCACCTCGGTGGCGCTCAGCGTGGGGTTCGGGATCGTTGCCCTGACCCGAGCCCGGGCGCTTCTCAGCCTCGCGCGGCGCGTCGAGGTGGCGATCTGGCTCACCCTCGCGATCTGTGGCCTACACTTCACCGGTATGGCCGCCGTGTCGATCATCCCCCTGGAGCCCCTGGAGGGGGCCGACCTTCTTCTCGGGTCGACGCAGCTCGGCTTCGCGGTCGGGTCCATCAGCCTGCTCGTCCTCGTCGCCGGCCTGACGGCCCTGCTGCTGCAGCAGCACCTGTCGCGTCGCAACCTCGACGAGATCAGCCGGATGCGGTTGCTCAGCAACCTGGCCTACGAGGTCCTGCTCATTCATCGTGACGGAAAGGTACTTGAGGTCAACAGCGCCGGAACGCGCCTGTTCGGCATGCCGGTCGAGGACATCATCGGCAAGCCGGTCCTCGATCTCTTCTCCCGGTCCGACGCCCCAGCCCTGATCCGGCGCGCGACCCGGCGGTTGGAGGACCTGCATCCCGAGGAGTTCGAGGCGCGTACGGGGGCGGGCGTCCTCGTTCCCGTGGAACTGTCGTGCCGCATCATCGAGTTCGGCGGTCGACCGGCGACCGCGGTCGCCCTGCGCGATCTCACGGCGCTCAGGCGTGACGAAGCCCGCATCCGTCACCTCGCCCTGCACGATGCCCTGACGGATCTGCCCAACCGCTACCTGATGGAGCAGCGCATCGATCACGCGATCGCGACCGCTGCACAGGTCGGGAGCGGTCTGGCGGTGCTCTATCTCGACCTCGATCGTTTCAAGCCGATCAACGACCTGTACGGACATGCGGCGGGCGACGAGCTGCTGGTTCAGGTGTCCCGGCGTCTCCTCGGCGAGCTGCGCCCGACCGACACCCTCGCGCGGATCGGCGGTGACGAGTTCATCGTCGTCCTACCCCAGGCGGCGACGCCGGCGCATGTCTCGGAGGTGGCGACCCAGCTCCTCGCCGAACTCGCCCGGCCGTTCCGGATCGATAGCCACACCGTCGAGATCGGTGTCTCGGTAGGCATCGCGCTCTACCCGGACGACGGCACCACGGTGGAGAGCCTGCTGCGCGCCGCCGATACGGCACTGTATCGGGTGAAGGACGAGGGACGCGGTGGCCTGCGCTTCTTCGAAGCGTCCATGGATGCGCAGCTCCACGCCCGGCGCACCCTCGAGCACGAACTGAGCGGCGCAATCGCCCGCGACGAGTTGCAGCTGTTCTACCAGCCCATCGTGAACGCCCGCACCGGCGAGATCGAGACCTTCGAAGCCCTGATCCGCTGGCAGCACCCGGAGCGCGGCCTCGTCTCACCGGCCGAATTCATTCCCCTGGCCGAGCAGGCCGACCTCATCGCGTCGATCGGGCGGTGGGTGATCGACACGGCCTGCGCCACGGCGGCGACCTGGCCGAAAGCGTGGCGCGTCGCCGTCAACGTCTCTCCGAGCCAGTTCCGGCAATCGGACGTGCCGGCCATCGTCGCCGCGGCCCTCGCCCGGAATGCCCTCGACGCGAGCCGCCTCGTCGTCGAGATCACCGAGAGCGTCTTCATTCAGGACGCCACGAACGCGGTGGACGTGCTCTCGCGCCTGCGCCAGCAGGGCGTCCGCCTGGCCCTCGACGATTTCGGATCGGGCTATTCGAGCCTGAGCTACCTGCAACAGTTCAAGTTCGACAAGATCAAGATCGACCAGTCCTTCGTGCGCCGGCTCGGGCAGGACGCCGACACCCTGACGATCATCGGCGCCATCGTGAATCTCGGGCACAACCTCGGCCTCCACGTCACCGTCGAGGGGGTGGAGACGGCCGATCAGCTCGAAATTCTGCGGGGCCTCGGCTGCGACCAGATGCAGGGCTACCTGTTCGCGCGGCCATCCCCCACGATCACCGGCCGGGAGCTGGAACAGGCCCGTTTGCGCGCGATGTTCGCGGAGACGTTCGTCAGGGCGCGCGCCTGAACGGCGTGCGCCGGCGGGACTACACGCCCGCGGGACTAGGTGCCCGACGCCAGGGCCTGCGCCATGGCGACGAACCCGGCCACCGGCACCTCCTCGGCCCGCGCGGTCTCGGGAATGCCCGCGGCCGCCAGCAGGAGTGCGGGATCGGGGGTCGCGGCCTTGAGGCTCTGGCGCAGCATCTTCCGGCGCTGGCCGAAGGCCGCGCGGGTGACGCGCTCCAGGGTCTCGACGGCGCAGGGCAGGGGGGAGGACCTGGGCGTCAGCCGCACCACGCTCGACGTCACCTTGGGCGGTGGCACGAAGGCGGACGGGGCGACGTCGAACAGGATGTGGGCTTCCGTGCGCCAGCCGCACAGGACGCCCAGGCGACCGTAATTCGCGCGGTCGGATTCGTCCGCCACGATGCGCTCGGCGACCTCGCGCTGGAACATCAGGGTGAGGCTGTCCCACCACGGCGGCCACACCGGCGCGGTGAGCCAGCCCGTCAGCAGGGGCGTTCCGATATTGTAGGGAAGGTTGGCGACGATCCGCACGGGCCCGGTGCCCAGACCCGCTCCAATGAGGGGCACGGGATCGAAGGTGAGGGCGTCGGCATCCACCACGTCGAGGCGGCCCGGGTAATGCGCGGCGATCTCGGCCAGCGCCGGCAGGGCGCGCGGATCGCGCTCGACGGCGATCACCCGGGCGGCGCCGGCACTCAGGAGCGCGCGGGTGAGGCCGCCGGGGCCGGGGCCGATCTCCACCACGGTGACGCCCTCGAGGGGGCCGGCCGACCGGGCGATGCGACCCGTGAGATTGAGATCGAACAGGAAGTTCTGGCCGAGCGCCTTCTTCGGCTCCAGGCCGTGCGCGCGCACGACGTCGCGCAGGGGCGGCAAGCCGTCGTCGGCGCGGTGGTCGATATCGCTCATGACTTGGGGCTTTTCGCGAGGCGGGCGGCGAGGCGCAGGGCCGCCATCAGGCTGTCCGGACGGGCGATGCCCCTTCCGGCGATGTCGAAGGCGGTGCCGTGGTCCGGCGAGGTCCGGATGAACGGCAATCCCAGGGTCACGTTGACCCCGTCGTCGAACGCGATGGTCTTGATCGGGATCAGGGCCTGGTCGTGGGTCGGGGTCAGGGCCACGTCGTAGGTCGCTCGCGCCCGCGGGTGGAACAGGGTGTCGGCCGGGAGCGGACCGCGGATGTCGATGCCCTCGCCCTGGAGTTGCGCCACCGCCGGCTCCAGCACGTCGCGATCTTCCAGGCCCATGGTGCCGTTCTCGCCCGCGTGCGGGTTGAGGCCCGACAGGACGAGGCGGGGGTTCGCGAGGCCGAAGCGATGGCGCAGGTCGTGGGCGACGATGCGGGCGGTGGCGACGACGAGCTCCCGCGTGAGCAGTTCGGGGACCCGGCGCAGGGCCACGTGGATGGTCACCGGCACCACCGCGAGGGTCTCGCTCCACAGCATCATCACCGGAAGCGGCACCGCCTCGCCGGGCTCGACGCTCAGCGCCGCGAGGAACTCGGTATGCCCCGGATGGGCGAAGCCGACCTGGGTCAGGACGTACTTGGCGATGGGGTTGGTCACGAGCGCCGTGGCGATCCCGGCGCGCACCAGGGCGACGCCCGCGGTGATGGATTCGAGGGTCGCGCCGGCGTTGGCCGAGTCCGGACGGCCCGCCACGGCGCCGATGCGGGCGCCGCTCGGCAGGGGCATCACCGGGAGCGCGCGGGGAAACACCTCGGTGGCGTAATCCGGGCCGACCTCCGCGATGGGGATCGAGAACCCGAGTTCGCTCGCGCGCCGCTCGACGAAATCCGGGTCGCCGATGAGGAAGAACGGCGGCAGACCGGGGCTTTCGTCGCGGTCCCGCCAAGCCATCAGGGCGAGTTCCGGCCCGATCCCGGCCGGATCGCCGAGGGTGAGGGCGATCGGTTGGTGATCGGTCACGCGGCGGTCCGTCCTTGCGCTGTCATACCGACCGCGTCGCAGGTCGGGGCCGACAAGGCAAGGCGGCCGGGCTCACCGGATGGTGGCGATCCCGTCGGACGTGGTGGCGGTGCCGAGGTTCTGGCGCAGGTCCGCCTCGCCGAGGGTCTTGAGTTCGACGCGCAGCAGCACCGTGCGGTTGCGCTCCGCCGTGCCCAGCGCCGTGGCGATGGGCGAAACGATGTAGTTCAGGGACACCGTGGTGCACTCGTCCTGATAGCCGGCCCCGAGGCTGATGCCCGAGAGGTAGGACTTGCCGGGATTCACGTAGATCGGCGACGGGCCGACGGGGTTCTGCAGATAGGCGGTGTAGGCGTCGGCGAAGTTGTCGCGCACGTCGAGGTAGTGGCTGAGGTCCACCAGGGCCGAGCCGGTGACGAACCAGTTCGGCGTCACATGGTAGGTGGCGGACGCGGTCACGCCCTCGCGCCGATGTACGAAGCCGAGGGCCGGCTGGGCCTCGTAGTAGGAATAGAACACCGACAGGTCGAGGGGCAGGAACGGGGCGAAGCGGGCCGTCACGCCCGTCTCGAACCGGTTGACGGCAAAATCCCGCTGGTCGAACCGCGCCCGCGAAATGAAGCTGATGTTCTGGTTCGGCGAGAGCTGGAACCGGCCGACGAAGTCGGACCGGCGGTTCTCCAGGCCCGAATCGAGGCCCACATTGGCGATGTCGCCGCGGCGGAACGAGTTGACGCCGGCGATCTGGATCGACTCGCCGAACATCACGTTCGCGTACCAGCCGGCGGGCGTGACAACGGAATATTGCCCGCCGATGTTGGTCCGCAGGCCGCCCTCGACCCGGTCGTACCCTGAGAACTTGTCCCACTGGAACAGGGAGGTGTCGTCGAAGACGAGGCTCTGCGCGTCCTCGTTGGGCAGGCGGCCGATGCGGGTCTCGCTCGGACGGGCGATGACCTGGACGATGGGCTCCAGGGTGTGGACGCCCAGCGGCCCGAAATTCGAGACGAACGGGTAGCGGTAATCGAGGCCGATGGCCGGCATCACCCGGCCGGAAATGTCGGAATCCTGGGTCGTCAGGTTCTGCGCCAGGGCGTTCTGGTAGCCGGAATTACGCGGGTCGACGAAGAACGCGTCGGTGCGCAGGTAGGCGAACGGCGTGAACACCTGACCGGCGTCGTCGATGAAGGTCCGGCGCCAGGACACCTGCGCCGAGGCGCGGGTCGTCGTGCCGGCCAGGCCGCGGATCAGGCAGGTGCTGCGGGTGAAGGTCAGGCAGGTCTCGTAGAGCGGGAAGCTCTGGCCGTTGGCGCTCGGGCTCAGCAGGTACGCGCCCGTGCGGGGAATGCCCTGGAAGTCCGTGGCCTCGCGGGTCAGGCTGGTGATGTTGGATTCGAATCGGACCTCGCCGCCGAGCGGGGCCGGCCCGTTGATGCGCTTGTCGTAGTCGATGACCGGCGCAACGATGGGCTGTTCCTTCTGCCAGTCGAAGCTCGACAGGCCCTTGAAGTAGTAGCCCCGCGCCTCGAACCACGAGCGGTCGCCCTGTCCGATGAGGTAGGCCGTCGAGACCGCCTCGCGGAAATAGTCCGTCGTGATGCTCTGGTTGCGGATGCGGTAGTTGTCCAGGAACCACTTGTCGGTGACGCCGACGAGGTCCCAGCCCGTGCGCCAGCGGTCGTTGATGTAGAACTGGCCCTTCGACTCGACGGCGCCGCGGAAATCGCGGTCCCCGGCGCCCAGCGGCCCGGGCAGGAACGCGCTCGGCGTCGTCTGGAAGATGCCCGAGAGACGCAGGTTGTATGAACCCGTCTCGAGGCGCTGGCGGAACTCGGCCTGGCCCAGCACACCCTGGTTGCTGAGGAAAGCCGGCGACAGGGTCAGGTCGTAATCCGGCGCGAGATTGAAGAAGTACGGCACGGCGAGGCCGCTGCCGAGCGCCGTGGACGAAATGAAACGCGGCGTGAGGAAGCCGGATTTGCGCTTCACGCTCGGATCGGCCGTCTCGAAATACGGCAGGTAGGCGAGCGGGATGCCGGCGATCTCGAGGGTCGATTCCTCGAACGCGATGGTATGGGTCTCGTTGTTGTGGATGATCTTGGTGGCGCGGATCTGCCACAGCGGCGGCGTCTCCGGGTTGTTCTTGCACGGCTCGCAGGCCGTGTAGGTGCCGTACTCGAAGCTCGTCCGGTCGCCCTCGATCCGCTCGGCGCGGGGCGCCGAGAACCGGGTGCGGACGGGCTGGCCCTTCACCTCGATGGTCTGCTGGATGCGCAGCGCGTCGATGAAGCCGTTCTTGAAGTCGTCCGTCAGCTCCATCTTCGCGCCGGTCAGCACCGCCCCGGTCTCGTCGGTGAGGCGGACGTTGCCCTCGGCGAAGACCCGGCTGGTGTTGCGGTCGTAGAGGACGCGGTCGGCCTGCAGGGTGCGCGGACCGTAATGCAGCTCGGCGTTGCCGCGCGCCGCGACGGTGTTCTTGTCGTTGTCGTAGACGAGCTCGGCCGCCTCCACGAGAAGGCGCTCGGCCGGCTTGTTCGAGGCGGGCTTGCCCGAAGCCGGCTTCGCCTTGGCGTCCGTCGTCTTGGCGTCCGTCGTCTTGGCGTCCGTCGTCTTGGCGTCCGTTTGCGCAGCCGGACGGGCATCGGCCGCGGTGGAGACCACGGCCGGGAGCAGCGCCAGCAGACCGGCGGCGAGTGCGATGTCGGCGACCTTACGCAACGCGAGTCCCAACTCCTGCCACGACCCCAC
This sequence comes from Methylobacterium sp. Leaf102, assembly GCF_001422425.1. NCBI lineage: Bacteria > Pseudomonadati > Pseudomonadota > Alphaproteobacteria > Hyphomicrobiales > Methylobacteriaceae > Methylobacterium > Methylobacterium sp. Leaf102. Next base: position 52,164 of record NZ_LMMX01000040.1, on the reverse strand, counting down.
CCCGTTTCCCGATCCGGAGATCAGCATCAGCCGTCCTCCTGGTAGAGAAGCGTGAGCGTACCGAGAAGACTTCCTACCACAGCCGGGAACCACGCCGCCACCGCCGGCGTCACGATCCCGGACGCACCCAGTCCCTCGAGGAGCTGCCGGGCGACGTAGAGCGCGAACCCGGCCGCCACGCCGCCGAGCACGAGCTTTCCCACGCCACCAAAGCGGAAGAACCTTAAGGAAACGCTGGCCGCCACGAGCACCATGGCGACGAAGAGAACGGGGCGCGCCATGAGCACGTCATACTGGAGACGGTAGCGCGTGGCATCCAACCCCGCCCGCTCGTTGCGTGCGATGGTCTCGGGAAGTTGCCAGAAAGGCACAGATTCCGGGGGTGTGAAGCGCTGGCGCACCTGTCCGGGGTCGAGGGTGGAGGCGATGAGATATGTGGAAAAGCCCTCCGGCGGCGCGTCCGGGGTGAGGAGGCGGGCCTCCTGCAGCTCCCAGTACCCGTCGTGGAGGATCGCCCGCGCGGCATCGATCTCCGACACGAACGCCCCGGCCTCGTCGAAGGTGTAGGCCGAGACGCCCGCCAGCGTCGTGGTGCCCTCGATGGCCGTCTCGGCCCGCAGGATCGCCTGCCCGTCGACGCTGCGCTGGCGGATCCAGATGTCCTTGCCCGAACCCGCCTTGGTGGAGCGCGCGAAGATCTTCGCCTCGATCTCGGTGGAGCGCTGCTTCAGCAGGGCCGAGACCGGATTGTAGACGCCCACCGTGAAGGCCCCGATGGCGAGCGCCACGAACAGGCCGGGCTGGAGGAACTGCCACGCCGAGATCCCGGCGGCCCGCGCCACCACGAGTTCCAACTTGCGCGAGAGCTGCAGCAGCGAGGCCATCGATCCGAACAGGATCGCGAAGGGCAGCACGCCCTCGGCCACCGCCGGGGTGCGGAACAGGGCGAGCTGGGCCATCAACCCCGTGGACGCGCCCTCGGCGTCGCCGGCGCGGCGCAGGAGCTCGACGAAATCGAGGGTGTAGACCAGGGTGAAGACCGTGAGGAACACGCCCAGGATGGTGCGCAGGAACCGCAGCGCGAAGTAGCGCCCGAGGGTGAGGCCGATGAGTGCGCTCACGGCTCAGGCCCGTCCGAGGCGTCGGCGGCGCAGCAGCCCGGCGAGGCGCGCGTTCCAGGCCCGGACCGCGGGCCCGTGGAAGATCACGACGCTGGACAGCGCGATGGCCAGCAGCGGCACGGCGTAGATCGCCACGACGGCGCCCTGGCTGCGGGTGGCGGCACTGGTGGCGGCGAACCCTGCGATGCGCAGCACCACCACCGCCAGCACCGCTCCGGCGACGGCGAGCCCCCGGCCCTGGCGGGTGGTGCGGGGATCGCCGAGCGCCGCGAAGGCGATGAAGGTGAGCGCCAGCGGGTAGAGCCACGACGACAGGCGGTCGTGCAGCTCGGAGCGGAAGCGGCCCTTCTGGAGCTGGTAGTAGCCCTCCGCCCGATCGGGAAAGAACAGCTGCGTCGTCGAGCGCTCGCGCGGCTTGTAGGTCACCTCCGAATCCGGAGGCGTGAAGGCGGCCAGATCCACGGTGTAGCGCTCGAAGGTGATGATCGAGGAGTCGCGCGAATCCTTCTGCTGCCGGTGCACGCTGCCCTTCTCCAGGGCGAGGTAGCTCTGGCCGCCGTAATCCACCGCCTGGCCGCGCTCGGCGAGGTAGACCACGCTTTTTCCCGCCTCGCGCTTGTCCTGGATGAAGATGCCGAGCAGCGATCCGCCCGGTCCACGCTCGCGGAAATGGAAGGTGATGCCGCTGTCGAGGCTGGTGAACTGGCCTTCCTTGACCACGTTGGCGATGAAGTCGCCCCGCACCCGGGTGAGCACGTCGCGCAGTTCCTGGAACGAGGACGGCATCACCTGGATCGTCAGGAACGCCACGGCGAAGCTGACGGCGAGGCCGAGGGTAAGGAACGGGCGCAGGATGCGGCGTGGCTTCATCCCCGCCGCCGACATGACGATGAGCTCGGAATCGCCGTTGAGCTTGTTCAAGGCGTAGACCACGGCGATGAACAGGGCCACCGGCGAGATCACGGTGACCAGGGTCGGCAGGGACAGGCCGGTGATGAGGAAGAAGATCACCAGGGTCTGGCCCTTGGCGGTGATGAGGTCGAGTTCCCGCAGGGCCTGCGTCACCCAGATCGTACCCGTGAGGCCGACGAGGCAGGCGAGGAAGGCTCCGAACGCGATTCGGAAGATGTAGCGCTCGATCTGCGTCATCGGTTCTCGCGGACGGATCTCCCGGGGGACGTTTGGCCGGGTCACCGATGCGGCGACCCGCCGATGTAGCGCAGGCCCGCAGGTCGCGTCGAGCCACCCCTGAAGCGCACCAAACCGGGCGGTTTGACGGCGTTTTCCGCCGCCGCGCCATCGCGTTGCGTTCTGACGCTCGTCGGGTACACAGGAAACCGATCCGGCGCCGCCCGTCCTTCGCGTGCCGCGCCGCACACACTCGACGCGCGACCTTGGCGCGCCCATGGAAAGCTGCAGGCATGGCGGACGGTATCACGATCGCATTCGGGGCCCTCGGACCGGTGGGCCGGGGCGACCTCGTCGTCTTCGTCGGCGACGATCTCGCCCTCGCACCCGAGGTAGCCCAGGCCGTCGGGCGCGGTGCCGCCGACCTGGTCGTCCGCGCCGCCGCGAGCGAGCGCTTCAAGGGCAAGTCCCTCTCGGCCCTCACCCTGCCGGCCCCCGCCGGCCTCGACGTGGACCGCCTGGTGGTGGTCGGCCTCGGCTCCGAGAAGGACCGGGCCAAGCTCGACTGGCCGGCGCTCGGCGGCTTTGCCGCCAGCAAGGTCACGGGCCGCACCGCCACCCTGGCGCTGGTGCTCCCGGGCGTGACGGTGACGCCCGAGAACGCCGCCGACATCGCGCTGGGCGCCCGCCTGCGTCACTACAGCTTCGACCGCTACAAGACCAAGAAGAAGCCCGAGGGCGAGGAGACCCGCGGCACGACGCTCACCCTCATGGTGACCGATCCGGCCGCCGCCGAGGCCGCCGTCAGGACCACCGATGCGGTGGCCGAGGGCGTGATCCTGGCGCGTGAACTCGTCAACGAGCCGCCGAACGTCCTCTTCCCGGCGGAGTTCGCCCGCCGCGCCGAGGACCTGACGAAGCTCGGCGTCGAGGTCGAGGTGCTCGGCCCCGGCAAGCTCGAAGCCCTCGGCATGGGCGCGCTCCTCGCCGTGGCCCGCGGCTCGGTGCGCGAGCCCCGCGTGGTGATCATGCGCTGGAACGGCGGAGCGGCGGACGAGGCCCCCATCGCCCTCGTCGGCAAGGGCGTGTGCTTCGATTCCGGCGGCATCTCCATCAAGGGGGCGGCCGGCATGGAGGATATGAAGGGCGACATGGGGGGTGCGGCCTGCGTCGTCGGCACCCTGCACGCCCTGGCGTCCCGCAAGGCGAAGGTGAACGTGGTCGGTGCCATCGGCATCGTGGAGAACATGCCCGACGGCGACGCCTTCCGCCCCGGCGACATCGTCACCTCCATGTCGGGCCAGACCATCGAGATCATCAACACCGACGCGGAGGGACGCCTCGTGCTCGCCGACGTGGTCTGGCACGTCCAGGGCGCCTACAAGCCGAAGTTCATCATCGACCTCGCCACCCTCACGGGCGCGATCATCGTGGCGCTCGGCCAGGACATCGCCGGCCTGTTCTCCACCGACGACGACCTCGCCGCCAAGCTCACCGCCGCCGGCGAGGCGACCGGCGAGGCCGTATGGCGGATGCCGCTGATCCCGGCCTACGACAAGGCCATCGACTCTAAGTTCGCCGACATGAAGAACACCGGTGGTCGCCACGGGGGTGCGGCCACTGCCGCGTCCTTCATCAAGCGCTACACCAACGACGTGCCGTGGGCGCATCTCGACATCGCGGGCGTCGCCATGTCGTCCTCGTCGTCGGAGATCAACCGGAGCTGGGGTGCGGGCTGGGGCGTGCGCCTCCTCGATCGCCTCGTGCGCGACAACTACGAGGCGTGAGCCGCGTATCCGCCGCCGCCTGGGCGCTGGCCCCGGCGGCGGCCGCGATCCTCGGCGTGGGCCTGGCCTGGGCGACGGGGTTCAGCCAGCGCATGGTCCTGCCGGGGGTGGTCGAGGCGCGATTCTACGGCTTCTTCCTCGACCGGTACCCGCTGTTCGCCGCCGCCATCCTGTACGGGCTCGCCGCCCTCCTCGTGACGATGATCCGGCCGGGGCCGGGCCGACCCGTCCGGCGCCTCGCCGGCGGCGCGGTCGCGGTCGCGATGCTGCTCGTCGCCGGCCTGTATCCGACCTTCGGCGGCCCGACCCTGCGGTCGGGCTTCGCCACGGGCGGCGTCGCCTTCCTCAACGGGCAGACCATGACGGTGGCCTACGGCCTCGGCGCGGCCTCGGCCGCGTTCGTGTTCGGCCTCGCCCTCGGTTTCGGCGGCCTGCTCATGGCCGGCACTGTCCGAAGGGGTGGAGGCTGGGGCCGATGGCTCCTGGCGGCGGGCGGGCGCGTGCTGGTGCGATACCTGTCGCTCTGGTTCGCCCTCGCGGTACTCGGTCTCGCCCACACCGCCGGGCTCGGCGCCTGGCCGCGCCGCCCGCTCACGGGCGGGGAGGCGGCCCTCGCCGCCGCCCTCGTCCTCCTCGCCTTCCTGCCCCATTCGGCGCTCGCCTGGCTCGACAACCGGGCGCGCCATCGGCCACCATCCGGCGCGGTGGCTTGATCCGGGCCGGCAAATCCGAAAAGATGGTTCAGATGTGAACGAAAGCGGCACCAAGCCGCTGCGCCACATCACAGGGAGGTTCGCAATGCCCCAGGATCGGGTGGCCCCTCGTCGTGGCGCCGAGCGTCCGTGGCTGTCCGCCTACCCGCAGGGAATGCCGGCGGAGATCGACGTGGCGGCCCTCGGCACCCTCGTCGACCTGTTCGAGGACACCCTGCGGCGCCATCCCGACCGGCCGGCGGTGCAGTGCTTCGGCTCCCGCATCACCTACGGCGCGCTCGGCGAATCCGCGCGGGCGGTGGCGGCGTGGCTCGCGGCGCAGGGCTACGGCAAGGGCGACCGCATCGCGATCATGATGCCCAACGTGCCGGCCTACCCGGTGGCGATCCTTGGGGTGTTGCTCGCCGGCTGCACCGTCGTCAACGTCAACCCGCTGTACACGCCGCGCGAACTTACCGCGCAGCTCGCCGATTCCGGCGCGCGCGCCCTCTTCGTCCTCGAGAATTTCGCCCACACGGTGGAGACGTCCCTTGCCGAGGTAAGCCTGGAGCGCATCGTCGTCGCCGGGCCGGGCGACGGCCTCGGCCTCAAGGGGCGGGCCATCGGCTGGGCCAGCCGCACCCTGAAGAAAGCGGTGCCGGCCTATGCCCTGCCGCCCGAGCGGACGGTCCGGTTCGAGCAGGTCCAGCGCCTCGGCCGGACCCTGCCGCGCCCGGTCGTCGCCCTCGCTCCCGACGACCTCGCCTTCCTGCAATACACCGGCGGCACCACGGGGGTCGCCAAGGCGGCGATGCTGACCCACCGCAACATCGTCGCCAACGTCGCCCAGTGCCAGACCTGGTTCTGCATCGACGGCGACGACGGCCACGAGCGGGTGATGATCACGGCCCTGCCGCTCTACCACATCTTCGCCCTGACCTGCTGTTTCTTCCTGTTCGTGAAGCTCGGCGGGTCCTGTCTGCTGATCCCGAACCCGCGCGACGCCGACGGCTTCGTGAAGACCCTCAAGGGCAACCGCTTCACCCACCTCTCCGGGGTCAACACCCTGTTCAACCTGCTGGTGAATCATCCGGGCATCGGGGCGGTGAATTTCGGCCACATCGATTTCGTCATCGCCGGCGGCATGGCGGTGCAGGCCCCCGTGGCGGCCAAGTGGAAGACCATCACCGGCACCACCATCGTCGAGGGCTACGGCCTGTCCGAGACTTCGCCCGTGGTCTGCGTGAACCCGCCGAGCCTCGTCGAATGGTCCGGCACCATCGGCTTCCCGCTTCCGTCGACGGACGTCGCCATCCGCACCGTGGACGGGCGGAGCGCCGGCCCCGGCGAGCCCGGCGAATTGTGCGTGCGCGGGCCCCAGGTCATGGCCGGCTACTGGAAGCGCCCCGACGAGACCGCGCGGGCCACCACGCCGGACGGATACTTCCGCACGGGCGACGTCGCGGTGTTCGAGCCCGACGGGCAGGTCCGCATCGTCGACCGGATGAAGGACATGATCCTGGTCTCGGGGTTCAACGTCTACCCCAACGAGATCGAGGAGGTGCTGGCCGGCCATCCCGGCGTCCTCGAATGCGCCGTGGTGGGCGCGCGCCATGACGAGACCGGCGAGATGGTGGTGGCCCACGTCGTCCGGCGAACCGACGAGACCACGCCCGATCTCCTGCGGGCCTTCGCCCGGACCCAGCTCACGGGCTACAAGGTGCCGCGCCGGGTGGTGTTCCACGAGGCCCTGCCGAAGACCAATGTCGGCAAGGTCCTGCGCCGGGCCCTGCGCGACGATCCGCCCGCTTCGTGAGATCGCGCCGCGTGTAACCAAACGGGCCGCCGGTCCGTATGGTGGGCATCGGGCGGATGCCGAGAATCGACGCCGGGCGTCGAAGTGAAGCGTTCCGGCCGGCATCTGCGAAGGAGCCTCACATGCACATCAAGCGTCCGCGCGGCTGGGAAATCCCGGAGCACCTCGCGACCCCCGAGAGCGTCTTCCTCGACCGCCGCGCCCTGCTCGGCGCCGGGGCCGGTCTGGCCGCATCGGCGCTCCTGGGCGCCCGCGGTGCACACGCCGCCGCCGAGCCCGGCCTGTACCCGGCGCCCCGCAACGAGGCCTACGCCCTCGACCGCGCCGTCACGGCGGAGAAGTACAGCGGCGACTACAACAACTTCTACGAATTCGGCATGTCGAAGAGCGTGCTGCCGGCGGCCAACGCCCTCAAGACCAAGCCCTGGACCATCAAGATCGACGGCCTCGTCGAGAAGCCGTTCGAGATCGGCTTCGAGGACCTCCTGCGCAAGGTGACCCTGGAGGAGCGGCTCTACCGCCACCGCTGCGTCGAGGCGTGGTCCATGGCCGTGCCGTGGACGGGGTTTCCCCTCTCGAAGCTGGTGGCGCTCGCCAAACCCGCCTCGGGTGCGAAGTACATCCAGATGCAGACCTTCCTCGACCCCGCCATGGCGCCGGGCCAGCGCTCGTTCCTGTACCCCTGGCCGTACATCGAGGGGCTGACCATGGCGGAGGCGGCCAACGACCTCGCCTTCGTGGTCACGGGCATCTACGGCAAGGCCCTGCCGAACCAGTTCGGCGCGCCGATCCGCCTCGCGGTGCCGTGGAAGTACGGCTTCAAGTCGGTGAAATCGATCACCAAGATCTCGTTCGTCGCCGAGCGGCCCAAGACCTTCTGGGAAGGCCTGCAATCGGCCGAATACGGCTTCTGGGCCAACGTCAATCCGGCCGTCTCGCACCCGCGCTGGAGCCAGGCGACGGAGCGGGTGCTGGGCACCGACCAGCGCGTGCCGACCCTGATCTACAACGGCTACGGCGAGCAGGTCGCGGGTCTCTACAAGGGCCTGGAGAAGGAACGCCTGTTCGTGTGACGGGGCCCAGGCGCGGCGCTCAGTAGATCCAGCGCTGCGCCTTGGCCACGAGGAAGTCCCGGAACGCCTGCACGCGGGCGACGGTGCGCATCTCCTCCGCGTAGACGAGGTAGCTCTCCATGTGCGGCATCTCGCTGTCGCGCATGACCTGGACGAGGCCGGTCCCGCTCTCCACGGCGTAGTCGGGCAGGATGCCGATGCCGGCGCCCGTCTCCATGGCCTGCTGCAGGGCCGTGATGTTGTTCACCGTGAAGTGGATCGGCCGGCGCTCCTGGCCCTCGCGCCCGACGGTGGCGAGCCAGTGGGTGGCGAGCAGGTAGGACGGCTCGTTGCCGCCGAACGAGATCAGCCGGTGGTTGTCGAGGTCGGCGATGCTCTTGGGCTCGCCGAAGCGCTTGACGTAGTCGGCCGCCGCGTAGGCGTGGTAATGCACCGTGAACAGCCGGCGCTGGATCAGGTCGGGCTGGGCCGGCCGCCGCATGCGGATCGCGACGTCGGCCTCCCGCATGGCGAGGTCGAGTTCCTCGTTGGTGAGGATCATCTCGACGCGGACGTCGGGGTAGAGGTCGAGGAACTCGGCCACGCGCTGGGCGAGCCACGAGGTGCCGAGCCCCACGGTGGTGGTCACCTTGAGGTCGCCGGACGGGCGCTCGCTGGTTTCGACGAGGCGCGCGCGGGTGTTCTCCAGGCGCAGCTTCATGTCCCGCGCGGCGCGGAACAGCAGGTCGCCCTGCTCGGTGAGGATCAGCCCCCTGGCATGGCGGTGGAACAGAGGTGCCTTCAACTCGCGCTCGAGGGCGCTGATCTGGCGGCTGACGGCCGATTGGCTCAGGCCGATGTCGTCGCCGGCGCGCGTGAAGCTGCCGGCCTCGGCGACGTTGAGGAAGATGCGGATCTTGTCCCAGTCCACGGCGTCCACTCCCGTACGCACCCCGGTGCCGTCCCGTTCGCCGTTGCCGGCCCGGACCCTGACACGCGCCGCACGGATGCCCACGGATCACAGTGTGGGTCGTCCATGCGAGAAGCGCCGACGGCCCATGCCGTCAGCGCTCAGGTTAGGACTTCGATCTTGCGATTGTGTTGCGGCCGGGCGCAAGCCGCGGCGGACAAAAATCGCTATTCGGCCGCAGCTTGCTGTGGGGTCTCGCCGACTTCGAGGGCGGCGATGAACTTTTCGGCGTCGAGGGCCGCCATGCAGCCCATGCCGGCCGCCGTGATCGCCTGGCGGTAGATGTCGTCGGTGACGTCGCCGGCGGCATAGACGCCGGGAATCGCCGTGTGGGTCGTCCCCGGCTTGGTCTCGATGTAGCCGCCGTCGCGCATGGCGAGCTGACCCTCGAAGATCGCCGTCGCGGGCTGGTGCCCGATGGCGATGAACACGCCGTCGGTCTTGCGTTCGACGATCTCGCCCGAGCGCACGTCCTTGAGGCGCAGGTGCGTCACCGACGGGGGCTTCTGCGTGCCGCAGACTTCCTCGACGGCGTGGTGCCACAGCACCTCGACGTTGGGATGCTTGAACAGGCGCTCCTGCAGGATGCGCTCGGCCCGGAACTCGCCCCTGCGGTGGACCACCGTCACCTTGGAGGCGAGGTTGGCGAGATAGAGCGCCTCCTCCACGGCGGTGTTGCCGCCGCCGACCACCACGACCTCCTTGCCCCGGAAGAAGAAGCCGTCGCAGGTGGCGCAGGCCGAGACGCCGAAGCCCTGGAACGCCGCTTCGGAGGGCAGGCCGAGCCACTTCGCCTGGGCGCCCGTGGCGATGACGAGGGCGTCGCACGAGTAGGTTTCGCCGGAATCGGCTTCCAGCCGGAACGGCCGGACCTTGAGATCGACCTTGGTGATGTACTCGGACACGATTCTGGTGCCGACATGCTCGGCCTGGGCGCGCATCTGCTCCATGAGCCACGGCCCCTGGATCGCTTGCGCGAAGCCCGGATAGTTCTCCACATCCGTGGTGATCATGAGCTGGCCGCCGGGCTGGAAGCCGGAGATCATCAGGGGCTCGACCATGGCGCGTGCGGCGTAGATGGCGGCGGTGTAGCCGGCCGGCCCCGAGCCGATGATGACGAGCTTGGAATGGGTGTGCGCCATCGGATTCGTCTCCTTCAGGATGGGTCGGCGGAGGCCAGGCGCGCGACATGCGCATCGTAGGCCCGCGCCATCGCCTGCGCGATGGCCGGCGTCGCGTCGAGGGGTTCGTAGCGCAAGGTCTCCAAACGACCGATGAAGGGCTTCAACGCGCCCGCCATGGCGAGGCCCGCGAACAGCCGCCTGTGACGGATATAGGTCTTCGGCAGGTCGAACAGGAGGACCGGGGCGCCCGTGCTCACGGCCTCGCCGACCATGTTCGCCGAATCCGACGTGACCACGATGGACTCGGCGAGCGCCAGCATGGCGACGTAGGGGTTCTCGCCCGTCCCGTCCCAGAAGAACCCGCCCTTGGCCGCGACCAGGGCCTCGAGGGCGTCGCGCAGGTCCGGCGGGGTGCGGCGCGAGACCGTCAACATCAGCGAGCAGCCGCCCTCCGAGAGCTTGGTCAGATCGCGCACGAGGCGGCGCATGTCGGCGTTGCGGTAGGTGAGATGCCGGCTGTCGCCGCCGATGAGCACGGCGATGCGCGGCCAGGGCAAGCCGGCGAGGCGCGGATCGGGCCGGGCGCGCGCGGCGGCGAGGCGCTTGGCGGACACCTGATGCGGCGCGGTGAGGGTGGTGAAGACGTTCTCCCCCCGCAGGTCGTCGTAATCCGGCACCCAAACGAAGTTGGCGGTCTGCGGTCCCGTGCGCGGGTCCTTGAGGAACGCCGTGAAGGTTCGTCCCCCCGAGGCTTCGCGGACGGCCCGCAGGTACGGTACCGACCGCCGACCCGAGGCGACGAGGATGTCGGGCAGCGGCCCCGACAGGGCGCCGCGCGCCCGGCCCGGCCGATCGCCCGGGTCCACCGGCCCCCACGGCGCCATCCAGCCGAAGGGCGGGCGCGGCGTGATGCGCCGGGTCTCGAAGGCGAGGCCGAGGGTCTCGGCGAGGCCGAGGCACTGGTTCTCGTCGCCGGCCTTGCCGTCGGTGACGATCCAGGTCCTAGCCTGGGCGATCTCGCGCGGAGGGGAGGGGGTCGTTGCCGGACGGCCGGACGGTGCATGCATCCGGGACGCTTTCGCCATCGGCGCCGCCACGTCAATCCCGCCGGTCGGTTCGCCCGACGATCACTGCGACGGCAGGGCCCGCCGAAGCCAGCCGGCGTAATGCGCCGCGATGGCGGTCACCCGCCGACGCTCCGATTCGGGATCGTACCAGGCCCCGCCGGAACTCGCCGGGACGACGGACAGCTGGGGATGCCGGGCCAGCACCTCGCCACGGCGACCGACGAGGAGAGCCTCCCCGTCGAGATAGTCGGAATCCATGCTGCCGCCGAAGCCGCTCCGGCCCTGGTTGCCGACATAGGGATTCATCGACAGGCTGCGCAGGCGCACCACCAGGGTCGGGCCGCGCCCACCGGAAACATCGGCGAACTCGGCACGCAGGGCCTGGGTGAGATCGTCCTGAAGCGCCCGGGCGCGGGGTCCGTCCCCCTGGGCGAGGAGGGGTCCGACATCGACGCGGATGCCGGACAGCCGCTCGCCCCCGAGGCTCGGCAGACCCTGGGCCGAAGCCGGGGCGGCGAGGGAGAGGAGGCCGAGAAGGCCTCCCGTCCCGGCCCAGCGCAACAGGCGGCGCACGACGACGCTCAGGCGCCGTACTGGACGGCGACGACCTCGTAGGACTTGCCGCCGCCGGGCGTCGTCACTTCGACGGTGTCGCCCACACCTTTGCCGATGAGGGCGCGGGCAATGGGTGAGGTGATGGACACGAGGCCCGAGCGCACGTCGGCCTCTGGCTCGCCGACGAGCTGGTAGGTCTTTTCTTCCTCGGTGTCCTCGTCGACGAGCTTCACCGTGGCGCCGAACTTGATCTTGGTCCCGGAGAGCTTGGTGACGTCGATCACCTCGGCGCGCGCGATCATGCTCTCGAGTTCCATGACGCGGCCCTCGTTGTGGGACTGCGCTTCCTTGGCGGCATGGTACTCGGCGTTCTCCGACAGGTCGCCGAGGGCTCGTGCCTCGGAGATCGCCTGGATGATGCGCTGGCGCTCCACCTGCTGGCGGTGCTTCAACTCCTGCTCCAGCGCCGCGTAGCCGCGCACCGTCATCGGAACCTTGTCTATGGTCATCGTCTCGCGCCACAATGAAGAGGCCCGAAGGGAGCGCGATCGCTCCCCCCGGGCCAGAATAAGATCGTCCAGAACCTAATGCGTCGCGGCCGTGACGCAAGTCACCCGCAACGCGATGATTCAGGCCGCGAAGTATTCCTGCAAAGCGCGGACTTGGAGATCGCCTTCCAGATAGGCCTTGATCCCCTCGGCCGCCGCCATCGCACCCGCGAGAGTGGTGTAGTACGGCACTTTATGCAAGAGGGCCGCGCGGCGGAGCGAGCGGGAGTCGGAGAGCGCACCCGCCCCCTCGGTGGTGTTGAACACGAGCTGGATGTCGCCGTTCTTGATGGAATCGACCACGTGCGGCCGGCCTTCCAGAACCTTGTTCACCCGCTCCGTCTGCACGCCCTGTTCCGTGAGATAGCGCTGGGTGCCGCTGGTGGCGATGATGGTGAAGCCGAGTTCCGCGAGCAGGCGAATCGCCGGCAGGATCCGGGCCTTGTCGGCATCGCGCACGGAGACGAACACCGCCCCGCCCTTCGGCACCTGGGTGCCTGAGCCGAGCTGGCTTTTCGCGAAGGCGACGCCGAAGCTCGAATCGAGGCCGATGACCTCGCCGGTGGAGCGCATCTCGGGGCCGAGCAGCACGTCGACGCCGGGGAAGCGCGCGAACGGGAACACCGCTTCCTTGACGGCGATGTGATCGAGCACCTTCGCCTTGAGGCCGAAGCTCGCGAGCGGCTCGCCGGCCATGACGCGGGCGGCGATCTTGGCGATGGGCTCGCCGATCACCTTCGCCACGAACGGCACCGTGCGCGAGGCGCGGGGGTTCACCTCCAGCACGTAGATGGCGCCGTCCTTGATGGCGTACTGCACGTTCATCAGGCCGCCGACCCGCAGAGCCAGAGCCATGGCCTTCGTCTGGCGCTCCAGCTCGGCGATGGTCTCGGGCGAGAGCGAGCGCGACGGCAGCGAGCAGGCCGAATCGCCCGAATGGATGCCCGCCTCCTCGATGTGCTCCATGATGCCGGCAATGAACACGTCCGTGCCGTCGCAGATGGCATCGACGTCGATCTCGGTGGCGTCCGACAGGTAGCGGTCGAACAGGAGCGGGTTCTTGCCCAGCACCGTGTTGATCTGCCCCGTCTTGTCGTTGGGGTAGCGCGCCTTGACGTCGGAGGGGATCAGGCTCGGCAGGGTGTCGAGGAGATAATCCGCGAACTGGGTCTCGTCGCGGATGATCGCCATTGCACGCCCGCCGAGCACGTAGCTCGGCCGCACCACGAAGGGCAGGCCGAGATCGGCGGCGATCAGGCGGCTTTGCTCGACCGAATAGGCGATGCCGTTCTTCGGCTGCTTCATCCCGAGCTTGTCGAGGAGGCGCTTGAACTGGTCGCGGTCCTCGGCGAGGTCGATGGCGTCGGGCGAAGTGCCGAGGATCGGCACCCCGGCGGCCTCCAGGGCGCGGGCGAGCTTGAGCGGGGTCTGGCCGCCGAACTGCACGATGACGCCGTGCAGCGTCCCGGCCTGACGCTCGGTCTCGATGATCTCAAGCACGTCCTCCTCGGTCAGGGGCTCGAAGTAGAGCCGGTCGGAGGTGTCGTAATCCGTCGAGACCGTCTCGGGGTTGCAGTTGACCATGATGGTCTCGTAGCCGGCCTGGGTCAGCGCGAAGCAGGCGTGACAGCAGCAATAGTCGAACTCGATGCCCTGGCCGATGCGGTTCGGGCCACCGCCGAGGATGATGACCTTCTTGGCCTCCGTCGGCTGGGCCTCGTCGACGACCGTCCCGGCGAAGGGCGCGACATAGGTCGAGTACATGTAGGCAGTGGGCGCCTTGAACTCGGCCGCGCAAGTGTCGATGCGCTTGAACACCGGGCGGACGCCCAGCGCCCGGCGGTTCCTGCGCACAGACTCCTCGTCGGTCTTCGCCAGCACGGCGAGGCGCGCGTCGGAGAAGCCGGCGGCCTTGAGCTGGCGCAGCGCTCCCGGCGTCGTCGGGATGCCGTGCGCCTTGACCCGGTTTTCGAGGTCGATGATCGCCTGGAGTTGCTCCAGGAACCACGGATCGATCTTGCACGAGGCGTGGACCTCCGCGTGGCTGACGCCGAGGCGCAGGGCCTGGCCGACCTTGAGGAGCCGGTCCGGGGTCGGGGTGCCGAGGGCCGCCTTGATGGCGTTGTGGTCGTCGCCCTTGCCGAGGCCTTCGATCTCGATCTCGTCGAGGCCGGTGAGGCCGGTCTCGAGGGAGCGCAGGGCCTTCTGCAGGGATTCGGCGAAGCACCGGCCGATGGCCATGGCCTCGCCCACCGACTTCATGGCGGTGGTGAGCGTCGGCTCGGCGCCGGGGAACTTCTCGAAGGCGAAGCGCGGAATCTTGGTGACGACGTAGTCGATGGTCGGCTCGAACGAAGCCGGGGTCGCCCCGCCCGTGATGTCGTTTGCGATCTCGTCGAGGGTGTAGCCGACGGCGAGCTTGGCCGCGACCTTGGCGATGGGAAAGCCCGTGGCCTTCGACGCGAGCGCCGATGAGCGCGAGACGCGCGGGTTCATCTCGATGACGATCATCCGGCCGGTGGCCGGGTCGATGGCGAACTGGACGTTGGAGCCGCCGGTCTCGACGCCGATCTCGCGAAGCACCGCGAGCGACGCGTCGCGCATCACCTGATATTCCTTGTCGGTCAGCGTCAGCGCCGGCGCGACGGTGATGGAATCGCCCGTGTGGACGCCCATCGGGTCGATGTTCTCGATGGAGCAGACGATGATGCAGTTGTCGTTCCTGTCGCGAACGACCTCCATCTCGTACTCCTTCCAGCCGAGCACGCTCTCCTCGATCAGGACCTCGTTTGTGGGCGAGGCATCGATGCCGCGCTCGACGATGTCGAGGAACTCCTCTCGGTTGTAGGCGATGCCGCCACCCGTGCCGCCCATGGTGAAGGACGGCCGGATGATCGCCGGCAGGCCGACATCGGCGAGCGCGATGAGCGCTTGCCCGATGGCGTGCTCGCCGTAGCGCTTGCGCCGATCGGATTCGCCCCGGTGCCAGGTCTTCTCGAACGCGGCCAGCGCGGGCGCGCGGGCGTCGCCCTCGGTGGCGGTCTCGATCCGGGCGATCTCGGCGAGGTACTTCTCGCGGTCGACCTTCTTGGCCGCCGACGCGTTGGCCACCGCCGATTTCGGCGTCTCCAGGCCGATCTTGGTCATGGCGTCGCGAAACAGCTGGCGGTCCTCGGCCTTGTCGATGGCCTCGGCGGTGGCGCCGATCATCTGGACGTCGAACTTTTCGAGGATGCCCATCTTCTTGAGGGACAGGGCGCAGTTCAGCGCGGTCTGGCCGCCCATGGTCGGCAGCAGGGCGAAGCCCCCCGGCACCACGTGACGCTCCTTCTCGATGATCTTGGCGACGATCTCCGGGGTGATCGGCTCGACATAGGTGGCGTCGGCCATGTCCGGGTCGGTCATGATCGTGGCCGGGTTCGAATTGACCAGCACGATCCGGTAGCCCTCCTCGCGGAGCGCCTTGCAGGCTTGGGTGCCGGAATAGTCGAACTCGCACGCCTGTCCGATGACGATCGGGCCCGCACCGATGATGAGGATCGTGGAGAGATCGGTGCGTTTCGGCATCGGGGGCCCTGGCTTGCGGGCACGCGCCCAGGCACACGCGGCGCCACCATCGGGGGCTGCCGTGTGCGGGCGCGAGCGGCGTGGATTGTCGTTAGGCTTCGCGTCTACACGCCGCCGCCCGGTTTTGGAAGGGCGGAGCGGTGGGCGCCGTCAGCCATACGCAGGAACCATGCCCACCGCCGGCCCCCAAAATCTTCTTAAGAATAGAACTCTTTGAATTCTTAAGTATCGGCGACTTTGCCTGACATTGTGCGTTGCTATATTTGCGCAAGATCGACGAAATGCGTCGATATTATTCAGAATCATTCGAGGAAACGCATTACGAAGCTCACCCTGCTCGCCGGAACGGTCACCCTGTGCACGACCCTCGGCACGGCCGCGATGGCGGCCGAGTTCACGGTCAAGACCCTCGACAGCGGCGCGGACGACATGATGGTGTTCGAGCCCACCCTGGTGAAGCTGGCGGCGGGCGACAGCATCCGCTTCGCCTCAACGGACAAGGGGTATAACGCCGAGCTGATCAAGGGCATGGCGCCCGAGGGCGCGGCGACGTTCAAGACCGTGGTCGGCAAGGAGGAGGTGGTGACCTTCGACAAGCCGGGCGTCTACGGCATCAAGTGCGCGCCGCACTACATCATGGGGATGATCGGCCTGGTGGTGGGGGGGACCAGCCGGCGAACCTCGACGCCGCCAAGGCCGTCCCCCACAGCAAGATCGCCACGAAGCGGTTCGAGCCGCTGTTCGCGAAGGTGCAATAGGCACGCTCGCGGGCCGGAGGTGATCGTCCGCCTCCGGCAGGTTCGCTGAACTTAAAGGCCGGCGTAGAGGGCGGCGACCGCCCGGTCGATGGACAGGGTGAACACCCCGAAGGCCACGACGGCGGCGGCGGCGAATTCCAGGGCGGCGCTGGATAGCGTCTGGCTGCGGCGCAGGAGTTCGCGGCCGAAGAACAGGCTCACCCAGGCGATGGTGAGAACCGCCGGCAGGACGAATAGGAAGGACAGGGTGCTCTCGACGCGGTCGAGCCCGGCGGCGGGGTCGATGAGGGCCCGGATGTTGCGCACCCACGGCGCGTAGCAGGCCGCGTACAGGGTGGTCATCCAAGACAGGCCGACACCGACGCCGAGATGGAAGGTGAAGAGGCGATGCAGGCGCGAGAAGTCGTCGCGCGCGTCGTCGAAGGTCATGTGGAGATCCCCGCCATCGGTCCGGTTCGGGCCCGCGCGACGAAGCTTCGAGCGTCGTCCTTAGCGGGCCGTTAATGGGGCGGGGATGCCCGGCAATGCCGGACATTTTGTGACGCGCTCCGGTCCATATCGGGGCAGGTGGCTCGCACAGACCGGACTGGAGCGACCCCCGACGCGGCCGGCCGCCGACCTCACTCCGCCACGGCGTGGAGCGTCTCGGGCTTGCCCGCCCGCATCAGGGCGACGAAGCGCTCGAACAGGTAGTGGCTGTCGCGCGGCCCCGGCGAGGCCTCGGGGTGATGCTGCACCGAGAAGGCCGGGCGGTCGGTGAGCGAAAGGCCGCAATTCGAGCCGTCGAACAGCGACACGTGGGTCTCCACCGCGGTTGCCGGCAGGCTCCCCGGATCGACGGCGAAGCCGTGGTTCATCGACACGATCTCGACCTTGCCGGTGGTCTTGTCCTTCACCGGATGGTTGGCGCCGTGGTGGCCTTGCGCCATCTTCACCGTGCGGCCGCCGAGCGCCAGGCCCATGAGCTGGTGCCCGAGGCAGATGCCGAAGGTCGGCACCTTCTCGGACAGGAGTTCGCGGATCACCGGCACGGCGTATTCGCCCGTCGCCGCCGGGTCGCCGGGGCCGTTCGACAGGAACACCCCGTCGGGCTTCATCGCCATGATCTCGGCCGCACTCGTGGTGGCGGGCACCACGGTGACGTCGCAGCCGGCTTGCGCCAGCAGGCGCAGGATGTTGCGCTTCACGCCGTAATCGATGGCCACGACCTTCAGGCCCTGGCCGGCCGGGCGATCGCCGTAGCCGGTCTTCACGCCCCAGGTGGTCTGCGACCAGGCGGAGGTCTCGCGGCTGGTCACCGGCGGCACGAGGTCGAGGCCCTCCATGGGGGCCAAGGCGGCGGCGCGCGCCTTCAGCGCCTCGCGGTCGAAGCTGCCGTCCGGAGCGTTGGCGATGACGGCGTTGGGCATGCCATGGTCGCGGATCAGGGCGGTGAGCGCGCGGGTGTCCACCCCGGTGATGCCCACGATGCCGCGCGCCTTCAGCCAGGCGTCGAGGTGGCTCGACGAGCGCCAGCTCGACGGGTTGGTCACCGCCGAGGCGATGACGGCGCCGCGCACGCCCGAGGCCGGGGCGGCGTCGAGGCTCTCCAGATCCTCGTCGTTGGTACCGGTGTTGCCGATATGGGGAAACGTGAAGGTGACGATCTGTCCGGCATAGGACGGGTCGGTCAGGATCTCCTGATAGCCGGTCATCGCCGTGTTGAAGCAGACCTCGCCGTCGGCGGCCCCGGTCTGGCCGATGCCGAACCCTTCGAGGATCGTGCCGTCGGCGAGAACCAGGAGGGCGGTGGCGACGGGCTCGGCCCAGGGGGCCGGGGAGGGTGCGGGGGTGGCGGGGTGCGCGCGGGCGCCTTCATCTTGCAGCATCGGCGTGATCTCGCTTATGTCCGGCCGATCCCGGCGCCGTGCGACACGGCGCATGCCGTGCGACACGGCACACGCGGGTGGCTTGTCGTGCGGCGCTCATACCGAGCGGGCGGCGATGGGGTCAATGTGGCCCCACGCACCCACCGGCTCAAGGCGCGCGATCCACTCAGCAATTCACAGACCAGCCCGATCAGGAGACTTCCATGCTGCGCGCCCGCCTCACCACCGAGATGAAAGAGGCCATGAAGGCCGGCGACAAGGCGAAACTCGCCACCGTGCGGATGATCCAGGCCGCCCTGAAGGACAAGGACATCGAGGCGCGAGGGCTGGGCAAGGAACAGCCCACCGACGAGGAGATCCTCGCGCTCCTCCAGAAGATGATCAAGCAGCGCAACGAATCGGCCGGCGTCTACGATCAGGGCGGCCGCCCGGAACTCGCCGAGAACGAGCGCGCCGAGGCCGCGATCATTGCCGGGTACCTGCCCCAGCAGATGGACGAGGCCGAGACCCGTGCCGCCATCGAGGCCGCCGTCGCCGAGACGGGCGCAGCCGGCCCCAAGGACATGGGCAAGGTCATCGCGTCCCTGAAGGCGGCCTATGCCGGCCGGATGGATTTCGGCAAGGCGAGCGGGCTGGTGAAAGAGGTGCTGAACGCCAAGGCGTGAGGCGAGGCGGCAGGCCGCGACGCTCGGCGTTCGGGACTCCTTAAGGCCCTTCGGCTAGACTGGGCGGCCGCAGAGGTCCCATGCGCTATCCGCCCCACATCCTCGAAGAGATCCGCGCGCGCCTGCCCGCCTCCGACGTGGTCGGGCGCCGCGTCCGGCTGAAGAAGGCGGGGCGCGAGTGGCGCGGCCTGTCGCCGTTCAACGCCGAGAAATCGCCGTCGTTCTACGTCAACGATCAGAAGCAGTTCTACCACTGCTTCTCGAGCGGAAAACACGGCGACGTGTTCACCTTCCTGATGGAGACGGAAGGGCTGAGCTTTCCCGAGGCCGTCGAGCGCCTGGCCTCGGAGGCCGGCGTCAGCCTGCCGACCCCGAGTGCCGACACCCGGGAAATGGAGACGAAGCGCGCCGGCGCCCTCGAAATCATGGAGATGGCGGCCGCGTTCTACGAGGCGCAGCTCGCGGGGAGCGCCGGGATCGAGGCCCGGGCCTATCTCGACCGGCGCCAGCTCGGACTCGACACCCGCGCGCGGTTCCGCCTCGGCTACGCGCCGAACGACCGCTACGCCCTTCGCGATCATCTGGCCGCCAAGGAGGTGTCCAAGGAAATGATGGCCGAGCTCGGCCTGCTCGTGACCGGCGACGACATCAAGGTGCCGTACGACAAGTTTCGCGACCGGGTGATGTTTCCCATCACCGATTCGCGCGGACGCGTCATCGCCTTCGGCGGCCGGGCGATGCAGAAGGACGCCAAGGCGAAGTACATGAACTCGCCGGAGACGCCGCTCTTCCACAAGGGCCAGCTCCTCTACAACCTGCACGGCGCGCGGAAGGCCGCCCACGATCGCGGCACCATCATCGCCGTCGAGGGCTACGTCGACGTCATCGCCATGACGCTGGCGGGCCACCCCAACGCGGTTGCCGGCCTCGGCACCGCGCTGACGGAGGAGCAGGTCGCGCTGCTGTGGCGCCACGGCGACGAGCCGATCCTGTGCTTCGACGGCGACGGCGCCGGTCAGCGCGCCGCCTTTCGGGCGCTGGACGTCGCCCTGCCGGGCCTGACGCCGGGCAAATCCCTGCGCTTCGCCATGCTGCCCGAGGGGCAGGACCCCGACGACCTCCTGCGCTCCGAGGGCAAGGCCGCCATCGACCGGGTGCTGGAGGGCGCGCGCCCCCTGGTGGAAGTGCTGTGGTCGCGGGCGACCGAGGGCGCGCCCCTCGACACGCCCGAGCGCCGGGCAGGCCTCGCCAAGACCCTGCGCGAGATGGTGGCGGGCATCCGCGACGAGACCGTGCGGGGGTTCTACCGCGACGAGATCGAGGGCCGCCTGCGCGCGCTCTCACCCCAGTCGAACCAGGGCCGACGCGGCCCGTGGGAGCCCCGACAGGGCGGCGGCGGGGGCCGGCCGGCCTACCAGCGGACCCCGCGCCCGGGCGATCCGCCGCCGTCGCCGCGCATCACCACCAAGTTCAACCCGCTCTATGCGGGCGAGACCAACGCCGCCGGCCCCGTGGCGTTTCGCGACCGCGAGGCGATGATCGTCTCGAGCCTCCTCGTCCACCCGGAACTCCTCGGCATCGAGGCGGAGGATCTCGCCGAACTCGAACTCGGCGATTCCGACGCGCAGGCCCTGCGCTCGCTGCTCCTCGACAGCCACGCCGATGCCGGACAGCCCGGCGTCGAGGTCCTGGAGGCCCGCCTGCGGCGCACCGGACTGGTCGAGGCGTCGGAACGACTGGCCACTCATGTGCGCCCCGGGGACCGATGGACCCTTGACGCGCATGCTGATCCCGTGCGTCTCGAAGACGCATTGCGTCAGGCCGTGATCTTGCACCGCAAGTCCGGCGCGCTAAATAGCGAACTTCGCTTGGCGGAACACGCCCTGGCCGAGGACTTCACGGAGGCGAACTTCGCTTGGCTGTGTGACGTGAAGCAACGTATGGCCGTGGTCGCCGGAGCGGAGGCGGAGGAGGACGGGTCCGACGCCGATGCGGCAGCGGGCTAGGCCTTCGAAGGAACGGAATTCTCGCGCCGAAGGCGGCGCATGGTTAACAATCGGTCAAGCGTCTCGCTTGCATACCGGGATCTGAGATCGACGCGGGCGCTTTTCGGCGTTCCGCACACCATATGCATTGCAACGTCGTAGACGCGGAGTGAGCCACACACTCCCGCGCGACATTGCCACGACAACCATAGGCGGACCATGGCGACGAAGGCAACGGAACGGGACGAGACGGATGCTGCCCCCGAGGCACAGACGGACGGGCCGCTTCTCGATCTGACGGATGCCTCCGTCAAGCGGATGGTGAAGCTCGCCAAGAAGCGCGGCTACATCACCTACGAGGAGATCAACGAGGTCCTGCCCGACGGCCAGTCCGATCCCGACCAGATCGAGGACGTGCTGTCCCAGCTCTCCGAGATGGGCATCAACGTCGTCGAGGCGGAGGAGACCGAGGAGACCGCCGGCGAGACCAAGGCCAACGGCGAGGCCGGCGAGGACGAGGACGGCGCGGAGGGGACCGAGGTCGCCGAGATCGCGCCGACCAAGGCCCCGGCCGTGCGCGAGACCACGACAAAGGAGCCCACCGACCGCACGGACGATCCCGTGCGGATGTACCTGCGCGAGATGGGCTCCGTGGAGCTGCTGTCGCGCGAGGGCGAAATCGCCATCGCCAAGCGCATCGAGGCGGGCCGCGAGGCGATGATCGCCGGCCTGTGCGAGAGCCCGCTGACCTTCCAGGCCATCATCATCTGGCGCGACGAACTCGTCGACGGCCGGGTGCTCCTGCGCGAGATCATCGACCTAGAAGCCACCTACGCGGGTCCCGACGCCAAGAACGCGATGCAGATCGCGGAAGGCGGCGAGGAAGCCGAGGAGACCGAGGCCGAAACCCCGGCGGCGCCCGAGGGCGACGACGAGGACGACATGGAGAACAACGTCTCCCTGGCGGCCATGGAGACCGAGATCAAGCCGCGCGTCCTCGAGACGTTCGACAACATCGCGAACAACTACAAGAAGCTGCGCAAGCTGCAGAGCGAGCACGCCGAGGTGAAGGCCTCGGGCGGGACCCTGACGGAGGCGCAGGCCGCCAAGCGCGACGAGTTGAAGGACATCGTCGTCACCGACGTGAAGTCCCTCTCGCTCAACGCCAACCGCATCGAGGCCCTGGTCGAGCAGCTCTACGACATCAACAAGCGCCTCATCTCGCATGAGGGCCGCCTGATGCGCTACGCCGAGACCCACGGCGTCGCCCGCGACGAGTTCCTGCGCCACTACCAGGGCTGGGAGCTCGACCCGAACTGGATGGAGCGCGTCGGCAGCCTCGGTGGCCGCGGCTGGAAGAACCTCGTCGAGAAGGGCCAGAAGGAGGTCGTGCGCCTGCGCGAGCAGATCCTCACCCTCGCCTCCGAGACCGGTCTCGAAATCGGCGAGTACCGCAAGATCGTCAATATGGTCCAGAAGGGCGAGCGCGAAGCCCGTCAGGCCAAGAAGGAGATGATCGAAGCGAACCTCCGCCTCGTGATCTCGATCGCCAAGAAGTACACCAACCGCGGCCTGCAGTTCCTCGACCTGATCCAGGAGGGCAACATCGGTTTGATGAAGGCGGTGGACAAGTTCGAGTACCGTCGCGGCTACAAGTTCTCGACCTACGCCACCTGGTGGATTCGCCAGGCGATCACCCGCTCCATCGCCGATCAGGCGCGTACCATCCGCATCCCGGTGCACATGATCGAGACGATCAACAAGATCGTCCGCACCTCGCGCCAGATGCTGCACGAGATCGGCCGCGAGCCGACCCCCGAGGAACTGGCCGAGAAATTGGCCATGCCCCTGGAGAAGGTGCGCAAGGTCCTGAAGATCGCCAAGGAGCCGATCTCCCTCGAAACCCCCATCGGCGACGAGGAGGACAGCCACCTCGG
This sequence comes from Methylobacterium sp. Leaf102, assembly GCF_001422425.1. Lineage (NCBI taxonomy): Bacteria > Pseudomonadati > Pseudomonadota > Alphaproteobacteria > Hyphomicrobiales > Methylobacteriaceae > Methylobacterium > Methylobacterium sp. Leaf102. Next base: position 29,524 of record NZ_LMMX01000040.1, on the reverse strand, counting down.
CGACTTCATCGAGGACAAGAACGTCGTCCTGCCCATCGACGCGGCGATCCAGAGCAATCTGCGCGAGACCACGACGCGCGTCCTTGCCTCGCTGACCCCGCGCGAGGAGCGCGTATTGCGCATGCGCTTCGGCATCGGCATGAACACCGATCACACCCTCGAGGAGGTCGGCCAGCAATTCTCGGTGACCCGCGAGCGCATTCGCCAGATCGAGGCCAAGGCCCTGCGCAAGCTCAAGCACCCGAGCCGGTCGCGCAAACTGCGCAGCTTCCTCGACAACTGAAGTCGTAAAAAGGCGGCCCGGTAGGCCGCCTTTTTCGATTCAATGCATCGCCGTACGTTCAGTCAGCGGCCTTCGGCATGTTGCGCCAAGTCGAACTGTCTCGTCATGCTTTCCGGATGTAACTGATGGCGGCGACCACTCCGCCACGCGGTTCGTTCACCGAGGATTGCAGGAAGTAACCGTCCTTAGTGACTTGCATCGATACTTTCCGGGCATCGTAGAGTCCGCGGAAAACGCTTTCTGGCGTCACGTCGCCGATAATGTCCATGTTTGTTCCATTGTCATTCGTATAGGGGCTCGCGAAGAACAGGGCTATCCGCTTCTTTGTCACCGAGGTGCTGAAAACCATGACGCCCTCGGCGCCGCGTAGCCCGAATTTCTTGTCCGAAAAATAGATCCCGGCGGAAATGAAATTGTCCGGGTCGTCCTTGCCGAAGATGGTGCGATGATTGACCTGCACTTCGGGTGAACTCAAGCCCGACGGATGGTCGGCCATGAAGCTCTTCATGTCGCCATGCGCCATGTAGAGATCGCCTTGGTTGGCACCGGTCAGACCATCGCGCCACTTGTTAACCGTCAGGTTCTCGTCCGTATCGTTCATGACGATTCCGAGGACCTTCTTCGGGTTTTCCAGAAACAGGAACAGGAGCAAACCGACGAGTGCGAAGACGATGACCGAGATGGCAGTCTTCATGCCGAGGCCGGCGATTCCCGCTCGTGCAGCACCGAGGAACGTCGTCCCACCAGCACGATAGGCGTCGATAGCGAGCTTCGTGGCTGCGAGACCGACGCTGAGCACGCCGCCGCCGATGATTTCACCGGCCGCCTGCCCGGGCGTCTTCGCGTTCGAGGCGTTCTCGAACCGCTTCGTCAGCATATAGACATAATCTTTGACGTCGTTCCCCCTGTAACTCAGGATTGTGGGGACGTCCGTGGGTACGATCGTGAAGTTGGGCTCGATGTCCACGTCACTCGCGAGCATCGCGTCCAGGAGCGCGTCTTCGGCTTCGCGGTTGGGGCTGCCCTGATGCCAATCCTCAAGGTAGCCCTCACGCTTCGCCTTATCGAAGATCGCATCGAGCAGTGCCCCGGCGGCACGCTTCTTCTTCTCGGCATATGGGAGATGCGAACGAAGGATAGGTGCGAGGTCGACGTTGAACTGCTTTCGCAGATTGCCGATGACCTCCTCGGCGAACGCAACTTCAGAGAGTTCGAGTAAACGGCTTTCCAATCGAATCATCACACGCTTCCTTACGTTGAGGTTGCGTTATCGAGATGCAGTACAACCTGAAAGAAAACAATCTCAGATTTCATTTCACGTGAGGATTCGACACCGTCGTGATTCGAGGCCTTTCGGGATCGTGCCCATCTCCCCCACCGGAGGTCCTGGGGGAGGCGAGGCGCGGAATTCGAATGGAATTGCAACCGGGGTCCGCAGATTTCACGTTGATCCAACCATCGTTTCCCGGTTGATGGCGGTTCGGAGAGCCGCGCAAAGCGAGCGTCCGGTTGCCGAAGGGCGATCCTTGACCCAACTAGGCCATATGCTCGATCGAGGTCCGCCCCAGTCGCCGCCCACCGCCGAAGCCGACGGATCGGAAGCGAACGACGTTCCGTTCGGCGCCCTGCAGCAATGCGTGGCCCTGCGCGACTGGCTGCTGAGCGAGGGGGCCCGGATGCCCAACGCCGAGGACCTCCTGGCGGGGTTGGCCGAGCGGCTCATCGACCTCGGGGTGCCGGTGGACCGGGCGACCACGGCCATCGACGCCCTGCATTCCGAATATTCCGGCGTCGGCCGTTTCTGGACCCGCGAATCGGGCTCGACGGTGCGGCTGTTCCCCCACGGCGACGCCTCCGACAAGGCCTACCGCGAGAGCCCGTTCCAGACGGTCCACGAGACCGGGGAGTGGCTGATCCTCGATCTTTCCGAGACGCCGTCCGACGCCTACGCGGTGATCCCCGACCTGAAGGCCGAGGGCTACCGCCACTACATCGTGGCGCCGCTGTTCTTCACCAACGGCACCCGCAACGGCATCACGTTCGCCACACGCAGCGAGGATGGATTTCGCGATGAAGACGTGGCGATCCTGCGCTTCGTCATCCCGACGCTCGCCGCCGTGATGGAGATGCGCAGCATCAACAAGCAGCTCGACCACGTGCTGCGGATCTATGTCGGCGACGAACCGCACAAGGCGATCCTGGCCGGCTCGATCCGGCGCGGCCACGTCCAGCGCATCCGCTCGGCGATCCTGTTCGCCGACATGCGCGACTACACCCGCATCTCCGCCGAGATGACCCCGGAAGAAGCGGTGGACCTTCTCAACATCTTCTTCGACTGCCTCGTGCCGGCCATCGAGCGCGAGGGCGGCGAGGTGCTGAAGTACCTCGGCGACGGCCTGCTGGCGATCTTTCGCGAGCGGGGCGACGACCTCGGCGGGGCGGCCAAGGGGGCGTTGACGGCGGCCCAGAGCGCGCTCGCGGCCATCGACGAGGCGAACGGCCTCGGGCGCTTCGCCCAGCCCGTGGCGGCCGGCATCGCGCTCCATCATGGCGAGGCCGCCTACGGCAATGTCGGCTCGGGCGCGCGCCTCGACTTCACGGTCATCGGCCGCGACGTGAACCTCGCGAGCCGCCTCGCCCGCCTCAACAGGACGCTCGGCGAGCCCCTGCTGATGTCAAAGCCCTTCGTGGATTTCCTCTGGGGCGATCCGGTCTCCCTCGGCACCCACGCCCTCGACGGGTTCGCCGAGCCCATGGGGGTGTTCCGCCCCGGACGGCCGGCCGCGACGGTGTGACGAGGCGCGCGGGGTGTTGACCGGAGCGTCGTTGCGGCCCACATCGGTGGTGTTCCAGGGAGATCCCCGGCAAGGGGCTGAGAAACCGATGAGCGGCCTGCGTGCGGGCGGCGGCGCGGAAATCCTTCGAACCTGAACCGGTTCATACCGGCGTAGGGATTGGACCGCCGTGTTTGCCCGCCCGAGTTCGGCGGGCTTCGCTCAGAAGCGCACCGGCCCCACACCCCCTGCGTCCGTCGCGGAGGTTGTCCAGGTGCTCGTTCCCAGCCGACCCATCGATCTCAGGCGCTCACCCGCCGCCGCCCGGGCGCAATCCGCCCTGCCGGCCCGCTGCGATGTCGCCATCGTCGGCGGCGGCCTCATCGGCCTGTCCATCGCCTGGCGCCTCGCGGAACGCGGACGCGCCGTTACCGTCGTCGAGCGCGAGACCGTCGGCGCGGGGGCGAGCCTCGCTGCCACCGGCATGCTGGCGCCGGCCGCCGAGCACGAGCCCGGCTCCGACCAGCTGCTGCCCTTGGCCCTGGTGAGCCTGTCGCGCTGGCCGGGGTTTCGCGACGCCCTGCAGGCGGCGTCGGGCGTCGACATCGACTACCGGGAGGAGGGCACCCTGGTGCTCGCCATCGGCCGCGACGAGGTCGAGCGCCTGCGCTTTCGCCACGACCTGCAGGTCCGCTCGGGCCTCGAGGCCACGTGGCTGTCCGGGCCGCAGGTGAGGGCCCGCGAGCCGGCCCTGCGCCCGGCCGTCACCGCCGGCCTCTACTGTCCCCACGATCATCAGGTCGATCCGAGCCGGGTCATGGCCGCCCTGGTGCGGGCCTGCACGGCCGCGGGCGTCACCATCGTGGAGAATTGCTCCGTCGAAGCCCTGGACTGGGCGGGCGACCGGGTCACGGGGCTCCTGACCGGCCAGGGCCGGCTCGCGGCCGAGACCGTGATCCTCGCCGCCGGCGCCTGGAGCGGGCAGACCGGGCTGCTCCCCGATGCCCTGGCCCTGCCGGTGCGTCCCCTGAAGGGCCAGTCGCTGGCGCTGCGCACCACCGCCCGCACCGGAACCCTCACCCACATGGTCTGGACCGAGCAGGTCCACATGGCCCCGAAGAGCGACGGCCACCTCATCGTCGGGGCGACGGTGGAGGATTGCGGCTTCACCCCCGGCGTCACGGCGGGCGGCCTCTACGCCCTGTTGGAAGGGGCGCGCCGCGTCCTGCCCGGCATCGAGGAGATGGCCGTCGAGGCCGTGTGGAGCGGCTACCGCCCGACCTCCGACGACGACGCGCCGATCATCGACACCCTGGCCCCCGGCCTCGTCGCGGCGACGGGCCACCACCGCAACGGCTACCTCCTGGCGCCCGCCACCGCCGACGCCGTCGCGGCCCTGCTGACGGACGGCGCCGTGCCGGACTACGCCAGCGCCTTCGGCCGCGCCCGCTTCGCCCCGGCCGAGACGAAGGCGCGCGCATGAAACTCATCCTCAACGGCCGGCCCCACGAGAGCGCGGCGCGCGACCTCGACGCCCTGTTCCGGATCGAGGCCGAGGAGACCGGGATCGAGAGCCCACAGGGCATCGCCATCGCCCTCAACGGCGCGGTTATCCGCCGCCGGGACTGGGAAACGACGCAACTCGAAGAGGGCGACCGCGTCGAGATCGTCCGCGCCATGCAGGGAGGCTGAAACCATGACCGAACCCCACGACGATCCCCTCGTCATCGCCGGCATCACCCTGGGCTCGCGCCTGTTCATCGGCACGGCGGGCTATCCCACCCAATCCATCATGGCCGAATCCGTGGCGGCGTCGGGCGCCGAGGTGGTGACCGCCTCGATCCGCCGGGTCTCGCTCCAGGGCCACGGCTCGGACACGGTCAGCAAGCTCAAGGGCTACCGCTTCCTGCCCAACACCGCCGGCTGCGAGACGGCGCGCGACGCCATCATGACCGCCGAACTCGCCCGCGAGGCCCTCGACACGACGTGGATCAAGGTCGAGGTCATCGGCGACCGCGAGACCCTGTACCCGGACGTCGCCGAATTGCTGGAGGCCTGCCGCCACCTCGTGGAGGACGGCTTCACGGTGCTGCCCTATTGCAACGACGATCCGGTGGTGTGCCAGCGCCTGGCCGACATCGGCTGCGCCGCCGTGATGCCCATGGGCTCGCTCATCGGCTCCGGCATGGGTGTGGCGAACCCGGCCAACCTCGAACTGATCTGTCGGCGCTCGCCCGTGCCCGTCATCGTCGATGCCGGCATCGGCACGGCGTCGGACGCCGTCATCGCCATGGAGCTCGGGGCCGCCGGCTGCCTCCTCAACACGGCGGTGGCGAAGGCCGACGACCCCGTACGCATGGCCCGCGCCATGGGCCACGCCGTCGCGGCCGGCCGCCTCGCGCACCGCGCCGGCCGCATTCCTCGGCGCGGCCGGGCCGAACCGTCGAGCCCGCAGCTCGGCCTCGTCGGCTCATGAGGCCGCTGCCGTCGCCGCTCCTCGTGGTGACGGACCGGACCCTGGTCCCCGGTGGAGAGCAGGACCTCGTCGCCCGGATCGACGCGCTTCTCGCGGGCGGCGCCCGCTGGGTCTGGTTTCGCGAGCGCGACCTAGCGCCGGCCCCGCGCGAAACCCTGGCGCGCACGCTGCTGGAGCGGGTGCGCGCCCGGGGCGGTGTCCTGAGCATCGGCGCAAGCGCGGCCCTCGCGGCGGGTCTCGGGGCGGACGGCGTCCACCTGCCCGGCGGGGCGACACCGGCCGATTTCGCGGCGGCGCGGGGTCGGTTGCCCGACGGCTTGATCGGAGTCTCGGCCCATTCGATCGGGGAGGTCGAGGCGGCTGCGCGGCATGGCGCGGACTACGCCACCCTGAGCCCGATCTTCGCGACGTCGAGCAAGCCCGGCTACGGCCCGGCCCTGGGGCCGGAGGCCATGCGGGCGGCGAAAGCGTGCGGGCTGCCGGTCATCGCCCTCGGGGGTATCATGGGCGAGAGGGTCAGGCCCTGCCGGGCGGCAGGGGCCGCCGGGATCGCCGTCATGGGCGGCCTGATGCGCAGCCGCGACCCGGCGGGCGACGTGGGCGCTTTGCTCGGAGCCTGGAAGACCTGACGCGTCGGGGAGCGTCTCCCACCCCCTCGTGGAGGAGGGCCGAACGCGATGCGAAACTCGAAAAAATCTACTTCGGGTCGGCGGCCGGGCCGTAGGGCGGACGCGGGATCGCCCGGTGAGCGGCGCGCAGGGCCGCCGACCAGCGTTCGCGCAGATCGTGGAAGTAGCCTTCGCCCGCCTCGATGCGGTGGTTGACCTCGAGGGTGAGGGCGTCGCGGCGGACCAGGGCGATGTCGATGGGCAAGCCGACGCCGAGGTTGGACCGCATGGTCGAATCCATCGAGACGAGGCCGACCTTGAGGGCGTCGTAGAGATCGGTCTCGTACTTCACCGCCCGGTCGAGGATCGGCTTGCCGTACTTGTGCTCGCCGATCTGCAGGAACGGCGCGTCGCCGCTGCATTCGATGAAATTGCCGGCGGCGTAGATGAGGTACAGCTTCATCGGGTCGGTGCCGATCTGGCCGCCGAACAGCAGCGAAACGGAGAAGCGCAGGTTCGCCGCCTCGAACCCGGCCTTCTCGATCTCGCGCACCCGGCGGATGGCGCGGCCGACGAGCTGGGCGGCCTGGAACATGGTCGGCGCCTCGACGAGCTTCATCTTGGCCTCGCCGGCATCGCCCTCGACGCCCTCGGAGAGCAGGCTCAGGACCGACTGGGTGATGGAGAGGTTGCCGGCGGACGCGAGCATCATCACCCGCTCGCCCGGCACGTTGAAGTGGTGGAGCTTGCGGTAGGTGGAGATGTCGTCGAGGCCCGCGTTGGTGCGGGTATCGGCGATCATCACCAAGCCGTCCTCGACCAGGACACCGACGCAGTAGGTCATCGTTTCAGCTTTCTTCGTGCCCGAACGCCCCGTATCGTCAGGACTGGACCGTCGCCTGTGCTTGCTCGACGCGGAGCTTCACGTCGAGGGTTTCCGTACCGCCACCCATGCGGCTGCCGCGGATCGGAGCCGCGCCGAGGTAGTCGAGCCCCACGGCGACGCGGATATGCGCCTCCGTGGTGGCGATGCCGTGGGCGGGGTCGAAGCCGACCCAGCCGAGGTTCGGCACCAGGGACTCGACCCAGGAATGACCCGCCTCCTGGTCGACCATGCCGTCGTCCCGGTGGAAGTAGCCCGAGACGTAGCGGGTCGGGATCTCGAGGTGGCGTGCCGCGGCGATGAAGATGTGCGTCAGATCCTGGCAGACGCCCTTCGCCTGCTCGAACGACTGCGCCGCCGTGGTGCTGGCGCTGGTCGGGCCGGGCTCGAACACCACCTTGTCGTGCACGGCGGCGAGCAGGCGGTGGAGGCAGGGCAGGGGCGAGGCGTCGCCCGCCTCCCGGACCGCGCGGGCGAAGGCCTGGATCGGCTCGCTCGCCAGGGCGAGATCGGAATCGCGCAGGTAGAACTCGTCGGGCAGTCGCTCGACGGTGCCGCGCACCACGCCGTGCATCTCGTTGGTGTCGACCTCGCCGGTGACCCGGATGGTGAGGGATTCGGCCGGCTCGTCGGCGGTGAACCAGTGCACCACGTTGCCGAAGCCGTCCTCGCGCTCGCTGATCCGGCCGTCGATGGACGGCTCGATGCGCCAGCGCCGGACATATTGGCCGTCATGGTCGCGCGGCCGCAGGCGCAGGACCTGGATCAGGTTCCGGGCGGGATGCTCGTAGGTGTAGTTGGTCTCATGAAAGACGCGGATTCGCATGAGGGCGGCCTTTGCGCGGGTCCGGGCAGAGCCCGCCACCCCTAAGCATCATTCCCCGACGTGTCACACGGTTCGAGGCGAACCGGGATGCGTCGACGGATTTCGAGGCGGGTGTCACGTGGGCGGCGCCACGTGACGCCTGCTCAGACGAGATATTGCTCGATCACCGCCGCGCCGAGGCGGTTGTTCTCGGCGATGAACGCCGTGACGAACTCGTGCAGGCCCGAGGTGAAGATCCGGTCGATGTTCTCGCCCTCCAGCCGCGCCAGGGTGTTGCTGGCGAAACGTTGGCTGGCCCCGCGCCGCCCGTAGGCGTCGGCGATGAGGTCGAGGTGTTCCACGAGCATGCCGTAGCAGTTGTGCAGCGAGCGCGGCATCTGGCGGTTGAGGATGAGGAGATCGGCCACCAACAGGGGCTTCACGCTCTCGCGGTAGACCCAGTGATAGGCGTTGAAGGCCGAGACCTCGCGCAGGATCGTGGTCCACTGGAAGTAGTCGAGGCTGCCGCCGACGCGCTCGGTGGCGGGCAGGAGGATCCGGTACTTCACGTCGAGGATGCGGGCGGTGTTGTCGGCCCGCTCGATGGCGGTGCCGAGGCGAGTGAACCAGTAGGCGTCGTTGCGCAGCATGGTGCGGTAGGCCGAACCGTCGAAGGCCAGGGACACGCCCTTCACCCATTCGAGGAAGCGGGAGAACTCGTCGCGGTTGAGGTCGCGCCCCTCGTAGTTGCGCAGCTCCAGCCAGGCGCCGTTGATGGCGTCCCACATCTCGGTGGTCAGGGCCGTGCGGACGCTGCGGGCGTTCTCGCGCGCCGTCTCGATGCAGGAGCGGATCGAGGACGGGTTGTGCGGACTGAAGGCGAGGAAGTCGCAGACCGTGGCCTCGGTGACGCCGTCGTAGAGCGGCTTGAACACTTCCGGATCGCCGGCCGACGCCAGGGCCGAGGCCCATTCGTTGGTCTCGCCGCCACCGTAACTCGACGGCAGGGCCGCGAGCCGATGCGCCGCGTCGAGGATGCGGGCGACGAACTCGGCCCGCTCGACGTAGCGCGAGAGCCAGTACAGGTTGTCTGCGGTCCGGGAGAGCATGGGCTTCCGTTGAGGCGCGGCCACCCGCGACGCGCGCGGGAACCGTTGGGCTGAAGGGACTATGCGGAGGCGATGACGGGTTGGGAAGCGCGCAGGACCCGTGCCGCATTCGGACGGGAGGGGATTGTCAGGCGTCGAGGACCCAGGTGTCCTTGGTGCCGCCGCCCTGGCTCGAATTGACCACGAGGGACCCTTCCTTCAGGGCGACGCGGGTGAGGCCGCCGGGCACGATGCGGATCTCGTCGGAGCCGCACAGCACGAACGGGCGCAGGTCGACGTGGCGCGGCGCGACCCCGGAGGCGACGAAGGTCGGGCAGGTGGAGAGGGCGAGGGTCGGTTGGGCGATGAAGCCGTCGGGTGCGTGCTTCAGCTTGCGCCCGAACTCCTCGATCTCGCGCTTCGTCGCGTGCGGGCCGACGAGCATGCCGTAGCCGCCCGAGCCGTTGACCTCCTTCACCACGAGGTCCTTGAGGTTGTCCATGACGTAGGCGAACGCCTCCTTCTCGCGGCAGCGATAGGTCGGCACGTTGTGCAGGATCGGCTCCTCGCCGGTGAAGAACCGCACGATCTCGGGCATGTAGCTGTAGACCGCCTTGTCGTCGGCGATGCCGGTGCCGACGGCGTTGGCCAGCGTCACGGTCCCGCGCTCGTAGGCGTTCATGAGGCCGGGCACGCCGAGCACCGAGTCGGGGCGGAACACCAGGGGGTCGAGGAAGTCGTCGTCGAGGCGGCGGTAGAGCACGTCGACCCGGCGCGGCCCCTCGGTGGTGCGCATGTAGACCACGTCGTCCTTGGTGAAGAGGTCGGAGGCCTCCACCAGATCGACGCCGAGCTTGTCGGCGAGGAACGAGTGTTCGTAGAACGCCGAATTGTAGCGGCCGGGCGTCAGCAGGGCGACGGTGGGGTCCCGCGTCGCGGTGGACGGCGCCAGGGATCGCAGGGTCGCCAGCAGGGCGTCGGGATAGTTCTCCACGGGGGCCACGCGGTGGCGTGAGAACAGCTCCGGGAACAGCCGCAGCATCACCTCGCGGTTCTCCAGCATGTAGGAGACGCCGGACGGCGTGCGGGCGTTGTCCTCCAGCACGAAGAAGTCGTTCTCGCCGGTGCGGACGATGTCGATGCCGGCGATGTGGACGTAGAGGTCGTGCGGCACTTTGAAGGCGCGCATCTCCATCCGGTAGTGCGGGTTGCGGTAGACGAGATCGGCCGGGATGATGCCGGCCTTGATGCATTCCTGGGCGCCGTAGATGTCCTTCAGGAACGCGTTGATGGCGGTGACGCGCTGCTTGAGGCCGCGTTCGAGGAAGCTCCACTCCGGCTTGGTGATCACCCGGGGGATGATGTCGAACGGGATCAGCCGCTCGGTGGATTCGTTGGCGCCGTAGACCGCGAAGGTGATGCCGATGCGGCGGAACAGCATCTCCGCCTGGCTGCGACGGGTGTTGAAATGCTCCGGCGGCGTGGTGTCGAGCCACGATTTCAGGCTGTTGTACGCCTCGCGCACGGCCGCATCGTTGAGCGTCCCTTCCTTCAGGATCCCGTCCGGGAACCCGGTCATCTCGTCGAACGCAGCGAGCGCCATGTGCGCCTCCCCTTAAACGCCAAGTTCCAGGCAAGAGGCGCGCCAGGGGCGGACCGACCGGCCGTTCGAGGTCTCGACGGACCCCTTCGAGGGTACGCTAACACGCGGAACGCGAGGCGGCACGGTGTCTCTCACGAAACGTGAAGGCGTCGAGGGCCGGATGTTTCGCGGGGGTGACGGTCAGATCAGCTTCAGGCCCTTGAAGCTCGCGTGGCCCTCGCGCCCGAGGATCACGTGGTCGTGAACCACGATCCCGAGGGGATCGAGCACGCCGACGATGTCGCGGGTCATGCGGATGTCCGCCGCCGACGGGGTCGGGTCGCCGGAGGGATGGTTGTGAGCGAGGATGATGGCGGTGGCGGAGAGTTCCAGGGCGCGCCGCGCCACCTCGCGGGGATAGACCGGCGTGTGGTCGACGGTGCCGCGCCCCTGGACCTCGTCGGCGAGGAGGTGGTTGCGCCGGTCGAGGAACAGCACACGGAACTGCTCGCGCGCCGCGAACGCCATGGTGGCCCGGCAATATTCGAGCACGGCGCTCCACGACGACAGCAGCGGCCGGGCCGCGATGGCGCCCCGCGCCAGCCGATGGCCCGCCGCTTCGATGAGCTTCAGGTCGGCGATGACCCCGGCGCCGATGCCTTCGATTTCGGCAAGCCGGGCCGGTTCGGCCGAGATCACCTCGGCGAAGCTGCCGAACCGGCGGATCAGCGCCTTCGCCAGGGGCTTCACGTCGCGCCGGGGAATGGCGCGAAACAAGGCAAGTTCGAGGAGCTCGTAATCCGGCAGCGCGTCGGCGCCCCCTTGGGCGAAGCGGGCGCGCAGGCGGTCGCGGTGCCCGAGGTAATGCGGCTCGGCCGCCTCGGTCCCGGTCGCCTCGCCGGCCGGCAGGGGAGGGTCGGACGGTCGGCGGGCGCTCACGGGACCGGCTCAGGCCGCCGGATTGACCGGCTGGTGCAGGCCCTTCGGCGAGAAGGTGAAGATCTCGGCCCCCGTCTCCGTCACCGCCACCGTGTGCTCGAACTGGGCCGAGAGCGAGCGGTCCCGCGTCACCGCCGTCCACCCGTCGGACAGCACCTTCACGGCGGGGCGGCCGAGGTTGATCATCGGCTCCACGGTGAAGAACTGGCCGGGCTTGAACGTCACGTCGTAGCTCGGCTCGGCGTAGTGCAGGATGGTGGGCGCGTCGTGGTAGGTGCGCCCCAGCCCGTGGCCGCAGAAGTCGCGCACCACGGAGCAGCGCTCGGCCTCGGCATAGCTCTGGATCGCCCGGCCGATATCCGTGGTCGAGCCGCCGGGCTTGATCGCCGCGATGCCGCGCATGAGGCATTCGTGGGTGATCTCGCACAGGCGCTGGGCCTTGCGCGACACCTCGCCGACATAGGCCATGCGGCTCGAATCGCCGTGCCAGCCGTCGACGATGAGGCAGATGTCGAGGTTGACGATGTCGCCCTCGCGCAGGGGCTTGTCGTTGGGAATGCCGTGGCAGACCACGTGGTTGATCGAGGTGCAGATCGATTTCGGGTAGCCGCGGTACAGCAGGGAGGCCGGGTAGGCGCCGTGGTCCATGGCGAAGGTGTAGGCGAGGTCGTCGAGGGCCTCCGTGGTCACGCCCGGCGCCACGGCCTGCATCAGCACGTCGAGGGCTTCCGCCGTCAGGCGCCCGGCCTTGCGCATGCCCGCGAACCCCTCCGGCCCGTGGATGGGCGGCTCGGGCGAACGTCGTCCGGTCTCGGAGACGGCCTGATCGTTCTGCGTCATGGGCGGGCGTTTCGTGGCTGGCCGGGAAAGATCCTCTGTACGACCCCGCGCTCGCGAGGCCAACCCTTGCGCGAGGCCAACCCTTGCGCGAGGCCAACCCCGCCGCGAAGGAAGACCGGCATTCGGGCCGGGCTAGGCGCCGGGCCGGGGAGGGGCTAGACACCGTGTCTCCACGAACGGGCGCCCGGACGGGTTTCGACGGGCCGGCAGGCAGGACGGGACGATGGCTGACAAGGCGGTGCCGCACTTCCACAACGACCTCGGGGTCGCGGTGATCCATGTCGGGTCGCGGGAGTTCATGTGCATCGGCGCGCGCCCGCCCTTCGACCATCCGCACGTGTTCCTCGACATGGGCACGGACGACGAGATCATCTGCCAATACTGCTCGACGCTCTATCGCCACCGTCCGGGCCTGAAGGCCGGTACCGCCGACCCGGCGGCCTGCGTGTGGGACGAACGGACCCCGGCCGCCGCCTGAGCGCCGTGTCCTCCGTCGGTCCGAGTCGGATCGCCATCGTCGGCGCCGGGATCGGCGGCCTCACGGCGGCCCTCGCCCTGGACGCGGCCGGCCACGAGGTCACCCTCGTGGAGCGCCGCACCGGATTCAGCGAGGTCGGCGCCGGCCTCCAGCTCTCGCCCAACGCCAGCCGCGTGCTCATCGGCCTCGGCCTCGGAGCGGCCCTGCGCCGGGCCGCGAGCGAGCCGCCGGGCGTGGTGGTGCGGGCGCTCGCGGACGGGCGCCAGCTCGGCGCGATCCCCCTCGGCCCCGCGCATCGTGAAAGTTTCGGCGCGCCCTACTACGTGATCCATCGGGCCGATCTGCAGACCCTGCTCCTCGATGCCGTGCGGGGTCGTGCCGGTATCCGCCTGCTCATGGGCCGCGACGTCACCGGCCTCGTCGAGACCCGGGACGGCGTCAGCCTTACCCTGGAAAGCCACCAGGGCGCCCGCTCCGAGACCTACGTGGCCGACCTCGCGGTGGGCGCAGACGGGGTGCGCTCGCGCCTGCGCGGCCACCTCGACGCGGTTCCCCTGCGCCCGTGGCGCGCCGCCGCCTGGCGGGCCCTGGTGCCGCGCGAGGCGGTACCGCCCGAACTCGCCGCCGACGCCACCGGGCTGTGGCTCGGCCGCGACCGCCACGTGGTGCACTATCCGATCCGCGGCGGCAGCCACCTCAACGTCGTCGCCGTGGTGCCCGAGCGCGCCGGGACCGACGATTGGGGCCAGCTCGGCGAACCGGCGGTCCTGCGCGCCCGCTTTCCCGATGCGGCGCCTGCGCTGGCCGCGCTCCTCGGCGTGCCGGATTCGTGGCTGGTGTGGTCGCTCGTCGACCGTCCGCCGGCCAAGCCTCTGGCGCGCGGACGCGTCGCGCTCCTGGGCGATGCCGGCCATCCGATCCTGCCGTTCCTGGCGCAGGGCGCGGCGCTCGCCATCGAGGATGCGGCGATCCTGGCGGCCTGCCTCGGCACGGCCCCGGTGCCGGAGGCGCTCGCCGCCTACGCCAAGGCGCGCCGGGCCCGGGTGCGCAAGGTCCGCGCGGCGGCCCGCGCCAACGGCCGCAGCTACCATGCCGGTCCCCTCGTCGGCCGCGTGCGCAACATGGTGATGCGCCGCCTCGGTCCCGCCGGCATGACCCGCCGCTACCGCTGGCTCTACGGCTGGACGCCGTGAGGGCGAATGCCTTGATCTCGGACGCCCGCCCCGCTACCGCAGGAACCGGTATGCGGACGTGGCGAAACCGGTAGACGCACGAGACTTAAAATCTTGCGGCCGCAAGGCTGTGCGGGTTCGAGTCCCGCCGTCCGCACCATTTCGTAGACATCGTGACAGCCACTCTGGGAAGCCAGGCTCACGCAGGTCGCGGGACGATGACGTCCGACGATCCTTGTTTAGACGGAGACCTCAGGGTCGTACGAGCGTCCAAACGCGAAGTTGATCCGTGCTTGTCCTGCGGGCGGCGCGACGACGTTCCACGCATCGCCATCGCGCGTCGGAAACATGCGTGGGGTGTCGGGTGGGCGAACGGGCGTCGTCGGGGCGGTCGCCCATCTCAGCGACGCCTGCGGTCCGCATAGACCAGCGCGGCGATCATCCCGACGACGGCGACGCTCGCCAGGACCGTGGAGATCCTCGGTGCGGGGCTATGCACGGCGGGGGAGACAGAGGTCCGCGCCGGGCCGCTCGCTTGCCCGAGGGCCCATCGCAGTGAACGCCGCAAATCCCCTGCCGCGTCGTGGCGGAACCACTGCCCGTGCGCGAAGATCACCCGGTCCGGTTCGAAGGCCACGAGCCGCTGGGCGGCCCGCGCCACCGCGCGGCGGTTCGCGCCGAGAAGCAGCCTGAGGTAGAGCGGCGCCCGGCCATCCGGCGCCACGATCCCCAGGGCATGGGCGAGGGGGCGCACCGGGATCGGGAGTAGATCGGCCTCCAGGTTGATCACGAGGTCGGTCAGAAGCAGCGTCCGGCTCGGACGGTGGAACAAGCAGATCTCCCGGAACACCGGCCCGGCGACCAGGACCTGGTCGATTTCGCCCGCCCAGACACGGGGTGGGAAGTTCGACAGATCGGCATCGATCCGGACGCCGGAGCGGCGAACCTGGCCCCGGTCCCGGAGGCCGGGCACTGCCCAGGTGATGGCGTTGGGGCACGCCGCCTGCCAGTTTTGAAGGAACATCCAGTGGCCGACGCTCGGGGCGACGAGATGTCCGATGCGCCCGAGCCGTTCCAAGGCGCGCTGGAGGAGCGGATCGTGGGGAACCGGCGAATGCAGCAGCAGCTCACCGCCTGCGAGGCGCAGCACCGTCATGCGGATCGGCAGCGGCATGCCCCCCGGATGGACGGGCGGCGCGTCGACGATCCAGACGCCTTCGGCGACCTGTTTGGGCGTGTTCAGCGGCGGATAGCTGATTTCGTGCGCCACGCCTCAAGACTCCCGTCGACGTTCCCGGTCCCGAAGAAACGTGGGCTCGCGCCGATGGCTCCGCCAAGCGGCGAAACCCGGCAACGAAACCCGGTCAGGGAACGCGCCCGAGGCTCGGTATGCGGGCGATCACGGCGCGATACAGGCCCGTGCGCGCCCGCAGGAACGGCCGGCTGTGCGCGATCATCAGGAAGATCGCGTGCGGGTTCGTGGTGACGTAGCGCCAGAAAAGCCGCGACGGCTCCTCCTTGATTCGCCAGAGCCATTCCAGGCTCCAGCGCTGCATCCAGTGTGGCGCGCGCGTGCGGCTCCCCGACAGGAAGTTGAACAGCCCCCCGGAGGTCTTGATCATCCCGACATGGATGAGCAGCGGGCTGAACTCGTAGACGAAAAGCTGCTCGCGCGGCACCCCGAGGGCGAGCCAGAGGATGTCCGGCCTGAGGGCGTCGATCTCGCGGACCTTGTTGCGGAGCGCTTCGCCATGGAGATACCCGTGCGAATGTCCGACGATGCGGATGCCGGGATGGCGACGCCGGACGTTCTCGACGGCGCGTTGGTTCTCAGCCTCGCTCGATCCGAACAGGTAGAAGGTCAGGTTCCGGCGGATCGCGCCCTCGGCGACGCTGTGGAAGAGATCCGTCGTCGCCACCCGCTCCGGGAGGGCATGCGTCCCGATGAAGCGGGACGCCACCACCATGGGCTGGCCGTCGGCATTGACGAGATCGGCCTGCGCCATGATGCGGGCGAAGTCGCGATCCCGGGCGAAGCGCGACAGGACCTCGCCGTTGGCCGAGGTCAGAAAAAGCGGAAGGTTCGGGCGCGGGCGTCCCTCGGCGGCGGTGAGCATCAGCTCGGCCGTTTCCGCCATGCTGAGGACGGCGATCGGCATGCCGCCCAGGGGGGTCGTCTGCACTGCTTTCATGGGATCCGTCGCCAGATCCGCTGGTGCGTCGTCGGACAAACCGGGGGCCGGGCCGGTTGCGTACTGTGCCACGGGATCGGATCTCACGGGTGACCTCCGACCGCAGCGGACAGCCGCTTCGTACCGGTGTCGGTGATCGCCCGCGCCGTCGGCGGACGCTGCCGCGCGGCCGTGATCGCGTCGAGCGTACCCGGTTCGGCCTCGGCGGGCGGGCGCATCTCGCCCTTCAGCCATTCTCCCCCGAGGGTGAGGGCGACGCCGACGAGAAGCCCCGCGACGAGCCCGAACAGCGCGAGGGTGATGGCCGGCGGCGGATAGCTTCGGTAGATCGGCTTGACGGCCTGCGTGATCACGCGGGCATTGCCGACATCGAGGCGGGCCTGCTGGCCGATTTCCCGCGCGCGCAGCAGGAATGCCTCGTAGACCGCGCGGCTGGCTTCGACCTCGCGGTCGAGTTCGCGCAGCCGGATCGATGCCTGGGCGAGGCCCACCGTGTTGCCCTTGGCCGCGTCGAAGCTCCTCTCCAAGGCGGTCACCGTCGCGAGGGCGCGGGCGAGATCGGTGCGGGCAGCCTGTCCGTATCGCGTGATCTCCTGTTCGATGAGCTGGCGCGACAGCCGGATCTGCGAGGCGATGGAGGTGACCTGGGGGTGACGGGGCCCGAGGTCGTTGGCGAGTTCGGCCTGCTTGCGCGAGAGTTCGGCATACTGGGCACGCAGGGCGGCGATGGCCGGGGAGGCGAGGGCGGCTTCCGTCGCGCCGGCGTCGATGCGGGCTTCCTTCATGCGCTGGACCCCGTCGACGCGGGCCTGGGCGTCGGCGGCACGCACGCGGGCTCCGGCGAGCTGGGCGTTGAGCTGCGTCAGCTGCTGGTCGGTCACCAGCACGTCGCGGGTGCCGATCAGGCCGTTCTCGGCCTTGTAGGCCTGGACCCGGCTCTCGGCCCGGTTGACGTCCTCGCGCAGCTCCACGAGCCGGGCCGAGAGGCCGGCGGTGGCGCGGTTGGCCGCCTCGGCCCGGTTCGCGGCGCCCACGGCCAGGTAGGACTCGACCACGGCGTTCGCGATCAGGGCCGCCTTGGCGGCCTCGCGCGACGTGGCCTCGACGTCGACGATGAAGGTCTTGCCGGTGCGACGCACGGCGATGCGCTTCGTCAGGGCAGCGAGGGCGGGCGTGGCCCCGGTCTCCGCTTCCGGAGGGAGCGGGGAAGACAGCCCGAGGCCCTCGATCAGAGATCCGAACAAGCCGGGTGCCTTGCTGGTCCCACCGAATTCGGGATCGGCCTCGAGATCGAGCTTCTCGACGACACGGCCGAGCACGCTGCTCGACGTGATCACCTGTGCCTGGCTCTCGACGATGGTGAGGAACCCGGCGGAATCCTGCCCGACCGTCGTCAATTCCTTGTCCATGAGGCGCAGTTCGCGCGGGTCGATGTAGATCTGCGCCACCGCGGTGAAGCGGGGCGTCGCCGCCTTGCCGACCGCGAAGGCGAGCAGGGCGCAGACCAGAGCGCAGCCGGCGATCGCCAACGCCCTCCGGCGCAGCAGGGCGTAGACGTGACGGACGGACAACGGACGGCCACCTGCGTTGCCGGCTTGGCTTCGCAGCGCAGGCCGGCGGTCGCTCGGATGATCTTCGTCGTAGACCAGCATCGAAGGGCTCCGTCGAGACCGGCCGCGGAACATGTCCCGCACCGGATTGCCGGTGTCATTCCCGGACCGATCCGACCCATTCCGGGACGGAAGCCGTTCTCGGGGGATGTCTCACCGAAGAGATCGCAACCGGCGCACCATCGGATGGAAGGAAGGCGGCAGGCCCGACCATCGTACCTCGGGCCGGTTAACGGGTCGGGTGCGTGGGGCGCGGGGATCGGTCGGCGGGCGAAGGGGCGGGGAGGGCGCGGCGCAACCCCTCCGCGACGGTGACGCAGGGGATGCCGCGAGCCGCGGCGAGGCGCAGGGCTGCCGAGAGGAGGCCCGGCGTGCATCCGTAGGGACTGGGACGGTCGACGACGTCGTGTCCGTAGAAGATCAGCCAGGCACGGCGGGCCAGAGCCGCATCCATCAACCCGGCGATCCGCGCCGGATCGGTCCAGACCTCCATGAGCGGGTTCGCGCGCAGGAACTGCAGGTCCGTGCGACCGACGTTGAGGCCCGGCACGATGCCCCGGCTCGAGCGGTAGAGGCCCGCCAGGGTACGCTTGGCCGTCACCGATCCGAATCCGTAGGGGAACGCGAAGCTCTCCAGGGGCAGGCCCGGCACGGTGGCCCGCAGCCGATCGCGGTTGCGGCGGGATTCGGCGACGAGCGCGGCGCGGTCCAGGCCCGGCACGAAGGCGTGACCGTAGGTGTGGCTGCCGATCTCATGGCCGTTCGTGTGTAAAGCCGCGATCTCGGCGTCGTCCGCCACGGTCCAGTACCGGTCACGCTGGCCTATCAGCCCGCCCGAGATGTAGTAGGTGCCCTTGGCGCCATGGTCGTCGAGCATCGCCGCCCCGGTGGTGCAGGCGCAGGTCGGGGCGTCGTCGAAGGTGAAGCTCACCAGCGGCGTATCTGGGGCGACCAGGGCCGGGGCCGTCCGCAGATGCCGTGCAAGGCGCTGCTGCAGACGCGTGCGCACGCTGGCGACGGGTTCGACGGTCCCATCGGGCAGAACCGAAAGCATGGCGCTAGACCGCCGCATGCGGACCGCCCTGCCTGCGCAGGACGAAATCGTCATCGCCGTATCGCGCATTCGTCGGATTCAGGATTTCGGTATCGAAGGAGAGGTCACAGGCGGCAAGTCGTGCTTCGCCTGCCGCCGCCATGATTTGATTCACCGTCCCCTCCGTCGTCGTACAAAGCCTGCCCTGGAATGGGACGACTCCAGGGCCGCAGCGTCCCGTTCCGGACAGATGCCCCACCGTCATTCTTTCCAACGGGGTAGTCATACCCTAAAGGTGCCCAACGGGATTATGCACGACTCGTGGGATAGTTTTACAACTCTCTTTTCTCTGTGACTGATTCAGGGATATTTTACTCACACTTCGACGTTGTTATGCTTAATATCGTTCTGTTTTTCCGTCGCCTCGGCATAGAACGTACTCAGTGCCGCTCGAATCGTCGCAACCGGTGTCGAGCCGAACGACTGTATACAGAACGCCCGCTCGCGCGGGGTCGAAGTCCGCAGCATTGCGAGGATGTCGGGAAGGCTCAGTTCATCGGCTTCCCAGTGGGTCCGCGTGAAACTCTCGTGCGTGACCGCGTGGCGCGATCCGGCGATGGCCGACGCCGCGACGAAGGCGCCGTAGATCATGTACTCCGAGAAATCCCGGTCCCGGCACATGGCCGCCACCCAATCGCGGCCCGACACCGTCTCGATCCGGGCGGTCATGTCCCGAACGGTGGCCTGATCCCAGACGATGATCTGATCGATGTAGTCGTTGGCGGGCAAGGCGGGCACCGGCGTCGCCAGGAGGCGGGCGGCGGTGGCGACCCACAGCTTGTGCCGCGGCCGATCCTGCGTGACCCCGCCGACATGGACATGGAACGGCGTCGGGTTCGGATGCGCGATCCGGCCGAGGTCGAAATCCTTGAAGAAGCAGACATCGGAATCGATGATGCAGAAGCGTGCCTCAGGGAGCGAGCGTGCGGCCTCGATCTTCACGAATTGTTGGACGTGCCAGCCACTGACCGGCCGACCGTGGAGGGACCACCAGTAGCGGCGCCCGCGCCAGCGCAGGCCGAAGATCGGCCGCAGCCAGGAGGGCATGAACTGCGATTTGGGCAGGATCTGCCGATCGGCGCGGGCACAGGGCGCGAAGAGCTGCAGGTCCTCGTCATCGACGATGACGTAGTGCCGGCCGCGTCGCGGCATATGACGGTCGATGCTGTCGAAGAGCACGGTGCAGCGATCGAGATCCCCGCGGTGGCTGATGGTGATCAAGCCGACCGATTCGGGCCGTCCGGGAATGGCGACTTCGCCTTGGTCGCGCATATGTGCCTCCGTCGAACCCGCCCTGCAACCTCGGGCTGGCCCCGTCTCGGAGACCGGGGGCCTCCTGCTCGCGATCATCATGCGGCGTTCCGAGTCAACAAGCCGTACACGGCGAGGAACGAGAGCCCGTAAATCAGCGCGGAGGCCGCATTCAGCCCCAGGGTCCAGGATTCGGGGGCCGGGAACAGGGTGATGAGGGCCGCAACAGAGAGGGCCTTGATCAGCACGAGGGTGCCGGTGATGGCCGCGCGCAGGCCGAGATTGCCGAAGCCGAACAGCAGTTCGCTGTGGAACTCAAGAAGGTTGCGCACCGCCGGTACCACGAGGACGACCGTGAGCATTCCGTAGGCGGCCGAGACGTTGGTCCCGAGAATGTTCGGCCAGATCGACAATAGGGCGATGAGGGCGAGGAGGCCGCCGGTGGAAATGCCGGCGATCACCACCTCGATCCGCATGCTCTCCCGCAGCAGGGCCTTGGTGACCCGACCGGCCTGAATGAGCTTGCGCGAGTACATCATGTACATCGGACGTAGCGGCACCGCGGTGAGATCGATGAGCCGGATGGTGATGGCGTAGATGCCGGCCATGCGCTCGCCCGCCAGGGACAGGATGATGATCTTGTCGATCTCACCCTGGGAGAGGAACAGGAAGTGCGACAGGGTATAGTACAGCCCGTCGCGGAGCTTGCCCCGCACCAGCTTGGGCCGCAGGCGCATCCGGACGCGCGGATGGAAAACCACCACCAGCACGACGACGGCGACGAGGTTGCCGACGAGATAGTACAGGCTCCACCTCTCGGCATCGCCGCCGCCCATGGCCCAGAACGCCACCGCCGCGGCGGCGCGAAAGCCGACCGGCAGCGACACCAGGGTCGAGGCGGCCCCGAATCGGCCCAGACCGCTGTTGACCTGGACGAGGAGCTCGATCTCGCGCCACAGGGCGATCTCGACCACGATGATCGCGAGATAGCCCGGCAGCGCGATCACCTCGCGGAAGAGCACGAGGTAGAGCAGGCCCGCCAGCGCCAGCATGATCGGCAGGGCGAGGGCGGAGCAGGCGTAATAGGCGGCGAGATAGCCGCCGAGGGACGAACGCCGTCGGGCCGCCGCGCGCATCACCGCGGATTGGAAACCGAAGCCGGCGAGGCATCCGATCAGAACGCCCGCCGCCGAGACGGTGGCGAACACTCCCATGTCGGCGAGACTGAGGGTGTTGGCGAGCAGGAAGAAGTACAGCACCTGCAGGACGAGACGGCCGCCGGAGCCCGCCAGCAGCTGGAAGTAGCCGAGAACGGCACCCCGGTGCGTCGCGAACCGGGACAGTGCGCGACGTCCAGATCCGGGACCCTGCCCCGGAATGGGATTTTGTCCCGGGATGGGACGGCCAGGCGGTACGGCGGGCCCGGCCAGTGTCGGATTGTGAGACAGGGTGGCGGTCATGGGCCGGGTGTCCGCAGGCGCCGTGCCAGGATATCTCTGCTCCGATCGAGCGCGTGCCGGGTACCGCGGGGAGGGGTGGCCGCCCCGGCTCGACATTCCCCGCCTGATTTCCCCCGCCTGATTTCCCCCGCCTGAATTCCCCGGCCTGAATTCCCCGGCACGACGTCTCGGACCCGAACTTGCAGTTCCGTCGGCTTGGAAGCCACCGAGGTTTCACGATGACACAGTTCGGTCCCACACGGCGGACGATGATCGCTGGCGCATTGGCCGGATCGGGCCTGCTCGCCCGCGATCCGTCGGCCCGTGCGGCCCCGGGGGGGCCAGCCCGCATCGAATCGGTGCGCGCCACCTACGGGGCCGCCGTACGGGGCGATGCGCTGGCGAACGACCCGGCCTATGCCCAGGCCCTCGCCGAGCGGTGCCGCCTGATCGTGCCGGAAGGCAGCTTGAAATGGCCGGTGATCCGACCGAACCGCGATACCTTCGACTTCGCCGATGCCGACCGCATCGCGGCGTTCGCGAGCCGCCTCGGTATCGGACTGCGCGGGCACACCCTCGCCTGGTACGGCGCCATGCCGGCCTGGACCGACGCGATCACCTCCCGGGCCGAGGCCGAGCGGGTGCTGACGCAGCACATCGAGAGGGTGGTCTCGCGCTACGCCGGACTGATCACCTCCTGGGACGTGGTGAACGAGGCGGTTCCGGACGACCCCGCCGCGGCCGGCGACCTGCGCCCCTTCGTCTGGAGCAACACTTTGGGGGCGGATTACATCCCCATCGCGTTCCGCGCCGCCGCCGCGGCCGATCCGGCCGCCCGCCTCGTCCTCAACGAGTACGATCTTGAATACGTCGGGGCGCGCTTCGAGAGCCGGCGCGCCGCCCTGCTGCGAATCGCGCGCCGCCTGGTCGAGTCCGGCGTGCCGCTCCACGCCATCGGTCTCCAGGCGCACCTCTTCGCCGATCGCCGGATCGACCGGGACGGACTGCAAGCTTTTCTTCGTGAGATCCGTGCCATGAACCTCGATGTTCTCGTGACGGAGCTCGACGTGATCGACGCCAGCCTTCCCGGCGACGTGGAAACCCGCGACCGGCGCGTGGCCGAGACGGCCCGGACGTTCCTCGCCGCGGTGCACGAGGTCGTGCCGCCGAGCGCGATCCTCACCTGGGGCATCAGCGACCGCTACACCTGGGTGCCGACCTACTTCACCCGGTCCGACGGATTGCCGAACCGGCCGCTCCCCCTCGACGCGAGCATGCGGCCGAAGCCCTTGATGGCCGTCCTCGAAGACTTCACCCGGAGTGCCGCGTGAGCCCGAACCGCGCCGTGGATGCCGCCATCGACATCGTCGTGTGCGTTCCGACCTTCCGTCGCCCGGACTGGCTCGCACGGACCCTCGATTCCCTGGTCGCGCAGACCACCCATCGCCCCTTCGCCGTCGTCGTCGTCGAGAACGACGCCGGGGCGCGGCAGGGGGCTGACGTGGCGGAGGCGTACTTCGCGTCCGGCCGCCTGCGCGGGCTCGCTCTGGTCGAACACGCGCAAGGCAATTGCCACGCGATCAACGCGGCCTTCGGCACCGCCCTCGGGGCCTACCCGGCCGCCCGGTTCTTTCTGATGATCGACGACGACGAATGGGCCGAGCCGACCTGGCTCGAAGCCATGGTGGCGACCGCCGAGCGCACCGGCGCGGGCGTCGTCGGCGGTCCGGTCATGCCGCAGATCGCGCAGGGCGGCCCGCCCGCCCTCGCGCGCCATCCAGCCTTTCGCCCGGCCTTCGACACCAGCGGCCCGGTCCCTGTGATCTACGGCAGCGGCAACTGCCTGATCGCCCGCTCGACTTTCGTGCGGCTCGGGCTGCCGGCCTTCGACGTCGCCTACAATTTCCTCGGTGGCGGCGACACCGACTTCTTCATGCGGGCCCGGCGAGCCGGTATCCAATTCCAATGGGAGCAGGGGGCCGTGATCAGCGAGACCGTCCCCGTCGCCCGTACGACCTTGCGATGGCTCGCGGCGCGGGGCCTCCGAATCGGTGCGATCAACTACAGGATCGACCGCAAGCACAGGCTGGGCGGGATCGGAGGCGTCGTCATCGCGATGAAATCCGCGGTGATCCTGAGCCTTTCGGTGGGGCGTAGCCTTCGCATCCTCGCCAAGACCCGCCAGCTGACCTTCGCACTTCATCCCATTGCCGTTGCGGTGGGGCGATGCCTCGCCAGCATCGGCATCGAGCCTCAGCCCTATCGCGCGGCCACGCCCAAATGAACGTTACGCGGCCCGCATTCGGCCAGCGTGACGCGTCCGAGGGGCGCCGCGGGAGCGACGCTCACCACGCCCGGGCCGATGCGGCCGTGCCCGGCGAGGCGGCGGTGTCGGCGTCCGACATGGCCAAGCACCTGCACGAGCGCGTCGCGAATCTCTCCGTGCCGCGCCTGCTCCGCCAAACGGTGTTCCTGGCGACGCTCCTGCTCGCCTGGATCACGCTGAAGCCGTTCGCGGACCTGTCGCGCCTCGACGCGGCGGACCTCGTGACCGGGCAGGAGACCGTCACCTACGCCACCTACGGCCTCCTGGCCCTCGCGGGCTTCCTGCTCGTGGTACGCGACCACGGCCGGGCACTGGCCTCGCTGGTCCTGCCGACGCACGTCGCCCTCGTCGGTTGGCTGGCCCTGAGCGTGATCCTGTCCCAGGATCCCACCACCTCGATGAAACGATTGGCGCTGACCGCGGCGGTGATGCTGCTGACCGCGAGCCTTCCGCTCCTGGCGCAGACCCGGGCGGAGTTCCGCACGCTCCTGGCCGTCGCGACCCTCGGCCTCCTCACGGTCTGCTACGTCGGATTGGTGGTCGCCCCCGATCTCGCGATCCACCAGCCGCGCGACCTCATGGAACCCGCCCTCGTCGGCAACTGGCGCGGCGCCTTCGGCCACAAGAACGCCGCGGCCGCCGTGATGGCGATGTTGCTGTTCGTCGGCCTCGCGGTGATGCGGACCGGAGGGCGCGTCTCCGGTCTCGCGATCCTCGGCCTTGCCTGCGTGTTCCTGGTGGGCTCGGAGGGCAAGAGCGCCTTCGCGCTCAGCCTCCTGGTGTTCGTGCTGACCGGGGCCTTCGCGGCGATTCGGAGCTTTCGCGGGCGCCTGCTGATCACGGTCGGACCGATCGTGCTGATGAACCTGTTCACCGTCGGGACGGTGATGAGCGATGCCATCGCGTCGATCGTTGGCGCATTGCCCATCGACGCGACCTTCACGGGCCGGACGGACATCTGGCGGTTCGTTATCGAGAGTATCGCTGCGCGCCCCATCGCCGGCCACGGCTTCGCGGCATTCTGGGGTACCCAGACCCTGCGCGACCTCTCGGACGACGGCGCCACCTGGGCCGGGTACGCCAGCCACAGCCACAACGGCTACCTCGACACCACCCTGACCCTCGGCGCCATCGGCCTCGTGCTTCTAGTGCTGGTCTTCGTGATCGGCCCGCTGCGCAACTATCACCGGCTGCAGACGGAAACCGGAAATGCCGGGCCGTTCGCCACGATGTTCCTGCAGATCTGGTTGTTCGGGCTACTGCTCTCGACCATGGAGAGCTTCTTCTTCGATCGGGGCGACCCGATCTGGCTCATGTTCCTGTTCGCGGTGTTCGGGCTTCACTATCTGGCCCGCTTCCGAACGCGCCGGTGAACGCGGAGCCGGCGCCAGCCGGGTCCTTGGATATCAGGATCCCGCGATCCCAAGATTCCAACACGATGCTAAGCCAGGCGTCCTCGCGGCCGGTCTCGTCGTAGGGCCCTGAGCATCAGGTCTCCGGCGCGCCGAGCCGCCGGCGGCCACGGTCCGGCATTCGCGCCCGCAGGCCGTCCGCCGCGTCCCGGAACCAGGCGGCGCGGTCGATCTCCGGCAATCGGGTCGGACGGGCGCGCGCCCCGAGCACCGCCTCCGCGTAGGCCTCCGCCGGCGCCCCGCGCGGGACAGGCAGGATCGCGCCCGCCGCGAGGAGTTCACGGTAGCGGGGATGATGATCGAACTCGTCGGCGCGCATCGGTGCCGTGACGACCACGGGCCGGCCGGCCTGGACGCAGGCGAGCACGCTGGCGCGCCGCGCCGTCAGCCCCTCGGGCAGGACGTACGCGAAGGCGTCGACGGTCTCGAACAGGCCGAACAGTTCCTCCGCCGAGGCGACGTAGCCCGAGACGACGACCGCGTCCTCCAGCCCGAGTGCGGCGACCTTGGCATCGAAGACGCCCTCGATGCCGTCCGAGGCCTTGATGAAGGATCCGATGAACACGAGGAGGGGGTCTTCGCCCCGCGCCGCGAGGGCCGCCGCGATGTCGAGGACCGCCTCCGGCTGCTTGCCCGGGTAGATCGAACCGAAATGGCCGAGGACGACGCGGCCCGCCCGCCGGGCGGCGAGGAGGCGCTGGCGCAGGGGGCTGTCGGCGATGCCGGCCGGGCGGCTCAGGTTCGGCGGCACCGGCATCAGGGCGGCGCGCCGCGCCAGGAACCCCACGAGGGGATCGGCGGCGAGCTCCTCGCGCACCTGCGGCGAGACGAGGAAGATCGTGTCGGACAGGAGCAGCAGCGGCCGGAGCACCAGGCGGCGCAGCCGGTGCAGTCCGGCCCATTCGTGCAGGATCGTGAGGCAGGCGCGCCGGCGCAGCTTGGCCAGGGCGTAGACCGCAAGGGGCCCGAACAAGGCCCGCTTCCAGGCGACGACGGGGAAATTCGCCACCACCGCATCCGCGCGGCCGATGGCGGCCCAGGTTTCGGCGAGTCGGAACTGGCGGGGCTCGATGGTCAGAGCGTTGTGCACGCCGGGCTCGGCCGCCCGCAGCGTGTCGAGGAGAAGCTGGCTGAAATCACCGATGCCGCAGGGCGGGTGTCCCGCTCCGAGCAGGTGCAGGCTCGCGACCGGTGTGGCCGACCGATGGGGCACAGGCTCGGAAGATGCCGCGAAGGCACCGGCGGGCGACGGAGGCAGGGTCACGGATCGCTCGCGGTTGGGGGTTGGAACCGTGCCCGATGGGGCGGGGGGCCGCGCTCACGCGCCGAACAGCACGCGCTCGGTGTAGCTCAGGTCGCCGATCGGAACGGGGTGCGGCCCGCGGGCGTAGCGGGGTTCGCGCCCGTGAAGGTAGCGGCCGACCACGCCCGGCAGCGGCCCGTTGGCATCGAGCATCACGAACAGGACGCCGTGCCGAAGCAACAGATACCGCCCGATCGCGCCGAGCCATGCCGCCAGCGTATCCGGCTCGGGTGCGAAGACGATCTGATAACATGCCAGGGTCGGGCTCGCGGACCAGCGTGGCACGGCCTTGATTCGATGCGGCTGCAGGACGACGGCCCGCGCCGTCGTGGCGTCGCGGCACACGAGGACGAGGGAGCCGTAGCCGGCATGGTCCAGTGCGAGTCCGCGCTCCCGGGGCGACAGGATTCCCGCATGGCCCTCGGAGAAGAGCTCCACCCGTTGCCCCCGCTGCGGGCGGCTCAGGCTGGGCACCGCCAGCAGCTGCCCGCGCACGAAGGCCCGGAAGCCGCGCGCCTCGTGGATCGCACGCGTGTGCACGGACGCGGAGATGTTGAGATAGGTCACGGACTTGTCCTGCATCGCCCGCCCGTCGAGGAGCGTCGCCGCCGCGCGGAACTTCGGATCGACGTACCAGCTCGACAGGTTGCAGCGCAGGTGGGAGCCGGTGGCATCGGCGATGCGCGTGTAGAGCGTCAGCAGCACGCCGACCGCCACCCCGTCGTGATCGAGGAGATACCCGTAGCGCGGAACCCCGTCCGGCACGCCCCGCGCGACGTGACGGGTGAGGCCGTCGCGCCAGTACGCCTGCGTCCGTTCGGGAAAGCCGGCCGCGAGCAAACCGACCACGGTGTCGAGATCGGTTTCCTCGATGGGACGGCAGCGCAGGGCACCCGGACGCGGCGCCACTGGTACGGAACCCGCGCCCGGACCCGGCGCGGGTTCCGATTCCGGGGAGGACGAAGTCATGGCCGTGCTTCCTTTTCGAAAGGATCTGCCACGTTGGATGATCCTCCCTTAGAATACCGGTCGCTAACACTTGGTTAGGGCGGGCGTCGCGCCGATGGCGGCGTCATACCCGGCCAAGCCAACTGGAACGCCCCGGACCCGAAGGCAGCGCGGGACCGGTCCGGGCCCTTGGCGAAGCGGTTCGATCGGACGGAGACCCTGCCTATCGAAGGTTTGCGGCGGCCCCTATCGCCGATCGCGGCAAACTCTCCCGGCGTTCCAGCCCGCGATCATTGAATTCGGACACCGCGCGGACGTGTCGGACCGTCAACGAGCGGTCCGACGGTGCAGCCTTCGCGGAGGTGGCTTGAGGGGGGCAGCGAACGATCAGGGGGAATGCCGCATGGGCGGTCCGCGGCGCAACGCCGGCCACGATGGGATCGTGCGCGATCATGGGAGGCGTTGGCCGAGACCTGTTTACCTCATCGTCACCGGGATATCCTTGCGTGCCCAACCGAGTACCCAGGCCAAATTCCGAATATCCGGTGGAACGCCTGGAAAGCTGTCAGGATGCATCCGTGTGCGTGTCGACGAAAAATCCCTGATCTTCTTCGATGAGAATGGGCAGGACATACGTTTCGATCACACGATCGGCGGCTTCAATGACTAGAAAAATCAAAACCGAGACCAACGAAGCAACGGATAGAACGATAAGAAGACAAACCAATGAAAAACTTGCTTTGATTCCCCAGGCATGAGCGCGGCTGTCCTGGTTCATTTTTTCGGCACCTGCCACAGGAAATATTCGTCGCGTCGAAATGCTCACATTTTTATGCTCGAAACAACATCGCATTTAGAGGAATTTTCTACTTAGGCCAGGATACCCACAGCGCGCCATCGTACGCCTTTCGGTGAAGACTATACTTCCGGGCGTCAGCCTTGAAAGAAAAAACAAATAGTCGTCATCGAGTGGACAAACACCGTGCAGGGTGGGCCAGACACGATCGTGTCTCAGTGCCGTCAGGTTCGATAGGCGTTGTAAAGCGAACGTATTCGTACCCTTGCGTCAGACGCCTTTAGAGGCTGTTATGAACCGCTTGCCAGTTGAGCGGCCTGTTTGAGCATGAGGCAGACGAAGGCGACGATGTGGAGATCGGCGAGTGTGCTGGGATAGCGCTCGTANTAGAGGCTGTTATGAACCGCTTGCCAGTTGAGCGGCCTGTTTGAGCATGAGGCAGACGAAGGCGACGATGTGGAGATCGGCGAGTGTGCTGGGATAGCGCTCGTAATCCTTGACGAGGCGGCGGAAGCGCGTCGCCCAGGCGAAGGAACGCTCCACGACCCAGCGGCGCGGCAGGAGGATGAAGCCGCGCTTGGCCTCCGGGAGTTTGACGACCTCCAGTTCGAGGCCTTGCTCGCGGGCAGCCTTGGCTGGCTTTTCCCCGGTATAGCCCTGGTCGACATAGGCCAGATCGACGCTATCCCCGGTGGCGGCCTGCACGGCCTCGGCCAGATGCCCGACCTGGGCACGGTCGTCGACATCGGCGGGGGTGACGTGCAAGGCCAGGAGATGGCCCAAGGTGTCGACGGCCAGATGGACCTTCGAGCCCTTTTTGCGCTTGGCCCCATCGTAGCCGGCCCGCTCGCCACTCTCGGGCGTCGAGCGAAGGGTCCGACTGTCGAGGATGGCTGCGCTTGGCTCAGGAGAACGCCCGGAAGCTAAGCGCAGGAGCGCACGCAGATCGTCGGCCAGTTGCTCGAAGCAGCCTGCCGCCAGCCAGCGCTGCGCCTGCTGATAGACGGCTTCCCAGGGCGGGAGGTCGTGGGGCATCCACCGCCAGGGTGCACCCGTCTTCACCACGTAGCGCAATCCGTTGAACGCCTCGCGAAGTGAATACTCGCGCTGCCCCGCATCCTCGCGCAGCAGCGTCAGGTACGGCGCGACCAGCGCCCATTCATCATCGGAAACATCGGACGGGTAGGCTTGGCGCGAAGAGGTCATGCCTCCTCATCTGRATTCCA
>NZ_LMMX01000039.1:0-213894 GCF_001422425.1 Methylobacterium sp. Leaf102 | reverse complement strand
CCGTAACCGGCGTTGAAACCGGCGTAGAAGCCCGTCCAGGTGAACACCGGCACCGGCACGAACACCGGCGGAGCCGCGCGGCGCGGAAGGTCGGCGGCGAAAGAAGAACCGGCGATCAGGATGCCGGCGAGCGCGGTGGCGCCGCGAAGAATGGATTTCATAGTATGGTCCTCTACCAATTCGCCCCGCCGCTCCTTTTGGAGGCATCCGGTGCAGTTCCCCGTCTTTAGTCCAGTCGACCGGAAGAAGCTGTGGCTTTGCGAACACGTCGCTTGCCGGGAAGGCGGCCCCATTGTGGCGGTGCCCGCCTCGATCTTCTGGCAACTCGCCGGGCTAACGCGCACCAATGGCCAAGGTTCAACCCTCGACGCGATTCGTTGCATAAAAAGTTCTGCCAGATTGTCGCACCTCGCCCCAAGGTGATCAGACGAGGGTGATGGCCGAGATCAGCCGGCCGTAATCGGCCTCGTGGCGGTGGGTCGCGCGGCGGAAGCTGTAGAAGCGCTCCGCATCGGCATAGGTGCAGAGCCCGAGACTGGAGGCCTGGACGATGCCGGCCTCGGCCAGGCGGGCGGCGATGAACCCCGGCAGATCGAACTGCGCGTGGTCTGGCCGTTCTCCGGCACCCAGGAACGCTTCGCATCCGGGGGATTCGACCCGGAAGCGCGCGATGAAGTCGGGGCCGACCTCGTAGGCGGCCTGCGCGATCGTCGGCCCGAGCACGGCGACGATGCCGGGCCGGCGCGCGCCCAACCCTTCCATACCCTGGAC
Organism: Methylobacterium sp. Leaf102; assembly: GCF_001422425.1. Lineage (NCBI taxonomy): Bacteria > Pseudomonadati > Pseudomonadota > Alphaproteobacteria > Hyphomicrobiales > Methylobacteriaceae > Methylobacterium > Methylobacterium sp. Leaf102. The sequence goes on along the minus strand of NZ_LMMX01000039.1, from coordinate 213,123 downwards.
CGTAGCCTCGATCACGCCCGTGAGAGCGCCTTTCCAGCCGGCATGGGCGGCGCCGACGACGCCATTCTCCGCGTCGGCGAACAGGATCGGTCCGCAATCGGCCGTGGCGATTCCGAGCGCGAGGCCGCGCACCCGCGTCACCATGGCGTCGGCCTGCGGCCGCGCCGCGTGGGGAATGGGGGCCTCCACCACCACGGCCTTGGCGGAATGGACCTGATACAGGCTGGCGAGGTTCTCCGGTGCCACGCCGAGGGCCGTGCACATCCGGGACCGGTTCTCGGTGACACGCGCCGGATCGTCGGCCGAGCCGAGGCCGCCGTTGAGGGAGGCGTAGAGCCCGTCCGAGACGCCGCCCTCCCGGGTGAAGAAGGCGTGGCGCAGGCCCGGCAGGGCCCGCAATTCTGGGGCTTCGAGGAACATGGTCGTTGGCTCCGGCGACGGGGAGGCCTCGATACCCTGTTCCGGACAGCGCGACGACCATCCCGGCATTCGCCGGGTGCCACCCCAAACATCCGAGCCGCCCGTAACGGTTCGCGCGCCGAATTTCACACTTCGTTAAGCATATTTTGATCGGATGCTCGCGAAAGCCGAGGACACATCCGATGTCGGAACCCGCCCGCCAATTCCCGCCCAACGATCAGCCGGGTCGTCCCCAGCCGGGTCCGCTCCGGGATTGGCTCGCCGCGATGAAGGCGGTGACGGCCACCCAGGCGGCGCAGGCCTCGCGCCCCGCCGGCATGCCGCAGCCCGTCGAAGAGGTGGCCGAGCCGCAGGCCGAGGCCCCGGCCTGGACCCCCCGCGTCGTCGCACCGAGCGCGGCGACGCCGGCGCCCCTCGTCGATTCCGAGACCGATCTCTCGGACCTGATGGCCGAGAATCTGATGCTGAAGGCCAAGCTGAAGGTCGAGTTCGAGCGCTACGACAGCCTCCAGGCAGTCCTGGCGGACGAGCTGCGGGGCCTGCGTGGCCATGTCGAGTCCGAAATGCAGGCCCTCGACGAGGTCCGCGCCGAGCGCGATCAGCTCAAGGCCCTCACGGCCGCCGCCGCCAGCGAAATGCGCGAGATGCGCACCAAGATCAACGCCAACGCCGAGGAGCTCGCTCAGGCCCGCTCGGAGCGGGATCTCTGGATGGCCCGGGCCGAAACCCTGGCCCAGCCCTTGTTCCAGCGTCGCTGAACCGACATCCAAGGCAAAGCCGCAGGCTCGTCTTCAGGCAAGCCGCAGGCGCGCCAGACAGGCCGAAGGCCCGCCCCTTTCGGGGCGGGCCTTCCATTGCCGGACCACTCGTTGTCCGGCCGATCCCTTGTTCTTCCCGCCGAGGCGCTAGTAGGCAGCGCCGGAGGCGACGGTCCAGGTCAGGGTGGCCGGGGAGAGCGGCTGATGACAATGAGACACTGGATCACCTCCTTTCGTTCGTTGCGACTGAGGGCAAGGTAGGGGTCGGATCGGGATTTGAAAAGGGCCCCGGTTGCGCCCTTCCGCCGCTCCCCTCCAGACCCGGGCGGGCCGAGGTGGACTTGAAGTCGACTGGCCACGGCGAGGCCCCAAGTCTAAGACGCTGGCACCCGCCCGGGAGGGCGTGCCCGGAACCCGCCATGTCCGCCAGCCCCAGCCCGCGCGCTCCGGCGCCCGACGAGGCCGCCCTCGATCCCGATGCCATGCGCCAGCCGCTCGGCGACGCGTGGTACTGCGTCGCCCGCTCCGACGGTCTGAAGCCCGGCAGCCTCAAGGCGGTGGAACTCAACGGCGAGCAGATCGTCCTCGGCCGCGACACCGCCGGAGCCGTCTTCGCACTCCGGGATCGCTGCCCCCACCGCGGCATGGCCCTGTCGAAGGGCCGCTTCGACGGCGGCGCCCTGACCTGCCCGTTCCACGGCTGGCGCTTCGGCACCGACGGGCGCTGCCGCGACGTGCCGACCCTGTCCTCCTCCGACGCCGCCGATTTTTCGAAGATCGCGGTGCAGCGCTTCCCCGTCCGCGAGAGCGCGGGCTTCGCCTGGGTCAATTCGTATCTTGGGAGCCCGTCCGGCACCGACGTGCCGGCCCTGCCCGAACTCGGGTTCGAGGCCGCCGGCCGTGTCGTCATCGAACTCGTGGTCGAGGCCTCGTTCGATCTCACCACCTTGAGTCTCGTCGATCCCGGCCACGTCGCGTTCGTGCACGATTCCTGGTGGTTCCGCCCGTCGAAGGAACTGCGCGAGAAGGTGAAGACCTTCACGCCGACGCCGCACGGCTTCACCATGACGAGCCACGCCACCACCACGAGTTCGCCGGTCTATCGGCTGCTCGGCGGCGCCCCGGCGGTGGAGATCGAGTTCCGCCTGCCCGGCGTGCGGCTGGAGCGGATCGTGGCGGGGGCCAAGCGCGTGGCGAACTACACCTTCGCCACGCCGCTCACCCACAACCGCACCCTGCTGACCAACGCCCTGTACTGGAACATGCCGGCGCTGAACCTGCTGAAGCCCGTGGCCCGCCCGCTGATGCGCCAGTTCCTGACCCAGGACCAGCAGGTGCTCCAGCACGCCCAAGCCGGCCTCGACCGGAAGCCCACCATGGTGCTGTTCGGCCAGGGCGATCTGCCCTCGCAATGGTACTTCCGCCTGAAGCGCGAGGCCCTCGCCGCCGCCCGCGAGGGCCGGCCGTTCCGCAATCCCCTAGCGACGCAGGAACTGCGCTGGCGCTCTTGAACCGCAGCGTGGCCGCTTGAACGGCCGCGTGCACCAGCCATCTCGGGTGGATGAAGCGCAACGATCTGATCACGGCCCTCAGCGCCGCCACGGTGATGACCCTCGGGGGCGTCGGCTATGCGGCGCACAAGCGCACGCGCAACCCGTATTACTGGGGGCCGAAGAGCGATCATTTCGACGGCCTGCGCTTCCACGGGCCGGACCAGCCCGCCGACAAGGATCTCTCGGACATCGCCCGCTGGCGCCGCCGGCGCGGCATCGACAGTCCGGTGCGGGCCCTGTGGCCGAAGCACCATCCGAGCCCGTTCCGGGACCGGCCGCCCGAGCGGTTCGCGGGACTGCGCGTCACCCTCATCGGGCACGCGAGCTACCTGTTCCAGGTGGCGGGGCGCAACATCCTGGTCGACCCGGTCTACGCGAACCGGGCCAGCCCGGTGCGGTTCGCGGGCCCCAAGCGCGTCAACCCGCCCGGCATCGCCTATGCCGACCTCCCGCCCATCGACGTGGTCCTGATCACCCACAACCACTACGACCACCTCGACGGCCCCACCGCCGCGCGCCTGTGGCAGGCGCATCAGCCGCTCATTCTGGCGCCGCTGGGCAACGACGCGATCCTGCGGGCCTACGACGACACCATGCATGTGGAGACCCGCGACTGGGGCGAAGCGATCGACCTCGGCGGCGGCCTCACGGTGCATGTCACGCCGGCCAATCACTGGTCGGCGCGTGGGCTCAACGACAAGCGCATGGCCTTGTGGTGCTCGTTCGTGCTGACGACGCCGGTGGGCGTGCACTACCATTCGGGCGACACCGGATTTCGCGATGGCGCGATCTTTCGAGACGCCCGCGAGCGCTTCGGCCCGCCCCGCCTCGCGACGCTCCCCATCGGCGCCTACGAGCCACGCTGGTTCATGAAGGACGCGCACATGGACCCGGCGGAGGCCGTAGCGGCCGGGCTGCTGCTCGGCGCCGACCAGATGCTCGGCCACCATTGGGGCAGCTTCCAGCTCACCGACGAGGGGATCGAGCAACCCGTCGAGGCCCTGGCGGTGGCGTGCGCCGAGAACGGGATCGCGCCGGAGCGCTTCCGGGCGTTCCGGCCGGGCGAGGTCTGGCAGGGCTGACGCCCTGCCACCTTACAGGACGAACCGGCTGACGCCCTGCCGCCTCACAGGACGAACCGGCTGACGCCCTGCCGCCTCACAGGATGAACCGGCTGACGCCCTGCCGCCTCACAGAATGAACCGGCTCAGGTCCGCGTTCGCCGCCAGGCTCTCGACCCGCGCGCGGACGTAGGCGGCGTCGATGGGCACGGTCTCGCCGGACCGGTCGGTGGCGGTGAACGAGATCTCGTCGATGACGCGCTCCAGCACCGTCTGGAGGCGGCGGGCGCCGATGTTCTCCACTGAATTGTTCACGTCCACCGCGACCTTGGCCAGGGCATCCACCGCGTCGTCGCTGAATTCGAGGGTCACGCCCTCGGTCTGCATCAGCGCCACGGTCTGCTTCAGCAGGCTCGCCTCCGTGGTGGTGAGGATCTGCTTGAAATCCTCCACCGTGAGGGGCTGCAGCTCGACGCGGATCGGCAGGCGCCCTTGCAATTCCGGCAGGAGGTCGGACGGCTTCGAGACGTGGAAGGCGCCGCTGGCGATGAACAGGATGTGGTCGGTCTTCACCGGCCCGTGCTTCGTCGCCACCGTGGTCCCCTCGATCAACGGCAGCAGATCGCGCTGCACGCCCTCGCGGGACACGTCGGCGGACGAGCGACCCTCCTTGGCGCAGATCTTGTCGATCTCGTCGAGGAAGACGATGCCGTTGTCCTCGACCTCGCGGATCGCCTCCTGGGTCAGGGATTCGGTGTCGACGAGCTTGTCGGATTCCTCGGCCAGCAGGGGCGCGTAGGCCTCCTTCACGGTCATCCGCCGGGGCTTGCCCTTCTGGCCGCCGAGCGCCTTGCCGAGCATGTCGCCGAGGTTGACCGCGCCCATGGACGCACCCGGCATGCCCGGGATCTCGAACATCGGCAGGCCGCCGGACGGGTTGCCGCTGAGTTCGATCTCGACCTCCTTGTCGTCGAGTTCGCTCGCCCGCAGCTTCTTGCGGAAGCTGTCGCGGGTGGCCTGACCGGAGGTAGGGCCGACCAGGGCATCGAGGATGCGGCCCTCGGCCGCCGCCTCGGCCTTGGCCTTCACGGCGCGGCGCTTCTCCTCGCGCTTCAGGCCGATGCCGACCTCGACGAGGTCGCGCACGATCTGCTCCACGTCGCGGCCGACATAGCCGACCTCGGTGAACTTCGTGGCCTCGATCTTGAGGAACGGCGCGCCGGCCAGGCGCGCGAGGCGGCGGGCGATCTCGGTCTTGCCGCAGCCGGTGGGGCCGATCATCAGGATATTCTTCGGCGCGACCTCTTCGCGCAAAGGACCGGTCAATTGCTGGCGGCGCCAGCGGTTGCGCAGCGCGATGGCGACGGCGCGCTTGGCGTCGGCCTGGCCGACGATGAAGCGATCGAGTTCCGAAACGATCTCGCGGGGGGAGAAACTGGTCATCACGCTCCGATCGGGTGCGGCAGCCGGGCTGCCCAAGGGCGGGGGAGGGCGCGCAGGATTCGGGCCCGCAGGGGATGCCAGCCGGCGCTCAGAAGAAGGATGAAGGTGCCGAGGGCGAGGAGCGCCAAGGGCAGAACGTTGCCCGTGATTCCGATCTCACGCAGGAGGGCGTCGAACGAAAGGCCGGCATAGACCAGGCTCGACACGAGAATCGCCCGCCGGTCCGTCACAAGGGCAACGCTGGCTAACCCGAGGACGATGGCGAGAATTGGAAAGGCCAAGCCGATCTGCGAGGTGTTCCCATTCGCGACAGCGCTGAGTACCGGATGGACGATCATCGGGGCCGCAAGGAGGTGGAGCCAGAAGGCGATGTCGGTCCGGCGCGTCAACCGCCGGGGATCCGACAGGTCGAAACGCATCGCGAGCGCGAAGGTCCCGAGGCCCGCGGCACTCAGCAGCCAGGGCAGCCGGTCGTAGGCGAAGAACGGATCGACGGCGGCGACGAGACCAAGGAGCAGGCCGATCAGGGCCGCCGTTCCCGCCGCGATGGTGATGGGCACCTTGAAGCGCCAGTAATGCAGCCCCACGAGAAGCAGCGTGACGAGGCCGGTACCAATCAACGGCCGCGCTTCCGGATGACCGCGAAACACGAGATCGAACAACGTCGTCCCCCGTGAGGCCTCCGTATCCGGATCGACCAGTGTGAAGCCGGCGGCGTTATAGGTCGCCAGTGCGAAGACCACGAGTAGGACGATGCTCGGCAAGGCCATGCGTCTGCGTCGCGTGAAGAACTCCGCGAGCACCCAGGCCTCGATGGCGACTAGACCGTAACCGCCGACCGGCCCCAGCCGATCTATCCCGAGATAACCGGTGGTGCCGAAGAACAGTACGAGGCCAAGGGTCACAAAGATATCGGCGAACCCCGTGACGAAGCGCAGGCGCTCGTCGTCGCGGGGCTCGTCCTGGGCGGCGACGTCCTCGCGCGCCAATCGGTCGAGGGCCAAGGCCTGATCGTCGGTGATGATCCCGCGTGCCACCCCGGCGCGCAGGAGCACCGCATGATTCGGCAGCGGGCCGTCGCCCGGGAGGGCGAGGGCGGAGGCGGTCGGGGGCTGTTCCACGCTGCCGACTTAAGCGCGCCGGGGCTGCCTTACCAGGGTGCGGCCGGGCTCACGCCGCCCGGACGCGGGCTCACGCCGCCCGGACGCGGGCTCACGCCGCCCGGACGCGGGGTCAGGCCGCCCGGATGGTGCCGACGAAGCCCGTGACCTCGCCGTCGAGGGTGGTGGTCTGGCGCGCGAGTTCGGCCGCCGCGCCGAGGACCCGGGCCGCGCCCGTGCCGACTTCGGCCGCGGCGGCGCGCACCTGCCCCATGGTCCGGGTCACCTCCTGGGTGCCGTGGGCGGCGTCGGAGATGCTGCGGGCGATGGCCTGGGTGGCGGTCTGCTGCTCCTCGACGGCGGCGGCCACCCCCTGGGCGATGCCGTGGACGCTGCCGATGGTGGTCCCGATCTCCGCGATGGCCTCGACGGTCTCGCGGGTCGCGGCCTGGATCGTGGCGATCTGGGCGGTGATCTCCTGTGTCGCCTGGGCGGTCTGGGACGCCAGGTCCTTCACCTCGGCGGCGACCACGGCGAAGCCGCGCCCGGACTCGCCGGCACGGGCCGCCTCGATGGTGGCGTTGAGGGCGAGAAGATTGGTCTGGCCGGCGATGTTCGAGATCAGGGCGACGACATCGCCGATGCGGGCGGCGCTGCCGGCGAGCACGTCGACCCGCGCATGGGTGCGCCGGGCGCTCTCCACGGCGCCGGCGGCGGCGGCCGAGGTGTGCGCCACCTGCTGGCCGATGGCGTCGGCGGTGGCGGCGAGTTCCTCGGTCGCCGCCGCCACCGCCTGGACGTTGAGGGCGGTGGCATTGGCCGCCTGCATGACGGCGCTCGACTGGGCGTCGGCGTGCTCGGCGTTGCGGGCCATCGTCCGGGCGGTCTCCTCCAGGGCGGCGGCCGCCCCCGACAGGGTGCCGACGAGGCCGCCGACGCTGCCCTGGAACCGATCGGCGAGGTCGACCCGATCGGCCCGGCGCCGCGCGCTCGCATCCGTGGAGGCCCGGTCCCCATCGATCCGCAGGGTCTCGGCCTGCCGCATGGCGGTGGCGAACACCGCCATGCTGCGCTGGATGTCGCCGATCTCGTCGCGGCGCGGCGTCATGGCGGCGAGCTGGTGATCGCCTTCGGACAGGCGCCGGATCGCGGCGGCGACGCCCACCAGGGGGCGGGCGATCTGGCTGTTGCCGACGCCGACGCCGATGAGCAGGCAGGCGAGGGGCCCACCGATCGCGAGGGCGACGAGGAGCACGATGCGCTGATCGTAGAGGCTGTCGGTGGCGCGCTCGATGGCGGTGAGGCGGGACAGGCTGTCGGCCACCAGGGCGTCGATGCTGTCCTGGTAGGCCTGCCGATTGGCGCGGTTCGCTTCCGTGAAGCCCTGGTCGGCGGCGGCCTTCGGCGAGACCTCGGTGCCGAGGCGCGCGGTCTCGAGGCGCAGCGGCGTGAAGGCGGCGGCCCCTTCGGCCACCTTGGCGAACAGCGCCTCCTCGGCCGGCGTGAGGCGGGCCGGCCAGGCCGCCAGGACCGCGTTCATGTCCGTGAGGTTCTGGCGCAGGCGCGCGGCGTATTTCACCGCATCGGCGGTGTCCTTGGCGGCGTAGATCCCGCGGGACTCGAGGGCGATGGTGGTGACGTGGCGGTTGAGCCGGGCGGCGTCGAGGGCGCGTTGGGTCGCGAGACGCCCCTGCTCGATGGCGGTGTCGAACGCCCGCAGGGTGAAGACCCCGACGCCCGCCACGAGAAGCGTCACCGCGCTGCAGGCGATGACGAACGCCAGAATCTTCGCCCTGATCCGCATGATCTTCGACTCCCCAGAACAGCTTTTCGCGTCAGTTTGGGGGGAATCTCGAAAAGGTTCGTTAATCGTACGAGACTTCGCTCAGTCCATCATGCATCCAAAGCCTCGATGACGAGACTGTGATTCGTATAGACGCAGATTTCGGCCGCGATCCCCATCGCCCGCCGGACGATGGTTTCTGCGTCGTGCTGTCCATCTTCGAGGGCGCGGGCGGCGGCAAGGGCGTAGTTGCCACCCGAACCGATGGCCATGACGCCGTGCTCCGGCTCGAGGACATCGCCGGACCCCGAGAGCAGCAGGCTGACCTCGCGGTCGGCGACCAGCATCATGGCTTCGAGGCGGCGCAGGTAGCGGTCCGTGCGCCAATCCTTGGTGAGCTCGACGCAGGCGCGGGTGAGCTGGCCCGGATACTGTTCGAGCTTGGCTTCCAGCCGTTCGAACAGCGTGAAGGCGTCGGCCGTGGCGCCGGCGAAGCCGCCGATCACCGCGCCCTTGGCCAGCCGCCGCACCTTGCGGGCGTTGCCCTTCACGATGGTCTGGCCGAGGCTGACCTGACCGTCGCCGCCGATGACGACGCGCCCGCCCTTGCGCACCATCAGGATCGTCGTCGCGTGCATCTGCGGCGGGCCGCCGGATTCGTGTGCCGAGCTCGTCCCGTATGCCAAGTGGTCTCTCCCGTGTGCGTGTCCGGCCGGGAGATAGGTCGTCGGGCCGCCGGGCGCCAACCGGGGACGGGATCAGGCCGGCGTCCCGCCCTTCGGCAGCATCCGGGCGAAGGCCGCGACGCAGGCCGGGTCGAAATGCGAGCCCGCGTTGGCCAGGATGTGGTTGAGGGCTTCCCGCTCGCTCCAGGCCTTCTTGTAGGGCCGGTCGGAGGTGAGGGCGTCGAACACGTCGGCGACGGCGACGATGCGGCCCGACAGGGGAATCGCCTCGCCGGCGAGGCCCGCCGGGTAGCCGCTGCCGTCCCAGCGCTCGTGGTGGGTGGCGGCGATCTCGGCGGCGCGCTGCATGAGGAGGGACGACGAACCCTCGAGGATGCGACGGCCGCGCTCGGCGTGGCGCTCCATCTCGGTGCGCTCTTCGGGCGTCAGGGGGCCGGGTTTCAGCAGGATGGTGTCCGGCACGCTGATCTTGCCGACGTCGTGCATGGTCGAGGCGAGGCTGAGCTGCTCGACCTCGGCGTCGGGCAGGTCGAGGCCGCGGGCGATGAGGGCGACGAGCCCGGCCACCCGCGCGACGTGGTTGCCGGTCTCGTTGTCGCGATGCTCGGCGGCCTTCATCAGCATCAGCACGATCTCGCGCTCGCGGGCGGCGATGAGGGCGGTGGCCGCCTTGACCTCGCGGTCGAGCCAGGCGGCGCGCTCCCGTTCTCCGATGCGGGCGCGGTTGAGGGCGAGCAGGTTCGACACCCGTGCGCGGATCTCGATGGGGTCGAAGGGCTTGGCCAGGAAATCCGTGGCGCCGGCCTCCAGGGCCTCCCGGCGCAGGCTGCGCTGGTCGAGGCTCGTCACCATCACCACCGGAACGTGCTCGAAGCCCGGCACGGCGCGGGCGGCGCGGATGAACGCGACGCCGTTCATGCCCGGCATGTCGTAATCCGAGATCGCCAGCCCGATGGCGTCGGCATTGGCGGCGACGAAGGCCAGGGCGTCCGCCGGCCGCGTGAAGTCGCGCACGATGCAGTCCGGAATCGTCCGGATGGCCTCGGCCATCAGCATGTTGTTCAGGGGGGCGTCGTCGAGGACGAGAACGAACATCGCGTGGCCTTGAGATCCCGGACCGCCATCGTACGCCCGGGGGCCGAGCCCCCGCCGTGCCGTGCGGTCGCGCTCGTTTTCTGGACTATCGGCGCCGTCTTGGCTGCCCGTCGCGTGCCACAGGGTGAATGAAATCTTCCGGCCGGCGCCATTTCGCTTCACCGGACGGGCCTCAGGGCGGGCAGGGCAGCCCACCCGGCAGCACGATCTCGGGACTTTCGCTGGCGTAGCGCCGGCCGTAGCGCACGGGCCACAGGGTCTTGCGCACGAGGTCGAGGCCCGACACCGCGTCCCGGAACACGCCCGGCCCCGAGACGGGCCGGTAGGTGCTGGTGATCTCGACGAGGATGAGCCGGGTGCCGGCGGGCTGGGTCGCCTCGGTGTCGCTCACCGGCGCCGGGGCCTCGGGCGCGCGCAGGGGCGAACCGGACGCCGCCGCGCTCGAGCACACCCGCAGGGGCCCGGGCTCGGTGCCGCCGGGGACGCCGACGGCGCTGATGGTGATGCGGACCCCGTCGGCGGCGTAGGGCGCGAGAACGATGGCGGCCGCCCGGAAGATGTCCTCGACCTCCGCCGAGGTCGGACGGGTGCGCTGGGACAGGGTATCGCCGATGGTGCGGGACAGGATGTCGAGCTTGCGCGCGTGGCGCAGGACGTTGGTGATCTCGACGGTGCCGAAGTAGAGCAGCAGCAGGACCGGGATCAGGAGGGCGAACTCGACGATGGCCACGCCGTCGCGTTGCCCGGCGAGGCGACGCGCTGCGCTCCGTGCGGCCCGGCTCAGCATCCGCTCGCGACGGGGGAATTGCCTTCGAGCTGGATCACCGCCGCCGCATTGATGAGGCGGCTGCCGTCTCGGAACTGGCCCGGGGCGATCCCGAAGGGCTGGAACGTGTGCTGGGCCAGCGCCGCCTGGACCACGACGACGCTGCCCTTCAGCAGGCACCCGTGCTGGGTCCCGAAGCCCGGCCGCCAGTCCTTCGTGGCGGCATCGACCGGAGAGGCGCGGTCGACGCTGGCGAAGCTGTCGTAGGCAGCGACATCGACCTTGAGGGCGTCGCATTTCACGAAGGGAGCGACCTGCCGGCACAGCTCCGTGCGGACCCCGTCGAGGGGCGAGCCGCCCGAGCCGTCGGCGCGGACGTAGAATTGCCGCATCGCGCTGTCGAGGCCGTTGTCGAGGGAGGCCGTGATCCAGTGCACGAGGGCGTTCTCGAGGACGAACAGAATGACCACGAAGAGCGGGACGATCACCACGGCGAACTCGACGGCCGCGGCCCCGCCCGTGTCCCGGCGCAACCGCCCGGCCAGACCCCGGACTCGTCGATGCGCCCCGATGGGACGTGTCTCGCCCGCGTGCCCGGCCTCCGTTGCATCCGGAGCCGCGCAGCTTCGTGTTCGGCGGTGAGCGGCGGGCGGAAACACGGGCGTGAGGGGAACCTGCGCGCGGCGCGACGGCGACACGCTCGCAACGGGATCGCATGGCGGCGGTTAATTCACCGTGTGCGCCAGCATCGATCCGCCGACGATAACGTGTTCGTCAACCGATAACCTTAAAATTTATCAGGATGGCTGTTCGAAGTTGTCTCGCCTCGGCGGCGCAACTTCGCGAGGTTTATTCAATCTCAACCGGTCCGTGCCCATTCCTAGGCATGGGAGCTGAAAGATGAGCCGGTCGTTCGCCGAATTCGCCAGGGACAAGCGCGGCGGCATCGTGTTGATCTTCGCGCTGCTGCTTCCCGTCGTGACGGGGATGAGCGCCGCGGCCGTGGAATACGGGTCCCTGGTCAAGCGCCGGTCCGAGCTCCAGCGCGCGGCCGACAGCGGCGCCATCGCGGGCGTCAACCAGTTCAAGCTCGCCAACACCGACGATGCCAGCGCGGTCCGCACCGCCATCGCCATGGCCCGCGCCCAGGCCGGGAATCAGCGTCCCGTCGCGGCGGCGGCGGAGGTGGTGGGTACGCATTCCGGCGTGCGCGTCACTCTCTCGGAGACCATCGTCCTCACCCTCGGCCGGCTCCTGAACCTGCCGAGCCTGGACGTCCGGGTCCAGTCGACGGCCAAGCTCGCCGGCACCACCCGCCTGTGCCTCCTCGCCCTGGACGGCCTGTCCATGGGCGCGTTCCACCTCGAGAGTGCCGCGCGGATCACCGCCTCGGATTGCTCGCTCTACTCGAACTCGATCAATCCCGCCGGCATCCAGGGCGAGAACGCCGCCGTGGCGCAGGCCATCTCGATCTGCTCGGCCGGCGGCTATGCCGGCCGGGCGAACTTCTCACCCCAGCCCGCCACGGGCTGTCCGGTCATGCGCGACCCCCTCGCGCACCTCCCGGCTCCGAGGATCGAGCCGTGCCTCGACCTCGGGAGCCTGCTCAACCCGAAGAAGTACGTCGAGGACCCCGACAATCCGGCCTACGGCAAGAACATCGTCACCACCGTGGCGACCCTGAATCCGGGAACCTATTGCGGCGGCCTCCACATCACCAAGGGCGCGACGGTGACGCTCCGGCCGGGGGTCTACGTGATGAAGGACGGGCCCCTGGTGGTCGACAAGAAGAGCTCCCTGGAGGGGGTCAACGTCGGCTTCTACTTCACCGGCCCGCGGGCGGGCCTGCTGTTCGACGAGAAGAGCGTCATCAGCCTCACCGCGCCCAAGGAAGAGCCCATGCGCGGATTGCTGTTCTTCGAGGAGCGGAACCTCGTCGCCGAGGCCGTGTCCAGCTCCCTCGTCGGCTCCCTCCTCGGGGGCGTCGGCGGCGTCGTCAACGGCGTCGGCAGTCTCGCCACGGGTGTGGTCGGCCTCGTGGTGGAACTCCCGCCGCCGCTGGGCGGCAAGGGCAAGCCGAAGCCGCCGCCCGGCGGGCCGCTGCCGTTGCGCGAATACCGCATCATCAGCGACGAGGCGCGGACCCTGCTCGGCACCATCTACCTGCCTTCGGGTCGACTCATCATCGATTCGAAGAGGCCGGTGGCCGATCAATCCGCCTACACGGTGATCATCGCCCGGCTCATCAACCTGTACGACGGCCCCAACCTCGTCCTCAACGCCCGGTACGGCGCCACCGACGTTCCGGTGCCCCGGGGCGTCGGCCCGAGTTCGGCCAACACGGAGCTCTCCCAGTGACCGCGCCGGCCGCGTCCGCGCGCCCTCGGCGCCTGCCCGTGTTCCGCTCCCTCGCGGGGCGGCTGGCGCTGGCGGTGTTCGCGTCCGTCGCCCTCGCCCTCGCGGCGGCGGCGGCGTTCAACCTGTGGCAGGAGGTCCATCGCTACGCCGAGGCCAAGCGCGACGCCCTCTCGACCATCGCGCAGGTCTTCGCCGCGTCGAGCGCCCGGGCCGTCTCCGAAGGCGATGCCGCGGAGGCGACGCGCACGCTCAGCGCCATCGCCCGCCGGCCCGACCTCGTCTACGCGGGCATCGAGCGCCCGGACGGCTCGACCCTGGCGGACCAGGGGCTCGCCATCCGCCTCGACAGCGACGTCGACCTCGATGCCGGCGGCTCGCCCCTGTGGCTGCTCGGCAGCCGGACCGCGCAGGTGCGCGTCGCGATCCTGCATGCCGGCCTCACCGTCGGCACCCTCGTGCTCGTCGCCGACACCACCGACCTGATCGACCGGCTCCTCACGATCCTGAAGGCGTCGGCTCTGGCCTCGGCCCTGGCGCTGGCCCTCGGCCTCGCCGTCTCGTACGGCCTGCACCGCTCCATCACACAGCCCATCGCCGAACTCGCCGCCACCATGGACCGGGTCCGCGCGGCCGAGGATTACGGCGAGGTCGCCCGCATCGTGCGCGACGACGAGGTCGGCGTGCTGGCTCGCACCTTCAACACCCTGCTGGGCACCGTGCGCGAGCGCGGCGACCGCCTCGCCCGCCACATGGAGCGCCTGGAAAGCGACATCGCCGCGCGCACGGCCGACCTGCACGAGGCCAAGGAGGCGGCCGAAGCCGCCAACGGCGCGAAATCGTCCTTCCTCGCCACCATGAGCCACGAGATCCGCACGCCCCTGAACGGCATGCTGGTGATGGCGGAACTGCTCGCCGCCGCCGACCTGCCCGACCGGCAGAAGCGCTACGCCGAGGTCATCGCCCGTTCGGGCCAGAATCTGCTGGCCATCATCAACGACATCCTCGATTTCGCGAAGGTCGAGGCCGGCAAGATCGACCTCGAGCGCATCGCGCTCGCGCCCGCCGAGATCGTCGATACGGTGGTGTCGCTGTTCGCCGAGAAGGCCCGCGAAGCGAACCTCGATCTCGCGGCCTTCATCGCGCCCGACGTGCCCCGTCAGATCGTCGGCGATCCCGTGCGCCTGGGGCAGATCCTCTCGAACTTCGTCAACAACGCCCTGAAATTCACGCCGCAAGGCCACGTGCTGGTGCGCCTCGAACGGGCCGGCCCGGACCGCCTGCGCCTCAGCGTGCGCGACACCGGGATCGGCATTCCCGCGTCGAAGGTCGGCACCATCTTCTCGGCCTTCTCGCAGGCCGACCAATCCACCACACGCCGCTTCGGCGGCACCGGCCTCGGCCTCTCCATCGCCCACCGCCTCGCGCTGGCCATGGGCGGCACCATGGGGGTCGACAGCGTCCTGGGCGAGGGCTCGACCTTCTGGGCCGAACTCCCCCTGGAGGCCGTGGACGATGCGGTCAGGGCAGATCGGCGCGCCGACGGCATCCCGGCATTCGTCGTTGTGGCGCATGCGGGCGCCGCCAGCGTCGCGAGCCTGTGCGAGCGCCTGGTCGCGGCCGGCTTCGTGCCGGTCGCCGCCGATGCGCCGCAGGCCGCGACCGCCCACTGGATCGCCGATGCGGCCGATCTCGTCGCCCTCGGTCGCCGTCCGTCGGCGACGGGCCGGGTGCTCGCCATCGCCCGCATGGGCGATCCGGCCGCCGGCACGGTGCTGGGGGCGGGCTTCGCCGACGACCTCCTCCGCTGGCCCGTGGTCCAGGACGAATGGGACCGGGCCCTCGGCGCCCTGGCCAGCGGCGCCCCCTTCGCCGCAGCGGCGCGGACCGGGCTCGCCGGCGCGGCCCTGGCCCAGTTCCCCGGCGCGCGGGTGCTGGTGGCCGACGACAGCGCCGTCAACCGCGAGGTCGCCTGCGCGGCCCTGGCACGCTGCGGCATCACGCGGATCGTCACGGTGGTCGACGGGCGCGAGGCCGTGGAGGCGTGCCGCGCGCAGGCGTTCGATCTCGTCCTCATGGACGGCAGCATGCCGGTGCTCGACGGCTACGACGCCGCCCGCGCGATCCGGGCCGAAGAGGCTTCGTCCGGCCGGCGCATCCCCATCGTGGCGCTCACCGCCCACGTGATCGGCGCGGCGGCCGAGGCCTGGCGCGACGCCGGCATGGACGGCACGCTGACCAAACCCTTCACCCTGGCGGCGCTCGCCGCGATGCTGTCGCGCGTTCTCGATCCCGAGGCGATGAGTTCCGATGCAATCGCGCCCGATGACCCCGGTGCCGAGCCCGATGGCCTCCTCGACGACGAGGTGGTGAACGGCCTCGTCGAAATGGCACTATCCGCCGGCAGCGGGTTCGCCGAGCGCATCGTCGCCCTCTACGCCGAGCACGCCCCCGTCGCCCTGGTGGAGATCGCGGCGGCTTGCGCGGCGGGCGACGCGCCCGCGCTCGCCAGTGCGGCCCACAGCCTCAAGTCCATGAGTCTGAACATCGGCGGCCGGGCCCTGGCGGCACGCCTCGCCGTCCTGGAGGAGGACGCCCGCTCGGGCGGTGTCCCGCCCGACGCCGAGACCCTGGCGGCCATCGAAATTCTGACCACCGACACCCTGGCGGCGATCACCGAGCGGATGCGGGTGCCGGAGGCGTCGGGACCGGATCCCATCGCTGCGTGAAGCGCATCGGCGTCAGTTGCGGCGCTCGACACCCGCATGGACCGACGCGTGGCTTGGCGGCTGGGCCGCCACCCGCAAGGCATGCCTCGCCGATCTCCGGGCCAGACCACGGGCTTCGTCCAACAGGTCCTGGAAGACCGCCGATCCTTCGCTGGCGATCCGTTGCTCGCTGCAGAGCTCCACGGCATGGCAGGCATTCGAGAGCGCGAGGAAACCCAGCGTGCCGGCGGACGACACACAGGTATGCGCTTCGAAGCGCAGCTGATCCCGGTCCGCCGCGGTCTCCCCGGCCGTGGTGAAGCGCGCGTCCAGTTCCTCGGCGAGCATCCCCAGGGCGTCGTGGACGGGCCCACGGCCGATCACGCCGATCATGGCGTCGTAGGCGCTTCGGTCGAGCAGGCTCGAATCCTCGCCGCTCCGATCGACGCCCGTGGCAAGCGGGTCGGATTGGGTCGTCCGGGCCGGCGCCCGCGACAGCCACCGATCGATGATGCGATAGAGGTCCGCCCGGGCGAAGGGCTTACCCACGTGATCGTCCATGCCGGCTGCCCGGAACATCCGGATCTGGTCCGGCAGCACGTTGGCGGTCATCGCCAGGATGGGGATCGTGGCCGCTTCGGCCCCGAGCGCACGGATGTGCCGGGTCGCCGTCATGCCATCCATACCCGGCATCTGCACGTCCATCAGGATCAGATCGTAGCACCCTTCGGCCACGGCGCGGATGGCGGAGGCTCCGTCCGCGACGATCTCGACGGCATGGCCCGCGACCTCGAGGACCGCCCGGGCGAGGTCCTGGTTGATCCGGTTGTCCTCCACGAGGAGGATCCGCCCGGGCCGCTGCGCGATGGGGGGGCAACTGGCGCGCGGCGCCGACGGTTCGCCGGTCCCGAGCGGCAGTGTCAGGGCGAACCAGAACCTTGCACCCATGCCCTCCTCGGAGCGGACGCCGATCTCGCCGCCCATGAGGTCGACCAGCTGCTTGCAGATGGCAAGGCCGAGGCCGCTCCCACCGAAGTTCCGCTCGATGGAGCCGTCGATCTGCGAGAAGCGCTGAAACAGTCGATCCTGCTTCGCGCGGGCGATGCCGATCCCCGTATCCTCCACGCTGAAGCGCAGGCGCTCGCCGGTTTCCCCGGTACCCTCGTACTGGGCATTGAGTGTCACGGAGCCGTGCGCCGTGAACTTGATCGCGTTGTTCAGGAGGTTCAGCAGGACCTGCCGGAGGCGCGCCTGGTCTCCGTTCAGGCTTGGGGGCAAAGCGGAGTCGATCATCGCCCTGACATCCAGGCCTTTCTGGTCCGCGGAGCCTCGAACGATGCTGAGGCAGTTGTCGATCAGCACCCGTGGATCGAAAGCCTGCCGGTCCAGCACGACGGCTCCGGCCTCGACCTTCGAGAAGTCCAGGATGTCGTTGACGATCGTCAGCAACGCCGACCCGGAGGTGCGTACGAGTTCGGCCTGGTGCCGGAGGTCCGGGGGAAGCCGATCCGAAGCGATCATCACGTCGGTGAAGCCGATGATCGCATTCAGGGGCGTCCGGATCTCATGGCTCATGGAGGCCAGGAACTCGGTCTTGGCGAGGCTCGCCCGCTCGGCCTCCCGCTTGGCCGTTTCGGCATCATGCGTCCGGGCGGCGACCCGCTCGCTCAGGGTGGCGTTCAATCCGCGCAGCTCCGTCTCGCTCGCCCGAAGCGCCCGCTCGGCGGCATCGCGCGCGGTGTCGTCCCGAAGCGTCATGACGGCGCCAATCTGCCGTCCGTCACGGGTCAGCAGCGGCCGGGCGCTGCCGATGCCCAGCACTTCGGTGTCGTCCGGCCGCCGGACCCGCCAGCGGGCATCCAGGACCGTCTCGCCCCGGACGGCGCGTGCCAGGGGCAGGTTCTGCGAATCGTAGGGCGCACCGTCCTCGGTGAAGACGCGGTAGGCGTCGCTGTACTGATCGGGCGTCACGTCGAGATGGACCGTCCCGAGAATTCTGCCCGCTGCTTCGTTGACGAGGGTGATGCGGCCGTTGCCGTCGGTGACGATGACCCCCTCGACGAGTTGGCCCAGGATGGCATCGTGGGTCGAGTCCAGGGCTTCACGGTAGCGCGCCTCGCTCTCGGCCGCCGCCTGCTCGGCGTTCCTGCGGGCGGCGACATCGAGGGCACGTTGCTCGGCGGCGGCTTCTCCGGCCCGCAAGGCGCCGCGGAGGCGCAGGTGAGCCACGACGACGCGCGCCAGATCCTCGAGTTGGCGTGCCTCCGCATCGGTGAGGGCCCGAGCCTTCGTGCCGATCAGGCACAGGGTGCCGACCCGGACTCCCGGTCGCAGGATCAGTGGGGCGCCCGCGTAGAAACGGATATGCGGCGCGCCCGTGACAAGGGGATTCGAGGCGAATCGAGGGTCGTTCTCCGCGTCTTCGACCACCATGACCGCGTCCGAGAGGATGGCATGACTGCAGAAGGACACCGCGCGCGACGTGCCTTCCAGGGCCAGACCGCACTTGGCCTTGAACCACTGCTCGTGTTCATCGACGAGGGTGACGAGGCAGATCGGAACGCCGAACAGTGCCTGAGCCGTCCGGCAGACGGCATCGAAATGCGGCTCCGGCGGCGTCCCGACGAGGGCGAGTGCACGAAGATCGGCCAGACGGTCGGCTTCGTTCGGCGTGGTTGCAGTCATGGACGGCCATCAACCCAAGGTGATTATTTCGCACAACCATTCGGCATCGGCGATCGGAAGTACAGGAACGTAAATGTGTTCTGCGATACGGCTCGATCATGTGCTGAGTTCCGCGGAGCGTCGGCGTCGATCCGGACGCAAGCGGTCCATGAATTCATTGGTTTATATCCGGTCGTGGCGAGGATTTGATGAGCTGGCCGCTCGTCTTCGGACAGACTTTGGTCGGGCAACAATCCCGCATGTCCGCAACCCTCGCGATTGGCTTCACGAGGCGTTCTTGCCGCGTCGCGCGGTCCTACATCACCACCGTGATCGCCTGCGCCGCCCGGGTCAGGCCGGTGTAGAGCCAGCGCGCCCGGTGCTCGCGGAAGGCGAAGGATTCGTCGAACAGGACCACGCTGTCCCATTGCGAGCCCTGTGCTTTATGGACGGTGAGCGCGTAGCCGTAGGTGAACTCGTCGGTCTCACGGCGGAGGAAGGCCGGGATCTCCTCCTCGGAGCCGGACATCACCGCGCGCAGCACCTTGATGTCCACGGGGCGGCGGCGGAGCGCCGGATCGTCGTCCGGCACCACGTCGAGGCGGATCGTGTCGGGGCGCTGGGCCGCGCGCTGGGCCTGCACCGTCCAGGTCGAGCCGTTGAGCAGGCCCTTGGTGCGGTCGTTCCGGAGACAGACGAGCTTCTCGCCCACCGCCGGCATCGGGTCGGTGTGGCCGGCGATCTCGCGCAGGCGATTGTTGTAGAGCCGCCGAGTCTTGTTCATGCCGACGAGCACTTGGTCGGCCGCGATCACTTCGTTGGGGTCGAGGCTGCGCCGGGAGACCACGCGGCTGCGGCCGTACTCGCCGAGGGTGAGGCGGCCGCCCTCGCGGATCGTCATCGCCATGCGGACGATGGGGTCGTCGGCGGCCTGGCGATGGACCTCCGTGAGCATCACGTCGGGCTCGGCCTCGGTGAAGAAGCCGCCGCCGCGCACGGGCGGCAGCTGCGCCGGATCGCCCAGCACCAGCACGGGCTTGTCGAAGGACAGGAGGTCGTTGCCGAGGTCGGAATCCACCATGGAGCACTCGTCGATGATGACGAGTTCGGCCTTGGCGATGGGCCCGGTGCGGTTGAGGGTGAAGGCGGGGCCGCCCTCCTCCGTCTCCTTGGTGCGGTAGATCAGGCTGTGGATCGTCGCCGCGTCGTGGCAGCCCTTCGACCGCATCACCGAGGCCGCCTTGCCCGTGAAGGCGCCGAACACCACGGTGCCGTCGACGTCGTCGGCGATGCGGCGGGCCAGCGTCGTCTTGCCGGTGCCCGCATAGCCGAACAGGCGGAACACCTGGGCGCCCCCGCCCTTGCGCCAGTCGGCGATGGCTTTCAGCGCCGCATCCTGCTGCGGCGCGAACCGGGTCGGCAGCGCGGTCTCGCTCACGGCCAGCGCACGGTCGGCGGCAGGGACGACAGGATCGACGCGACGTTGCCGCCGGTCTTGAGGCCGAAGATGGTGCCGCGGTCGTGCAGCAGGTTGAACTCGACGTAGCGCCCGCGCCGGACCTGCTGCTCCAGCCGGTCCGCCTCCGTCCAGGGCGTGCCCATGTTGGCGCGCATGATCGCCGGATAGGCCTCGAGGAAGGCCCCGCCCACGTCGCGGGTGTAGGCGAGATCCGCCGCCGGATCGCCGGTCCAATGATAATCGTAGAAGATCCCGCCGATGCCGCGCGGCTCCTTGCGGTGCGGCAGATAGAAGTACTCCTCGCACCACGCCTTGTAGCGGGCGTAGTCGGCGGCCGGCGCATGGGCGTCGCAGGCCGCCTTCATGGCGGCGTGGAAGGTGAGCGTGTCGGTGTCGTCCTGGTTGCGCCGGCGGTCGAGGACCGGCGTCAGGTCGGCGCCGCCGCCGAACCACGTCCGGGTGGTGGCGACGAACCGGGTGTTCATGTGGACCGTGGGGGCGTTCGGATTCCACGGATGGGCGATGAGCGAGATGCCGGTGGCGAAGAAGCGCGGATCCTCCGCGGCCCCCGGCATCTGCGCCCGGAACTCCGGCGCGAACTCGCCGTGCACCGCCGAGACGTGGACGCCGGCCTTCTCGAACACCCGCCCCTTGAGGATCGCCATGGTGCCGCCGCCGCCGGGCTTGCCGGTGTGATCCGTGCGCTCCCAGGGCGTCTTCTCGAATCGTCCGGCCTCGGCCGGCGCGTCCTCGTGGAACGGCCCCGTCGCCTCGTCCTCCAGGGTCTCCAGGGCGGCGACGATGCGGTCGCGCAGGGTGGTGAACCACGCCGTCGCCTCGCCCTTGAGGGCCGTCAGCTCGGCTTCGGGCAGGGGCGTGAAGGGCGTGTCGGGGCGCGTCATGGCCCCGATGTCCCATATCGATCCCGGCGGTTCAATCCTCGCCGTCGCCTCGCCGTCACCGCGCCCTCAATCCTTGCCGACCGACATCAGCAGGCGCTCGGTCTTGGCGTCCTCGATGCGGTTGACCATGCGGCGGCCCTCGTGGACGTCGCGGACCGTCTTGGTGGCGGTGATGCACGACTGGACCAGCATGATCACCCCCATGGCGAAGTAGCCCTTCATCCAGATGTCGATGGGCATGAACAGGATGCCGAGCGCCACCATCAGGGCGGCGCCGAGGAACGACGCGTAGGTGAAGGCGACCCAGGCGCCGGAATGCTGCGTGGTTTCGTTGGTCATGGGATCGGTCCTTTTTGAAGGGGGTATTTCGCAGGGCAAGTGCGTGAATCAGGCTTGGGCGGTCGCGCGCTGGCGTAGGCGTTCGAGCACCGCGCTTCCCGTCGGACGCGTCGCTTTCCCAAACCCTTCGCGCTCCAAACGCTCGGCGATGTCGGCGCCCGACTCGGCTTCGGCCAGGGCCGCTTCGGTGTCCGCGGCGTGCGCCTGGAGGCTGCGCAGGCGGGCCAGGGTCGCCTCGGCTTCCCGCAGGGTGGCGCGGTCCTCCGGTGCGGCGGCGACGCCGAGGCGGCGGGCGGATTCGGCCGCCGCCGCGATGCGCCGGCCCCGCTCCAGTTCCGCCTGCCGGCGGGTGGCGTCGCTCACCACGGCGCGGATGCGGGTGAGTTCGCGGGCGAACCGCGTCCGCGCGGTGCGGATGGCCTCGGCTTCGGATTCGAGTTCGGCAATGGCGTCGGCGGCGTCCCGAGCGAGGTCCTCGCGGCCGGCGTCGAGGGCGGCGACGGCCCGGTCTTCGAGGTCCCTGGCGCGGCTCTGCACCTCGGCGAGGCGGCGGGCCTCGGACGTGTCGCCGGCCACCGCCGTCGCCAGGGCCATGCGGCTGCGCTCCAGGGAGACGCGGGTCTCGCGGATCTGCTGGTCGAGGATCAGCAGGGCGTTGCGGTCGATGAGGTCTTCCCGGGCCTGGGCGGCGGCGCCACGGGCGAGGGTTCGAAACAGGTTGAACATGGGGCGGTCTCCCGAGCGACGGGCGCTGCCGTCGAGGAGGAGATTGCCACGGATTGAACAGTGTTCAAGTGCGTTTATGCACGGCGTTCAAATAGGCGCTTGCGCGCCGCCCGGGAAACCGTCCGTCTGGCGCAGGCCCTCGCCGAGGATCATGGCGGCGCAGACGGCGACGTTGAGGGAGCGCAATCCGGGCCGGATCGGCACCACCACCCGGGCATCGGCGGCCGCATGGACGGAATCCGGCACCCCGGCGGATTCCCGGCCCATGAGCAGGCAATCGTCCGAGCCGTAGGCGAAGTCGCCGTACGGCAGGGCGCCCTGCGTCGTCGCCAGGACGAGGCGCAGGCCGGCTTGCCGGCGCCACCCGTCGAACGCGGTCCACGAGCGGTGGCGCGTGATCGTCACGTGGTCGAGGTAGTCCAGCCCCGAGCGGCGCAGGTGCCGGTCCGACACGTCGAACCCGGCCGGCTCGATGATCTCGACGGCGATCCCGAGGCAGGCCGCGAGGCGCAGCAGGGTGCCGGTGTTCTGCGGAATATCTGGCTGGTAGAGGGCGAGGCGGAGCATGGGCGACGTCGCGGTTGGGGAAGGGGTGGCTGGCGTATCGGATGGAAGCACCAAGTAAGGCAGGCGGATTCTCGTGCGGCATCGCCTCCGGTTGGCAGGGGCCCTACGCTGCCTAGCTATAAGGGCGCTGCCGCAACCGCATATCGGACATCTCATGTTTCTCGACTGGCTCGAGCGCCGCATCGAACCGTTCGCGCCGTTCGATGACGGGCGCATGCCGCCCAAGACCGTGCTGGGCTTCGCCGGCTTCTACCTGAAGCCCGTGCGGGCGGCGCTCCTCGCCTTGTTCCTGGTGGCGATCGTCGCCGGCACCGTCGAGGCGTCGCTTTACCTGCTCATGGGCTGGTTCATCGACCTCCTCAACACCGCCGATCGGGCGACGTTCTGGGCCGATCACGGCACCAAGATCCTGCTCGCCGCCGGGTTGGTGCTGGTGGTGCGGCCGATCACGATCTGGCTGCACGAGATCCTGTCGAACCAGCTCATCGTGCCCCAGGTGACGAACCAGATCCGCTGGCGCACGCATCTCTACACGCTCGGCCACTCGCTTTCCTATTTCCAGGCGGATTTCGCCGGGCGGCTCGCCAACCGCGTCGTGCAGGTCGGGCCGGCGGTGCGCGAACTCGCCGTCGTGTTCATCGACACGCTCCTGTACGTGGCGATCTACGCCGTGACGGCGGTGGGCCTGTTCGGGTCCATCTCCCTGTGGCTCGCCCTGCCGGTGGTCCTGTGGGTGCTGGCCTACGGCTTCCTCACCCGCTGGTTCGTGCCCCGCGCCCGCACCCGGTCGCTGGTCACGGCCGACACCCGCTCGGCCCTCATCGGGCGCATCGTCGACAGCTACACCAACATCCTCACCGTGAAGCTGTTCGCCCGCGACCGCGAGGAGCGCGCGGCGGTGCGCGACGCCGTCGACATTCACACACGCGCCTACCTGCACCAGTTCCGCCTCGTCAGCTCCACCACCACGGTGCTGGGCGTCCTCAACAGCGCCCTCATCGTCTCCACGGCGGGCGTCTGTCTCGTCCTGTGGCAGCGTGGCGGCATGACAACGGGCGAAGCGGCGGCCGGCCTCGCCCTGGTGCTGCGCCTCATGGCCATGTCGGGCTGGGTGATGCAGACCGTGCGCGGCATCTTCGAGAATGTCGGGGTGATCCAGGAGAGCATGCAGACCATCGCGCGTCCGCACGCCATCACCGACCGGCCCGAGGCCGCCACCCTGCGGGTCACCGGCGGCGACATCCGCTTCGAGGACGTGAGTTTTCACTATGGGCGCGATGATTCCAGCATCATCGAGCGTCTGAACCTCCACATCCGGGCGGGCGAGAAGGTGGGGCTCGTCGGCGTGAGCGGCGCGGGCAAGACCACCATCACGGCGCTGCTGCTGCGCCTGCACGACCTGGAGAGTGGCCGCATTCTGGTCGACGGCAAGGACATCGCCGAGGTCACGCAAGGGTCCCTGCGCAGCGCCATCGCCATGGTGACCCAGGACACCTCGCTCCTGCACCGCTCGATCCGGGACAACATCGCCTACGGACGCCCCGACGCCACCCTGGCGGAGGTCGAGCGGGCGGCGCGTCTGGCGGAGGCCGATACCTTCATCCGCACCCTCGTCGATCACAAGGGCCGCACCGGCTACGACGCCCAGGTCGGCGAGCGCGGGGTCAAGCTGTCCGGCGGCCAGCGCCAGCGCATCGCCATCGCGCGGGTGATCCTCAAGGATGCGCCGATCTTGATCCTCGACGAGGCGACCTCGGCCCTCGACAGCCAAGTCGAGGCGGCGATCCAGGACAGCCTCGACACCCTGATGCAGGGCAAGACCGTGCTGGCCATCGCCCACCGCCTCTCGACCATCGCGGCGCTGGACCGTCTCATCGTCATCGAGGCCGGGCGCATCGTCGAGGAGGGGACCCATGCGGCCCTCATCCGCTCGGGCGGTCTCTACGCCCGCCTGTGGCAGCGCCAGTCCGGCGGCTTCCTCGGCGAGGCGGCGGCGCCCTACGAGAACGCGGCCGAATAGGCGCCGGACCCGGCATCGGAGTACGCGCCCGAGATCCCGTCGCGCGGTCCGGCATCGCGGTTGGCGGCGTCAGGCAGGACGGGTCGGGCCTCGACGCGGTTCCGGCCCCGGCTCTTGGCGTCGTAGAGCGCGAGATCGGCAACCTTGAGCAGACCGGAGGGCCGAACGCCGCAGACCCGTGTCGCACCATGGGCGGCGGTGATCCCGACACTGACGGTGACCGTCCGGTCGCGGCCGTTCTTGCGATAGCGGAAGCCGATGGTCTCCACGGCCGCTCGCAGGCGCTCGCCGAAGTCGAGGGCGTCTTCCGGAGTGCAGGCGGGAACGAAGGCCATGAACTCCTCGCCGCCGTAGCGGGCGAGGAGTCCTCCTGCCGCCCGCGTCGGCCCGTCGAGGGCGGCCGCGATGGCGGCGAGACAGCGGTCGCCTTCGGGGTGGCCCGCCGTGTCGTTCAGGTCCTTGAAGCGGTCGATGTCGATGGCGACCACGCAGCACCAATCCTCGGCCCCGTCCCACGCCGCAGCCAGGGTCGCGTCGAAGACGCGCCGGTTGGCGAGGCCCGTGAGCGCGTCGATCTCCGACAGGACCTTGAGGCGGGCATTGGCCTGAGTCAGTTCGGCGGCCTGCGCTTCCACGGAGAGCCGCAGGAGGAACGCTTGCTTCTCCTGCCGCTCCCGCGAGAAACTCACCTTGATCGGAACAAGGATCAGGCTCGCCACGAGGAGCGGCAGGCCGTTCCCGGCGAGGTCACCCTCGTGCAGGGCCACCACCCAGCCGAGGTAGAGCGCGAAAGAGAGGCCGCAGAACACGAGGCTGTGCCGGAACGACAGGGCGGCGATGAGGCCGACCACGAGGGGCACGATCACCGCGAGGACCATGTAGACGTCGGCATGCCCGTCCGGCACCGTCCGGGCGCCGTTGAGGACGATGGCCATGTCGAGCAGGCTCGTCACCGTCGCCGCCACGGTTCGGCGCAGGGGTGAGGGGCGGTCGTTCAGGGACAGGATCGCCAGGCAGGCGACCGGCGTGAACACCCCGAGGGTGAGGAAGGCCGGAACGGCGAACGCGTCCGGTCCGAACACCTCGTAGTCGAGCTTCAGCGACAGGATGTTGAACAGGATGAAGACGAGGAGCCAGGAGCGGATGTAGGTGCCCGCGCCCGCATCGTCTCCGGCCCGGAACCGCGCTTCGAGGTCGGGCGGCAACGAAAGTCTGTACCAGGGACGAAACCGGTTCGCATCGATTTCGCTCTGTAACATCGGGGCGACACGTCTCTTCCGGCAGTACGACTCGGTTTAATTTCGTACATTTCGCTTGCAGGACCGTAAACGCCGCGCGGCCTTGTATCACGCAATGGTTTTCGGCCGTTCTTTCCCTTTGCGAGAGGCGCGTGTTATGGGGCGGGCATGCTGAAGGACCGCGCAAGACTCTACTGCCGTCTCGGGCCGCCATAGGTCGCCTGCACCGGACCGCGTCTCCGCGCGGATGCCCGCATGGGCGCCGCGCCTCCTCCTGGCATCCCCCGACGCCGCAGCCCCGAACGGGCCGGCCCGCGCACGGGGCGAACGGACTGATCTTCCATGACCCGACGCAACCTGCGGAGCGAGTGGGCTCCCGATATCACGCGCGAACTCCTGGCCGGGACGGTGGTGGCCCTCGCGCTCATTCCCGAGGCCATCGCGTTCTCCCTCATCGCCGGGGTCGACCCCAAGGTCGGCCTCTACGCCTCGTTCTGCATCGCCGTGGTCTCGGCCTTCGCGGGCGGGCGCCCGGCGATGATCTCGGCCGCCACCGGCGCCATGGCGCTCGTGATGGTGACCCTCGTGAAGGAGCACGGCCTCGGCTACCTCTTCGCCGCCACCATCCTGACGGGATTCCTGCAGATCGGCGCAGGGGCGCTGAAACTCGGCAACCTCATGCGGTTCGTCTCGCGCTCCGTCGTCACCGGCTTCGTCAATGCGCTCGCGATCCTCATCTTCCTCGCGCAGATGCCGGAACTCTTAGGCCAGGGCGCGACGGTCTACGCCATGACGGCCGCCGGCCTCGCCCTGATCTACGGCCTGCCGTACCTCACGAGGGCCGTGCCCTCGCCGCTGGTGACCATCGTGCTGCTCACGATCGTCGCCGTCGCGTTCGGCCTGCCGATCCACCGCGTCGGCGACATGGGGGCCCTTCCGACGGAACTGCCGTTCTTCGCCCTGCCGCAGGTGCCGTTCACGTGGGAGACCCTGCGGATCATCCTGCCCTACGCGCTCACCCTCACCATGGTGGGCCTGCTCGAGAGCCTGATGACGGCCGCCATCCTCGACGAGATGACCGACACCGGCTCGAACAAGAACCGCGAATGCGCCGGCCAGGGTCTCGCCAACATCACCGCCGGGTGCTTCGGCGGCATGGCCGGATGCGCCATGATCGGGCAGTCGGTGATCAACGTCTCGTCGGGCGGGCGCGGCCGGCTCTCGACCCTGTGGGCGGGCGCGTTCCTGCTGTTCCTCATCGTGGTGCTCGGGTCCTACGTCGCCCAGATCCCCATGGCGGCTTTGGTCGCCGTGATGATCATGGTGTCGATCAACACCTTCCAATGGGGCTCCGTCCGCACCCTGCTGACCAACCCCAAGAGTTCGAGCGTCGTGATGCTCGGCACCGTCGCGGTGGTGGTGGCGACCCACGACCTCGCCCGCGGCGTGCTGTTCGGCGTGGTGCTGAGCGGACTGTTCTTCGCCCACAAGGTGACGCGGTTCTTCGCCGTCGCCTCCGAGCGCGCCGGGGCCGCACGCACCTATCGGGTGACGGGGCAGATCTTCTTCGCCACGGGGCAAGCCTTCCACGACGCTTTCGACTTTCGCGAGGACGGCCTCGAGCGCCTGGTCATCGACCTCACGGCGGCCCATTTCTGGGACATCACCGGCGTCAACGCCCTCGACCGGGTGGTGCTGAAGTTCCGCCACCGCGGCGTAACCGTCGAGATCGTCGGCATGAACGCCGCGACCGCCACCCTGGTCGAGCGTCTCGCCACCCACGACAAACCCGGCGCGACCCTTGCCTCAGGGCACTGACCGGACGCCCCGGTAGCCACGGCGGTGCCGCCGTGGTCTGAAGGCGTTCCAGACTTCGCGCCAGACTTCGCACCACGCGAGGACCAGACATGACCGAGCTTCACCCCGAGATCGCCGCCGTCACCGCGCGGGTGATCGAGCGCTCCAGGCCGACGCGAACGGCGTATCTCGATCTCGTCGCCCGCGAGCGGGACCACGGCGTCCACCGGCCGATGCTCAATTGCGGCAACCTCGCCCACGGCTTCGCGGCCTCCGGCGAGGACAAGCCGGCGATCCGCGCCGGCCGCACCATGAACATGGCCATCGTCACGGCCTACAACGACATGCTCTCGGCCCATCAGCCCTACGGCCGCTACCCCGAGCAGATGAAGATCTTCGCCCGCGAGGTCGGCGCCACCGCGCAGGTGGCGGGCGGCGTGCCGGCCATGTGCGACGGGGTCACCCAAGGCCAGCGCGGCATGGAGCTGTCCCTGTTCTCGCGCGACACCATCGCGCTCTCCACCGCCATCGCGCTCAGCCACGGCATGTTCGATTCCGCCGCCCTGCTCGGCATCTGCGACAAGATCGTGCCGGGCCTCATCATCGGGTCCCTGCGCTTCGGCCATCTGCCGATGATCCTGATCCCGGCCGGACCCATGCCGTCGGGCATCGCCAACAAGGAGAAGCAGCGCGTCCGCCAGCTCTACGCCGAGGGCAAGGTCGGGCGCGACGAACTGCTCGAATCCGAATCCGCTTCCTATCACGGGGCCGGCACCTGCACCTTCTACGGCACGGCGAATTCCAACCAGATGATGATGGACGTGATGGGCCTGCACATGCCCGGCGCCTCGTTCATCAATCCGGGCACGAAGCTGCGCCAGGCCGTGACGCGCGCCGCCGTGCACCGCCTCTCCGAGATCGGCGCCACGGGCAACGATTACCGGCCGCTCGGCCACTGTATCGACGAGAAGGCCATCGTCAACGCCGTGGTGGGGCTGCTCGCCACCGGCGGCTCGACGAACCACGCCATCCACCTGCCCGCCATGGCGCGGGCCGCCGGCATCGTCCTCGACTGGGAGGATTTCGACCGGCTCTCGGCGGTGGTGCCCCAGGTCGCCAAGGTCTATCCCAACGGCTCGGGCGACGTGAACCACTTCCACGCCGCCGGCGGCATGAGCTACGTCATCGCCAGCCTGATCGACGCCGGGCTGCTGCACGATGACATCCTGACGGTGGCGGGCACGCGCCTGCGTGACCACGCCCGCGACCCCAAGCTCGTCGACGACGCGCTGGTGTTCGAGGACGCGCCGGAAAGATCCCACGACGAGAGCATCCTGCGCGGCCCCGCCGACCCGTTCCAGACGGATGGCGGCATGCGCCTCGTGAAGGGCAACCTCGGCCGGGCGACGTTCAAGACCAGCGCCGTCGAGCCGTCGCGCTGGACCATCGAGGCGCCCGCCCGCGTCTTCGACGACCAGGACGACGTCCTGGCGGCGTTCAAGGCCGGCGAACTTGAATGCGACGTCGTGGTGGTGGTGCGATTCCAGGGGCCGCGCGCCAACGGGATGCCCGAACTCCACAAGCTCACGCCCCAGCTCGGCGTGCTGCAGGACCGGGGGTTTCGCGTGGCTCTCGTCACCGACGGGCGCATGTCGGGGGCGTCCGGCAAGGTCCCGGCGGCGATCCATCTCAGCCCAGAAGCCCTCGGCGGCGGCCCCCTGGCGAAGATCCGCGACGGCGACAGGGTGCGCCTCAGCGCGGAGGACGGCAGCCTCGAAGTCCTCGTCGATCCCGCCGAATGGGATCTTCGCGCTGACGCCGCGGCCCCCGCGCCCGCCTTCGGCACCGGCCGCGAGTTGTTCGCCTTCCTGCGCCACGGCGCCGACGGCGCCGAGCAGGGCGCCTCCGCCATGCTGGCCGCCGCCGGATTGTAGGATGGCCTTTCCGGCCCATCGGTTCGCCGCGTGTCTCCGCGAGGGAGAGGCAAGGCGGGGGCTCCCTCTCCTCCCGGGAGGGGGAGCCCGTCGCGACCGCCCGATCCCAGGCGAGCGCACGCGTTTGGTATGATAGCCTCCGCTTCCCGAACCCCGAGGACCGCCCCATGACCAGCATCGACGCGCTGATGCGCTCCGTTCCCGTCATCCCCGTCCTCGTGGTCGAGGACGTGGCCCATGCCGAGCCCATCGCCCGGGCGCTGGTGGCCGGCGGCCTCACCGCCCTGGAGGTGACCCTGCGCACCCCCGCCGCCCTGGAGGTGATCCGCATCATGTCCGGGGTCGAGGGCGCCGTCGTCGGCGCCGGAACCGTGCTCAACCCGCGCGATCTCGACGCCGCCCTGCAGGCGGGCGCCCGGTTCATCGTCAGCCCGGGCCTCACCGAGTCCCTCACCCGCGCGGCCATCGACCGGGGCGTGCCCTACCTGCCGGGCATCGCCAATTCGGCCGACATCATGCGCGGCCTCGATCACGGCCTCGATCGGTTCAAGTTCTTCCCGGCCGAGGCCGCCGGCGGCATCAAGGCCCTCAAGGCTCTGGCCGGGCCGTTCCACGCCGTCCGCTTCTGCCCGACCGGCGGCATCACCGAGGCCACCGCGCCCGACTGGCTCGCCCTGAAGCCGGTGCTGTGCGTGGGCGGCTCCTGGGTGGTGCCCGCGGGCTTGCCCGAGGAAGCGGTGATCCGCCGCTCGGCCGAGGCCGCCGCTCGCCTGCGCGCCGCCTGAGGGGGACCGAGCAGTCCCACCCGGCCCATCGGCGCCATGGAACCGCTCGGGGCATGGCCTCGACAGCGCGGGGTCGGGCCTCGGGCCGGGGACCGTCGGTGTTGCGTCACCCGGGACGCCCGGGGGACGAAGCCGCTTGGCCGCCTTCGGATCTCAGGACCCCGATCCCCCGGCGTCGCCCGATTCGCACGGGCTTACCCGGAGCTGGGAGGCCGGGCCCCGCGTCATCCACAGGGGGTGTGGACGCCGCCGGGCCGTGATGGCCGATCCACCGGGATCGCCCGACGGGATCGCTTGGTATGCCAAGCGTCGGCTCCGACTCGGCATCCATCTTGAAAATAATCCCGTGCCTGCCTCAGAAAACGCCATTCAAATCAACGGAAGAATGATTTTAGGCCTTTTTCAATCTAGAAGCGGAATCATAATTCAAGATTGAGCCGTTATAGGGCAGTTTGTTCTCCCTGGTCCAGGTCTAGGCGCGCATCGCAGCGGCCTGGAAACCGCCTGTGCGTCATACGCTTAGCCGCCTGTGCAACGTTGCATGGCCGCAACACGGCAGCGGAACCGCTGTGCTGATCACGTTTTCGAGTTGCCCGGCGGAACCGGCTCGCACAGAGTGACTGGGCACTGGGGGCATCGCCAGCGCAACACTTCTGCAAACCAGCGAACATCGCTCGGCTGTTGAAAAATAAGGACGACACGGGTCGTGGTCCGCCGGATCACCATGCCCGAAATCGTTCATCCCTCGGGTCTCGAAGCTTTTGGAGATATCAATGAAGCTCTTGAAGAGCTCGCTTCTTGCCTCTGCTGCTGGTTTTGCAGCCGTCGCTGGAGCACACGCAGCCGACCTTCCGGTCAAGAAGGCTGCCCCCATCGAATACGTTCGCGTCTGCTCCGCCTACGGCGCCGGCTTCTTCTACATCCCCGGCACCGAGACCTGCATCCGTCTCTCCGGCCGCGCCCGCCTCGAAATCGGCTACCAGCAGCAGGACAGCCGCTCGGGCAGCAACGGTGACACCACCGGCTACCGCGGCCTCGCCCGCATCAACGTCGACGCCCGCACCCAGACCGCCTACGGCACCCTGCGCGCCTTCACCCGCCTCGAATTCGCCTCTCGCACCGGTTCGACCCAGGGCCTGCGCTCGGGCACCCAGGAGCGCATCGGCAACGCCTTCACGGCGATCGGTCAGGATCAGGTTGGTCGCGTCCAGCAGTTCGTGAGCACCGAGAAGGCCTTCATCCAGTTCGCCGGCCTCACCGCCGGTCGCGCCTCCTCGTTCTTCGACTTCTACGCCCACGACTTCGAGATCAGCTCCGCCACCGGCGGCTCGGACCTCGCCTCCACCAACCTGCTCGCCTACACCACCAAGCTCGGCACCGGCGGCTTCTCCGCCACGGTCTCGCTGGAAGACCCGAGCTTCCGCCGCAACACCATCTACTCGCAGGAGGCCACCACCTCGCCTGCGCCGCAGCGCGTCCTGATCAGCACCGATGCCTTCGGTCGCCCGGTCTTCGGCGCCGTCGACGTGTCCCAGCGCAACCGCGTGCCGGACTTCGTCGGTGTCCTGCGCTACGACGCCGCCTGGGGTTCGGCCCAGCTCTCGGCCGCCGCCAAGGAGCTGAACACCGCCAACTTCATTCAGGGCTACGCTGCAGGTGCTCCCCCGGCCGGCGTGCCGATCGCCAACTTCGCCGGCTTCACCGCCCGTCCCGCCTCCGAGTTCGGCTGGGCCGTGCAGGGCGGCGTGAAGATCAACATGCCGTTCATCGCCCCGGGCGACACCTTCTATCTCCAGGGCGCCTACGGCGAGGGCGCGACCCTCTACACCGGCTACTCCTCGTACAACGGCTCCTACACGTCCCGCGCCAGCACCATCGCGGGCGCCGCCTTCGACCCCTACATGTCGGATGCGACCCTCAACCCGCTCACGGGCAAGATCGAGCTCTCGACCTCGTTCACCGTCGTCGGTTCGTTCCTGCACTACTGGTCGCCCGAGTGGCGTTCGGCGATCTTCGCCAGCTACGGCGAGCTGAGCTTCGCCCGCGGCGCCCGCTTCAACAACGCCCTCGCGTACGCCACGGCGACGGGTGCCCCCGGCGCCAGCTCCGCCGTGCTCAATGCACTTGCCGGCTCGCAGTTCACCGGCATCATCGGCACGCCGTCCTACAACGTCAGCCCCGTGCTGCGTGACACCTATCAGATCGTCGCCGGCGCCAGCCTGATCTGGTCGCCCGTCAAGGATCTCGATATCGGCGTCGAGGGCGTCTACACCAAGGTCGGCGTCCAGAGCGGCCGTGTGGTCGATCAGACCCGCTCCAACGGTGCAGTCAACGCGATCAACCTCGCCAACGGCAACGTCAAGACGGTCACGGCCGACGACACCTACCAGATGCGCATGCGCATCCAGCGCGACTTCTAAGCCGCTTTCGATCGGTCGGTGTCGCTGCGACATCCGACCGGTCGGGACCACCACACCTTCGAGAACACGAACTGGCCCGGCTGCGAAGCCGGGCCTTTTTGCGTCTCGGCCTGGCCCAGTCCGGCACGCGAGTTGCGAGTTACAAGTTGCGCCGAACAGTGCGCATTCCACGAGATCCGTGGAAATCACCGATTGCGTCGGCGGTGGCCGTCGCTAACTTGCTATAAGCGCCTTCAGCGATGGACGTCGTGCCAATCGCCCCCCGGGAGTCAGCCTGACAATGCGTTCGCGTCATTCAAGATCCGCCGTCACGGCGGCTTTCGTTGCTTTTGCGGTCTCGGCCACGGCCGTGGGTTCTGCCCAGGCCGACGATCTGACCGGCACCTTGAAGAAGATCAAGGAAACCAACGGGATCACCATCGGCTACCGCGATGCATCGGTGCCGTTCTCCTACCTCGACAACGATCAGAAGCCCGTCGGCTACGCGTTCGAGATCTGCAAGAAGGTCGCCGATGCGGTGAAGGTCAAGCTCGGCCTGCCGAAGCTTGAGGTGAAGTACAACCCGGTCACCTCGGCGACGCGTATCCCCCTCATCGCCAACGGCACCATCGATCTCGAGTGCGGTTCGACGACGAACAACCCCGACCGCCAGAAGCAGGCGACCTTCACCAACACCCACTTCCTCA
Organism: Methylobacterium sp. Leaf102; assembly: GCF_001422425.1. Taxonomy (NCBI): domain Bacteria; kingdom Pseudomonadati; phylum Pseudomonadota; class Alphaproteobacteria; order Hyphomicrobiales; family Methylobacteriaceae; genus Methylobacterium; species Methylobacterium sp. Leaf102. The sequence goes on along the minus strand of NZ_LMMX01000039.1, from coordinate 179,858 downwards.
CGGCCACCCGCTTCGTGTCGAAGAAGTCCGCCAAGCTCGACAAGATCGACGATCTCAAGGGCAAGACCGTGGTCTCGACCTCGGGCACGACCAACATCCGTCAGATCAACGAGATCAACACGGCCCGCAACCTCGGCCTGACCATCCTGCCGGCCAAGGACCATGCCGAGGCCTTCCTCATGGTCGAGACCGGCCGCGCCGTCGCCTTCGTGATGGACGACGTGCTCCTCGCCTCGCTCGCCGCCAGCTCCAAGGAGCCGGGCGCCTACAGCATCTCCAGCGAGGCCCTGTCGAAGCCCGAGCCCTACGGCATCATGCTGCGCAAGGACGACGCCCCGTTCAAGGCGGTCGTCGACGAAGCCACGGCCAAGCTCTACAAGAGCCCCGAGGGCAAGGCGCTGTACGACACCTGGTTCACCAAGGCGATCCCGCCGCGGGGCATCAACCTGAACCTGCCCATGAGCGAGGCCATGGTGAAGGCGTTCGCCAACCCGAGCGACAGCCCCGATCCCGCCGCCTACTGATTCGAACCGCCTGATCCGGTTCTTTAAAGGGGCTCCGGCGATGCCGGGGCCCCTTTTTGCATCAGGCCTGCCACACCCGGGGGAGGGGGCCGCCGCGGTAACCGACGAGGATGTGCTGGGCCAGGGCCCGCAGGGCCGCCGGGTCGCTCCCGAGGAACCGCACCACGAGGTTCCCGTTCCAGGCGCTCGCCGCCGCCTCGACGCCATCCCGCGCGCCCGCTCCGTCGAGCAGCGCCCGTATGGCGTCCAGGCGGCCTTCGGCCCCGGGCGCCACGTCGACCAGAGTCGCCATCGCCCGGGCGTCGTCCCCGATGGCCGCCCGTTCCAGGGCGTCCGCGATCGCGCCCTCGAGGCGCACCGAATCGGCGTAGACGAGGCGCCCGTCGCGCCGGATCCGCCAGTGATCGTGGAAGCGGCCCTCGCGGATCCGCTCGCCGCGCGCCACCCGCCCGAACGTCACCGCCTCGAACGCGAGCAGGCCCGCATCGCCGTCGAGATCGGCGACGAGGCTGCGCTCCAGACTGGCTCCGTCGAACAGGATCGTCTCCTGCGGCAGGAAGGCGAGGTGGCCGCCGGCACCCACTGCGACCCGCGTCTCGATGATCGTCCTCGGCCCGTCGGAGCGATAGATCTTCTCCGCCGCCGTGGTGGTGAGCACGAGCTCCGCCCCCGGCCCGACGGCGACGGACACGGCGAAGCGGTCGCCGCAGGCGATGCCGCCGGCGCTGTTCAGCAGCACCGCCTCGCACGGCCCCGCCGGCCCGCGCGGCAGGCGCACGCGCAAGGGGCCGGCTTCGGCGATGTCGAGGATTCGCGTGTCGGAACCGAGCCGTCCGACGCGCAGGTGCACGCGCCCGTCCGAGCGCTGGCGCATGGGCGGCGTGGAACGGTCGCCGGCCGTCACAACAGGGCGTGCGCCGGCGCGCGCCGACACCTCATGCGCCGGTGGCGACGGGGCGCTCCGGGTCCGAACCCCATTCCGACCACGACCCGTCGTAGAGGGCCCGTGCCGGCCGGCCGAGGCTCTCCAGGGCGAGCGAGACGATGGCGGCCGTGACGCCGGATCCGCAGGTGGTGATCACCGGCTTGCCGGGATCGACGCCGTTCTCGGCGAACACCGCCCTCAGGGCGTCGGGCTCCTTCAGCCGGCCCCCCGCTTGCAGCGCCGAATAATGGACGTTCCGGGCGCCCGGCATATGGCCCGGACGGACCCCGGGCCGGGGCTCCGCTTCCTCGCCGCGAAAGCGCGGCCCGGACCGCGCGTCGACCACCTGGGCCGATCCGGATTCGAGAGCGCGCGCAACGTCTTGCGCATCCGCCACGGCCCCGTTGTCGAGGCGGGCCGTGAAGGGCCGGGGCTCGCGCGCCCGCCCCTCGCCGTCCTCGACGGGCCCACCCGCCGCGACCCAGGCCGGAAATCCACCCTCCAGGATCGCGGCGTCGCGCGCGCCGAACACCTGCAGCATCCACCGCACCCGGGGTGCCGAGAACAACCCCAAGCCGTCATAGACCACGATCTGTGCACCATCGCCGATGCCGAGCGCCCCCATCCGTGCGGCGAACACCTCCGGCCGCGGCAGCATGTGCGGCAGGCCGGACGTCCCGTCGCTCATGGCATCGATGTCGAAGCGCACGGCGCCGGGGATGTGCCCGGCCCGGTACTCGGCCGCCGCGTCGCGCCCCTGCGCCGGCAGGTACCATGAGCCGTCGAGGACCACGATGTCGGGGGCCGCGATCCGGGCCTTGAGCCATTCGGCGGTCACGAAAGGCGTCGTCGCCATCTTGTCTGAATCCATGCAGTCTCGGGGATGGGCACACTCAACCATATCCCGGCGCGACATGCATCCATCGCCGGAATTCGGGCGCCCGGGCGATCGACATCCCGCGGAACGATGCCGAGCTTTACGCGCGAAGCCGCCCGCCATGGTTTCACGGGCGAAGCCGCCCGCCATGGTTTCACGCGCGACGCCGCCCGCGATGCCCTATGTCATCCGTCGCCCCCTTCGGAAAGCCGGAGCGTTCCACCTTTGACCCCACGCGAGACCTTCCACATCGAGATCTTGAGCCCGGAACCGGTGGCGGACGGCGAGGACCCCGTGCGCCAGCGGGTCTCCGTCCGCGTCGGCAGTCTGGAAAGTGCCACGGAGCGTGCCTTGAGCCTGTTCGCCCGCGCCCGCGCGCCGCAGCGCGGCGGCGGACCCGCCGAAGCCGTACGGGTCATCGACGGGGCCGGGACCGAGGTGTTTCGCCGAAGCCGCTTCGACGAGCCGGGCTGAGGAGTGATGCGACGCCTGTCCCGTCTTCTCCTGATCCCGGCCCTGGTTCTGGCCTTCTGCGCCCTGTTCGTGCGGAGCTACAGCCTGCCGCCGGCGCCCGACCGGCGCGGCGGCACGGTCGTCGTTCTCGACTGGCCGAACCGGCCGTTCTTCGGAAGTCCCCGCGGCGATTGCCTTGGGGAGCCCGCGTCCGATCTCCCCATCGCCTGCCTCATCGCTTCCGTCGCCCGTTCGCGGGAGGCCGTGGTGCTGGCGTCCCTGCCGTTCTGCGTCACCTGCCACGACCTGTCGCAGCGCATCGCCGCTTTCGGCCGCGATCCCGCTTCCGTGTCGGCGGCGCAGGCACGGATCAGTCGCTTCGGCTGGTAGGGCGCGCCGAACGTCTCCACGGCCACACGCTTGCGAGGACCGAAGCCCGGCTTCGGCGAGCGAGGGAACGGCTCAGCCAGGCACGTAAGGCTTCGAGCCGCCGGGCAAGTCCGAACAGCGGGTCGCCCCCCGGCGTCGCAACAAGCACGTGCGCGAGGGGCATCCGTCCCGCCCAGAACGTCTCGGCGAGGCGGAAATCCGGTGGTGCGCAGGAATCGGCTCCGGTGAGACCGGCATCCGCGATGACGCTCAGGGTCATGCGATGGACGAGTTGTGCGCCGGGGGAGTCGCGGGCCTCCGCTTCCGCGAACGAGATTTTCAGGCACCACGCCGTACCTCCGGTGACGTAGGTCACCGCGCTGGCCAGCGTCGTGTCCCCGCGTCGTAGCCGGTCGATCCGGGCCGTTCCGCGCGCCCCGAAGGCGGCCACGGATGCGTGCAGGAACGCGACCTGCTCCGGAGAATCGCCGAGGGCGGTCCCGGCGCGGCCCTTCCAACCCCTACCTTCGAGGGCGACGTAATCGTCCAGGGCCGCGCCGAGGTTCACCGGATCACGCACGATCTCGAACGTCAGGGGCCCGAGGCGTTTGGCCGATTGCCGGAGGCGCCGGCGGCGTCGCGAGGACAGGTGGTCGAGCGCGGCGGCGCGCTCGGGCTCCGTCCGGCCGGAGAGCTCGAGGACGGCGCGGGCATGGGGCCAGAAATCGGCACGCGGCAAACCGTATGCGCGGCACGCCCCCGACAGCAGTTCCGCGAAGGGGCCGCGTGTGGGCACATAGGTCAGCATCAGGCGCCGGCCGGCGAGGTGACCGGCCGCACGCAGAAGAGCATCGAGGGCGTGGGCCGGCCTGTCCGGATCGAGGAGGGGAACACCGAAAACACCGAACCCGTGCATCCAGCCCATGGCGAGCCGCAGGGGAAAGCCCCAGCGTCGCCATCCGCGTCGGCACGGCCACACGGCAATGAGGCGGAGGCCTGGCTCTTCCGGCGGGCGATCTCCCACCAGCAGCACCTCTACGCCGGCCCCGAAGGCCTCCCGGGCGGAGAGGGCGAAATCGGCGTCGTAGAACAGGTTCTCGATGAAGGGACGCTGGCTCAGGGTCCGCCAGGCCGCGATCCACGGCGCCGTCGGATCGAGGGGGCGCAACGCGGCGACCCAGTCATCGGCCCGATGCAAGGGCGGGGTGTCCCTGCGACCGGCCATCAGGTGCCGCGTCTGCGTCGGATCAGGGTCGCGACTCCGAGGATGTCGAAGCGCCACGCCATGGCGCCGGCCCCGAAGAGCAGGATCACGAGTTCGAGGACGACGGCCGGTACCGTCCGCCCGGCGCCCGAAGCCTCGATCCACCCGATGGCGAGCCTGCAGGCGAGGGCGGTCGCTGCGATGATGGAAACGTCGCGCCAGGGCACCGGCATCCGGATGCCGCTCGGGTCGCCGACGATGAAGACGAGGCACGCCAAAGCCTGTCCGACGACGACGGCGATGGCGGCGCCGATGATCCCATACGGTGGGATCAGCACGGCCGAGAGGCCCGTGATGATGATCAGGAGTGTGACGGACGCGACGGCGTCGAGGCGGCTCGACGCGGAAAAGTAGATCACCTGCCCGAAATAGTACGAGCGCAGCATCAGAAGGACGCTGGCGGCCACGAGCAGGGGGGCCACGCCGAGGGCGGCGGCGCGATAATCCGGCCCGAGGAGAATCGCGACCACGAGATCGTCGAAGGCGAGGAAGAAGACGCCCCCGAAAGCCGCGATGAGCGTCATGAGCCGCGCGGCGCCCTCCAGAACCGGGCGGGCGGCCTCCATGCCGCCGCTGCGCGCCTCCCGTTTGGCGATGGAGACGAGGGCGAGGGCGATGCTGTCGCCGAACACGACGAAGCTCTGTCGGAGAAAATCGGAGAACGCACCGTAAGCGCCGAGTTCGGCGACACCGACGCTCTGGCCGATGATGAGGCGGTCGATGGTTTGAGCCAGGGCCGCGGCGGCGAAGGACAGGACCAGGGGCCATCCATAACTCAGCAGGCGGCGCGCTTCTGCCCAGCTCCCGCGCCCGCGCAGGAGCGGTCCGATGGCGAACAGCGGGGACAGGGCGGCCAGAATGTTGGCGAGTGCCGTCGCGAGCAGAAGATCGACGGCGTGTCCGGTCCAGAGGAGGACGCCGCTTCCGAGCACGAGAACCAGGATTGCACGCAGGACGATGGCGACGGCCACGGCACCGACCTCGAGACGGGTACGGGCGATCTCGCAGGCCCCCTCGAACACCATCATGCCGAGGACGGCCGCCACGATGGCGGCGGCCGCGGCGGGCGCGACGATTCCGAGCCAGGCTCCGAGGGCGGCCGCCAGGGCGGCGAGGGCGATCATCGCCCCGAGCAGGCGCACGACGGTACCGACCTGATCCGGCGCGCGTACCTCTTCGTAGAGGGCGAAGAACGAGAACTTCGGCCACTGGCAGGTGGCGCCGTAGAGGACCAAGGCCCATGACAGCATCAGAAGGTAGCCGCCATAAGCCTCCACCGGTGCGAGCCGGGTGAAGACCGCCAGGGACGCCATGTTGAGGGCCGCTCCAACTCCGCGCGAGCCGACATAGGTGAGGGTGTGGCGGGCGATCATCGACGATCCACGGATCGGGCGGGCGTTGCTGGACGTCGATGGCGTCCCGTCGCTTCCACCGTTCTGTTCCACCCGTCGTCGACGCGGGCTTACCCGCTGGAGCCGCATCGAGCCCTAGCACGCCGGTGTTGCCGAGGTGTCAACGCAGTCGGACGGTGCGGATGGGGGGTCCCTTTCGCGCGCCGCCTTCGCTACACAGCGGAGATCGGACGCCCATCCGGCGCATCCACGGGAAGGGAGACGGCCGGTCACATGCAGGATTCGTCGCGATCCGATCCCGCCACCGCGCTCGTCGATCCCGACGTGCATGTGGAGAGCTTTCGCCAGGCCCGCGAGGCGAGGCGCTTGGAGCTGGTGGAGGATTACGTCGAACTCATCGCCGACCTCATCGGTGACGGCGGCGAGGCGCGCCAGGTCGACATCGCCGCGCGCCTCGGCGTGGCCCAGCCGACCGTCGCGAAGATGCTCAAGCGATTGGTGGAAGACGGCCTCGTCCAGCAGCGGCCGTATCGTGGCGTCTTCCTCACCACGGCCGGGCAGGCGCTTGCGGTGCAGAGCCGGGAGCGCCACCGCATCGTCGAGAAATTCCTGTGCGTCCTCGGCGTCAGCGCCGAGACGGCCCGGCGCGATGCCGAAGGCATCGAGCACCATGTCAGCGCCGAGACCCTGGAAGCCTTCCGGCGCTTCTCGGAGGGCAAGGTCTGAGGGGCGTCACCGCCCGATCGGCACCGCCCGTCCGCCATCGACGAGGATTTCCGCCGGCAGGGGGTGGCTGAGAAAGCCGGTCGGGCTCGCGGTCAGGCCGTAGGCACCCGATTGCAGCACGGCGACGAGGTCCCCGGCGGCGAGATCGGGCAGGAGCGCATTGCGCGCCAGCATGTCGAGGGGCGTGCAGAGGGGGCCGACCACGGCGCAGGGCGTGCGCACGCCACCCTGCGGTTCGACGACCGCGGCGACCGGATAGTCGCGCTTGACGATCTGCCCGAGATTGCCCGACGCAGCCAAATGATGATGCATGCCGCCGTCGGTGATGGCGAAGCGTTGCCCGCGCGAGACCTTCACGGCGCGGACCTCCGCCACGTAGATCCCGGCCGCTCCGACGAGATAGCGTCCCGGTTCGAGGACGATGCGCGCGGTCGCGAGGCCGGGAGTGGCGGCCACCATCGCGCGAAGGTTCGGGATGCCGGCGCCGACGGCGTCGAGGTCGAGGGCTGTATCGCCCGCGAAGTACGGGATACCGAGGCCGCCGCCGAGATCGACGGTCTCGAGGGGGCGCTCGATCCGAGCGGCGACCCGGGCGGCCAGCCGCAGGCCGTAGGCCCATTGGCCGAGGAGGGTCGCGGCGGAAAGCCCCTGCGTCCCGGCGAACAGGTGCAGGCCGACCAGGCGGAGGTCGGGTTCGGCCTCGACCCGATCGACGACGGCGTCCAGTTCCTCCTCGTCGAAGCCGAAGGGCGACGGCTTGCCGCCCATGCGCATGGCCCCACCCTGCGCGTCCGGCCCGGGATTGACCCGGATCGCCACGGCGGTCCTGCATCCGTGCCGGGCGGAGGCCGCCGCGACGCGCTCCATCTCTTCGATATTCTCGAGATGGATCTCGCCGATGCCGCCGGCGACGACCCGATCGATATCGGCCTCGCTCTTTCCCGGTCCGGCAAACAGGACCCGCTCGGATCGCACGCCGGCGGCCAGGGCCGCCTCGTATTCCGCACCCGATGCGATCTCGGCACCCGCTCCCGCCTCGGCGAACACGCGGATGACGGCCGGGCGCGGATTGGCTTTGACGGAATAATCGACCTCGGCGAAGCCCGCGACGGCCTGCGACAGGGCACGGTAGGCCCGTCGCATGAGATCGGCATCGTAGACGAAGAGCGGCGTGCCGTGGGCCCGTGCGAGGGCGGCGAGATCGAGTCCACCGACGTGAATCACCCCATCGTGCCTCGGGAAATCGGCGGCGATCAGGTGTTGGGCGAGACCGTCGTCAGACATCCCGGCGTTCCGCCGCGAGGCGCTTGTAGTCGATCTTGCCATTGGGCGTGACGGCCAGGGACGTCACCGTTTCGATGGTGCGGGGGACCATGTGGGGCGCCACGGTTTCCCGCAGGGCGCGGAGGGCCGCCTCGGGGTCCGGGCCGCCCTCGGCGGCGATACCGATGGCATGGATGCGTTGCCCGAGACTCGGATCGGGCAGCCCGATGACCGCCACGGCACGGAAGCCGCCCGTCGCCATCAGCGCCGCCTCGACCTCGGTCGGGCTGACGCGAAAGCCCGAGGTCTTGATCATCGCATCGTCGCGGCCGACGAAGGTGAAGTAGCCGTCCGCGTCCTCGACGACGATGTCGCCCGAGCGGCACACGGGTGGTCCGCCCGGAACGAACGGATCGGGCACCAGCACGCGCGCGGTGTCCTCGGGCCTGTTCCAGTAGCCGAGGGACACGGTCGGGCCGCGATGCATGAGGATTCCGGGCTCGCCCGGCGCGGTGCGGCGTCCGTCGGCGGTGACGGCGAAGATCTCGGTCTCCGGGATGGCGCGACCCATGGAGGCCGGGCGGGCTTCGAGCTCCGCGGGCGGGAGCCAGGTCGACCGGAAGGCTTCCGTCAGCCCGTACATCAGCACGATGTCCGTGTGGGGCAGTGCCCGGCGGAGGCGTGCGACGGTGTCCAGGGGCACCGCCCCCCCGGAATTGGTGACGTAGCGCAGGCTCGCCAGATCCGCCGTGGCGAGGCGCGGCGCGGCGCGGGTCAGGAGGGTCCACAGGGTCGGCACCCCGGCGAGACCGGTGATCCCGTGTGTTTCGATGGCGCGCACCACTTCGTCGCCGAACCGGGCGTCGAGGAGCACGAGGCAGGCGCCCTGCTCGACGGCCGTGAGGAGCTGGTTCAGGCCGTAATCGAAGGCGAGGGGCAGCACCGACAGGATGCGTTCGTCCGGCGTGAGGCCGAGGTAGGTCCGCACGATGCGGGTTCCGGCGAGGAGGTTGGCGTGCGAGAGCATGACGCCCTTCGGCAGGCCGGTGGAGCCGGAGGTGTAGAGGATGGCGGCGAGATCCGGGGGCGGGGCCGGCCCGTCGCGCTCCGGCAGGATCAGGAGGACGCCGCCGGGCATCGATGCCTCGGCCTCGACCGCGAGACCGTCTCCGAGGGCGGTGCGCAAGACCGCTTCGGTCAGAAGGGCGCGTGCGCCGCAATCCTCGACGATGTGGCGGATCTGGGCCGCGCGCAGGCTCGGATGGATCGGCACGAAGGCGGCGCCGGCTTGCGCGATGGCGAACAGGGCCGCGCATTCGCCGGTGGATTTCGGCAACAGAACCGCGATCCGATCGCCGGGGCGGACACCGGCTTCGATCAGCCGGGCCGCCAAAGCGGCGACGCGGTCACGCAAGCCTGCGTAGGTCAGACGCTCCGCGCCGGCCACGAGGGCCGTGCGGTACCCGGCCGGCCGGTCCAGCAAATGGTGAACGCGGGTCGGCCCTTCCATCGCCTCAGGCTCGATCCCGCTTGGCCGCGGCATAGGCCGCGAGGGCATCGATGCTCTCGAAATGGGCGAGGGCGAACGCGTTCTCCTCGATCTCGAACCCGAAGCGTTCGCCGAGGTCCATCATCAAATCGAGGACGCCGATGGAATCCAACGCGTCGCTCGTCACCAACGACGTCCGGCCCGTGATGGCGTCGGGAGCGAGACCGGGATTGCGCCCGAGGATGAACGCGCGGATGGCCTCGCGCGCTTCGCTCACCGTCTCCACGCTGTGTCTCTCGACCAAGGCTCGCACTCCACCGGACGCCCTTGCGGGGACGTGACGCGATTAAGCCATGCGAGGTGCGCGTGTCCATGCGGGGGGTGCGTTCGCGAGCGAACGTCAGACGGAGTCCACTGCTTCCGCACTCGCCGTTTCGGGCATCGGCTCGCCATCCGGCACCACGTCGACCTCGACCTTGAGCTTCTGCGAGCCGGATGACGAGACGATGCCGTCGATGGGCGAGACGTCCGTGTAGTCGCGTCCGCGCGCCACGACGATGTGGTCGTCGCACATGCCGATTCCGTTGGTGGGATCGAGGCCGATCCAGCCCTCTCCGCACCAGACCGAGACCCAGGCGTGGCTGGCATCGGCGCCGCGCAGGCGGGGGCGCCCGACGGGGGGAATGGTGCGCAGGTAGCCGCTGACATAGGCCGCTGGCAGTCCGAGACCGCGCAGGCCCGCGATCATGATGTGGGCGAAGTCCTGGCAGACCCCGGCCCGAAGGGCGAACGATTCGGCGAGCGGGGTCCGGACGGAGGTCGCCTTGGCGTCGAACCGGAAATCCTTTCGGATGCGCTGCATCAGGTCGAAGGCGCCGCCATAGGCGCTACGCCCGGGCGGAAAGCTCGTCCGCGCATATTCGGTCACCTCGGGGGCGAGGGGCACGCGAATGCTGGGGAAGAGAAAGTGCACCGGTGCGTCCGGCGCGAGTGACCGCCGATCCAACGCGCCGTCGCGGACCCGCTCCCAGGACGGCCCGGATTCGGGCGCGGGTGCGGGGGCGCGCGTGACGTCGACCCGCGAAAGCGACTCGACCCGTAGCTCCGTATGCGGGGTGTCGATGGTGACCGCCACCACGTCGAGGCCGAAATAGTCGCGCCGGACCACCCGCTGGCGCGGCTCGGGGGTGATGGTGAGGGTGCTGCCCAGCACCGTCTGGCCCTCGCCGTCCGTTGGGCGCAGGCGCAGGCCGCAGCGGGCATAGCGGACGGGCCGGGCGTAGCGGTAGGTCGTGAGATGGCGCAGCGTGTAGATCACCCGAGCCCCACGAGCTTCTCCGGCCGCAGGGCGTGCGGACCATTGGGGAAATAGCGGGTCGCGATGGCGTCGGCCAAGCGCTCGAATTCGTTCTCCAGGCGCGCCAGGGTCGCACCGTCGAACTCGGCCGCTTCGCCCGTGGCGAATTCGGCACCGATCCTGGCGGCGAGGCGCTGATGCGGCTCGGGCAGTCCATCGACGCGGAGCGTCGGCAGATCCGACAGGTGCCGCTCGATGGCGACGATCTGGAAGGCGACGGAGCGTGGATTGAACGGATCGAGGAGTACCATGTCGCGCACGGGGTCGAGGGCGGCCCCCTGCATGTAGCGTGCGCCGAAGGCGATATGCGAATCGCAGAGCGAGAGCATCACGCCGAGATCCTCGGCGGTGGCCGTATCCCCGGCGAATTGGGTCGCGAAGGCGCAGGTGTTGATCACCCGCTCGATGCGCCGCCCGAGATCGACGAAGTGCCAGCCCGCCGTGCGGTTCATGTTCTCCTGTGCCAGACCCGCGAGCGCGGCGATGAGACCGAGGCCCCGCTCGGCCAAACCGACGAGTTCGGCCTCGGAATAGGCACGGGCGTCGCCGATATCGAGGAGGTCCTTGAGATCGGCCAGAACCCGCCAGGCTTCGCCTGAGAGCCGCTCGCGCAGGATCGCCGCGTTGGCGCGTGCCGAGAGGCTGTGGCACAGGGCGGAACCGAAATTGTCGCGCTGGCTCAGGGCCTCGCGCGCCAAGGTGGCTGTGGGGAGATCGGGGGCCGAAATCGCCCCCCAATCGTCGAGAAGGGCTCGGATCCGCAACGAGGTCGGAGACCGTGCATCACCGACGATATCGGCGCTGACGGCGGCGCCGACGCTGCCGAGATGCGCGACCACGAGACGGATCACCGCCTCCGCCCGCTCGACGTAGCGCCCGAACCAGAACAGGTTGTCGGCGGCCCGCGACGGCAGGTGTCCGGCGATTCGACGCACCTTCTGGGTCGCGGGCTGAATCGTCGGGACCGACTCGACGGGGCCGTCGGAGAGGATCCAGACGTCGGCCGCCTTGATGCCGGCGCGCATCTCGATGGGGTCGAGGTCGGCACGCTCCGAGATGCGGCAGAAGCCGCCGGGCATCACCCGCCAACCCTCCGGCGTCATCGCGGCGAACACCCGCAAGGCGAAGGGGCGGGGCACGAGGTGCAGGGAGCCGCCGGTGCGATCCCAACCGGGCGTCGTCGCGAGGGGCGCCCGCTCCTGGGCGACGTAGTCGAACGGTCGGTCGCGTAAGGCCGACACGACCCGTTCGCGGTCCGCCCCGAAGGCGAGGGGGGCCATGATCGCGTCGCGGGCCATGCCCTTGGGGGGCGTCGCCACCGGCCGGAGCGTCAGGGCGTCGAGGTTCTGGCGCACATGGGCAAGGCTGTCCGGATCCCCGCACCACCAGGTGCGCGGGCCGGACAATCGAAGGTCGGTGTTCATCATCTGCCGGGCGATGCCGGGCAGATAGGCGGCGAGGGCACCGGACTCGAGGATGCCGGAGCCCGGCATGTTGCCGACGACGAGGCTTCCATTGCGTAGGGCCTCGATCAGGCCCGGGACCCCGAGGCGGGACGACGGGTTCAGTTCGAGGGGGTCGACGTAGTCGGAATCGATGCGGCGCCATAGGGCATCGGCCCGCTTCAGGCCCGAGACCGTGCGGACATGGAGCGCGCCGTCCTGCATCACGAGGTCGTCGCCCTCGACCAGGAGCAGGCCGAGATAGCGCGCGAGCACCGCCTGCTCGACATAGGTCGAACTGAACGGGCCCGACGTGAGCAGGCAGATGCGCGGGTCGCTGCGCTGGGAACCCAGGGCAAGTCCCTGCCGGAGGGCCTGAAAGAACGGCGCCAGACGCTCGACGTGGAGATCGGTGTAGAGATCCGGGAAGGCGCGGGTGAGCACCATCCGGTTCTCCAGGGCGTAGCCCGGTCCGGACGGCGATTGGGTCCTGTCGGCCAGCACCTGCCAGCGCCCGTCGGGTCCCCGGGTGACGTCGGCGGCATAGAGCTTGAGGAAGCGACCGCCCGGCGGCGCGATGCCCGCGAGGGGACGCATGAATTCCGGACTGCCCGCAACGACCGCGGCCGGGAGGAGACCGCCGGCGACGAGGCGGTTGGGGCCGTAGATGTCGGCGAGGATCGCTTCCATCAGCTCCGCCCGCTCGACGATGCCTGCGCTCAAGTCCTGCCAGTCGGCCGCCTCCACCACGAACGGGAGGGAGCCGAGCGGCCAAGCGTGATCGCGCTTGTCGCCGTAGATCCGGTAGGAGATCCCGGTGTCACGGATGTGGCGTACCGCCGAGACGAACCGGGCGGCGATATCCACCTCGGTGAGGTTGCCGAGGTGGTCGAGGACGCGCGTCCAGGCCGCGCGCGGCTTGCCCGAGGCGTCCATGAATGCATCGGGTACGCCGGAAAGCGGCCGGTAGCCGGAGGTCCAGCGTGCCAGCCGTTCCGCCCGCCCGGAGACCTCCGCCTCGGCCGCAGCGCTCATCGCGGAGCCGGGCTCCGCAGGTCGAGGGTCATCGGGAATTCCCGATTGGTCTCCTCCACGGGCATTTCGACCTTGCCGGGGGTGTGGCCGTGGGCCTGGAAGCGGGCAAGGCGCCGCCCCTCCGCCTCGTAGGTGTTGACCGGGAAGGTCTCGTAGTTGCGCCCGCCCGGATGGCTGACGTGGTAGCGGCAGCCGCCGAGCGACCGGCCGCTCCAGGCATCGAGAATGTCGATGGTGAGCGGCGCGTGCGCGGGGATCGTCGGGTGCAGGGACGAGGCCGGCTGCCACGCCTTGAAGCGCAGGCCCGCCACCGCCTCGCCGGCAGTGCCCGTGCCGGTCATCGGCAGGCGACGTCCGTTGCAGGCGATCACGTGCCGGCCGGGCACGAAGCCCTCGACCTTGACCTGCAGCCGCTCCACGGACGAATCGACGTAGCGCACGGTTCCCCCGATGGCGCCTTCCTCACCCAGCACGTGCCAGGGCTCGAGGGCCTGGCGCAGTTCCAGCTTCACGCCGCCATGCTCTACGGTCCCGAACACGGGAAAGCGGAACTCGCGCTGCGCCACGAACGCGGCTGGATCGAAATCGTAGCCGGCACCCCGGAGATCCTCCAGCACGTCGAGGAAGTCGGCCCACAGGAAGTGGGGCAGCATGAAGCGATCGTGCAGGCCCGTGCCCCAGCGGACACAACCGCCCTCCTGCGGCTCGCGCCAGAGCCAAGCCACGATGGCGCGCAGCAGGAGTTGCTGGGCCAGACTCATGCGGGGGTCCGGAGGCATCTCGAACGAGCGGAATTCGAGAAGCCCGAGCCGTCCCGTCGGGCCGTCGGGCGAGTAGAGCTTGTCGATGCAGATCTCGGAGCGGTGGGTGTTGCCCGTCACGTCCACGAGGATATTGCGGAAGATGCGATCGACCAGCCAGCGCGGGATGTTGGGCTCGTCGGGCTTCGGCACCTGCGCCATGGCGATCTCGAGTTCGTAGAGTCCGTCGTGGCGCGCCTCGTCCATGCGTGGAGCCTGGCTCGTCGGGCCGATGTAGAGTCCGGCGAACAGGTACGACATGGCCGGATGGCGTTGCCAGTACAGCACCAGGCTCTTCAGGAGGTCGGGCCGGCGCAGGAACGGTGAATCCGTCGGCGTGGCGCCGCCGAGCACGACGTGATTGCCGCCGCCGGTGCCGGTGTGGCGACCGTCGGTCATGAATTTCTGCGCGCCGAGGCGGATCTGGCGTGCGTCCTCGTAGAGGTCCGTGGTGATCGTCACGGCATCGCGCCAGGACGGAGCAGGATGGACGTTGACCTCGATGACGCCGGGGTCCGGGGTGACCTTGATGACGTTCATGCGCGGATCGAACGGCGGCTCGTAGCCCTCGATGTGCAAGGTCTGCTTGAGTTCGGCCGCCGCGTCCTCAAGATGGCCGAGGAGTTCGAGATACTCGTCCACCCGTTCCAGGGGCGGCATGAATACGTGAATGACGCCGTTGCGCGGCTCCACGGCGAAGGCCGTGCGCACCGCGACGCCGGTCATGCCCGACCCGTTGATGGTCTCGGCGCCCTGATGGCCTTCCGGCAGGGCGTCGCGTGCCTCCAGGGGGTCCTGGGGCTGGTAGTAGGGATAGCTCTGCGGCGGCACGTAGGGCAGCGACGAGAGCGGCAAGCGGTAGCCGACGGGGGAATCGCCCGGCGTGAGGAAGGCGTGACCGCGCCGGAACTCCCAGGCTTCCGAGACCCAGATGCGGTCCGCAGCACCCTCCCGGCCTGTCGGAAGGCTCGCTAGCGGCAACGCGTATCCGGCGGGAGCGCCGAGCCCGCGCTCGAACACCCTCGCCATGCGAGCGTTGGTCTCGGGATTCGGAAATCTCGGTTCCGAGGTGGTGACGTTGACGGGAAGCTCATCGCGCTTTTCCGTCCAGTAGACCGGATCCTCGAAGGCGGGAAAGACATAGGGACCGAGCCCGATGCGCTTGGCGACCCCGTCGATCAGGGCCTTGGCTTGGGTCGCGTTGGCGTCGCGCGGTCCATCCTCGGCGGCAATCAGGCTGTCGTCCTTCCACACCGGCACGCCGTCGCGGCGCCAGTACAGGGCGAAGGCCCAGCGCGGCAGGCTCTCGCCCGGATACCACTTGCCCTGGCCGTAATGGAGCATGCCGCCGGGTGCGAAGCGCGTGCGCAGGCGCCGGATGAGCTTGTCGGCCAAGCCGCGTTTCGTCGGTCCCACGGCGGCGGCGTTCCACTCCGCCGATTCGAAATCGTCGATGGACACGAAAGTCGGCTCGCCGCCCATGGTCAGGCGCACGTCCTGCTCGGCCAGATCCACGTCGATGCGGTCGCCGAGCGCGTCCATGGCCGCCCAGATCTCGTCGGAGAACGGCTTGGTGATCCGCGGGGCCTCGGCGACCCGCGTCACCGTCATCTCGAAGCCGAACGCGACCTCGGCCGGCTCGGCGAGCCCCGAGATGGGCGCAGCCGAGTTGTAGTGCGGGGTCGCGGCGAGCGGGATGTGGCCCTCGCCGCAGAGAAGGCCGGACGTGGCGTCGAGGCCGATCCAGCCGGCGCCCGGGAGATAGACCTCGGCCCAGGCATGCAGGTCGGTGAAATCGGTGGAGGTCCCGACGGGGCCGTCGACCGCGGTGGTGTCGGGGATGAGCTGGATCAGGTAGCCGGAGACGAAACGGGCGGCCATCCCGAGGCGGCGCAGGATCTGCACCATCAGCCACGCGGAATCGCGGCACGAACCGCTCTTCAGGGTCAGGGTCTCGGCGGCGCTCTGCACGCCCGGCTCCATGCGGACGCCGTAGGTGATCTCGCCCGCCACCTGGGCGTTGAGGGCCACGAGGAACAGGACCGTGTTCGGTTCGGCCGGAAGGCGGGTCAGGAATTCGTCGACCTCCGGCGCCATGGCCTCGTCGAGCACGAGGTAGGGCTTCAGCTCCGCCGTGAGATCGTCGGCGTAGGTGAAGCCGCGCGCCTGGGCATACTCCTCCACGAAGAAGTCGAACGGGTTGATCACCGACATGTCGGCGGTGAGATCGACCTCGATCTTCAGCTCGGTGGTCTTCTCGGGGAAGATGAGGCGCGCGAGCCAGTTTCCGTTCGGGTCCTGCTGCCAGTTGATGAAGTGGTTCTCGGGCAGGATCTTGAGGGAGTAGGCCGGTACGGCGGTGCGCGTGTGCGGCGCGGGCCGCAGGCGGATCACCTGTGGACCGAGCGCGATCGGCCGGTCGTAGGTGTAGTGCGTGACGTGGTGCAGGGCGGCTTTGATCGACACGGGGACTCCCGCAGTACCAGGGCGTGGGGCCGGAGGGGCGTGGACACGCCCGATCCGGCTGCGGAGAACCGGGCCACCGCCCTGCGGTGCTCCCGGGGGATGCTGTCTTCAAGCCATACGCCAACGGTCGCGCTTGTGCGATGGGCTTGCCGACGATGTGCCGTCGTGCCGTGGGGCACAGACCTCGCATCGAAGCGAGTCCGTAAGCAAGTTCCGTGCATGATCCGCTGGCGGCCCGGTCTGGGAACATAGTCGGACGCCACCGCTTAGCTCACCGCGTCGGGGGGCGGGTCGTTCCCGGTGGGCACGTGGTGCTTGAGGGTGGTAAGGGACGGGCATCGGAACGGCATCATGAAGATCTTCCAGTGCCAGGCCTGCGATCAGCCCGTCAGCTTCGAAAGCACGGCTTGCGAGAGCTGCCAGCGCCGCCTCGGCTATGTGGGTGAAGTGCATGAGATGTCGGCACTGGAGCCCGTCGGCGAGATCTGGCACGCCTATGCCAACCCGACCCGCAAGTACCGCTTCTGCGCCAATGCGGAGCACGGCGCCTGCAACTGGCTCGTGCCCGACGACATGCCGGAGCGGTACTGTACCGCATGTCGTCACAACCGTGTGGTGCCGGACCTCGGCATCACCTGGAACCTCACGCGCTGGCGCCAGATCGAGGCGGCCAAGCATCGGCTGTTCTACTCCCTGCTCCGCCTGAACCTACCGCTGATGAACCGGACGGAGAATCCCACCACGGGGCTCGCCTTCGATTTCCTGGTCGATCCGTCGGAGAGCTACCGCATCGGGCCGCCCGTCCTGACGGGGCACCACAGCGGCATCATCACCCTGAACATCGCCGAGGCCGACGACGTCGAACGTGAGCGGCGGCGGATGCTGTTCGGTGAGTACTATCGCACCCTGCTGGGGCACTTCCGCCACGAGATCGGGCATTACTTCTGGAACGTGCTGGTGCGGTTCGACCAGAGTTTGTGGACGTTCCGGTCGCTGTTCGGCGACGAGCGGGACAATTACGGCCGTGCACTGCAGCGGCACTACCGGGAAGGCGCACCGCCGGATTGGGAGGAATCCCACGTCAGCGCCTACGCCACCAGCCATCCGTGGGAGGATTTCGCCGAGACCTGGGCACAGTATCTCCACATCGTCGACACGGTGGAGACGGCCGGCACCTTCGAACTCCACGTGCGGCCGCGCCTGCGCAACGGGCCGGCGGACCCCGTCGTGATCGACTACGATCCCTACCAGATTCCGGATTTCAGCCGCCTGGTCGAAGCGTGGCTGCCGCTCACCTACGCGGTGAACTCCCTGAGCCGCAGCATGGGGCAGCCGGCGCTCTACCCGTTCAAGCTGACGCCGGCGGTGATCGCCAAACTGTCCTTCGTCCACGAGCGCATCGTCACCATGCGGTGCATGGGCCATGGCATGGACAGCGAGGAGGCCGGATCGGAAATCTTGAAGGCGGTCATCACCGGTCTTCGCAAGCGCGTCGCTGCACCGAACGTCTGATGTCCGGCGCTGTCGGTCTCAGCTCCGCAGGCCGGGCGCTTCCTGGCCGGTGCGGGCGACGTACTCCGTGTAACCGCCGCCATACTGGTGGATTCCCTCGGGGGTCACTTCGAGCACCCGGTTCGACAGAGCGGCCAGGAAGTGGCGGTCATGGCTCACGAACAGCATGGTGCCCTCGTAGGCCGAAAGCGCCGCGATGAGCATCTCCTTCGTGCCCATGTCGAGGTGGTTGGTCGGCTCGTCGAGGACGAGGAAGTTCGGGGGATCGAACAGCATCAGGGCCATGACGAGACGGGCCTTCTCTCCGCCCGACAGCACGCGGCAGCGCTTCTCGACATCGTCGCCGGAGAAGCCGAAGCACCCGGCGAGGGCGCGCAGTGACCCTTGCGCGGCCTGTGGGAACGCATCTTCCAGGGACTGGAACACCGTGCGCTCGCCGTCGAGCAGATCCATGGCGTGCTGGGCGAAGTAGCCGAGCTTGACGCTGCCGCCGACGGAGACGGTGCCGTCATCGGCCTGGGTCGAGCCGGTGACGAGCTTCAGGAGCGTCGACTTGCCGGCGCCGTTGATGCCCATGACGCACCAGCGCTCCTTGCGCCGGATGGAGAAATCGAACCCCTCGTAGATCCGGCGGCTGCCGTAGCTCTTGTGAACGTTCTTGAGCATCACGACGTCTTCGCCCGAACGCGGCGGAGCCTGGAAGTCGAAGGCCACGGATTGACGGCGCTTCGGGGGCTCGACCCGCTCGATCTTGTCGAGCTTCTTCACTCGGCTCTGCACCTGCGCCGCGTGCGAGGCGCGCGCCTTGAAGCGCTCGATGAACTTGATTTCCTTGGCCAGCATCGCCTGCTGCCGCTCGAATTGGGCCTGCTGGTGCGTCTCGTTGAGCGCCCGCTGCTGCTCGTAGAACGCGTAGTCGCCGGAATAGGTGGTGAGCGTGCCGCCGTCGATCTCGATCACCTTGGTGACGATGCGGTTCATGAACTCGCGATCGTGCGAGGTCATCAAGAGAGCGCCCTCGTAGTTCTTGAGAAAGGCCTCCAACCAGATCAGGCTCTCGATGTCGAGGTGGTTGGAGGGCTCGTCCAGCAGCATCACGTCGGGGTTCATGAGGAGGATTCGGGCGAGAGCCACGCGCATCTTCCATCCGCCCGACAGCTTGCCGACGTCGCCGTCCATCATGCCTTGCGAGAAGCTCAGGCCCGCCAGCACCTCGTAGGCCCGGCCTTCGAGGGCGTAGCCGTCGAGTTCCTCGAAGCGTGCCTGGACCTCGCCGTAGCGCTCGATGAGCGCTTCCATCTCGTCCACGCGGTCGGGGTCGGCGAGCCCCGCCTCAAGGGCCTTCAACTCGGTGCCGACGACGCTGACGGGGCCGGCGCCATCCATCACCGCCGAGACCACGGAGCACCCGGACATCTCGCCCACATCCTGGCTGAAATACCCGATGGTGATGCCCTTGTCGGTGGCGACCTGACCCTCGTCGGGCTCCTCCTCGCCGGTGATCATCCGGAACAGGGTGGTCTTGCCGGCGCCGTTGGGGCCGACGAGCCCGACCTTCTCGCCCTTCTGAAGGGCGGCGGACGCTTCGATGAAGACGATCTGCCGGCCGTTCTGCTTGCCGATTTTTTCGAGGCGGATCATGCGCGCACGGGACCTTGTCTGGGGTCTCGCGCCTTTACGGCATGGCGCGTCCGAGCGGAAGGGAAGGCAGCCTCAATCGTCTGCCCGTGCGGGCAGATCGACGGCCCGCGGCCGGCCGGCATCGTCGATGGCCACGAAGGTGAAGGTCGCCTCCGTGACCTTCTCTCGGACCTGGGTGCGGAAGCGCCGGGCCCAGGCCTCGACCTCGATCTTCATCGACGTGCGCCCGACGTGCCCGACGCGGGTGTAGACGCAGAGGACGTCGCCGACACGAACCGGCCGAATGAAGGTCATGGCGTCCACCGCCACGGTGACGACGCGTCCCTGGGCCCTGTCGACGCCCGCGATGCCGCCGGCCTGATCCATCTGCGACATCACCCATCCGCCGAAGATGTCGCCGTTGGCGTTGGTGTCCGCCGGCATCGCGCTGGTTCGAACGGTGAGATCGCCGCGCGGACCTCCACCTTCCTCTTCGACCGTCATACCAATCCGCCTTTGCGTTTCATCCAGCCCGATCCTACGCAGACTTCCTGCCGTCGGGGGGCGGCGTCGCCACCTTCACGGTAGCAGTCCCGTGAGTTTGAGACCGCCCGCGAGGATCACGGCGCCGACCGACATCAGAAGCTCGAGGGGGATCGAATGCCAGAGGCCATGGGCTGGCACTTCGGTCGCGGTGAGTTCGGTCATGGTCTGCCTCCGAGAGCCCCGAGGATGAAGCTCGCATCGCCGCCAAGACCTATCGCACGATCATGCATGTTTCCTAATCTTATGATGCATTTTCATGCAAAAAGCCTGGTCACTCGAACAGAGTGCCAGGCTTTCGAGCAAAGCTATTCAGAGCGATGCTGCGGCGCCGACGAACGCGCCACCGCGTCGGAGCTTAGTAGTAGAAGCGGCGCGGGCCGTAGAACGGACGCGCGCCATAGAAGCGACGCGGACCGTAGAACCGACGCGGGCCATAGAAGCGGCGACCGTAGTACGGACGACGGTAGAACGGACGCGGACCGTAAAACCGGCGACGGTAGCCGTAGTACTGGACATTCTGGGCGACCGCGGGTGCGGCCTCGGTCTGCAAGGCGAGGGCAGGGCCGATGGGGGCGGCGGACGCGTTCTGCGGCGCCGTCGCGGCGAAGCCTAAGGCCAGCAACGCGGCCAGCACGAGTTTCCTGAGCACGTTCTCAAACTCCCTGAGATAAGTCGGCAGGACGTGAAGCGCCGACGGTTCCGGAATCGGACCCGGTCGCTTGAAACGCACGAAGCCCGGAAGTGTTGCCGGGCCGGATCGTTCCGGATGTCGGTTGGGTCAACGAAGCGTTCGGGTCGCTCAAGCGATCTTCATGGTCATGTCGACGACGGACGCCGCCTGGCTGCCCTTCACGAGGGCGATGCCGTGCTCGCAATCTTCCCGGCGCCCATAACCTTCAGCGGAGTCGGCCACGACGTTGCCGTTCGTGGCGCGCAGGCGCCAACGCCAGTCGCCGGTCGCATCCCGATAGAGTTCAAACCGCATGGCACCCTCACGCTTCACGATCACGCCATGAGATGGCGTCGCGCGATTTCGCGGCAAGTGGTGCTTCCCCAAACGAAAACACCGCCCCGGAGACCCGGGGCGGTGTCGTCATGACGGACCGCAAGGCTCAGCGCGGAGAGACTCAGCGCGGGAAACGGTCGAGCCAGCCGATGGTGCGGCCCTCGCCGGTGCCGGTGCCGGCACCCTGCGGGCGCGGCGTGCGCTGACGGGTGTCGCTGCGGGGCTCGGAGCGGTTCTCCGAACCGTGAACGGCCGGACGGCGCTCGCCGCGACCGTCCTGCGGGCGGGCCGCCCCATCCGGACGGGCGTTGCGACCGGGCGCACCCTGGCCACCACGACCGCCTTCGCTGCGGCCCTGGCCCGGGCGTCCGCCACCGGGACGACCGCCGCCGGGACGCTGGCCCTGGCGCTGACCGGGACGCTGACCCTGGGGCGCCGGACGGCGCTCCTCGGCCTGAGCGGCATCCATGGCTTCCTGGCGCGACGGGGGCGTGAAGCCCTCGGGGAAGGCGCCGACGGGAATCTTCTGACGCGTGGTGCGCTCGATGTCCCGCAGGTAGGCCTTCTCCTCGTCGTTGCAGAACGAGATCGCGAGACCGTTGGCGCCGGCACGGGCCGTGCGGCCGATGCGGTGGACGTAGCTCTCCGGCACGTTCGGCAGGTCGTAGTTGATGACGTGGCTAACGGCCTCGACGTCGATGCCGCGCGCGGCGATGTCGGTCGCGACCAGAACCCGGCACGAGCCGTCCTTGAAAGCGGCGAGCGCCCGCTCGCGCTGCGGCTGGGACTTGTTGCCGTGGATGGCGGAGGCGTTGATCGAGACTTTCTCCAGGCCACGCACCACGCGGTCGGCGCCGTGCTTGGTCCGGGTGAAGACGAGGACGCGCTCGATCTTCGGATCCCGCAGGATGTGGTTGAGGAGGGCCTGCTTCGCACCCGTATGGGCGAAGATGACTTCCTGGGTGACGCGCTCGGCGGTGGTCGCCACGGGAGTGACGGCGACCTGGACCGGATCGCGAAGATACTGGTCGGCGAGGCCGGCGATGTTCTTCGGCATGGTGGCGGAGAAAAACAGGCTCTGACGCTCCTTCGGCAGCATCTTCACGATGCGCTTGAGGGCATGGATGAAGCCGAGGTCGAGCATCTGGTCGGCCTCGTCGAGGACGAGGATCTCGACGGCCTCGAGGGTCAGCGAGCGGCGCTCGATGAGGTCCATGAGGCGGCCCGGGGTGGCGACGAGGATGTCGACCCCGTTGGCCAGCGCCTTCTCCTGGCGGGAGATGGTGACGCCGCCGAACACCACGGTGTTGGTGAACGAAAGATGCCGGCCGTAATCCGAGAAGCTCTCGGCGATCTGGTTGGCGAGCTCGCGGGTGGGCGAGAGCACCAGCACGCGACAGCCGCGGCGGATGGCTTTCCGCGGGTTCTGGGCGAGGCGGTGCAGGATCGGCAACGCGAAGGCGGCCGTCTTGCCGGTACCGGTCTGGGCGATGCCGCAGAGGTCGCGACCTTCCATGGCGGGGCGGAGGGCCTGGGCCTGGATCGGGGTCGGCGTCTTGTAGCCGGCCTCCTCCAGCGCCCGCAGCACGGGCTGGGCGAGGCCGAAATCGGTGAACTGGGTCAAGTCTAATCTTTCAAGGCAGCGGGACCGTGGCGCACGCCATCCAACGATGGTCGGTACGCAGATCGATTGCGAATCGGTCCGTTGAGCTGGAGCCGCCCGCGTGCCGGGGCAGTCCGGGTGCATGCACGTTGAAGAGAGGGGCTCAGGTCGGTCGGAATTCGCACGTAGCGACCCGTCGATCCGTCACGCAGCCCTCTCAAGCGGAACCATGACGGCCGCTGACGCTGCATTCGCGATATGCGTGTTCGCGGATGCGAAGTCAATCCTCGAATCCGCTCAGGCAGTTGGCGGTGCGCGCAGGTGGGCCACGAAGTCCCGCGCGAAGGCGGGTAGGGCGGAGAGCGTCCGCACGCAGATGGTCAGATCGCGCACCGCCCAAGGATCGAGGAGCGGCACGATCGCGATGGCCATGGTGCGGGCCGCGCGGGCGGCGGTGGTCTCCGGCACGATGCCGAGGCCGACGCCGCACTCGACGAGGCGGCACACGGCATCGAAGCTGCGCAACTGGACCCGCAACCGCATGGGCCGCCCCGTCCGCGCCGCCTTGTCGGCGAGAAAGCGGGTGAGGGCGCTCGTCCGGTCGAGGCCGACGAGGTCGTGCTCCAGCACGTCGGCGAACGCCACGGCCGGGTGGTCGCGCAAGGCATGGCCGCCGCCCGCCACGACGACGAAACGGTCCTGCCGGAACGGGTAGGTTTCGAGGGCGCCGGTGTCGACGGTGCCGGCCACGATGCCGAGGTCGGCGCCGCCCTCCGCCACGAGGCCGACGATCTCGTCCGACGTCCGCTCCTCGATGTCGACGCTGACCCCGGTCTGGCGGGCGAGGAAGGCGCTCAGCACCTCGGGCAGGAACTCGGTCAGGGCGTTGGTGTTCGACAGGACCCGGATCTGACCGACGGTGCCGCCGGAGAAGCCCGCGAGCTCGCCCTGCATCCGGTCTATCCCATCGAGGAGATCGCGCGCGTGGGCCAGGAGCGTGCGCCCGGCGGGCGTCGTGGTCACGCCTTGCCGGCCGCGTGTGAGGAGGGCGGCGCCGAGCGACACTTCCATGGCGCGGATGCGGGCCGAGGCGGCCGCCAGCGCGAGGTTGGCCCGTGCCGCCCCGTGGGTGATGGAGCCGGCCTCGACCACGTGGCGGAACAGGCCGAGATCGACGAGATCGAAGCGCATCATCGCGCCGTGTCCCCGCCCATGCCTCGCGAAAAGACTTTCTTAACCCTGCGGCGCGATGGTCTGACCATGGTGATCCGTCGTCGCGTCCGTTCCGTGCTGATGCCCTTGGCGTTGTACGCCGTCTCGGGGCTCGTCGTCGGCTATTTCGTGCATCAGGCCGAGGGCGGCAACCGGGGCCTCGAAGCGAAGCGCGCCCTGAAGATCCAGGCCTACGGCCTCAATCAGGAACTCGCCGCCGTGAAGGCCGACCGGGCCGAGTGGGAGCACCGCGTCACCCTGCTGCGCAGCGAGCAGATCGACCGCGACCTCCTCGAGGAGCGGGCACGCGTCGTCCTCGGCCGGGTCCACGCCAACGATGTGGTGGTCATCAATCCGTAGCCCTGTTCCGCCGCTTCGCCGGGCGGCGATGGAGCGCACCTGACAACCGTTCCGATCTGTCGGGCGGCCGATCTCGCTTTCCGAAAACACGTGTCCTAGAACCTCCGGGAGAACAGACGGTCCCCGGGGAGAGAGCCGATGGATTCCGCAACCGAGGCGGGCCAGCCCAAATCCGATCCGACGCCGTCGGAGGCCGGCAGCCACGCGCCGGCGCCGAACACGCCGCAATTCACCCGCGACGAAGACCTCCACGCCTATCACGAGATGCTGCTCATCCGTCGCTTCGAGGAGAAGGCGGGACAGCTCTACGGCATGGGCCTCATCGGCGGGTTCTGTCACCTCTATATCGGCCAGGAGGCCGTCGTCATCGGCATGCAGATGGCCTCCATCGACGGCGATCAGGTCATCACCGGCTACCGCGACCACGGTCACATGCTCGCCTGCGGCATGGACCCGAAGGGCGTGATGGCGGAGCTCACCGGCCGTCGCGGAGGCTATTCCCGCGGAAAAGGCGGGTCGATGCACATGTTCAGTCGCGAAAAACAGTTCTTCGGCGGGCATGGCATCGTCGGCGCGCAGGTGTCCCTCGGCACGGGCCTCGCCTTCGCGGACGCCTACAGGAAGAACGGCCAGGTCAGCCTGACCTACATGGGTGATGGCGCGGCCAACCAGGGGCAGGTCTACGAGAGCTTCAACATGGCGCAGCTGTGGAAGCTGCCCGTGGTCTACGTCATCGAGAACAATCGCTACGCCATGGGCACCTCCGTCGCCCGCGCCTCGGCGCAGACGGACTTCTCGAAGCGCGGCATCTCGTTCGGCATTCCGGGCGAACAGGTCGACGGGATGGATGTGCGCACCGTCCGCGAGGCGGCCGCGCGGGCCATCGAGCACGCCCGCTCGGGCGAGGGCCCCTACATCCTGGAGATGCAGACCTACCGCTATCGCGGCCATTCCATGTCCGATCCGGCGAAATACCGGACCAAGGACGAGGTTTCGAAGATGCGCGACGAGCACGACCCCATCGAGATGGTGCGCAAGCGCCTGATCGAGGCGCACGGCGTGCCCGAAGCGGATCTGAAGGCCACCGACGCGAAGGTGCGCGAGACGGTCAACGACGCGGCCGAGTTCGCCACCCACGATCCCGAGCCCGATCCCGCCGAGCTGTGGACGGATATTTTGCTGGAAGCGCGCGCCTGACCCGCGAGTCCCCGGACCGCGCCCCTCCTTCTCGATCGACGAGTCTTTCATGGCGACCGACATCCTGATGCCCGCCCTGTCTCCGACCATGGAGGAGGGCAAGCTGGCGAAGTGGCTGAAGAAGGAGGGCGATCCGGTGAAATCCGGCGACGTGCTCGCCGAGATCGAGACCGATAAGGCGACCATGGAGGTCGAGGCCATCGACGAGGGCGTGCTCGCCAAGATACTCGTCGCGGAGGGCAGCGAGGGCGTGAAGGTCAACACGCCCATCGCGATCATCACCGCCGAGGGCGAAGACGTCTCGGCCGCTTCCGCGCCGAAGCCCGCCGCCAACACCCCGGCCCAGGCGGCACCGACGCCGACGATGCAGGCGGAAGGGCAGGCGGATGCCCCCGCCGCGACGGCGAAGAGCGGCGACGACGCTCAGAGGGCGCCGGCGGCCCCCGCCACCATCACCAACAAGGCGCCCGCCCCGGTGATGGCCGAGTTCCCCGAGGGCACCGAGATGGTCACCATGACCGTCCGCGAGGCCCTGCGCGACGCCATGGCGGAAGAGATGCGCGGCGACGATTCGGTCTTCGTCATGGGCGAGGAGGTCGCCGAGTACCAGGGCGCCTACAAGATCACGCAAGGGCTGCTGCAGGAATTCGGCGCGCGTCGGGTCGTCGATACCCCGATCACCGAGCACGGCTTCGCCGGCATCGGCGTCGGCGCTGCGTTCACGGGTCTGCGTCCCATCGTCGAGTTCATGACCTTCAACTTCGCCATGCAGGCCATCGACCACATCATCAACTCGGCAGCCAAGACCCTCTATATGTCCGGCGGACAGCTCGGCTGTCCCATCGTGTTCCGCGGCCCCAACGGTGCTGCCGCCCGCGTCGGTGCCCAGCACAGCCACGATTACTCTGCGTGGTACTCCAACGTGCCCGGCCTCAAAGTCATCGCACCCTACACGGCGTCCGACGCCAAGGGCCTGCTCAAGGCGGCGATCCGCGACCCGAACCCGATCATCTTCCTCGAGAACGAAATCCTCTACGGCCAGAGCTTCCCAGTGCCGAAGCTCGACGATTTCGTCCTGCCCATCGGCAAGGCGCGCATCCACCGCCCCGGCACGGACGTCACCATCGTGTCGTTCTCCATTGGCATGACCTACGCCCTCAAGGCGGCGCAGGCGCTCGCCGGACAGGGCATCGAGGCGGAGGTCATCGACCTGCGCACCCTGCGGCCCATGGACACCGAGACGGTGGTGGAATCGGTGAAGAAGACCGGCCGCTGCGTCACCGTGGAGGAAGGTTTTCCGCAATCGGGAATCGGCGCCGAGATCGTCGCGCGGCTCATGGTCGATGCCTTCGACTACCTCGACGCCCCGGTCCTGCGCGTCACCGGCAAGGACGTGCCGATGCCGTACGCGGCCAACCTCGAAAAACTCGCCCTGCCCAACGTCGGCGAGGTGATCGAGGCGGTGAAAGCGGTCTGCTACCGCTAAGCAGGTTCGCGTTGGCAAGCCAACGCTTCACCCAGCTTAGCTCCTTGATCTGTCGCAGGTTTTCGACGCAAAACCGGTGACCACTTTTGCGGAACCTGCTTAGGGTAGCTGGATGCGTCCCCCGGGGTGAGGTGGGCCAACGCTTTCGTTCGGACAGGACATGACGAAGACCTTCGTGGAACTCTCCGCACCGCCCGATGCCATCGAGAACGGTGGCATCGAGGTCCTGCGTGCCGCCGTCGTGGACGGCGCGGTCAGCGTGGCCCTGCGCCGCTCGTTCGACGATCCGGCGACCTGGGGCCGCCTGCTCATCGATCTCGCCCGGCAGGCGGCGCGGACCTACGCCCTGGAGACCGAGATGTCGGACGAGGAAGCCTTCGAGCGTATCCGCGCCGGGTGGGAGGCCGAGGGTCTCGATCCCGGCGATCTGAACTAGCGGGGGGATTCAGCATGGCCGAGGCCGCGTTCCGCCGGGCCACCTACGCCGATCTCGAAGCCGTGCCCGACCGGCTCGTGGCCGAGATCGTCGACGGCACCCTGGAGACGCATCCAAGGCCGCGCCCGCGGCATGCCATGGCGGCGGCGGGCTTGGCGGCCGAACTCGGCCACCCCTTCGGTCGCGGACGTGGGGGGCCGGGCGGCTGGATCTTCATGGTCGAGCCGGAGCTTCACCTGGGGTCCCACGTCGTGGTGCCGGATCTGGCAGGATGGCGCCGCGAATGCCTCTCCGCCGAGCCGGAGACCGCCTATATCGAGACCCCGCCGGACTGGGTCTGCGAGATCCTTTCGCCCGCCACCGTGCGCCTCGATCGCGGCCCCAAGCGCCGCATCTACGCGGAGGCCGGTGTCGGCAATCTCTGGCTCCTCGATCCCGGCGACGGGGTGCTCGAAGCCTTCGCGCTCACCGGTCGGCAATGGCTTCTTCTCGGAACGGTCGAGCGCGGCGAGACCGTGGGCCTCCCGCCGTTCGACGCCGTCCCGTTCCCCCTCGACAGCCTGTTCCCCTTCGACGATCCGGCCGCCCCGCCGCCCCCCTCGCTCGAGACCTGATGCCATGCCGATCAACGTCCTGATGCCCGCCCTGTCGCCGACGATGGAGAAGGGCAACCTCGCGAAATGGCTGAAGAAGGAGGGCGACGCAGTGAAATCCGGCGATGTCCTCGCCGAGATCGAGACCGACAAGGCGACCATGGAGGTCGAGGCCATCGACGAGGGGATTCTGGCCAAGATTCTGGTGCCCGAGGGCACGGCCGACGTGCCGGTCAACGACCTCATCGCCATCATCGCGAGCGAGGGAGAGGACCCGTCGAGCGTCCAGGCCGGCGGGGCACCGAAGGCCGACGCGCCGAAAGCCGAGGCATCGAAGGACCCCGTCGGCGAGAACGCGACGCCCGGCGGCGGCCAGATGTCCTATGCGCGGGTGAACGAGGCACCGGACGGCGCTCAGCCCGCCGCCACCCAGGGGGAGGGGGCCCGCGTCTTCGCCTCGCCGCTCGCCCGCCGCATCGCCAAGCAGGAGGGCATCGACCTCGCCGCCGTGACGGGCTCTGGCCCGCGCGGCCGCGTGATCGAGCGCGATGTCCGCGCCGCCAAGGCCGCCGGCCCCGCGCAGACCAAGGCTCCGGCCCTCACCGAAGCGCCGGCTCCCGCTGAGCCGCCGAAGGCGGCGCCCGCGCCCGCCAAGGCCGCGAGCCCGGCCGGCCTGTCCGTCGATCAGGTGCGCGGCTTCTACGCCAAGGGCACCTACGAAGAAGTGCCGCTGGACGGCATGCGCAAGACCATCGCCAAGCGCCTCACCGAGGCGACGCAGGTGGCTCCGCACTTCTACCTCACGGTGGATTGCGAGCTCGACGCCCTGATGGCCCTGCGCGAGCAGCTCAACAGGAGCGCCGGCCAGGGCAAGGACGGCAAGCCGCTGTTCAAGCTCTCCGTCAACGACTTCGTCATCAAGGCCATGGGCCTCGCGCTCATGCGCGTGCCGGCCGCCAACGCCGTCTGGGCCGAGGACCGTATCCTGCGGTTCGACAACGCCGAGGTCGGCGTGGCGGTCGCCATCGACGGCGGTTTGTTCACGCCGGTGATTCGTAAGGCCGACCAGAAGACGCTCTCCACCATCTCCAACGAGATGAAGGATTTCGCGGGCCGCGCGCGGGCCAAGAAGCTCAAGCCCGAGGAGTACCAGGGCGGCGTCACCTCGGTGTCCAATCTCGGCATGTTCGGCATCAAGCACTTCACGGCGGTGATCAACCCGCCGCAATCCTCGATCCTCGCCGTGGGTGCGGGCGAGAAGCGCATCGTGGTGAAGGACGGCCAGCCGGCCGTGGCGCAGGTGATGACCGCGACACTGTCCTGCGACCACCGGGTGCTCGACGGTGCCTTGGGGGCGGAGCTGATCTCGGCGTTCAAGAGCCTGATCGAGAGCCCGATGGGGATGTTGGTGTGAGCCCCCGGCCTATCACGATGCGATCCGCCTTCCTCTTCCTAGCTCTGTTCACCTGCTACGCAGCTTACCCTGCGCATGCGGAGACCCGGAAAGCCGAGAATACGAACGTCAAACGCGTTGAAGTCGATACGGAAGGTGGAAAAGGCATCCTCGTTCATGCCCTGAGGCTGCGTGAGGCGGTAACGATCCAGGATGTCCGGGCCGCGATGTCCGACAGCACCCTTCTGACGCACAACACCGAACACGGAACTCAGGTCGAATTCGCTACCAAAGATGGGAAAGTCTACCTCTGGTATCCTGGAAACGACGTGATCCTCGAAGGCCGCTGGAAGCCAGAGCCGTTCGCGACTGAATTCATGGAAAAAGGCCGTCTCGTCAGGCGCCTCGAACAGTCGCGGATTTGCTTCAGCTATCCCGCGGCCAGCTTCAACCCCGCCACGCGGAAGAGCGGCGGCGGTTGGGAGTGTACGTCCTTTGAGGCCTATCGCCCGGGCGTCAAGGAGTGGAAGGACGGAGACATTCTCAGTCTGCGCGGGCGAAAGGATGCTCCTTTCGTGCTACCGGCGGAACGAACCACCCTTGATAGCCTGCGTTCTCGTATCCGGAGTTGAACAGGCATGGCCGACACCTACGACATCCTCGTCATCGGCGCGGGCCCCGGCGGCTACGTCGCGGCGATCCGGGCGGCGCAACTCGGGTTCAAGACGGCGGTGATCGACCGCGAGCACCTCGGCGGCATCTGCCTGAACTGGGGCTGCATCCCGACCAAGGCCCTGCTGCGTTCGGCCGAGATCTACCATTACATGCAGCACGCCTCCGATTACGGCCTGTCGGCGGAGAAGGTCGGGTTCGATACGGCCGCCATCGTCAAGCGCTCGCGCGCGGTCTCGACGCGCCTCAACGGCGGCGTCGGCATGCTGCTGAAGAAGAACAAGGTCGATGTGATCTGGGGCGAGGCCACCATCGCGGCGGCGGCCAAGGGCAACTCGCCCGGCAAGGTGACGGTGAAGGAGACCGCCCGCGCGCCAGCCCCGAAGGGGGCGCTCGCCGCCGGTTCGTATTCGGCCAAGCACATCATCGTCGCGACCGGAGCGCGGCCCCGTGCGATCCCGGGCATCGAGCCGGACAGACACCAGATCTGGACCTACTACGAGGCCATGGTGCCGGAGGCGATGCCGAAGTCGCTTCTCGTCATGGGCTCGGGCGCCATCGGCATCGAGTTCGCCTCGTTCTACCGCACCATGGGCGCCGAGGTGACGGTGATCGAACTGCTGCCGCAGATCCTCCCCGTGGAGGATGCCGAGATCGCTGGCCTCGCCCGCAAGCGCTTCGAGAAACAGGGCATCAAGATCCTCACGGGTGCCAAGGTGACGAAGGTGGAGAAATCCGCTGACGCGGTCACCGCCACCATCGAGACCGGTGACGGCAAGAGCCAGCAGCTCACGGCCGAGAAGCTCATCTCGGCGGTGGGTGTCGTCGGCAACATCGAGGGGCTCGGCCTGGAAGCACTCGGCGTCGGTATCGATCGTGGGATCGTGGTCACGGATGGCTTGGGCCAGACCAACGTGCCCGGCCTCTACGCCATCGGCGACGTCGCCGGGCCGCCGATGCTCGCCCACAAGGCAGAGCACGAAGGCGTGCTCTGCGTCGAGACCATCAAGGGCCTGCCGACCCATGCCATGGACAAGGCGAAGATCCCCGGCTGTACCTATTGCCAGCCGCAGATCGCCTCCGTTGGCCTCACGGAGGCCAAGGCGAAGGAGCTGGGATTCGCCGTCAAGGTCGGCCGCTTCCCGTTCGCGGGCAACGGCAAGGCCATTGCGCTGGGCGAGCCGGACGGTCTGGTGAAGACGGTGTTCGACGCCAAGACCGGCCAGTTGCTCGGCGCCCACATGGTCGGTGCCGAAGTCACCGAGCTCATCCAGGGCTACGTCGTCGCGATGAATCTCGAGACCACGGAAGAAGATCTGATGCACACGGTGTTCCCGCACCCGACCTTATCGGAAATGATGCACGAGAGCGTCCTCGACGCTTACGGCAAAGTGATCCACTCCTGATTCGGCAAAACGAAAGGCCGTCCATGCGCAGGCATGAACGGCCTTGAACGGTTGAACGACGGCGCTTGAGGCGCCGAGAGACTTACTTCTTCTTCGAATACTCGAAGGCCGGGGCGGACTTGAGCGTGTCCTTGTCGGTGTCGATGAGGGCGCGAAGAGTGTTGTCCTTCTTCGCCAGGGTGATGCTCGACGGGCTGACCGAGACGTAGCGCTCGCCCATGCCGAGGAAGCCACCGACGCCGAGAATCACCGCGCTCACGGTCTTGCCGTCGACGATCACCAGATCCTCGATCTCACCCACGGTCTCGTTGGCGTTGTTGTAGACGTTGAGGCCGATGAGCTTCGACGACATCACGTCGGCGGGCTGCGCGGTCACGTAGGTCACCTTCACGCTGGCCTTGTCGGCCATGGTCATGCCGCCGGTGGTCGCGACGGGCACGGCCGGCTTCACCGTCTCCTGAGCGGAGGCGAGCGTCGGCAGCGCCGCCACGAGGGCAGCGGCGAAAATGGTCTTCAGGGCCATGGGGTTAACCTTCTGGGGCAGCTCGCAGCGCTCATCGCCGCGGAAACGCGGTCTGTAACGGGTTCGCCCGTGGTCGGTTCCCCCGATCGACGGCGATATGCGCACGGATTGTGCAGCCAAGCGCGACTGACAGATCGGCCCGGGCGTTTGCGAACCCCCCGGGCTCGGTTTGCGATCGACCCGGCGACCCCTTAAGTCTGGCCTGTGGCACCCGCCGTCGCGGGCGCACCCTGTTGGTGTGAGATGGCCGTCGTTCTCGATCTCCTGCGCAACGATCAGCGCCCCCGGCACCCGGAAAAGGCGCACCGGCCCGACAAGCCGATCCAGCGCAAGCCGGACTGGATTCGCGTCCGGGCCCCCGGTTCCCCCGGCTGGGCCGAGACGAGCCGCATCGTCCACGAACACGGCCTCGTCACCGTGTGCGAAGAAGCCGGCTGCCCCAACATCGGCGAGTGCTGGGAGAAGCGCCACGCCACCTTCATGATCATGGGCGACACCTGCACGCGGGCTTGTTCGTTCTGCAACGTTCGCACCGGCCTGCCGAAGGGTCTCGACGCCGGCGAGCCCGAGAAGCTCGCGGATTCCGTGGCCAAGCTCGGGCTTCACCACGTCGTCGTCACCTCGGTCGACCGGGATGACCTCGCCGATGGCGGCGCCGAGCATTTCGCCCGCACGATCCGGGCGATCCGGCGGATGAGCCCCTCCACCACCATCGAGATCCTGACACCCGATTTTCTGCGCAAGGACGGCGCCCTGGAGGTCGTGGTCGCGGCGCGGCCCGACGTGTTCAACCACAACATGGAGACGGTGCCGGGCAATTACCTCACCGTCCGCCCCGGAGCCCGCTACTTCCATTCCGTGCGCCTGCTGCAGCGGGTGAAGGAGCTTGACCCGACGATCTTCACCAAGTCCGGCATCATGGTCGGTCTTGGCGAAGAGCGGAACGAGGTGGTTCAACTCATGGACGATCTGCGCTCGGCCGACGTCGACTTCCTCACCATCGGTCAGTACCTCCAGCCGACGAAGAAGCATCATGAGGTGGTCCGTTTCGTGCCGCCCGACGAGTTCAAGGGCTTGGAGACCACGGCCTATGCCAAGGGCTTCCTCCTCGTCTCGGCGACACCCCTGACCCGCTCCTCCCATCATGCCGGCGAAGACTTCGCTCGTTTGAAGGCTGCGCGGCTTGCCCGCTTCGCGCCGGAGGCGGTGCACGCTTGACGCATCGGCCGGAAAACCGGTTCCCACCCTCCGGACCGATGCTGTAGAAGCCCCGCATGCCGTCTTTTCGTATCGACCGCCTCGTGCGGCACAGCCCGCGCGCGATGTACGACCTCGTCGCCGATGTGGAGCGCTACCCCGAGTTCCTGCCGCTGTGCGAATCCTTACGCGTCCTGCGTCGGCAGTCGGGTGAGAACGGCACCGAGATTCTCGTGGCCGAGATGGGGGTCGGCTACAAGGCGATCCGCGAGCGCTTCACAACCCGGGTGACCCTCGATCCGGCGAACCTGAAGATCATTGCCGAATACATCGACGGCCCGTTCCGCCACCTCGAGAACCGCTGGTTGTTCAAGGAGGCGGACGGGCGTGGGTGCAACGTCGACTTCTTCATCACCTATGAATTCAAGAGCCGGACCCTCGGCCTTCTCATGGGCACGATGTTCGACCGGGCTTTTCGCAAGTTCACGGATGCTTTCGAAGCCCGCGCCGACAAGGTCTACGGCGCCACCGCCTGACCGTCGCGGATTGCGTTGCGCATCACGGCGATCGCCCGGGTGCCGGGCGCGAACGGAGCTACGGGGCCCGTCGCCAGTTCCGGCGAGCCATCTGTCACGACGTCGCGGTCGGCGTGCGTCGGGGTGTTCGACGGAGATCCTTCAGGGCAGGGGGCCTTCGACCGCCTCCAGGGGCGCCCGCATGCCGCGCAGGGCCCGCACGGCCCGATGCCAGCCATCGAGGCGCACCGAACGGTCGGCGTCCGGCATGGCGGGAGTGAAGCGGCGGTCCAGGTGCCAGAGGCCGGCGAAGTCGTCGGGTTCCGGATACAGTCCGGCGTGCCATCCGGCGAGGTAGGCGGCCCCCAGCGCGGTGGTCTCGCGCACCACCGGCCGGTCGACGGGTAGGCCGAGGAGGTCCGCGAGGCGCTGCATGGTCCAGTCGGAGGCGGCCATTCCGCCATCGGCGCGCAGGACTGTTCCGGTTTCCGCGTGCGGCCAGTCGGCCTGCATGGCCGCGAGGAGATCGTGGGTCTGGTAGCAGACGCTCTCGAGGGCGGCGCGTGCGAGGTCCTTCGGGCCCGTGTCGCGGACGAGGCCGAACAGGGCGCCGCGCACGTCGGGCTCCCAATGCGGTGCGCCGAGGCCGACGAAGGCCGGCACGAGATAGATCTCGGAGGCCGGGTCGGCCCTTGCGGCGAGGGGGCCGCTCTCGGCCGCGTCACGAATCACACCCAGCCCGTCGCGCAGCCACTGGATCGCGGCGCCGGCCACGAAGATCGAGCCTTCGAGGGCGTAGGTGCGCCGACCGGCGAACTGATAGGCGATGGTGGTGAGGAGGCGGTTGGTGGAGGCGCGAGGCTCCGCGCCGGTGTTGAGAAGGGCGAAGCACCCGGTGCCGTAGGTGGCCTTGACCATGCCGGGAGTGAAGCAGGCTTGCCCAATGGTCGCCGCCTGCTGATCCCCCGCGACCCCCCGGATGGGGATCGCGGCGCCGAACAGGTCGGCCCGCGTGCTGCCGAAATCCCCGGCGCAGTCGCGCACCTCCGGCAGCAGGGCGCGCGGAATGCCGAACAGGCCCAAGAGATCGTCGTCCCAGGTCCCGCGATGGATGTCGAACAGGGCGGTTCGGGCGGCGTTCGTGGCGTCGGTGGCGTGAAGGCCGCCGGTGAGGCGCCACAGCAACCAGGAATCCACCGTACCGAAGGCCAGTTCGCCGCGCTCGGCGCTGGCGCGGGCGCCCGGCACCGTATCGAGGAGCCAGGCGATCTTGGTGGCCGAAAAGTAGGGGTCGAGGATCAGGCCGCTGCGGGCGGTGACGAGGGGCTCGTGCCCCTCGGCCTTCAGGCGCGCGCAAGCATCGGCCGTGCGCCGGTCCTGCCAGACGAGGGCCGGATGGATCGGCGCACCGGTGGCGCGATCCCAGATCAGCGTCGTCTCGCGCTGGTTGGTGATTCCGAGGGCGGCGACGGACGCCGCCGTCACCCCGGCGCGGGCCAGCACCGCCCGGACGGTGGTGAGCACGCTCGCCCAGATGCCCTCGGGATCGTGTTCGACCCAGCCCGGGGCCGGATAGGATTGGGCGATCTCGGCCTGTGCGATGCCCGCCACTGAAAGGTCGGGCCGGAACAGCATCGCCCGCGTCGAGGTGGTGCCCTGGTCGATGGCGAGGACGAAAGTGGGCATGGGCGAGCCTCCGATCGGCGTCAGGCCGCGCTGGCGACACGGTGGAGATAGGCGTCGAGGGTGGCAACCTCGGACGGCCGGACGCGCAATCCGAGCTTCGAGCGTCGCCAGAGGATGTCCTCGGCGGTGCGCGCCCATTCGACCCGCACGAGGTAGTCGACTTCGGCCCGCGTCAGGTCGGCGCCGAAGACTTCGCCGAGGCCGGCTGGAGCGGTGGCGGTCCCGAGAATTTCCCTCGCGCGGGTCCCATAGGCCCCTGCCAGCCGCGCTGCATGCCCCGGGGCGAGCCATGGCGCCGCGCCCCGAAGCCTTGCGACCAGGGCCGGCATCCCGTCGCGTGAGAAATCACCGCCCGGAAGCGTGCTTCCTGCTGTCCAGGCCGGGGCAGCGGGAAGGTGGACTTTCAACCGGTCGAGGGCGTGCTCGGCGAGGCGCCGATAGGTGGTGATCTTTCCGCCGAACACCGACAGCAGTGGCGCTTCGCCGTCCGGTGCATCGAGGTCGAGTCTGTAATCGCGCGTGGCCGCCTGGGCCGCGCCGGCCCCATCGTCGTGGAGCGGGCGCACCCCCGAGAAGCTCCGGACCACGTGCTCCGGTCGTACGGGTGCGCGAAACCACCGGCTCGCCGCATCGCAGAGATAGGCGATCTCCTCGGGGCCCGCCGCGACCTGGGCCGGGTCGTCGGCATAGTCGCGGTCGGTGGTGCCGATGAGGGTGAAATCCCCCTCGTAGGGTATCGCGAAGGCGATGCGCCCATCGCCGTTCTGGAACAGGTAGGCGCGGTCATGGGTGAACAGGGCCGGTACCACGATATGGCTGCCCTGAACGAGGCGGATGGCGGCCCGCGTGTTGCGGCCGACGATCCCCGACAGCACGTCCGCGACCCAGGGGCCGGCGGCGTTGACGAGCACCCGGGCACGCACGACGGCGTTTCCTCCGGCCGCCCCCGTCTCGATCTCCCAGAGACCGTTCGTCCGGCGCGCCCGCATCACTTTCGTGCGGGTGTGGATCGCGGCACCGCGCTCGGCGGCATCCAGGGCATTCAGAACGACGAGCCGGGCATCGTCGACCCAGCAATCGGAATACTCGAATGCCCGCGACGGTCCGGCCCGCAGGGGCGATCCGGCGGGATCGCGGGCGAGGTCGAAGGCGCGGGTCGGGGGCAGGTCACGGCGGCCGCCGAGATGGTCGTACAGGAAGAGCCCGAGGCGCAGGAGCCAGGCCGGGCGCTGCTCTGCCGTCTGCGGCAGGACGAACCGCAAGGGGCGAATGATGTGCGGGGCCATGCCCCACAGAATCTCGCGCTCGATCAGCGCCTCGCGGACGAGCCGGAAAGCACCCTGTTCGAGGTAGCGCAAGCCGCCGTGGATGAGTTTCGTCGAAGCCGACGAGGTGGCGCCCGCGAGATCGCCCTGCTCGAAGAGTACGACGCGCGCGCCGCGCCCCGCTGCGTCCCGCGCGATACCGCAGCCATTCACCCCACCGCCGATGATGGCGAGATCGTAGGGATGGACGTCCTCCGTCACGAGACCTCCGGGCCGAAATCGCTTCCCCGGGCCGATGTCGCGCGCGACGGAGACCGGACCGCCCGCATCCTTCCACGAGGTCGGCCCCGTCGTCGACCGTGACGGTAACGCCCGGTTTCAGGCGGCTAGGGGCAGGACCAACGGTTCGGCCTCGACGGTCGCAACGGCAGCGGCGGAGCGGGGCCCGAACAGCGCGGCGTAGAGAGCCGTCGGGTTGTGGCTCCGCCCACTCGCATCGACGATGCGGACGTCCGACATGCCGGCGGTGAGGAGGGACAGCCCCTGCTCGAGGGCACTGACGATCGAACCGTGCTGGTAGGAGAGCGCGCGCAGCGAAATCCGCGCGTGGACGGTGAAGCTCACGGTTCAGATCCTATGATGGCCGCCGAGCCGGCACGGGGCCGGCCCCGATGCAGGGTGTGGAAAACGACGGGGAAGGGAGCGTTCGATATCGGCCCGTTCGATCCGGTGGATCGTTGCGGCGGCCGGCCGTGCATGTGACCGGCAATAATGTCCAAGTCTTGACGAAGTCCTTACGAAATCATGGTGCCCGCCCGTTGAACCTCACGAACCGCTGGATCTGTCAGGCGTGCCGTCCGGCCACGCAGGGGGTCGCCGGTTCTGCAGGGGGGATAGGTCGATGCGCGGGGCGGAAGGATTTTCCGCGCGCCTCAAACGTGCGCGGATAAGCACAACCGATCGGCCTTTGGCGTTGATCCGAAAGGAACTTTTGCCCCCATGCGGGCGTCATCGACCGCCGATCACAGCGGGAGATGCGGGTGACGACCGAACCGACGATCCGTGTTCTCGACGCCCCCCGGTGCCATCTCGGCGAGGGGCCGAGCTACGACCCGGCAACGGATACGGCCTGGTGGGTCGATATCCTGGACCGACGCCTGTTCGAAATGCCCCTTGGGGAGGGGGCCGGGCCCGTACGCGTCCACGACCTGCCGTTCATGGCCAGCTACATCGCCGCTATCGACGGAGCGCGCCACCTCCTGGCGGGTGAGGATGGTCTCTATGTCCGCACGCCCTTAGATGGCCGTCTGACGCGTCACTGCGCCCTTGAGGACGACGATCCGTCCACCCGTGCCAATGACGGCCGCGTGCACCCGAGCGGTGCCCTCTGGATCGGCACCATGGGACGCGACGCCGAGCGGGGGCGCGGCGCGATCTATCACGTCGCCGGCACC
The DNA here is from genome assembly GCF_001422425.1 of Methylobacterium sp. Leaf102. NCBI lineage: Bacteria > Pseudomonadati > Pseudomonadota > Alphaproteobacteria > Hyphomicrobiales > Methylobacteriaceae > Methylobacterium > Methylobacterium sp. Leaf102. Next base: position 141,834 of record NZ_LMMX01000039.1, on the reverse strand, counting down.
CGGGTGACGCGGCTGTATTCCGGGATCACGATCCCGAACGGTATCGCGTTCTCGCCCGATGGCCGGGTCGGATACTTCGTCGATACAATGGAGGGCGTGCTTCGGCGCGTCGCCGTCGATCCCGCCACCGGTATTCCGGTGGGGGAGCCGGACACCCATTACCACCACGGCGACGGCACGGGTGGCATCGACGGGGCGGCGGTGGACGCGGACGGGGTGATCTGGACGGCGCGCTTCGGTGCTGCCTGCCTCGACGCCTACAGCCCGGCGGGAGACCGCATCCGCACCGTTCCGGTGCCGCCGCGCCAGCCGACCTGCCCGACCTTCGCCGGGCGCGACCTCGACCAGCTTTTGGTGACCTCGGCCTACGAGGGCCTGGACGAGGCGGAGCGTGCCGCAGACCCGGAGCACGGCCGGACGCTCCTCGTCGGCATCGGTGCATGCGGGCTGCTCGAACCGGCGTTCCGTCTCACCGCCTGACTGAACCGGTGTTCCGCATCCCACATTTCCACAGAGCGGGCGGCCGCCGAGCAGTGCCCCGCACAGGATCCCCATGACAGCGTTCGGCGACCGGCCCTACCAGCCCATCGAGGCCTATGCCCTCATCGGAAACTGCGAGGGCTGTGCCCTCGTCGCCCGCGATGGCGGTATCGACTGGGCCTGCCTCGAACGCTTCGACGCGGACCCGACCTTTTCGCGGCTCCTCGACCGGACGCGCGGCGGATACTTCACCCTTCAGCCAGCGGAGCGATTCGAGACGGCGCGGCAGTACGTGAGCCGCACCAACATCCTGGAAACGACATTTACCACCCCGAGCGGCCTCGTCACCGTGCACGACTTCATGGTTCCGAGGCAGGCCGGCGTGGACCGCCCCCGCCTCGTGCGCCTCGTCACCGGTGTGTCCGGCGCCGTCCCGATGGTGGCGCTCTACCGCCCCCTCGACGGATTCGCGGAGAGTTTCGCGGATCTGATGATTACGGACGGCCAGGTGACTGCCCCGGATCACCCCCATCTCGTGTCCGATGCGGCGTTCACCGTCGAGGACGGCATCGCGGTGGCCCGCTTCACCGTGGAGGGCGGCCAAGATGTCGGCTTCGCGCTCTATCTCCATGCAACCCCGGCTGCCCTGCCGAAGCTGCGCGACCTGCTGCAGGTGACACGTCGGGCCTGGTCGCTGTGGACGGAGGACGCGGCCTATCGTGGGCCGCTCGCCGATGAACTCATCCGCTCCGCCCTGGTCCTCAAGGCCCTGACCTACGAGCCCACCGGCGCCATCGTGGCGGCGGCCACGACCTCGCTGCCGGAAGAGATCGGCGGCATTCGCAACTGGGATTACCGCTTCTGCTGGATCCGCGACGCGTGCCTGTCGTTCTACGTCCTGAAGAAGTTCGGCATGATCGGAGAGGCGGAGGCGTTCTTCGGCTTCGTGGCCGATCTGGCCGACCGCAACACCGGCGCCCTCGCGCCGCTCTATAGCATCGCCGGCGAGGCGGATCTCACCGAGCGCACCATCACGCATTTCGAGGGCTGGCGCGGCAGTGCGCCCGTGCGCCATGGCAACGAGGCGGCCGAGCAGCACCAGAGCGACGCCTACGGTCAGGTGCTCGATCTCATCTATCTCTACGAGCGCCTCGGCGGCACCCTGAGCGGGTCGATTCGGGCGCACGGCGCGAAACTCGCCGACTTCTCGGCCGCGCATTGGAACGAGCCCGATGCCGGCCTGTGGGAGCCGCGCAAGCCGGAGCAACGCTACCTCCATGCCGCGATCATGAACTGGGTCGCCCTCGACCGGGCGATCCGTCTTTTCGGCGAGCGGCCGGACTGGTGTCGTGAGCGCGACCGGATCGTCGCCTGCGTCAACGGAAAGGCGGTTCACGCGGCGGGTTACTATCCGCAGTTCATCGGCAGCGACGATGTCGATGCCGCGCTCCTCATCGCCCCCATGGTGGGTTTTCCCGTGGACGAGGCGGTGTTCGCCCGCACCGTCGACGAAATCATCGCCCGCCTCGGGCACGATCATCTGGTGTACCGTTACAAGACCGACGACGGGCTGCCGGGGCATGAGGGCACGTTCGTGATCTGCGCGTTCTGGCTCGTCGACGCCCTGCTTTGGCTCGGGCGCGACGGCGAGGCCCGGACCCGCTTCGAGGCCCTGCGCGCCCTTCAGAACGATGTCGGGCTCTACGCCGAGGAGGTGGCGGAGGACGGGACGTTCCTCGGGAACTTCCCGCAGGCGTTCAGCCACCTCGCCTTCATTCACAGCGCGCTGATGCTCGACTTGTTCGACCATGGCGGCCGTGCGGCCCTGAAGGGCACCTACGCCGACCGCTCCTTGCGCGAGACCGCGGCGCGGCGGGCACCGAGCTTGACCACGGCCTAACGCGGATCAGGTCCTGACGCGGATCAGGTCATGGCAGCGTGACGCTCGGCGGCTTGGTGTCCGGCGGGTGCGATCGTCGAGCGGGGCGCCTGCACGGTGGCGGTGCGCCGGTTCGCACCCGGCCCCTGGTAACGTCCGACCTTGAGGGCGCAGAGGGCGAACAGGGCGGCGAGCGCCAGCAGAACGCCGTCGAACCACAGGAAGAGCGCGGCATCGCCCGTCCCCGTGCGAAGAGGGTGCGCGGGCATGGTGGCGACGTCGAAGACCGGCACCGCGAGGGTGAGCATCGCCAGCACCGCCATCGCCTCGACCCAAGCCCTGCGCTGCGGCCGGGCGAGGGGAAGCAGGATGGCGAGCGCCCAGGTGCCGAAGAAGGCGTAGACCTCCCAATCGGCCCGGCCGACCAACCCGACGGGCAGGAGGCGGTTGGCGAGGAAGTAGGCGGCGATGCCCCCCGGCAGGCCCGCGACGGTGCCGATGTTGAGGGCCTGGACGAGACGCAAGCCGAGGAACGGCTGCGTGCCGGGCTTCGGCAGGCGCGCCACCGACCACAGGATCAGACCCGTCGCCACCATGGCGCTGCCCATGAGGCCGCAGACGAAGAACAGAATGCGCAGGGCCGTGCCGGCGAAATGCGCCTCGTGCAGGCCGACCATGGTGGTGAAGGTCTCGGCTGCCGGCTTGAGACCACCCTGCAGGACCTCCACGACGGCCCCCGTTGTGCCGTCGAAGGCGACCTGCGGATGCGCGTGCGACAGGCCGTGCGGCTCCTCGAACACCGCCACCACGGTGGCGTTGGCGTCCTTCGGGTTGATGACGGAGAGGCGTTCGAGGGGCTCGGAGACGAGTGCCGTCGCCCGGGTCACCATCGGTCCGACGGGTGCGAGCTGTCCGGGGCGCCCGGCGGCTGGGCGTTGCGCCGTGATCTGTCCGCTCTCGGCGTAGAAGGCCTGATTGTCGCCGCGATACGCGGTGGTCACGCCCCACGGCATGTACATCAGCGCGAGGGTGACGATGCCCGTGTAGGTGATCATGAGGTGGAACGGCAGGGCGAGCACGCCGGTGACGTTGTGGGCGTCGAGCCAGCCGCGCTGGGCCGACTTGTCCCGCCGCAGGGTGAAGAAATCCGCGAAGATCCGCCGATGGGTGACGATGCCGGACACGATGGCCACCAGCATGATCATCGCGCAGATGCCGACGATCCAGCGGCCCCAGAGGGGCGGCATGTGCAGTTCGAAGTGGAATCGGTAGAGGAAATCGCCGCCCTTGGTATCCCGCATGAGGGCCGGGGCACCGGTCACCGGGTCGAGGACGGCATGGCCCGGTGGCGTGCCGGGCTTCGTGCGCCAGAACAGATCGAGGACGGGGCTCTCGGCCCGGGGCAGGCCGATGAACCAGGTCCGGGCGTTCGGCGCGTGCTCGGTCATGTAGGCGAGGCCGATCTCGGCGGCCTTCGCCAAAGCGGCCGGATCGGTGGCCGCCGAGACATGCTGCAACTCGGGCCGCATCCAGCGCGAGATGTCGGCCCGATAGTAGCTCGCCGTTCCGGTCACGAAGACCGCCAGCAGCACCCAGCCGACGATGAGGCCGGCCCAGGTGTGCAGCCAGGCCATGGATTGGCGAAAGCCGTTCTTCATGTCCGGCTCCCTGAACCTTACCAGCGGTAGCGCAGGGTCGCGTAGACCGTGCGCGGCAAGCCGTAATAGCAGCTCGTGTAGCCGTTACACCCACTGACGTAGCGCTCGTCGAGGAGGTTGGTGGCGTTGACCTGCATGGAGAAGCCCTGGAGCGAGGGATCGAGATACTTCAGGTCGTAGGAGGCCGTCGCATCCACCAGCACGCTCTCGGGCACCTTGAAGGTGTTGGCGGCGTCGCCCCAGGACGGTCCGAGGTAGCGCACGCCGCCGCCGATCTCGAGGCCGAGCAGCGGCCCGTCGAGGAAGCGGTAGGTCGCCAGCAGCGAGGCGGTCTTGTCCGGCACCAGCACGGGACGGCGGCCTTCGAGGGCCACGTTCTGCTGGGTTAGGTCGTTCAGGGTCCTGCCGTCGTCGCGTACGTTGCGGGCGTCGAGAACCGAGAAGCCGCCGATGAGGCTGAGACCTTCGGCGAGGTTCGCCCGTGCCTCGAACTCGAAGCCCTGCACGCCGACCTGCCCGGTCTGCAGCACGAAGCCGGTGGGACGGCCAAGCGTCGTATCGGCTGTGGTCCGGTTCGACTGACGAATGTCGAAGGCCGCCGCGGTGAGCAGGATGTCGGTGCCGGGGGGCTGATACTTGATGCCGGCCTCGTACTGATCGCTCAGCTGGGGGTTGGGGATGCGTCCGACGGTGCCGAAGGCGGGGTCGAAGACTCGTCCCGAGACGATGGGCTCGAAGGCCTGGCTGTAGGACACGTACGGGGCGACGCCCGAATCGAACAGGTAGAGCAGGCTCGCCCGGCCGGTGAAGGCATCGGCCGGCGCATCCTGAAGGGTCAGGGTGCTGGTGTTGTTCGCCAGGTTGAAGGACCGGGTCGGACCGGTCTGGCTCGCGACATCGTAGCGTCCGCCCAACGTGAGGACGAGACGGTCGAACTTCGCTTGGTCCTGGAAGTAGACGCCGGTCTGCTGCGCATCGACACGCGATGCGGTGTTGAAGGCCGGGAACGCGATGTTCATCGCGTAGTCCGGCGCGAGGGCGTTGAGGCTCGGCGCCGTCGGGAACGGCGTCCCGAGGGTCCGGGTGCTGAAGGTACGGTGGTCGACGCCCACCAAGGCCGTATGGGCGATGAAGCCCGTGTCGAAGGTCATCACCGCGTTGGTGTCCATGGTGTAGGCTTCGGCATCGACCTGTGTGCCGATGACCGCGCGCGGCAACAGCGGGCCGGACGCGAAGGGCCCGTTGAGTGGGCTGAAGGCGCTATAGACGCTGCGGTAGTCGCCCTGCGTGCGCAGGTACCGGCCGGCGGAGTGGAACCGGAGGTTCTCGTTCACGCGGTGGTCGAACAGGTACTCGATGGAGGCCTGGGTGCGGTCGGAGCGCTCGATGTTGCGGTCGCCGTCGTAGAAGTTGACGGGGAGGCGACCGATGACGCCGCTGCCGAAGTTGCGCGGGAACACCGTGCCGACCGCCGGGAAGCCGCCGTAGAAGCCCGAGAACGGATCGCGCTGGTAGTTGCCGATGATGGTCAGCGAGGTGTCGGAGGACGGGCGCCACGTCACGCTCGGGTTGATCAGCACACGCTCGACGCGTGTCGTGTCCACGGGGCCGTCGCCGTTCCAGCCGAAGCCGACGATGCGATAGGCGAACTGGTCGGCAAGACCGGGCACGTCGGAATGGATTGGGCCGCCGACATCGACGCCGCCGCGGACCTCGTTGAATCCCCCGCCCTGCACGAAGATCTCGCCGTGCTCCACGAAGCGCGGCACCTTCGAGACGAGGTTGACGATGCCGCCCGGACCCGACTGGCCGTAGAGCACCGAAGCCGGGCCCTTGATGACGTCGATGCGCTCCAAGCGGTAGGGATCGACACTGGCGTTGGCATCGCGCCCACCGAGCAGCGCCATGCCGTCGAGGAAGACCGGAGCGTTGAAGCCGCGAATGAGGAACTGTTCGAGGCGGGTCGAGCCGGCTCCGCCGCGTTGCTCCGTGGTGACGCCGGGCGTGTAGCGCAGCGCTTGGTTGATGGTCAGCGCGTTGGCGTCCTCGATCTGCTTGCGCCCGATCACCGAGACCGATTGCGCCGTCTCCAGGATCGGCGTGTCGGTCTTCGTGGCGACCACGCTGCGAGAGGCGACGTAACCCGGCACGGCTCCGAGGGCGCCCCCCGGATCGGTTCCGGCGACGGCCGGCCCGCGGCCAACCCCCTCGACGGACAGGGTATCGAGCGTCACGGTCTGGGCAGCGGGCTGAGCAGAAGCCCCGCCGGCGGACAGGCCGATCATGGCGACGCTCGAAAGCAACACCAGGACAATCAAGCGTTGACCGCTCGGTTGAATCTGCATCTCGCAAGACTTCGCAGGAACGTGATCCACGGGATTTCTGACTCGCACTGGAACTCGATGAACGCCTGCGCCGGATTGGAATAGTTCTACTTGAGGCATCGGCGCACTCTTTTCATTGGCCATGGCGGCCGAGCGCTGCAAGCGCTATGTTCTGGATCTATTCCAAATCCAAAATACAAAATCACGCCTCGTCCGGGTCTGTGCCCTCCTCCATGCGCGGCCTCTAACTGGCGGCTGCGACGGGGGCGCCGGTTCTGCCTGCACAACGTGCGTCCGCGCGATACCAGAGCGGATCCCGGTGCGGCGGCCTGCACCGAGTCGGCTCGATATGCCCGGGACCGGTACGGCGGTTTCGTGACTGGAACGAGCGTATTCGCCCAGGAAAAAAGCTCTCGCCCGCCTCAAGGCTGAGGTTTCCCTACATCGTCATCGGCTCGGTTTTCGGTGTCGCCGATGCATTTATGCATCGCCCAGGTGACGCCAGCGGTAGACAACTTTTGATTGGCCGAACGCGAAGTTCACCGGCCGGTGGTTTCGATCAGACAACCATCCAACGATGCGTGCCCCCACCGTGCCCCTGAATTTCACCGGTCGGTCTACCTGGCACGTCGATGCCGAGGGATGTCCTGACGACCGCGTTCAGAACGCCAGCTTCATCCCACTGCCGATGTTGCGTGGGGCACCGGCGAGGAGCGAGCCGGGCGTGGCGGCGAGCACCGCGGCCGCGTTCTGCAGGCAGGTTCGGGGATCGACGCTGTTGGCGAGGTTCTGGGCCGAGGCCGCGTAGGTGCGGTCGAGGAGGTTGCGGGCTTCGAGATAGAGGATGACTCGCTTGGCATACGGGCCGGGCAGATCGACGGCGTAAGGCACGCCGGCGTTGAGGATCATGTCGCCTGGGGGTCGTCAGCAGATCGGCGCTGTCGCGGAAGGCCCCGTCCTGGGCCACGGCCTCGACGAACGTTCCGAACCCATTGAATGGGCCACCGGCCTGCTCGTAGCCGAGCCGCGCCAGCCCGTAGTGGTTGTCCGGGGTCGGTGCCGACTTCGTAGCCGTCGATCTCGCGGCCCGTCCGGGTGCGCAGGGCGATGGCGCCGCCGGTGGAATAGTTGCCGAACAGCGCCGATTGCGACCCCCGGAACACGTCGATGCGTTCGGAGGTGCGAGGATCGACAGGGTCGAGGCGCGACACGCCATCGGGCTGGATCAGGGGAAAGCCGTCTTCCAGAGCGACGGTGTTGCGCATGACGCGTGCGGCGCGGGGGGCTGCCGCGGATGTGCGCGGAATGGTGTCGCCGTTCATCAATCTCCACGGCTTGGTGCTGCCAGCGAGCGGGAACGCCCTGTTTCGGGATCTTCTGCAATCTCTGGCGCGCACTGGTGCGACCACGGGAGACCGGACGGAGGCGACCGCCACCGCGACCTTAGGCGCCCTGCTTGGCACGACCCTGGGAGTCAGTGCTGGAAACGTGAGCGGCATGCCGCTTTTTGATGCAGCAAAGCGCAGCCAGATGCCCGGCTCCATCGAAGCGAACCTCGCTCGCCTCGATCTCACCGCCGAGTTGATCGCGTTGCGGACGGGTGTGTCGCGCAGCGTGCTATACCGCATGTTCGAGCCCCTCGGCGGCTTCGCGACTCGGGTGCGGCATCGCCGGCATCCACCCGATGCGCCGGGCCCTGTCCCGTGGGGACGACGTGCGTTCCATCCGGGAGGTCGCCTGGACCAGCGGCTTCACCAGTGCGAGCCACGCCAATCGCAGTTTCCGGGAGGCGTTCGGGATGACGCCGGGCGAGTTCCGCCAGTGCATCGTGGTCGCTGGTGCAGGTCCTGCCCGCGATGCTTCGCCGAAAGCGAGCTTCAAGCGCTGGTTCGTCGAGGTCCGCTGATCCGTCTCCGCGAAGGCGGACCGCATGTTTGGGATGTATCGCGACCAGAATGGACCGTTGAGGCAACGCCACACGATTGCTGCGTTCCCGACCGATCCCTAGAAGAAGCCTCTCCACCGCTGGGCAGGCCTATACTTCTCGGCGTTCCGAGGAGTGTGTCCCGTGTATCGTCTTCAAATAAGATCCGCCGACGCGATGGTTTGGCGTGCCCCCCAGACCCTCGAAACCTCGCTCCTCGCCGACGCGATGCAACTGGCCGATCGGCTGGCCCGGGCCTGCCGCTGGACAGCGCCGCCGAGCCGCAATGCGACGCGGACCTGGGTCGTCGAACTCACCGGTGAGACCGGCGGCACCTTCTATCGCGCCCCGGTACTTCAGGCCTGAAGCCGCCAGTCCCGTTTCACTCATCGATCGTTGCCGGCCGGCGGATTGGTGCCATCGTCTCGCATAGGATGTTTCCGCCCATGGCTCGCCTCACGAAGACACTTCTCGTTCTCGGTCCCCTTCTGGTTCCGACCGTCGCGCAAGCGGATCCCTCGGCGATCCGCGAAGTTCTCAAGCGGTCCTGTACGGGGGATTACCTCGAGCATTGCGGCGACCACGCGCCGGGTGGTCCTGAGGTGGAGGCCTGCTTCCGGGAGAACATCAAGAAGCTCACGCCCGCCTGCGCTTCGGCGATCACGGCCTACAAGCGCGAGCAGAAGGTCAAGCGCGCGACGGAAGTGCATTGACACGGGCACCCGTCGCAGGCGCCGTCGCCTGACCGGAGAGTCCAGGGGTCGGTCCGGTGACCCGTTCCACCCCGTTCGGGCCGTGGGAGCGGTGGCATGACCCTTGATGACAGGTTGGTGCGCGCATGGATGCCGCCCCTCGCGGCGCTGCGACCGCGACAATCTGGAGACGAGTATGAAGCGTGAAGACCTCACCGAGAAGCTCCTCGACATCAAGCGCGAGAAGGGCTGGACCTGGAAGCATATTCAGGCCGAGATCGGTGGCATTTCGCCGATCCTGATCACTGCCGCGTGCATGGGGCAGATGAAGCTGCCGAAGGCACAGGCGGCGAAGGCGGCGGCCCTGTTCGGCCTCACCCAGGCCGAGGAGCGGATGCTCAACGAGGCACCGTATCGCGGCTCGATTCCGCAGATGCCCCCCACCGACCCCCTGATCTACCGCTTCTACGAACTGGTGATGGTTTACGGTACCACCTGGAAGGAGCTGATCCAGGAGGATTTCGGCGACGGCATCATGTCGGCCATCGACTTCAACATGACCATGGAGCGTGAGCCGAACAACAAGGGCGACCGGGTGAAGATGAATCTCTCGGGTAAGTTCCTGCCCTACAAATATTACGACAACGAGGACGGTGTGCCCGAGTACGGGTTCAAGGAAAGCTGAAATCGCGCACTCGATAGCGAGAGGCGGGGTCCGGGCGTTCGACCGGATGCACGCCTCCCGCAACCGCAGTCAGGCGGCGAGCCGGACCGGACCGCCTTCGATCAACCGTGCGATATCCTTGGCCGGTTGCGGCGGATGGAACAGGAAACCCTGTACATCGGTGCAGCCCGCCGCCCGCACGAAGGCCAACTGCTCCTCCGTCTCGACGCCCTCGGCGGTCACCCGGGCTCCGAGATCCACCGCCAGCGCCACGATCGCGCGCGTGATGGCGACGGTCCGTGGATTCGACATGCCGACCACGAAAGACCGGTCGATCTTGATGGTGTCGAAACTGAAGTTGTGCAGGTAGCTCAGGCTCGAATACCCGGTTCCAAAGTCGTCGAGGGCGATGCGGACCCCGAGTTTGCGCAGGCGCCGCATGGTCCGGCTCACCGTTTCGGTCTTCTGCATCAGGATCGTCTCGGTGATCTCGAGTTCGAGGCGGTGCGGTGGCAGGCCCGAGGCCGCGAGGGCGTGCAGGACCGTCTCTTCCATGCTGATCTGCTGGAATTGCAGCGCCGAGACGTTGACCGCGACCCGCACGTGGTCGGGCCACGCGGCCGCCTCCCGGCAGGCTTCCTTCAGGACCCAGGCGCCGAGGGAGATGATGAGGCCGCTCTCCTCGGCCAGCGGAATGAACTCGCTCGGCGCCAGTTCGCCCCTGCGGGGATGGCGCCACCGCATCAGGGCCTCGAACCCCGCGATGGTACCCGTCGCCAGGTCTACGATGGGCTGGTAGTTCAGCAGGAAGCCACCCCGCTTCATCGCGCCCTTCATCTCCGCCTTGAGGGGACCCGGCTGCGTCGACGCCGGATCGGCCGCCGGATCGTGGAAGCGGTGGGTGTTCCGCCCGGCGGCTTTCGCCTGATACAGGGCCATATCCGAGCGCTTGAACAGCGCCACGGCATCGAGGGCGCCCCCACTTTCGAGGGCGATGCCGATGCTGGCCCCGACGCTCATGCTGTGGCCGTTGAAGCCGATGGGGCGGTTGATCGCCTCGATGATGCGCCTTGCGAGGATGCTTGCATCGTCCCGCGTCTCGATCCGGCCCAGGATGATGGCGAATTCATCGCCGCCGAGGCGGGCCACCGTGTCGGTTTCACGCACGACGGCGAGGAGGCGCGCGGCGATGATCTGCAGCAGGTGGTCTCCGGCGGGATGACCGAGGGTGTCGTTCACGAGCTTGAACCGATCGAGGTCGCAGGTGAGGACGGCGACCCGGGTGCCGTGCTGCGCCGCGTAACGGGTCTCCTCCGCCAGACGTTCCCAGAACAGGGTTCGGTTGGGCAGGTCCGTCAGGGGATCGTGCAGGGCGAGATGGGCGATGCGCCGTTCATCGGCCTTGCGCTCGGTGATGTCGCGCAGGGAGGTCACGTATCCGGCCGGTGCGCCCGTCGTGGGATCGCGCGCGAGGCTCTGCGACACGTCCATGAACACCCACGTCCCGTCCTTGCGTCGGTAGCGCTGGCAGGTGGAGGCATGCTCCACCCGGCCGCTGGTGAGGTCGTCGAGGACGCGGCTGAAGTTCCCCGCATCGTCGGGATGAACGAAGTCGAGGGGTTTCGTGCCCAGCATTTCCTCGGGCGTGTAACCGAGTACCGTCCGGATGGAGGGCGAGACGTACAGACGCGTGGTATCGAGCCCCGACCACAGGATCACATCCGTAGTGGTCTCGGCCAGGAGCCGGAAGCGTTGCTCGCTATCCCGCAAGGCGCTCTCCGCCTTGAGGCGCCTGGCCGCGTCCGCCTCACCGTCGACCCGAGCCTCGTGAAGGCGCAGGTGTGCTTCGACGATGAGGGCCAGGTCCCTGAGTTGGCGCGCGTGTCGCTCGGTGAAATCCGGCCTCGGCGTACAGTCCATGATGCAGAAGGTGCCGAGGTTGAACCCGGAACCCAGGGCGAGCGGCACGCCGGCATAGAAGCGGGCATTGGGTGGCCCGGCCACGAGCGGACTTTCGGCGGATCGGGGATCTCCCGTGAGATCGTGAATGATCAGCGGTGAACCGGCTTGATTCTGGATCGTCAGATCGCAGAACGCACCCTCTCGGTCGATGCCCTCCCCGTCGACACCCCACTTGGCCTTGAACCAGACGCGCGTCTCATCGACGAGGAGCACCAAGACCATGGGCACGTCGAACATGTCGGAGGCGATGCGGCACACGGCGTCGAGATGCGGCTCGGGCGTGGACCCGAGGATGCGCAGGCGATGCAGGGCGTCCAACCGTTCCTGCTCGTGGGTGGGATGCACCATGGACATCGCGCTCCTGCCTTGCGTGTCTTGCAACCAGGCCGCAGCCTGAGTGCGAACTTCTAGCTTCGATCGAACCTGATCGATGTTAGTGCGAAGTTATGGAAGAGAAACTCGCCTTTCAGTTGATCTGCGACTATGGTTTGAAAGTGCTTAAGATCGTGAGGCTACAAGCATCGGGGCGGTCGTCGCGTGCCCCCGATGGCAGGCCGAGCGGTCGTGGTTAAGTGCCTGATCGATCTCGATCATCGCGTGGTCCGGAGGGGCACCAGAAACACAGCTGGTTGGCTCTGGCAACATCCAAGCCTTCCGTTGAAGAATGTTCGGGGATGTGGATAGCGATTCATCTGGTGATACATGTCGCCTCAGTAGCATTCGCCAGATGTACTATTTCGAGCTTTCTCGTACGCCACGAAAGGGCGCGAATCCGATGCGGATGTTGCTGCGGAGCACGGGACGTTCGACGGCTCTTGCATCGGGCAGGCGGCGCATTTGCAACGGAGGGGTGAGAACGAAGCGCCTTGTGCGCCCGTCCAGGGCATTGGCCGCTCCGTCCAATCCATTATAATTTTACACCTTTTCGAAATATCGCAAAAAAATAAACTCAACCGCTGGCGCCGTTTGCCATATCCTCCAAATCATGGCTGTTTCCCGAGCCAAATTTCAAGTTATTTGTCTTGATCTTAGCATCAGGTCATCCTGAACCAAGTTTATCTTGAGGATTGATTGCTACCTAAGTATTTTGAAGTTTACTCCAGACCGAGTGGCATGCTGGCCTTCGGGCTTATTTGCCTGTAGGAGTGCCGGTCATACCTGGGCGGGCGAAATCCGTGCACATCGAATGGCCGGTGGGCTTGGTATTCAGCGTCGACCAAGTCTCCATACACGCAAAGCTTGCATTATCCGGAGCGAGGATGTAGCAAAGACAATAATGGTGAGTTTGCGGCAAAAAGTTCGATCGGTGAATTTAACCTATGATCGGGTATCTGCTGGCGAACACCTTAATGTGAAACCCGGGTTGGATTGGCGCTTCGCTGTTTCTCCCTTACAGCTCGCCGCGGATCAGAGTTCCAGGCATGTGCGAGGCTTGGAGAACGTGATGAATGGGTTTCTGGTAACTGGACGGCGTTCGTGAAGCCAGTGACAAAGACCAAGATCGAGCAAGACGTTATGGCTGAGCCGAACAAAGAGTTTGCCGCAGGTGAGATTGGTCACCGCATCAAATCCTTGCGGCGTTCGGCTGGCCTGAGCCAAGCCAATCTCGGTAACGCGCTCGGCGTGACGTTCCAGCAGGTCCAGAAGTACGAAAGCGGTCGTAGCCGGATCGCGGCCGATAAGCTTCACCAGATCGCTCAGACGATGGGTGTCGATATCAGCTACTTTTACGATGGAAAGCCCGAGAACAGCGCAGCCGAGCGGGGCGCTTTGGCTTCTCCCGTGAGCTCGAGTGCCAATGCAGAAGATAAGATCTTCAGGGATTCGTTCGAGAAGATCCGGGATCCGCGCGCACGCTATCTCCTGTCCGAGCTTGCCCGCGTGATTTGCGAGATCGAAGCCGGACGGTAGCGTACTGAGGCCGGTCCGGCCCGCCGCGAAGTCACGGACGCGTGCGCTGGGGCGAGCGTGGTCCGCTTCACCCTCCCGTCTTGCGAGTCCCCCTCCGTTACTCCGAACCGACAGCGAGCCCCTCGGTTGCCCGAGGGGCGAAGCGGCGCGGTACTGAGCCGAACCCCCGGGCTCGCCTCAGTACCATGACCGGACGAAAGCCACGGTTCAGCGTTCCCGCCAAGCCTTGGCGACCTGATCCCCCAACGGCTTGAGGAGATACGAGAGGACCGAGCGCTCGCCGGTTTGGATGTAGGCTTCCACCGGCATGCCTGGTACGAGGCGCACCTTGCCCAGGCGCTCACGCTGTGCCTCGGGCACGCGGATCCGGGTGGTGTAGTAGCTGACCCCGGTTTTCACGTCCTGGCTCACATCCGCCGAGATGCGGGTCACGAGACCGTCGATCTCGGGTGTGACCCGCTGGTTGAAGGCGGGAAACCGTAGCACGGCCTCCTGATCGAGATGGACGTTGTCGATCTCCTGCGGCTGGATCCGCACCTCGACGGCGAGGCTGTCGTCATCGGGCACGATCAGCATCGCGGGTTCGCTCGGGACCACCAGGCCGCCGACGGTGTGCACTGTCATCTGATGCACCACGCCGTCCTGCGGCGCGCGCAGGTCGGTGCGTTTGAGCTGGTCCAGGGCCGCGACGCGCTTCTCCGCCAGCTCGGACCAGCGCCCGCGAATGTCGGCGAGTTCCTTGCCGACTTCGCCGCGCATGTCCTGATCGATCTGCAGGATCTGCAGCTCCGTCTCGGAGATCTTGCCCCGTGCCTGAGCCTGCGCGGCGATGAGCTGACCGCGCTCGCCCTTGAGACGGGCAGCATCCCGCTCCAGGGCCGTCACCCGCGAGAGGGCGACGAGGTTCTTCGCCCGTAACTCATGGACGCCTACGAGTTCGTCACCGATGAGGGTGATCTCCTGCGCCTTGGCGGCGGCCTGTTCGGTCAAGCCGCCGATCTCCTGCCGGATCTGGAGGACCCGCTGCTCCAGCTGAGCCTTCTGGCCCTCGCGCCCCGACCGCCGCGTCTCGAACAGGCGAACCTCGCCGTCGATGAGCTGGGCGACGGCGGCGTCCGCGGATCGGCGCGCGACGAGTTCGTCGGGAAACCGGATGTGCGGGGTCCCGTCCCGTTCGGCCTCGTTCCGGGCCCGGCGGGCGCTCAGCTCGTCCATGGCCTTGAGGACGATGTCGAGGTTGGCCCGAATCTGGGTCTCGTCGAGGGTGATGAGGATGTCGCCGGCGGTGACCCGGGATCCGTCGCGGACTCGGATCGTACCGACCACGCCGCCGGTCGGATGCTGGACCTTCTTCACGTCGCTCTCGACCACGAGTTGGCCCGACGCCATGACGGCTCCGTGGATGGGGGTGAAGGTGGCCCATCCGCCGACGCCGAAGACCAGCACGGAGATCACAGCGGAAACGCTGAGAAGGTGGACGCCGATGGATCGATCCGCGTCGAACGGCCGGGCACCGGCCCCGCTGGGAGACGGAACCACTGGAGTGGGGATTGTGGGATTGGGGATCGCGGAGGTCATGCGCGTGCCTTGAGGTTCGCTTGCGGGGCGGGGTCGGCCTGGACCGCGGGGGGGCGTTTCGATGCGCGGACGCTCGGCACGGCCGTCGGGCGCATCAGCTGCTTCATGATCTCGTCCTTGGGGCCGAAGGCTCGCGCCCGGCCCTCTTCCATGACGAGGAGGAGATCGACGGCCGCGAGGGCGCTCGGCCGGTGGGCGACGACGACGACGATGCCGCCGCGCTGCCGCACGCTGAGCATGGCACGGGTGAGAGCGAGCTCACCCGGCTCGTCGAGGTTGGCATTGGGTTCGTCGAGGACGACGAGGAACGGATTGCCGTAGAGCGCGCGCGCCAGCCCGATCCGCTGGCGCTGGCCGGCAGAGAGGTTCGCGCCGCTCGGTCCGATCTGGGTCTCGTAGCCCTCCGGCATCCGCAGGATGAGATCGTGCACGTCGGCCGTGCGGGCGGCGGCGATCACCGCCTCCGCATCGGGGGAGGGGGACAGCCGGGCGATGTTCGACGCGATGGTTCCGGCAAAGAGCTCGGCGTCCTGCGGGAGGTAGCCGATATGACGGCCGAGGCTGTCCGCGTGCCACTGGTCTAGGGTGGCGCTGTCGAGGCGGATCGAACCGCGGGCCGGGGTCCAGACACCCACCAGCGCACGCGCGAGGGTGGATTTGCCCGATGCGCTCGGGCCGATGATCCCGACGCCCTGACCGGCCTTCAGTCCGAAGCTCATGTCGGAAACCACCACCCGTTGGGTGCCGGGCGGCACGAGACAGGCCTGCTCCACGGTCAAGGCCTCGCGCGGGGCGGGAAGCTCCAGGGTGTCGGCCTCCGGGGCGAACCGGGTCAGGATCTCGTTGAGTCGGGCCCATCCCTGTAGGGCGGCGACGAATCCCTTCCAATGGGCGATGGCGATCTCCGCCGGGGCCAGGGCCCGGGAGACGAGGATCGACGATGCGATGATGATGCCGCCCGTGGCCTGGCCCTGGATCACCAGATAAGCGCCGAGCGCCAGGACCCCGGACTGCAGGATCATGCGAAACACCTTCGAGGCGGTGCCCAGCGCCCCGGCGATGTCCGAGACGCGGCGCTGTCGGCTGAGGTAGGATCTGCTCTCCTCGCTCCAGATCCGTGCGAGATTCCGTTGCATGCCCATGGCGTGCAGCACCTCCGCATTGTGGCGCCCCGCATCCGAGAGTTCGTTGCGGCGTGCGCCGTGCCGGGTGGCCTCGCGCTGCGGCTGCCGGGTCAGCCGGTCCGTCAGCAGGGTCAGCACCGCCAGGATCACCGCACCGGCGAAAGCCGCGAGCCCGATGAGCGGATGGAACAGGAAGCAGATCGCGAGGTAGACCGGCAGCCAAGGCAGATCGAAGAACGCCGTCGGTCCGAGGCCCGAGAGGAAATTGCGGATCTGGTCGAGATCCCGCAGCGGCAGCAACCCGTCGCCACCGGTCGGCGACTTGAGCGGGTAGCGCACGACCGCGTCGAACACGCGGGGCGCGACCGCCTCGTCGAGGGAGCATCCGATACGGGCGAGCACCCGTCCGCGGATGAGCTCGATAATCCCCTGGAACAGGAACAGGGCGAGGGCGAGGGCGCCGAGGCCGATGAGCGTCGGAATGGAACGGGCCGGGATCACACGGTCGTAGACCTCCAGCATGAAGAACGACCCCGTCAGGTACAGGACATTGACGACACCGCTCATGACCGCGACGCCGAGGAAGGCACGTCGGCAGCGCAAGAGCGCTCGCCTCAACTCGGATGTTTGATCCGCTCGCATGCCAGATCGCCTCTCGATAGTGATGATGCGGGAGTATGGCGAATGCATTCGCCTCTATATCGTTAATTTGAGCGAATTCGGTTGTGCTAATTCGCCTAGAGCAGGGATGGGCACAACCATGACGAACGGGCGACTGTTAAGACATTCCTAAAATGCCGACCCGTGAACCGGAAAATCCGAACACGATCGGCAGTTAAAATCCGATCTTTAACGTTCGTTCACAATAATTGGGACGAGTAGCGTACGGAACGGCGAAATCAGGAAAAATAATGGCTTAGCCCGGGATCGGGCTTGAGGCCGGACTGTTCTTCTGTAGG
Source organism: Methylobacterium sp. Leaf102 (assembly GCF_001422425.1). Classification (NCBI taxonomy): domain Bacteria; kingdom Pseudomonadati; phylum Pseudomonadota; class Alphaproteobacteria; order Hyphomicrobiales; family Methylobacteriaceae; genus Methylobacterium; species Methylobacterium sp. Leaf102. The sequence continues at coordinate 124,679 of NZ_LMMX01000039.1, read as the reverse complement.
TTGATATATGCAACCGGGCCGGAGATGCTTCGACGCCCGCCGAGACGCGCACCAAGTTCATTCAGGCATCGTCATCCCCGCCCGGAGGTCCCTCCGCGGCGCATGCGGGAACGTGCCTCAGAAACGGGAAATGCAGATGGCCGGCACCCTCGCACTTGTCCTCGCCCCGACGAGCGATACGGGCCTTCCCCTCGATGGGCTCACCCGGCGCAACGGCGTCGATGTCGGCATCGTCGGCCTCAATCTCCTCGGTGGTCCGATCACGATCTTCGACGATCGCGACAACAGCGGCACCCCCGGGACCGGCGAGATCCTCGCGACCGTCCCGGCGGGACTCCTCGGCACCTCACTCTCGTCCGTGCGCCTCAACCTGTCGGAGGGCACGCACAACCTGCGTGCAACCCAGAGCGCGACCCTGCTCGGCATCACCACGACGACGACGTCGTTGGCGCTTCCCGTCCGCGTCGACACCACCGGACCGACCATCGTCTCGGTCAACCAGCTCGATACCCTCGATCCCCTGGGTCTTCTCGATCTCGTCGGTGTGCTGCGCTACGAGGTCACCTTCTCGGAGCCTGTGCTCGGCCTCACGGCCAACCTCTTCCAGGCGACGGGAACGCTGCCGGGTATCCACCTCGTCACCCTGCTGCCGACCCTGAGCCCCAACACCTACATCGTCAGCGTCGGCCTCGGCCTCGACGGCGTCAGCCTCGATCGGCGCGCTGGCACCCTGGGTCTCGCGCTCAATCCGTCGAATCTCTCGGGCGTGACGGACCTTGCCGGCAACGGCCTGCGCGGCGCCGATTTCGCTCTTCTCGCCCCGGTCAACATCGGTCCGGCGCGTGAGACTGCGACGGCCGACTTCAACGGCGACGGGCTCGGGGATGCGGCCTTCCTCGTCAACAACACCGTGGTGGTGACGCGGGGCACCGGCACCGGTTCGCTCGGTGCGACCCAGACCGTGACCATCGCGGCGGGGCAGAACACCATCGCGACGGGCGACATCACGGGCGATGGCCTCGCCGATATCGTCACCGCCGGCAATGGTACGGTTCAGATCCTGAAGCAGGGCACCGACGGCACCTTCACGGTCACCAGCCGCGCGACCGCGAACGCGGACGGCGCCTTGATCGCCGACGTCAACGGCGACGGCTACGCCGACCTCGTCGTGAAGGGTCTCGCGGGCGGCACCGCCACCGTGCTGACGAACAACGGCACCGGAACCTTCAGCGCCGGGACGGCACAATCCTTCGGGGTCCGCCCCGATGCCTTCGTGGCCGCCGACTTCAACGGAGACGGTCGCATCGATCTCGCGGCCCTGGCGGACAACGGCACCCAGATCGCGGTTCTCACCCAGGCGGCCAACGGCACGTTCGCACGCTCGACCCTGACCGTCGGCGCCAGCGCCGGCGGCCTTGCGGCCGGCGACCTCAATGGCGACGGCCGGGCCGAGATCGTCTCGTCCGGCACGGGCGGCACCCTCGAGATCCGCGGCAGCTCCGCCGCCGGGACGATCCAGACGACCCTTCAGGCCGGGGCGGCCGCCACGGATATCCGCATCGGCGACACCAACGGCGACGGTCGCCAGGACATCCTCTACGCCGGCGCGGACGGCAATGTGCGGGTCGTCTACGGCGACGGCGCCGGCAACTTCTCCGCCCCGGTCATCCTCGAGACCCAGGCTGGCCTCGGCGCCCTCGCCCTCCTCGACATCAACGGCGACGGCCGCCAGGATCTCGCCCTGGCGAGCGGCACCACCGGCACCCTGCAGGTCGGCACCGGCATTCCGGTCGCGGGTGTGCTCGGCTCCGTCTACAACCTTGTCGCGCCGGGGCCCGTGCAGACTGTCACCGCCGTGCGGGTGGCAGGCGACAACGTGGTCAACATCGCGGAGGCCGCCGCCGGAACCGTCCCCGTCACCGGGACCCTCGCGGGGCCGCTCGGCGCGGGCGAGACCCTGGCCGTCCGTCTCGGCGGCACCGTGACGCCGCTCACGGGTGCCACGGTCGTGACGGCGAACGGCGTCACGACCTTCTCGGGCATCATTCCGGTCCTGCAGGCGTCCGGCGACGTCAGCGTCCTCGTCCAGCGGACCGACGGCGCCACCTCCGTCGCCCTGAGCCAGGCGGTCACCGTCGATCTCGTGAGGCCCACCCTCTTGAGCGTCACCTCACCGGACGCCGCGGTGACCAAGGACACGGTGATCGATTTCACCCTGACCTTCTCCGAGGCCGTCACCGGCCTGACCGCGGCCAATCTCGGTCTCACCGGTACGGCCGTCACCACGACCCCCGGGGGCCTCGTTCCCACCGTCGTGACGGCGGATGGCGGGCGCACCTACACGGTCACGGTTCCGGCCGCCACCGCCGAAGGCACCCTCGGCCTCACCTTCAACCCCGCCGGGATCGTCGATGCCGCCGGCAACGCCCTGCCGGGCGTGTCCGCGCCCGTCGGCCCCATCCTCACCCTCGATCGCACCGCGCCGGTCCTGTCCGTCCAGCCCATCGCCGGGAACGGCGTCCTCTCCCAGGCCGAACTCGCGGCCGGCGTGGTTCTCGAAGGGACTGCGGCCGGTCTCGCCGCCGGCGCCACCGTGACGGTGACCATCACCAATGGCGCCGGCACCGCGGTTCTCACCACGACCGCAGCCGTGATCGACGGCGCTTTCGCCCTGCCGCTGGCGGCGGGGGCGGGCACGGCCCTGACGGACGGATCCTATGCCGTTTCCGTCAGCGCCACCGATGCCGCGGGCAACGTCGCCATCCCGGCGCTCGCCAATCTCACCATCGATCTCACCGCCGATGCCGGCACACCCTTCACCCTCGGCGTCAACGGGGGCCTGCCCGTCGGAGCCGGCGTGATCGCCGCCGTGCCGGTGGCGGTGAGTGGGCTCGATGCGGGCGCCATCGCCGCCGTCACCTTCACGGATGCGAACGCAAATACGGTCACCGCCACCCTGGGGTCGAACGGCAGCGCCGTGGTTAACCTCTCCGGCCTCGTTGGTCCGGTCACCTCGTCGATCGTGCTCACCGATCCGGTGGGCAACACCGCGCCCCTCACGGGCCCGGCCCTGACAATCGATCTCATCGCCCCCGTCGGCACAGCTGTCCTCGGCGCTCGGGCGGCCGCAACGGTCTCGTTCGACGTCACCTTCCCCGAGACCGTCACGGGGCTCGACACCACCGACTTCCAGGTCGTCGGGACCGGATCCATCGTCGGCACCGTCACCCAGGCGACAGCGAACGGAGCCGGCGGCTACACCGTCGTGGTCGGCAACCTCTCGGGTGCCGGAACCCTCGGCCTCGCCCTGTCCGCCAACGCGAATATCGTGGACACCGCCGGCAACCTCGCGACACTTTTCCCAGTCGCCCCGGTGTCCCTCGATCTCGTGCCACCGCCGAGGCCCGTCATCACGGGTCTGGTGAGCGACGGTGGTGGGGTTCCGAACGGTTTCCTCACGGCGGACACCACGCCGACCCTGTCCGGCACCACGGAGGCGGGAAGCACCGTCACGGTGACCTACCAGGGGCCCGGCGGAGCGACCGGGATCCTCGCGGCCACCGTCGATGGGGCCGGTAACTGGACGGCCACGGTGCCGACCGCCCTCGCCAATGGCGGCTACGCCTTCACGGCGACGGCCCAGGATCCCGCGGGCAATGTCAGCCTTCCCACTGCGCCGAAGGTCGTCACCATCGACACGCCGACGGCTCTCCCCTTCACCCTCGCCATCGATTTCGACGGCAACATCATCAACCGAGCGGATGCGGCGGGCCTGTCCTATACCCTCGGCGGTCTGCCCCCCGGCGCCGTCCTGTCGGTGACCTTCACGGACGCGGACGGAACGCAAGCCGTGGTCCCGCTCGTCAACGGGGGCGGTACCCTCAATCTGTCGGCCCTCGACGGCCTCGTGACCTCGAGCCTCACCTATACGGTCCAGAACGGCATACCCGAAATTCTCGTCGGGCCGGGCGCGATCTTCGACACGGTGCTGCCGACCGTCCCGACGATCCAGGGCTTCGCCTCCGCCGGGCCCGTCGCGGTGACGGCGACGAACGATCAGACCCCGATCCTCGTCGGCACCGGCGAAGCCGGGTCCATCGTCACCGTGGTGGTCGGTGGACAAACCCTCACGGCGGAGGTCGACACCAGCGGCAACTGGCGCATCCCGGTGACCACGGCCCTCGGCGCCGGGACCGTGAGCCTGACCGCGACCGCACAGGACGCCGCCGGCAACGTCAGCGCCCCGTCCGTCGGTCTGCCCGTGACCATCGACCTCCTGGCCGAAGGGGATGCGACACCCCTCAGCGTCACCCTGAATCTGCCGGCCGACCGCCTTCTCAATGCTTCGGAGGCCGCAGCCCTCGTCGGAACCGTCTCGGGCATCGATAGCGATGCCACCGCGACGCTCACCTTCACGGGGCAGGGCGGAACCGTGTCCGTCGTCCTCACCAATGGACCGCTCCCGCCCGTCGACCTGTCCGGCCTCGGCGGGACCGTGACGGCGAGCGTCTCCGTGGTCGACCTTGTCGGCAACCGCGCGACCCTGCCGCTCGACCCCATCACCATCGATGCCGTGGCTCCGGCGGCCATCATCGTGGCCGACCCGGCCGCCCCCGCCGGCGCCACGAGCCTCACCTACACGGTCACCTTCCCGGAAGCGGTGGCGAACCTCGACCGTACCGATTTCGTCCTCACGGGCTCCGGGACGGCGGCCGGTACGATCGTTTCCGCGACGGAGATCAACGGCACATATGTGGTCACGGTCGGCAATGTCACCGGGACAGGGTCCCTCGCCCTCGGGCTCGCGGGCTCGTCCAACATCGCGGATCTCGCCGGCAACGCCGCCATCGTGGCCCAGGCCGGTCTGCACCTCGTCAACGTCCCCGTGGTGGTCCAGCCGGGCGATCTGCCCGTCATCGCCGCCATCACGGCCGATTCCGGCGCGCCTGGTGATTTCATCACCAACGATGCGGACCCCGTCGTCAGCGGCACCGCTCTGGCCAACGGTACGATCACGCTGACCTATACGGATCAGGCCGGCGTGCCGGCCAGCGTGACCGTGCGGGCCAATGGCAGCGGCGACTGGTCCGTCCCGCTGCCGTCCCTCGGCGACGGCACCTATGCGCTGACGGCGACCCTCACGGACGCCTTCGGCAACGTGCTCGGCACCTCCGCCAGCCGTCCCCTGGTGATCGATACCGTCGCCGATGCGGGCTTGCGGGTCAGCCTCGCCGTGTCCGCCACCGCCGATGGCGTGATCGACGCGACCGAGGCGACCATGGTCTCCTACACGGTGGCCGGCCTCGACGTCGGCAGCACGGCCATCGTCCGCTTCGCCCTCGGCGCATTGGTCAAGGACGTTCCGATCTCTGCCGACGGTACCTTCATGGTCGATCTGTCCGGCTTCGACGGAACGGTCGCCACCAGCCTGATCGTCACCGATCCGGCGGCGAACACCGCGACAGTCGCGGGCAACGCCATCCGGGTCGAGACCACGCCGACGGCCCCGCCCATCATAACGGCCGTGGTCACCGACACCGGTACGCCCGGGGACGGGATCACCTACGACAACACGCCGGTCCTCACCGGCACGGCGGAGGCGAATGCCGCAGTCCTGGTCACCGTGAGCGGGCCGGGCGGTGTCCAGACGATTCCGACCATCGCCACTGGCGGCGTCTGGAGCGTCACGGTGCCGACCCTCGTCGACGGCGCCTACACGGTGACCGCGTCGGCCACGGGTCCCAGCGGCCTGCCGAGCGCCAGCACGGCGCCGTTCGCCCTCACCATCGACACGAACGCGGACGTGGTCCCCCTGGTGGCCGTGCAGTTCGCCTCCGGCGATACCCGCCTCGGCGCAAACGAGGCCGGTGCCGTGACCTTCGAACTCACGGGCCTCGACACCGGATCATCGGGAAGCATCCTGTTTACAGACGGCCGGACCACCGTCACGGTTCCGATCGCCGCCAACGGGACTTACACGGCCAATCTCTCGACCCTGTCCGGTTCCATCACGGCGGAGGTGGTTCTGGCCGATGTCGCCGACAATTCCATTAGGGCAAATCTCGCCCTGCCGGCGGGTCTGACCGTGGACGTGGTGGCTCCGCAGGGCACGGCCGTGGGCGATCCTTCCGGCGGCGTCACGGTGGCGAGCTTCACCTACGCGGTGACCTTCTCGGAGGCCGTCGCGAACGTCACGGCAGGTGATTTCGCCCTGTCCGGCCCCCCCGGTCTCACCGGCGAGATCACGTCGGTGACGGGCTCCGGTGCAAGCTACGTGGTCACGGTGGCGGGCATCCAGGGAACCGGGCTGCTGACCCTCGGCCTGGCATCCGACTCCGACATCGCCGATCTCGCCGGCAACCTCGCCACCCTGGTACCGGCCACCCGCCTCGTCACCGGCGTCGCTCCGGTCCAGCCGGTCATCACCGGCTACACCGTCGACACCGGCGTGCAGGGCGATGGCGTCACGTCCGACCAGGCTCCCACCCTGTCGGGTATTGGCTTGGCGAACGGGACCGTCACCATCACCGATACGGCGTCGCCCGGATCACCGTCCGTGCAGGCGACGGTCGCGGCGAACGGCACCTGGAGCGTCACGCTCCCGACCCAGTCGGACGGCGCCCACGCGTTCGTGGCGAGCCTCGCCGATGCGAACGGCGCCCCTATCGGGACGTCGGCGCCGCTTCCCCTGACCATCGACACCACCGCCGATGGTGGTGCCGTCGCGACCCTGTCCGTGGATCCCGGCGGAGATCAGAGGATCGATGCCGCCGAGGCCGGAACCGTGGCCTTCACCGTGGCGGGCCTCGACCCGGACGCCATGGGAACGGTGACATTCCGCGACGTCACCCATGGTCTGACGGTCATGGATGTCCGCAACGGGACCTACACCGTGGACCTGTCGAGCTTCGCCGGTCCGGTTTCCTCCGTCCTGGCCATTCAGGACGCCGCCGGGAACTCGATCACCCGTGACGGCACCGCGGTGGTCATCGACGCGGTCGCTCCGATCGGGACCGCCATTCCGTCCACGCCGACGGACACCGGCGCCACCGGGTTCACCTACACGGTGACCTTCCCGGAAACGGTCCTCGACGTGACCCTGGACGACTTCGTCCTCGCGAGCACCGGGACCGCGGCGGGGCGGATCGTCTCCGTCAGCGGCACCGGCGGCACCTATGTGGTGTCGGTGCTGGACGTGACCGGCACCGGTACCCTGTCGCTCGGCCTCGCCGGCACTTCGGACATCGCGGACGGGTTCGGCAACGGCGCCACCCTGTCGGCGACGTCGCGATCGGTGGCGATCGGCGCCACCCCGCCACCGGCGCCGACCTTCATCACCGGCTATGACGTGGATAGCGGCATCCCCGGCGACGGCATCACGCGCGACACCACCCCGATCCTCTCGGGGACCGCCGCGCCGGGTGGCACCGTCACGGTCGTCTACGTCGAGGCCGGCGTGCCGAAATCCGTGACCGGTCCGGTGGACGGCACCGGTCAATGGACCCTCGCGATCCCAACCCTGACCGATGGCAGCTACAGCTTCACGGCGTCGGCGGTCACGGCCGCGAACGTTCCCTCCGGAACGTCCGTGCCCCTGGCTCTGACCATCGACACCATCGCGGATGCGGTGCCGGCCGTGTCGCTCAGCGTGAACGGCCCAGCGGGCGGTAGCCTGACCCCGGCCCAGGCGGCGGCCGTAGGATTCACGGTCGCGGGCCTCGACGCCGGCTCCTCCGCCCTGGTCACCTTCACCGACGGGTCGAATACGGTGCGGGTCAACGCCGGGGCGGACGGCACCTATCAAGCCGACCTGTCGGGACTGACCGGAACCGTCACCTCCACCTTCGCGGTCTCCGATACTGCCGGCAACACCGCATCGGGCAGCGGCAACAGCCTCGTCATCGGTCAGACCGGCACAAACCCCCAGAACCCCAACCCGCAGAACCCCAACCCACAGAATCCGAATCCTCAAGACCCCAATCCCCAAGATCCGACGACTCCCCCGATCGTGCCTCCCGGCACGGGCACGGAGCCCGGTCAGAACGCTCCGCCCTCCGTCGTCGCCCCGGTGGTCGTCGGCCTCCAGCCCGACACGGGTGTTCCCGGCGACGGCATCACCAGCGATCCGACGCCGACCGTGACGGGAACCGGTACGCCCGGTGCCCTGGTCACGGTGACCTACACCGACGGGACCGGCCCCCGCACCGTCACGGTGCCGGTCGGTGCCGACGGCAGCTTCACGGCGCCGCTGCCGAATCTGGCCGATGGGAACTACAGCGTGGTCGCCGCAGGGCGTGACGCGGCGGGCAATGTACTGCAGGCCGGCCAGCCCTTCACCGTCGTCGTCGACACGGTGGCGGATACCGGCCCGGCCGTCGCCCTCAGCATCGAGCCGACTGCGGACGGGGTGATCAACGCCCGGGAGGCCATCGACACGGCCTACACCGTGTCCGGCCTCGATGCCGCAGCGGTCGCCCTGGTGACGTTCACGGACGGGACGCACGCGCTCACCACCCGGGTCACCGCCGATGGACGCTACGCCGTCGACCTGACGGGCCTGAATGGGCCGGTGACGAGCGCCGTGCTCGCCACCGACGCCGCTGGGAACGAAGCCCGGGCCACCGGCAACGCCGTGACCCTCGACACCGTCGGCCCCGCCGCTCCGGTGGTCACGGGCTTCACCGAGGATACGGGACTCGTCGGCAACGGCGTCACCGCCGATACGACGCCGACGCTTCTCGGCGCCGCCGAGCCCGGCAGCACCGTGTTCATCGCCTATGAGACGCAGGGCGGACCCCGGACGGCCACGGTGGTGGCGGGAACCGACGGTCTCTGGAGCGTCGAACTGCCGCCGTTGCCGGAGGGAAGCTACGCCTTCACGGCCAGCGCGACTGATGCGGCGGGCAACCGCGGTCCGGCCTCGATCCCCTACGGCCTCACCATCGATCCGCGCGACGCCGGACCGGTGGGAAGCGGTGGCGGGAATGCGACGGACGGCGGCAACCTCGCGCCCACACCGGTTTCGGATGGGATCGCGACCGCGACCCACGCGGCTGCGGTGATCGGCAACGTGCTCGCCAACGATACCGACCCCAACGCGGGTGACAGCCTGCACGTCACCGCCGTGCGGTTTGCCAGCGGCATCACCGTGGCGGTCCCGGCGGACGGTACGACCACGATCCTCGGCGAGCACGGGACGCTGCACATGGCGGCCGATGGCAGCTACAGCTACCAGGCCATCGGTTCGAGCAACCTCGGTGCCGGCGGGCAGTACACCGAAGTCTTCACCTACACGGTCTCGGATGCGAAAGGCTTGTCCACTTCGGCGGGGCTTTCCGTCTCCCTTGGCAGCGCGGTTCCGCCACAGAATCTCGCGTTCGGCTTCGCCTTCAGCGAGGCGCGGGTCGACCTGAAGGGGGAAACCCTGGTTCTCACGGCCCCCGACGGGACCCAGCACGACCTGAATGGAATCGGGACCTTGACCTTCACCGACGGGTCGATCCGGCAGAACGACGGGCACGGAGTGGTGGACGACGTCTGGTACCTGTCGCACAACCTCGATGTCTGGGCGGCGAAGATGGACGCCGACACCCATTACGCCACGTATGGCTGGCAGGAGGGGCGAGACCCCAACGCCTACTTCTCGACCCTCGAATACCTCGGCACGAACACGGATGTCGCGGCTGCCGGCCTGAACCCCCTCGAACACTACGTTACGTACGGCGAGCGGGAAGGGCGCAGCCCCAGCGCGCATTTCTCGGCGGATGCCTACCTCTCCCTCAACCCGGATGTGGCGGCGCACGGTGACAACGCCCTGGAGCATTACTTCCAGTACGGGCGCGGCGAGGGCCGGAACGTTCAGGAGGGGGAGAACGACCGCGGCCATACCGGGGCCTTCGATCCAGGATTCTACCTCACGCAGAACCCCGACGTTGCCGCAGCGGCGGCCGCGGCTGCGCCCCTGACCGTCACCCCGTCGGACTACGCCTTCCGGCATTACCTGAACTACGGCGCCGACGAGGGGCGCGCTCCGAACGCCCTGTTCGACCCGGGCGCCTATCTCACCGCCTACACGGACGTGGCGGAGGCGGGCCTCAATCCCCTCCTTCACTACGAGGAGTTCGGCTGGCGCGAGGGGCGCAACCCCGGCCCGGCTTTCGACACCAACGCCTATCTCGAAAACAACCCTGACGTGGTGGCCGCCAATATCGATCCGCTCCAACATTTCCTCGATTACGGGATGAAGGAGGGACGCCTGCCGGGTTGATCGGAGAATCATCCCCAACGGCTCGGGGATAGGTCCATCGCCGAGCCGCTGCCGGGTGCCATTCGAACCATCGCTGTCGATCAGTCTTCAGGGCAGCGAATTCAAAGCAGATAAATGGATAAAATGCTCGATGCGAGCATGATGAGCAGAAATATCGCTTAAACTGCAATAATTAACGGTCGTATTAACTATCCTATGGCTTTGACGGGCACATGTTGTTCCACCAGACGTTGAGATGGGGACGCGTATTCAAGGGTTCTAACTTCATAAATCGAAACACGCGATCTGGAGTTTGCTGATGTCGTATTCGATTTTTGTCAGACGAATCGATCCTGCCCAATGTTGCATGCCGGAGGTTCTGGCCTGCGAAATCGAGAGCGAGGGAGAAGCCTCTCGGATCGTGCGGCACCTCGCGACCTCGTTCGGAGAATTCGGCCTCGACACGTGCCGGAGCGTCTACTGGTTTCGCAACACCGGTGGCCTGCACGAGATCTGGTCTGCCGCTTCGGCTTGAGGCCAAACGGCGACTAGAGCGAAGAAATACGCGAGCTTTCGAGGGGGTTCGATGGTCTCGCAACGAACCTCCGGAAGTCATCGCATCTTGACGGGTCAGGGCCTCGATCTCCGCGCCAGGACGCATCCGATCTCCAGCAGGAGCATGTCGACCATGAGGGCCAAGTGGGTGTCACCGCTCCGCCGGATCGCCGCATGGGCGCGCATGCAATGGTCGGCGGCCTGATGAAGCGGGTCGGTGTCGGCCTCGACATCGGGCGGCGCCAGGGCCCGGTGGGCGTCCGTTGTGTCGATGTAGGTTCCATGTCCACGCATCACACCGGTCGCGTCGCGGTGGAGATGCCCGCGGTTCAGGATCCACCGGATTTCACCGGATGCGGTCAGGACACGAAACTCGGCCGCAACGGGGCCGCCGATCTCACGCACATGGCGGACCCATGCGAACACCCACTCGCGGTCGTCGGGGTGGATGCGTGCGAACGCGACATCGAGGGGGATCGGCTTGCCCGCGATATCGGGATTCCCCGCAAGCAAGGCGGCGGCCCCCTCGTCCAGCAGGGAGAGGCCCGCGGCGACATCGGTGTTCCAAGTTCCGACGATGCCCGCAGCCTCGGGGGCGAAAACGTTCGTCATCGCTGATAACATCCGTCCCTCGCTGTTCTAGATCAAACCGTCTTTCCAAATCTGTTTCGACGGGCCCTCGACTACCGGGCACCGCATTACGCTGGGCACGATTGTTGCGGTGTTCGGTCTCGCCCATGCGTCGATCGGACGCCGTTCTGTAGCCGTCGGATCGGTGCACCACGTTGAAATACCAACCGTGGATGTCGGCCAATCATCGAAGTCTCGCCCATGACCCTGACCTCAGAAATGCGTGTTCTTAGGCATCGGCACCGGTTGGGATATCCACCGATGAGATCTGCAATGAACCCATGATGTGCGAAAAATTTTCCAATCCGATTTATACTCAGCAATTGCAACGCGCCAGAGCGTCGCTTGGTACCAAAAAGTCTACCAACTCTTTAATGTACAAAATCGTACATGAATACGATTTGGATAAACTTGATTGTTTCTCCGAATCTTGGCGATTATTTTATCGAATCGACCTGCCTCATAGCACTCGGCGATGCCGAACCACTTGTAACGTTCGAGATAGTCGACCTCTCGAAAGCATTGAATCATAGCATCGCGGAATCTACGCAAGGGCTTGACAGCACGATGCACCAATCGGAGGTTCCGTCGTCAATAAGCCGGAGAAAAAATCAAATGATCGTACCGTCAGAATAACGGTAAACGATTGTAGACGCAGGTCGCCCACGCCGAATTGATTAGCGAAAATTTATAAACGGGCCTGCCGCGTCGTCGAACACAGGGCCTCGGCCCGGGTGGCCCCCGCGTTACCCGGCCTCGCCGGGCTGGTGGACAGGCATCTGCGACCCTTCGTGGCCCTTGCGCCATGCCCGCTCGGGGATAGCCCCCGTGTCTGGTGCGGCGGCGCCGGCTGCGTTAGGAGCCCCCGGGACAAACCGTGTCCCCCGTGCCGGCGGCCGCCGACGGCGGCGCACCAGTTGCCTGCGCCACCGGCTTCCGTGCCTGACCATCTGCGGGAGGGCCTGTTCCGCCCTTCACTCTCCAAACGCCTGACCGGGTTTCCGATGCTGAAGGCCTTTTTCGCCTATTACCGGCCGCACCGGACCCTTTTCCTCGTGGATTTCGGCTGCGCCGTCCTGTCCGGCCTGTTCGAGCTCGGCTTCCCCATGGCGGTGAAAGCTTTCGTCGACGTGCTGCTGCCGCGCCAGGACTGGCAACTCATCCTGCTCGCTGCCCTCGGCCTGGGGCTGGTCTACCTGGCCAATGCCGGCCTGATGGTGGTGGTGACCTACTGGGGCCACGTGCTCGGCATCAACATCGAGACCGAGATGCGGGCCCGCGCCTTCGACCACCTGCAGAAGCTCTCGTTCCGGTTCTACGACAACCAGAAGACCGGCCACCTCGTCGCCCGCGTGACCAAGGACCTGGAAGAGATCGGCGAGGTCGCCCATCACGGCCCCGAGGACCTGTTCATCGCGGTGATGACGCTCTTTGGCGCCTTCGCCCTGATGCTGTTCGTGCACCCGCCGCTCGCCCTGATGACGGCCGCGATCCTGCCCGTGATCGCCTTCGTGACGCTGCGCTACGGCGGACGCATGACCCGGAACTGGCAGGCGCAGTACGGCCGCGTCGGCGCCTTCAATGCCCGCATCGAGGAGAATGTCGGCGGCATGCGCGTGGTCCAGGCCTTCGCCAACGAGCCGCACGAGCGGCGTCTCTTCGCCTCCGACAACGCGCGCTACCGGTCCACCAAGCTCGAAGCCTACCGGATCATGGCCGCCAGCCTGTCGATCAACTACCTCGGCATGCGCCTCGTCCAGATCGTGGTGCTGCTCGGCGGTGCCGCCTACGTGGTGCGGGGCGAACTCACCCCCGGCGGCTTCGTCGGCTTTCTCCTGCTGGTCGGGGTGTTCTACCGGCCCCTCGAGAAGATCGGCGCCGTGGTCGAGACCTACCCCAAGGGGATCGCGGGGTTCCGGCGCTACGCCGCGCTCCTCGCCACCGCGCCCGACATCGTCGACCGCCCGGGCGCCGTCGCGGCGCCGCCCTTGCGCGGCGACATCCGCTTCGAGGGCGTCCGGTTCGGTTACGCGGAGGACCGTCCGGTCCTGTCCGGCCTCGACCTCGCCATCCGGGCGGGCGAGACCGTGGCGTTCGTCGGCCCCTCGGGCGCGGGCAAGACCACCCTGTGTTCCCTGATCCCGCGCTTCTACGAGGTCGACGCCGGGCGGATCACCATCGACGGCTTCGACATCCGCGACGTGACCCTCGCCTCCCTGCGCCGCCAGATCGGCATCGTGCAGCAGGACGTGTTCCTGTTCGCCGGTTCGATCCGCGAGAACATCGCCTACGGACGCCTCGATGCCGACGATGCGGCTATCCGCGCGGCCGCGAGCCGGGCCCGCCTCGACGGGCTACTCGCCGGCCTGCCCGAGGGGCTCGATACCCTCATCGGCGAACGGGGGGTCAAGCTTTCCGGCGGCCAGAAGCAGCGCCTCGCCATCGCCCGCGTGTTCTTGAAGAACCCGCCGATCCTCATCCTGGACGAGGCGACTTCGGCCCTCGACACCGAGACCGAGCAGGAGATCCAGCGCTCGCTCACGGACCTCGCCCGGGGCCGAACCACCCTGGTCATCGCGCACCGCCTCGCCACCATCCGGCAGGCCGATCGCATCGTCGTCGTGGGAGAGGCCGGCATCGTCGAGCAGGGGCCGCACGAGATTCTTCTGGAGGCCGGTGGTGCCTACGGGAAGCTCTACGCGGCGCAGTTCGCGCAGGGTCGGCGGTAGACCGTCCGTCAATCCTCCGGCGTCCCCGAGATCCAGAGCGCATGCGCCGGTCCCGTCGCCGTGTCGGGCTTCGCCGCCCCGATGAACACGATCAGCGGCCCGTACGCGGTCTTGGGCGGATGGTAGAAGTCGAGCAAGCCGGGATGCAAGGCCTGCAGGAATCGCGGTGGCCGCTCGGCCGCGCGCAGGAAATGGTCGATGACGACCTGATCCCCGTGCACGGCGTTCGGCACCGGGCCGCACGAGCCCGGCGCCATCCAGTGCTGCGGATCGGTGGCGAACCGCTCGTACAGGAAGGCGAGATCGTCCGCGTGCCACCGCACGAAGGCGCTGGAGACCCTGCCTTTGTGGAAGTAGTCCTCCATGGTGGCAAAGCCCGGTTCGGCCAGCGCCGACGCATCGCCCGCGAACACCGTGTCGAGGTCGCACAGCACCGTGGTACCCGTCGCAAGGCCCGGCCGGAACGCCTCCATCTTCGACCACCAGGTGGGCCAGTCGTGCCGCAGCGGCACGATCTCGACCCCCGGACAGGCGATGGTGCGATCGGTCAGGCAGACGATCCGGTCGAAGGCCGGTGCGAACCGGCGGGCGCCGGCAGCGAGACGCTCGACCCAGACCGCATCGTAGCGGCCCCCATGCTTCAGGACGGTGAGGAGGGTGGCCATGGGCGATCCAAGTGAAAGGGAGGGGACGTCAGGACGCGATAGGCGGATGGAGTCGCAGGCGCCCGTCCGCCTGGGCTTCTTCGAACCAATGCCGTTCGGCGTCCCAAGGGTGCCCCGGCCACCCGGCGAACCCGAATCCGTAGACATCGATGGGCGGCAGCGACGGGGCGCGCGCGTCCAGGATCGCAAGGGCGACGAGCAGACCCGTGCTGGGGTTCGGCGGCCCGGAGGTTCGAGGCGCCAGCACGTCGTGGGCGCGCGCATGCAGCGCGCGGGTCAGGGTATGCACGGGGCGGCCGGTAAGGCGGTCCCGAAGGGGCGCCGTCCAGCACACGCGTTCGGACGCGCCTTCCTCGTCGGGCGCGAGTTCGGGAAACGGCAGCAGGAACCGCGCGGCTCGCCGGATAGCCGGGCGTGCGGTAAAGCCGTCCTCCTCGACCCAAGCCCGCGCCTGCCCGCCGCGATTGACGAGGGCGAGGAGGGTCACGCGCGTGCCCGCCGGGCCGCCGAAACCGGGTGCGTTGTTGAATCGCACGATCGATGCCGACGCGTCGATGGCCTGCCCCCGGTCGCCGAGCTCGGGGGCATTGCCCACGAGGGCGAGGCTCGGGGCGTTGAAATCCGGGATGGACGGCATGGAACGGGACGCCTTCGGACCTGAAAGTCGAGCCGGGTCATAGGAGATGCGGGGTTCGCCCCGACAGTGTACGCAGCGTCGCGCCGAACAGTCGGGCAGGGGCAGGAGCGACCGGAACCATGCGACGCTGTTTCGTCTGCCTGGCCGATACCCTGGAGCCGACGGACCGATCGATCGCCTACAAAGGCGGTGTCCGGCGGAGGTTTCCGTTCGCCTGCGCCTCCTGCGGCGTGCTGTTCGAGCGCGGTGCCGACGAAGCGGCATGCTGGGACCACCTCGCGGCGCATCTCGCCGGTGAGACGTTCCGACTCGCGCCGGACGCGCCCTACGGCCTCGACCTCTACACCTTGCGCACCGCCGCGACCCGGCTCGCGCGGGGCATCCGCGCCCTGAGCGAGGACGACCGCGCGGCGCTTCTGCGACCGCATTCCGAGCGTGCGGCCCGCGGCGGCCTCGTCGACCTCGCGGCGATGCCGAAGGCCCAGGTTTCCCTCGGGGTTCTCTGCCGACCCGACGACCTGCAATCCGTCCTGGGTGGCCTGCCGCCGCACGCGGCCTGGACCCGGGACGTGGCTGTGCTCGTCGATGCGCCGGAGGCTCCGCCGGAAACCAGCGCGCTGGCCGTATTTCCGCCCGGCGCGGTACGGGTTGCGGCGCGTCCCCTCGCGGGTGATTTCGCGGCCCAGCGCAACGCGCTCCAGGCCCTCGCGCGGCAGACCTGGATGCTCCAGCTCGACGCCGACGAAGCGCTGTCGCCCGCCACCGCCGGGCTGCTTCCGGCGCTCGCCGCGCTGGCGGAGGAGGGCGCCGCCGTGTCCATCGGACTGCCCCGGCGCAATGTCGTCGATGGCGTGCTGTCGGACGTGTACCCGGACGTGCAGTACCGCCTCAACCACGCGACGGTGCGCTTCCAGGGGCGCGTGCACGAGCGGCCGGATCTCGGCGGCGACTGGCGCCGAAGCGTCATCGCCCTTCACGGCTCCATCGATCATCGTCTGTCGCGCGCCCACGTGGCGGCGCGCTCGATCCGGTACGAGGCCCTGGACCCCGGCCGCGGACGCGTCGAAGAAGCGGCGGCCCTGTTGCGGGTCTATCGACCCTGACGCGCCGCCGCGATGGCGCGCTCGTAGAGCGCCAAAGTCTCGCTCCCGAGGCGCGCCCGGTCGAAGGCCCCGCTCGCCGCCAGGGCCCGCGCGCGCAGTTTTGTGCGCAGGTCCGGGTCCCGAAGCAGCGGCCGGATGGCGTCGGCCAGCGCCGCACCGGTCGCTTCCTGTGCGAGCAGGCCGGCTCCCGGCCGCCCGACGAAGGCGCGGGCGCTGGCATCGGCTGCGCAGGCCACCACCGGGCGGCCGTAAGCGAGGGACTCCTGATAGACGAGGCCGAAGCTCTCGTAGCGGGAGGGCGCCAACACGAGGTGCGCTCGCCCGTAGGATTCGGCGAGGGATGCCCCGTCGATGCGACCGAGGGGGCGCAAGTGCCGTCGTGCCAAAGCCGAAACGCCCTGCGGAAGGTCGGCTTCGGAGACGCCCACGAGATCGACGACGAAGGGCGGTACGATGCCGGCCTCGCACTCGGCCCCGAGCAGCGCGGCGGCATCGAGGAGAAGGTCGAAGCCCTTCCGGGCCTCGGCCCGGCCGACGAACAGCAGCCGCACCGGAGCCTCCACGGCATCGGGGTAGGGTGCGGTCCGGCCGCGTTGGAGCATGTCCGGCGGCAGGCTCAGGCCGATCACGGCGTGAGCCTGCTGGGGCGGGATGCCGTAAAGGCTCGCGATCCGGACCGCGTGGTCGTCCGTGTTCGAGATCAGGCCGGCGCTGCCGCGCGCCTGCCAGCGCTCCAGCCAGTCGGCGGTACGGCCGTCGAGGCGGTCGCGGAGGGACGTCGCAGGACCCCGCGTGAACGCGGCCGGGGTCGAGTTGCGTGTGACCAGCGGCGGTCCCGACCGCGTCAGGAAGGCGGCCGGCGCATACCAATTCGTGGCCTCGATGCAGTCGAAGGGCTGCCGTGCGTGGGCATCCAGAACCGCCCGGTAAAACGCCAGCGGCGCGGCGAGGTGTCCGGCCGAGCCCCACAGGCGCAAGCGCGCCAGGGCCGAGCCCGGCGCGAGGCCGATGCCCCGCACGGCGACACCGCCGGTCTCGCCCATGCCGATGCGGTCGAGGGTGAACACCGTGACGGCCACATCCCGAGCCGCCAAGCTTTCGGCGATCTCCCGCGCGGCGGTGGAGAGGCCGCTCGGGGCCGGCGGGTAGTCCCAGGCGAGCAGCGCCGTGCGCACGATTCCGCTCACGCGGAGAGCAGCCGGCGGTAGATCGAAAGGTAATCGGCCGCCATGCGCTCGGATGTGAAGCGTGCCTCGAAGCGCTTCCGGACGCGCGCCCGGTCGAGGTCTCCCACGCGGGCGAGCGCCGCCACTGCCTCGGCCTCGGACGAGACGATGAAACCCGTGATGCCGTCCTCGATGATTTCCGGCACGGAGCCACGATTCCAGGCGATCACCGGCGTCCCGCAGGCCATGGCCTCGATCATCACCAGGCCGAAGGGCTCGGGCCAGTCGATGGGAAACAGGAGTGCCCGCGCATCGCCGAGCAGCCGACCCTTGGCGGCGTCGTCCACCGGACCGACATAGACCGCGTCGTCGTCGAGGAGCGGACGCACGGCCCGGTCGAAGTAGTCGGGGTTGCCGACATCGACCGTGCCGGCGAGACGGATGGTCAGGCCCGCCGCACGGGCGACGCGGATCGCCGTATCGGGGCGCTTCTGATCGGTCATCCGGCCGACGAAGGCGAGGTGGCCCTTCGGATTCGAATTCAGGGCGTAGCGGTCGCGGGCGATGCCGTGGTGGACGATGCCGGCCCTGTTCGCCGCCGGGACGCCGGCTTCCTGTGCCGCCGAGATCGCCGCCACCGGCAGATCGGGAAAGCCGGCGAAGAACAGTGCCCGGTCGCGCTCGTCCACCCGCCAATGCACCGTCGTCAGGCTGCGGCATCGGCGCGCGCCGAGGATCGCCGCATGGGCGAATTCGCCGTGGCAATGCACGATGTCGAAGCTGTCGAGCCGGCGGGCAAGCGCTTCCATCTGCAGAGCTTCCAAAGCGGAGGGCACCCCCGGTGCGACCTGGCCCTCGCGGGCTTCGAGGGCGGCGAGACTGGGGTAATCCCCGACCCTTGGTATATCTGTCGCACTGTCGGACGGCGCGAACAGCGTTACCTCCACGCCGAGGTTCTGCAGGGCTACGCTCAGATCGTGAACGACGCGCTCCGTCCCCCCATGGTGCAGGGGCGGCGTCGGAAAGATGTTGGGGGCAACCTGTGCGACACGGATCGCGGATGATATTTCGGCTTTAGACATGAAGTTCGTCGAGTTTCCCACGCGTCATCTTGTGACGCCTTGCCTTTGATGTTCGTTCTTCATATCGCGCTTCAGGGTTGTCTTCGCGGCGATAATGTCGCTTACGGACTCACGGCGGATACGGGCGGTCATATCCGCTACCTGCTGGATCTGGTCGAGGCCTGCGCGCAGGACACCGAGATCGCCCGGATCGTGATCGCGACCCGCCTGTTCGGAAGCGCGTTCGGCGACGCCTACGCCGTGCCCGAGGAGCCAGTGTCGAGCAAGGTGACCATCGTGCGACTCGCGAGCGCGTCGCCGGGCTACCTGCCGAAGGAGGCGCTCCACGCCGAGGTGGAGAGCCTGTCGGACGCTCTGGTCGCCTGGATCCTGGCGCAGCCGACCCGTCCCGACGTGATCCACGCCCATTATGCCGATGCCGCCGTCGTCGCGGCGAACGTCGAGGACCGACTCGGCATTCCGTTCGTGTTCACGGCCCATTCCCTCGGGCGTGTGAAGGCGAGGGCGCTCGGATGCCCGGCGACGGACACGCCGGCGCTCGACCACCGCATCGCGGCCGAAGAGACGGGTCTCGCGCGCGCGGCCCTCGTCATCGCGTCGTCCCGCGACGAAGCGGAGGTCCAGTACGCGACCTACGCAGCCTACGATGCCGGCCGCATTCGCGTCCTGCCGCCGGGAAGCGACCTCGCACGCTTCCAGTCGGCTCGGACCTGCGCGCGGGTGGACGCCACCCTCGACCGGTTCCTGCGCGAACCCGGGAAGCCGGCACTGCTGGCGCTCGCCCGTCCGGTGGCGCGCAAGAACCTCGCCGCCCTGGTGACGGCCTACGGTGAGAGCCCCGAACTTCAGGCCCGGGCCAACCTGGTTCTCGTCGCGGGAACCCGCGACAACCTCGATGACCTCGACGGCGGCATGGCCGAGACCATGCGCGAGTTGCTCGTACTCATCGATCGATACGATCTCTACGGGCGGGTGGCTTATCCGAAGACCCACCGCCCGGAGGACGTGCCGGCGATCTACGCCTATGCCCGCACCCGGGGCGGGGTCTTCGTCAATCCGGCCCTGAACGAGCCTTTCGGCCTCACCCTGCTGGAGGCTTCGGCCGCAGGGCTCCCCCTGGTGGCGACGGACAGCGGCGGTCCCAACGATATCGTCGAGACCTGCGGCAACGGGCTCTTGGTCGATCCGCGCGCGCCCTCCGAGATCGCGCGGGCCTGCCTGCGGATCCTCGACGAGCCGGGCCTGCGCGAGCGTTTCGTCGCCGGTGGCGCGCGGGCGGCCGCCGCCTACGATTGGGACCGGCACGCCGCGCGCTATCACGCCCTGTTGCGCGCCCTTTCCGTCGCCGAGCCGCCCCTCAGCAATCCGCGCCAACTGCTCATCTGCGATATCGACAACACCCTGGTCGGTTGCGAGGCGGGCCTGAAGGCCTTCAGTCAGTGGCGCAGCGAGCAGGAAGGCCTCGCGTTCGGCGTCGCCACCGGGCGCTCGTTCCACAGCGCCATGGCGATCCTGGAGCAGCAGGCGAGCCCGCGACCCCAGGTGATGATCACCTCCGTGGGGTCGGAAATCTATCACCTCGACCCCAACGGGGTGAGCTACACGGCCGACCGGACCTGGCGGGATGTGGTGTCCCGCGGCTGGGACCGGGCGCGCGTCCACGCGGCGCTCGCCGAAGTCGCGGGCCTCGTGCCGCAGGGGCCCCTGGAGCAGCGGACGCACAAGCTCAGCTATTTCGGGGACGTCGCCACCGCCCGGCAGGTGCGGGCGCGGCTCGACACGGACGGCCTCGCGGCCACGATCATCCACAGCCATGGCCGCTACCTGGACGTCCTGCCGCCGGCGGCCTCGAAAGGGACCGCCGTCGATCGCGTCCGTGCCCTCTACGGTCTCGCTGAAGCCGATGTGTTCGTGGCGGGCGATTCCGGCAACGATGTCGAGATGCTGCGTGCCCGACGGCAGGCGATCATCGTGGCGAATTTCTCCGACGACCTCGCGAGCCACGCGGCGCTCGGCCATTCCTACGTCGCCCGCGCCACCCATGCGCGCGGCGTCATCGAGGGCGTCGCCCATTTCCGGAAAAGTCCGGCGCATGCCATCTGATCGAGCGGCCGGCGTCAGCGTCCTCACCCTGGTGCGAGGCCGCGACGCGCACCTGCGTAACCTCATGCTCGGGCTCGCCGGGCAGACGATGCCCCCCCTGGAACTCGTCATCGCCTGGATGCAGCCGGAGCCCGCGCTGGATCTGCCGGATGCCGGCTGTCCCGTCCGCCACCTCCACGTGCCCGGGGAGCCGATGCCGCTCGCCGCCGCCCGCAACAGGGCCGCCGCTGCGGCGCGGGGCGAGCGCCTGATCTTCCTCGACGTGGACTGCATCCCGGGCCCGGGGCTGGTCGCGGCCTATGCGGGTGCCGAGGCGGAGGGGCTTTTGCTCGGCGAGGTGCTCTACCTTCCCGAAGGCGCCATCGGTCCGCACCTCGATTGCGCAGCCCTCGACCGGGTCGGGCGGGTGCATCCGGCCAAACCCTCCATTCCCGCCAGCGGCCTGCGCCGGGAACCCGAGGCGAAGGAACTCTGGGGCCTGTCCTTCGCCCTTCCGGCCCGCGCCTACGCGAAGATCGGCGGCATGGATGAGGGCTATGTCGGCTACGGTGGCGAGGAGACGGATTTCGCCGTGCGTCTGGCCGCGTCCGGCGTGCCGACCGACTGGATCGCCGGCGCGCGCGCCTATCACCAGCATCACCCCGTCCACGTGCCGCCCCTGCCGCACTTCGATTCCATCCTGCGCAACGCCGCCCGCTTCCACGCCCGGCACGGGACATGGTGCATGGAGTACTGGCTCGGCCAGTTCCGCGACGCCGGGCTCATCGGTTGGGATGCGGACGCGCCCGCGATCCGCCGTCTGCGCGCGCCGTCGCCTGCCGAGATCGCCGCCGCCCGCCGGCCCGGTACCTGCCTGTTCTCCTGACCCGCCCGAGGCCCATGCCGAAACCCATCGCCTTCTTCGTCCACCATCAGGGGCGCGGCCACGCCAACCGCACCCGCGCCCTGGTGGCCGAATTCTCCGCCGCGCGGCCGGTTTCGGTGCTGACCGCCGATCCCGGCCTGTTCGACGGCTTCTCGCGCGACATCGAGATCATCGCCCTGCCCAACATGATCGGCGCCGCCGTGCCGACGGCGCGCCTATTCGCCGAACCGACGCCGCAGGTGATGCATTGCGTGCCGCTCGGCGTCGCCGAGACCCGCCGGACCATGCGGACGATCCTCGACCACCTCGACGATCGGCAGGTCGGTCTGTTCGTGGTCGACGTCTCGGCCGAGATCGCCCTGCTGGCCCGCGCCGCGAGCGTGCCGGCCGTGCAGATCCGCATGCACGGCGACCGTTCCGATATCGGCCATATCGGGTCCTACGAGGCCTGTGTCGGCATGCTCGCGCCGTTCGACCCGCGCCTGGAACAGGACGACTACCCCGCCTACCTGCGCGCCAAGACCTTCTACAGCGGCGGTCTGTGCACCAGCGTCGATCCGGTGCCGTCGCGCGCTGACGCCCGCGCCCGCTTGCGGCTCGACCCCGACCGCGAGATCGTCGTCGCCGTCACGGGAGGCGGAGGCAGTGGTACGCCCTACGCGCCGCTGACGGTTGCCGCGCGGGCCGTGCCGGACGCCCTGTGGCTGACCCTCGGACCGACCCATCGCGAAGGTCACGAAACCGATTTCGCCAACCTGCGCGAGCTCGGCTGGGTCCCATCCGTCACCGATTACCTCGCGGCCGCCGACATCATCATCGCTTCGGCCGGCGACAACACGGTCCACGAGGTCGCACGGGTGGGGGGACGGCTCGTGGTGATGCCGGAATGGCGCTACTTCGGCGAGCAGACGCGCAAGGCCGACGCCCTCGTACGTCTCGGCGCAGCCGTGCAGGCGCCGAACTGGCCCGGTGACCTCCAGGGCTGGCGCGACCTCCTCGACCGCGCCCGCCGCCTCGACGGCGAAACCCTGCGCCCGCTCCATGCGCCGGACGCCGCAACCCGTGCCGCGGGCTGGCTCGAGAGCCTCACCGACGACCTCTGGGCCGGCGCGCCCGGCGTCTGATCGTATGCTCAACTCCAGTTCGGACCCGCAGAATATGTCGACCGTTTCCGTCGTGACGCTGGCCAAGGGGCGGCCGGAGCATCTCGCCAACGTGGTGCGGGGCCTGATGCGCCAGACCCGAATGCCGGACGAACTCATCGTCGCATGCATGCAGGAGCAGCCCTACGATTTGCCGGAGACGCCGTTCCCGATCCGCCAGATCGTGATGGCCGGCGATCCGCTGCCCCTGGCAGCCGCGCGCAACCGCGCCGTGGCGACGGCGTCGGGCGGGGTAATCGTGTTCCTCGACGTCGATTGCATCCCGGCGCCGTCCCTTGTCGCGGATTACACCCGTCATCTCGAAGAATTCGACGGCCTGCTCATGGGCGAGGTGCTCTATCTCCCGGCCGGTGCCACCCTGGGCGACTGGACCTACGAGGCCTTCGCGGCCGTCGCCGAAAAGCACTCGGACCGGCGCGGACCACCGGCCGAGGGCATCGAGGTCTGCGGCGACTACCGCTGCTTCTGGTCGCTGAATTTCGCAATGCTGCGCGCGACTTTCTTGCGGCTCGGCGGCTTCGACGAGCGCTACTCCGGCTACGGCGGCGAGGACACGGATTTCGGAAAGACCCTGGATGAACGCGGCATCGCCATTGCGTGGTTGAAGGGTGCGCTGGTCTATCACCAGCACCATCCGCACCATATGCCGCCGATTCACCACATCGCCAGCGTGGTGCGCAACGCCGAGCTGTTCGAGGCCAAGTGGGGCTACCGCACCATGGGCCACTGGCTCTACGCCTTCCGCCTCATGGGCCTGATCGACGATACGCCCGGCCAGCCGATCCGCATCCTGCGCGAACCGGATGCCGACGATCGCGCACTCACGGGCCAGCATGGCCACCAGCCCTATACCAACACCGCCTCGGTCATCCGCATCCTCGACGCGCGAATCGCGGCCGGGCAACCCGCAGGTACGGAGCCCGCAGCCGCATGAGGATCGCCCTCCTGGCGCATGTGCGCCAGCCCATCGCGCCGCCGTTCCGGGGGGGCATGGAGGCCCATAGCTGGCACCTCGCCGAGGGGCTCCGGGCGCGCGGCCACGACGTCGTGCTGTTCGCCTCGGGGGACAGCGACGGGCGTTTCGCGATCGATCCGGTGCTGCCCGAGCATCAGGAAAAGTCGTTCCCGGGCGAGGAGCACACCGGCAATCCGGCGCTCATCGCCCATCTCGACGCCGGCTATGCGGCAGCCTGCGACCGCATCGCCGCCGGTGGCTTCGATGTCCTGCACAACAACAGCCTGAGCCGCCTGCCCCTGGAACAGCGGCGGACGCGGGCCGTGCCGACGGTCACATCGCTGCACGTTCCGCCCTACGACGCCCTGCGCTGGTTCGTGCAGAACAGCATCTCGCCCGTGCACCGCATCACCGCCACGTCGCACGGCCAGATGCATGCGTGGTTTCCGCAAGGAAGCCCACCGGAGGTCTCGGTGCTGCACAACGGCGTCGATCCGTCGGCCTGGCCGTATCGCGACCACGGCGATGGAAGCGCGGTCTGGTGCGGCCGGATTACCCCCTTCAAGGGCACGCATCTGGCGATCCGAGCCGCACGGCGCGCCGGCATCGCCCTGACCCTGTTCGGCTCGACGGAGGACACCGCGTACTGGGAAGGCGTGGTCTTGCCCCTACTCGGCGGCGCGATCCGCTATGGCGGGCACCTCGACGGTCCATCCCTGGCACGGGAAATCGGAAAGGCCTCCGTATTTCTGTTCACGCCGTGCTGGGACGAGCCGTTCGGCCTCGTCGCCATCGAGGCCATGGCGTGCGGGCTTCCCGTCGCCAGCATCGATCGGGGTGCGGCCCGCGAAGTCATCGGCGAGGCGGGGGCCTTCGCCCCGTCCGGCGACGAGGACGCCCTGGAGGCCGCCTTGGCCGGTGCCATCGCGGAGGCTCTCGCGATCCCTCGCCGAATCGCGCATGCGCGCGTGCGACAAAACTTTACCCAGAATCTGTGGCTCGACCGATGCGAGCGTCTCTACGCGGAAGCCCGCAACGCATGAATCCATGCTGGCGTACAGCGATGTGATCTCGACCGTAGAACAATCCGAGCGTATTGCCCCTATATCCATCTTCGCGTGTGCCCTGCGGGCGAAGGTTCCGTGAATCTTCGTAGGCCACTTCCGGTCGCCGCTGACGGTCAGGCGGCCTCGAACCTGTCGCCGCGGCTTTTTGCGGCCGACCCATGGCGTCGCCGTCTGGAGCGCAAGTCTGTTTTGCGGCAAGAGACGCCTATGGAACGACGCCCACTCTCCGATATTCGCTTGCCACCGTATTCCCGTCCCACGGCCGGCCGCATCGACGCGGGGTGCAAGATTTGGCCGTGCCCGTCCGAACCGCTCGCTGCTCAAGTCATCCGCTGCGCCCCTTCGAGCTCGTCCGTATGACGGGTCCGGAGGCTGCCGAACTCCTGCAGCGTGCCGACGCCCTCGCGGAGGAAGCCGCGCGGTTGCGTGCTCAGGTGCACGGGCAGGTGCCCTGGGCCAAAGACCCAACGACCGTGCCGGAGTCCGGGATCTCCCCGCCTGGGCCGGGAGAGGCCGAGGGGCACGCGCGAGCGATCCTCGACAGTACCACCCGCATCGCCATCATCGGCATGGACCCGGACGGACGCGTCACCGACTGGAATACGGGCGCCGAGCGCATCTTCGGCTGGACCCGCGAGACGATCCGGGGCCAAGCGATCGAACGGCTGTTCACGCCGGAGGATGTCCTGTCCGGCCACCCCGCAGCCGAGCGGCGCCGTGCCCATGACCAGAGCCGTGCCGACAGCGAGCGCTGGTATCTGCGGGCGGACGGGTCCCGGTTCTGGGCGTCCGGGGAGACGACGCCACTGCGCGATCCCGGTGGCGACCTCATCGGCCTCGTGAAGGTCCTGAGCGACCGCACCGAGGAGCACCGGATCGGCACCGCCCTCGAAGAGACCGAGACGCGTCTGCGCCGGGCGCAGGAAGCCGGCGGCATCGGGGTGTTCTCCGTCGGGATCGACGACGGCATCCTCTACACCACGCCGGAATTCTGCCGCCTCTACGGCTTGCCCGAGCGGGCGACCTATCCGGCGGCGGCGTTCGAGGTTCTGATCATCCCGCAGGATTCACACCTCGTCTCGACGGCGGAGAGCCGTCGGCGCGGGGACCTCATCCGTGACGTCGAGTACCGGATCCGGCGACCCGATACGGGGGAACTCCGCTGGATCGCCCGCCGGGGCGAGATCGAGCGCGACGGCACCGGCCGTCCGGTCCGCTTCTCCGGCGTGGCGCGCGACATCACCGAACAGCGCTATGCCCGCGATGCGCTGGCTACGAGCGAGGCACGGTACCGCGCGCTGTTCGAGGCCATCGACGACGGCTTCTGCATCATCGAGTTCTTCGACGGGCCTCACGGACCTGCGAGCGACTACGTCCACGTCGAGGCGAACCCGGGCTACGAGCGCCATACGGGCATCCCGAACATCGTCGGCCGTACCCTGCGCGATCTTGCGGCCGCCGAGGCGGATGGCTGGCTCGACCTCTACGGAGGCGTCCTGCGGACGGGCGAATCGATCCGGTTCGAGCGCGCCTTTCCGGCCGCCGGGCGCCACATCGAGGTTTCCGCCGCCCGGATCGAACCGCCGAGCCGGCGCCAGGTCTCCGTGCTGTTCCGGGACATCTCGGCACGGCGCGCGGCCGAGGACGCCCTGCGTGCCAGCGAGGCCGTGGCCCGCGAGAATGTCGAGCGCGTGCAACTGGCGTTGGCCGCCGGTGCGATCATCGGGACCTGGGTTTGGGATCCTTCGCCCGCAGTTTCGGCCTCGATCCCACCGTGGGACGCGAAGGCCTGAGCCTCGCCCAGGTCATCGAGACCGTGCACCCGGACGACCGAGACGCCCTGACGGCGGCGATTGGCACGGCGTTGGTGCAAGGCGGGCCCTACGCGCACCAATACCGTACCAAGCGTGCGGACGGGCTCTACTACTGGCTGGAGGCGAACGGGCGTGTCGAGCACGCTCCGGACGGCACGCCGTTGCGGTTTCCGGGCGTCCTGATCGACGTCGAGGAGCGACGCGCCGTCGAGGCCGAGCGCGAGCGCGTCACCGAGCAGCTCCGCAGCCTCAACGAGACCCTGGAACAGCGGGTCGTCGAGCGGACGGCCGAGCTGATGCGGACCGAGGAGGCCCTGCGCCAGTCCCAGAAGATGGAGGCCGTCGGGCAATTGACCGGGGGCCTCGCCCACGACTTCAACAACATGCTCGCGGGCATCGTCGGTTCGTTGGAGCTGATGCAGACCCGACTGCTCCAGGGCCGGGTCGGCGATATCGAGCGCTACATCGCCGCCGCACAGGGCGCGGCCCGCCGCGCCGCCGCCCTGACCCATCGTCTTCTGGCGTTCTCGCGTCGTCAGACCCTGGCCCCGAAGCCCATCGATGCGAACCGTCTGGTGGAGGGCATGGAGGAGCTGGTGCGCCGCACCGTCGGGCCGGCGGTCTCCGTCGAGGTCGTGGGGGCGGCAGGGCTGTGGTCGACCCATGTCGATCCGAGCCAACTGGAGAACGCGCTCCTCAACCTGTGCATCAACGCGCGCGATGCGATGCCGGACGGCGGGCGCATCGTCATCGAGACCGGCAACCGCTGGCTCGACTCGCGCAGCGCCCGCGAGCGGGACCTGGAGCCGGGCCAGTACATCTCCCTCTGCGTCTCGGACAACGGCACCGGCATGACGCCGGACGTGGTCGCGAAGGCCTTCGACCCGTTCTTTACCACCAAGCCCATGGGGGAGGGCACCGGCTTGGGGCTCAGCATGATCTACGGATTCGCCAAGCAATCGGGCGGGCAGGTGAGGATCTATTCCGAGCCCGGCGAGGGCACCATGGTGTGCCTGTACCTGCCCCGTCATCTCGGGGAGGCGGAAGGGGTGGAGGTGGTCCCGGACCTGTCCGAGGCGGCACGGGCGCGGGCGGGCGAGACGGTGCTGGTGGTCGACGACGAACCGACCATCCGGATGCTCGTCACAGAAGTGTTGGAGGATCTCGGCTACGCGGCCATCGAGGCGGCCGATGGCGCTTCCGGGCTGCAGGTGCTGCAATCGGATGTGCGCATCGACCTTCTGGTCAGCGATGTCGGCCTACCCGGTGGCATGAACGGCCGGCAGATGGCGGAGGCGGCGCAACTCTCGCGGCCTGGCCTGAAGGTTCTCTTCATCACCGGCTACGCCGAGAACGCGGCCCTCAACCACGGCCACTTGGCGCCCGGCATGCAAGTCATGGTCAAGCCGTTCGCCCTCGAAGCACTGGCCGCCCGAATCCGCAACCTCATCGAAGGCACGGGTTGAGCGGCAGGTCCGTCGCGTCGGCGTGACCGTCTCGCGTGAAGGGCCGGCACGCTTCTGCGCCGGCCTTCACGTGCCTTGCTGGGACGTCAGGCCGGTTGGCGGCCGTCTTGGGCGTAGCGGTCGATGGCCGAGGGCAGGTCGCGCGACAGGCGCGAGAGAATGTCGGCCCGGCTCAGGCCGGTCTGCTTCTGAAGCCCGTCGAGGGTCTCGGCGCCGATGGCCTTCTCGAGGTCCGCTTCCGGGATGTCGCGGTTCTGGCCCTGGTTGATCCAGGAATTCGCCGTCTCGCCATGGCCGCCCTTGGTGAAATGGTCGACGAGTTCGCTCAAGCCGCTGGCGATGAGGCCACCGACGCCGGCCGTACCGACTCCGCCGAGCAGGCTACCGAGATTCCCGAGGTTGCTCGACCCGCTGCCCTGTGGAACGTGCGGAACGGTGCCGTGCGCGGCACCGGCACTGCCGCTCTTCAGCAGCTCGGCGATCTTGTCACGGTTCTGGTAGCCGGCGACAGCCAGCAGACCCAGAAGGGCGGTCATCGAGGGGTAGCCCTTGCTCATGGTGGTGTCCTTTTCGTCTGAACGGGATCGTCTCGGTGGCACGTCGGGCCCGAAAGGGGCGGGCGACGACGAGACCTTGGACTAGGATGGAGGACTGGATCAGCGAGACGGGCGCAGCAGCCAACCGGCGGCGAAGGCCAACGCGGCCAGGGCCAGCACCGTTGCGCCGCGATTGGCGTCGGCGTAACCGACCGCCTGTCGCCCGTAAGCCTCACCCCGGCGACGGGTCTCGCGGGCGTAGCGGCTGCCGTCGTCGAGAAGGCGCTCGCCGCGGCGGCGTGCCTCGTGGGCGAGGTGGCTGCCGTCCTCGATCCAATCCTCCGCACGGTCGCGGGCCTGTCCGTAGGCGTATTGCGCACCTCCGGCGACCTGATCGACGGCGCCGCGCACCTGACGCGCGGGATCACCCGTGATGCCGCCGAGGGTCGATTGCGCCCGACCCTTGAGATGGCGCGTGGCGCCTCGGAACTGGTCGCTGTTCATGGTCGGCTCCTATTGGGACAGGCAACTTCAATGGGCAAATCGTAAGGGCGGGACGGCGCGATGCCGTCCCGCGAGGCGCACGATCAGATCTTGCTCTTGACCTTGTCGGCGAGGTTCTGGGCGCCGTCCTTGACGTCGCCGACGGTCTTCTGAGCTTCGCCCTTCAGTTCCTGGGCCTTGCCTTCCGCGACGAGCTTGTCGTTGCCGGTGACGTTGCCAGCGGCCTGCTTGACGTTGCCGACGGCCTCGTTGGCCAGGCCCTTGATCTTGTCGGTGGTGCTGCTCATCGAAAAAGCTCCTGTGCTGCGAGGGGGGTGAACGGACCGGTCGATCCCAACCGGCGGAGGGTCCGGCCCCGGGGAACCGAGGCCGAAGGGATCAGGCGCGACGCGCGTCGTAGCGGTCGGCCACGGCGCCGTCGTCCTGCTTCTGGTCGTCGTCGGTCTGCGTCTTCGCCTGATCGCCCGGGATGCCCCGCGTCTTGCCGAGGGCGTCCCACGCGGCGGCGCCGGATATCAGCGACGGGAATGGATCAGGAGGGCGAGGCCGTAGCCGACGGCGCCAGCGATCAGGAGCGCGACGAGTGGGCTTTCCTCGACTCGGTGGGCCACGGCACGCCGGCCTTCGCGAAGGTAGTGGCCGGAATTCTCGTAGGCGTCCTCGGCGTAAGCCTGCGCCTGGTCGGCTGCATGCCCGACGCTATCCTTCGCCTGGTCGTAGAGATTTTCGGCGCTACCCTGCGCTTCGCGGAAGCGGCCTTCGACGGAGTCGCTCTGAGACCCGATGAGATCACCGATGGTGCCCTGAGCCTGTCCGGCGAGTTCCCGGGCAGCACCCATCACGCGGTCCGTATCGACCATGATGTTCATCCTGTTGGTTGTTGTTGCGTTGGAAGCATTCGCTTCTGGCGGTTCGGGCTACGACGAGCGCGCCGAGCCGGACTTTCCCTCGGGCGTCCCTTCGGACTCGGAGGAAGTTTTTTCGGCCTTGCCCTCGGCTTCGACCTTCACATCACCGGTCAGCTTGCCGATGGCCTCCTTGATGGACGCCTTGGCGACGGAATTCTTCTCCTTCTCAGAGGTCGGCTTGCGCGTATCGGTCATGTCCGTCCCCAAGGGCGATGCACTGGTCACGATGGTCAGATGGACCTCTGTGGACTTGGCGCAATAATACGGATGTACTGGTATCTTGGCTTTTTGTTACGGTGCGGTGGGGTTCGGAAATCCGTTGTCGCGCCCCCACACGATTACCTCCGAGCGCTTGTGAAGACCGAGCTTGCGGTAGAGCGCGGCGGTGTGGTTGCGGACCGTGTTGCGCGAGAGGTTCAGGCGCTTGGCGATGGCGTCGTCGCTCAGTCCGGAGCAGACGAGGCCGAGCATCTGTCGCTCTCGGACCGTGAGGGTGAGGGTCGGATCGTCCCCAGTCCGCTCACCCGGCTGGCGCAGGTTCGCGAGCTTTTCGATGAGTCCGCGGCTGAACCACGACGTGTCGGCCATCACCGCCTCGATGGCGGTGAACAGATCGCGCTCGGAGCGTTTGCGCTCCGTGATGTCCTGCAGGACGATGAGCACGAAAGCCTCGTCGGCGATGGTCACCCGCTCCGCCGAGATCATGCAGTCGAGTTCGCTGGGCTCCTGGGAGCTCAGGCAGGTCTCCAGCCCGAGCACGTAACCGGTTCGGGTCAGTGCCGCCTCGAATCGGACGCGGGCGGCTTCGTTGACCCAGAGGCCGATCTCCTCGGGGGTGCGGCCGGTGACCTTGTCCTGTCCGTAGCCGAACACCCGGCTGAAGGCTTCGTTGACGCCCGTGATGGAGAAGCCATCGGCCCGGCACAGCATGGTCGGAACGGGCGTGAGCTGGAATGCCTTGGCGAAACGCTCCTCGCTCTGCCGCAGGGCGGTCTCGGCTTTCTTGCGCAACTCGAGGTCCGCGAAGGTGAACAGCATGCAGGGCTCGTCACCCATCTCGATGGGCTGCCCGGCGACGATGACGAAGCGGGTCCCGCCATCGGGCAGGGTCAGGCACGCTTCCATCTGCGGAATGGTGCCGCCCGCGTTGAGCCGGGCAATGGCGAGGTCGCGGCTGCGGGCACCGGCCAGCACGTCGACTTCGTAGACGTTGCGGCCGATCACGGCGTCGCGGGTGTGCCCGGTCATTTCGAGGAACCCGGCGTTCACCTTGACGTGGCGCAGATCCGACAGCCGGGTGATCACCGCGGGCGCCGGATTGGCATTGAAAGTTTTCTCGAATCGTTCCTCCGCCTCGAACTGATCGGACACGTCCTTGAGGATCAGGGCGAGGCAGCTCGGACGTCCCTCCCGGTCCGTGGCCACGAGGCTTCGCAGGGAGTGCACGAAGGCGACGTCCGGACGGTCGGTCCGCTTCACGTCGACCACGACATCATGGAACGTCTCGCCCGAAACGACGCGCTCCATCGGGTAGTGCTCGGGTGCACGGTTGTTGCGATAGCGGAGGGAGAAGCGCTCGCGGTAGGCGTCCACGGTGGCGCCGAGTTCTTCCAGGGCGTCGGCGCCGTGCATCGCCAACGCGGCCTCGTTGGCGTAGGTGATCGACTGATCTGGCTCGACCAGGATCACGCCCTCGCTGAGGCCGGCGATGATCTGCCGGAGTTCATGTCTGTCGACGCCAGACGTCACGGGTCCGCTTCGCTCCCCGCCGCCAGGGTGGCAGCGGGCGTCCAACGGACCGCACCCGGGCAAGTTCCGAATCGCCTCATGGAAATCTGGTACCTGCGTATCAAACGCTTAGGACGCCTTGACGAAAGCGCCTCCGGCATCGGCCCTGTGCACCGTGGAGTTTCGGGGCTGGCGGACCGGCTCGGACAGACGGTTTGCCGGTCGCGCCGGGGTTGCGCTCGCCGGCCTGTCACCCGTTTCCGACACAGCCGGTGCGGGAGCACACCGCCCGGCACCGGCGGCTGTAGACCGCGTCGCCTTCGGCATTCACCTTGGCCGTGAAGTTGACCGAATCCCTTCCGCGGATCCGGTCCCACCATTCCGCCGCCGCGAGGGTTTCGGAAGAGGCCAAGCTCGTTACAGGCCCGAGGCTAACGTGACCCACGCCGACGATGTCGCTCCCGTATCGCCGGCCGGTCCCGTGGGCCCACGCACGGGCAACGGGGGCCTGACGCGCCGTCGCGTCGGCGCCATGCTGCTCGGTGCCGGTGCGGGAGGGCTGCTCTCGGGGCTTCCAGCCGCGTCGGCGCCGGCATCGGACGTGACCCGGTTCGTCGATTTCGAATGGGTCGATCCCGCACGCGGCCGCGCGGTACCGGCGCGGCTGTACTGGCCGGGCGCCTCGGCCCGAAAGGGGCCGGTGCCGCTCATCGTGTTCTCCCATGGCCTCGGTGGCTCGCGGACGGGCTACAGTTACCTCGGCGAAGCATGGTCGGCGCAGGGCACGGCGAGCCTTCACATCCAGCACGTCGGAAGCGACCAGACCTTGTGGCAGGGCAACCCGATCCTGCTCCTCGACCGCCTCGACAGCGCGGCCGACGAACGCGAGGCCATCGAGCGGACGCACGACGTGAGCTTTGGCCTCGACCAGTTGCTCCAGCGCGGCAATCCCTTCCACGCCGCCATCGACCGGAAGCGCATCGTCGCGGCGGGGCATTCCTACGGGGCCAACACCACGCTGATCCTCACCGGCGCCCAGGTGGTGCGCGATGGAAAGCTCCTCGGCTTCCGCGACCCGCGCTTCTCGGCCAGCATCGTCATCTCGGCCCCGCCCTTCTACGGCGAGACCGACCTCGCGGCAGTCCTTGCCTCCGTCGACGTTCCCACGCTCCACGTGACCACGACGGAAGACACGATCCGCATTCCCGGTCGCTACTCCCCCGTCCAGGACCGCCTCGATGTCTATGCGGCGATGCCGACGCAACAGAAGGCCCTCGTGGTGTTCCAGGGCGGCTCGCACAGCGTGTTCACCGACCGATCGTTGAGGAACGGTGGACCGCTGAATCCGCTGGTGAAGCGTGCGACGGCGGAGGTCGGCCTGGCCTTCCTCGATCTGGTCCACCGCTCCGCTCCCGTTCCGCTCGAAGACTGGAGTGCCACGTGGAAGCCGATCCTGGCGGCGGCACCGACGCCGTTTCCGGTTGCCGCACAATTGGCGAACCATAAGCGCAGGGCCTGAAGCGAGGTCGGATGCCGTCCCCGCGTTGCGGACGGAAACGGGAAACCCACTCACCGACGCGAAATCCGCGCGCGCTCGATCACCCGGCCGCCCATTCAGGCATCGAACCGCGCGCCGACCCGGTCGAGATGCAGGTAGTTCGGGTTGAAGGACGCGACGCGTTCCAGGGCCGGCAGGTCCGGGATGGTCAGGCGGCGCCCCCTCAGTTCGAGCAGCCCTTGCCGACGCAGGGACTGCAGGGTCCGGTTGACATGGACGGGTGTGAGGCCGGCGACCTCGGCGAGATCCGTCTGCGTCAATGGTAGATCGCAGCCTCCGTCCTGCATGTGGCCGATCCCGCGCAGGCGATAGAACAGCTCGCAGAACAGGTGGGCGAGGCGCTCCACCGCGTCCCGCCCGCCGAGGTTGAGGATCCACTCGCGTTGCGTCGCCGCGTTCACGAGGGATTCCCACCACAGCGCCCGCGTGACCCGTGGACGGGCCGTCATCATCTCCTCGAACGCGGGCGGCGGAATCTCGACGAGCGCGACGGGGCTCAGTGTTCCGATGGAGTGATCCATCTCGGACAGCACGAAGACGTTGTGGTCGCATAGGTCGCCGGGCAAAAAAAGCGCCACGATCTGGCGACGTCCGTTGGGGAGTTGCTTGTAGCGGCAGGCCCACCCGGACAGGATGAGGCGCACTGCCCGCGGGGCCTCACCTTCGCGGACGATGTCCGCACGCGAGGCGAAGCGGCGAACCGGGCCCTCGGTGAGGATCTCGAGTGTCCGCCGATCTTCGTCGGACAGGCGACTGAACTGCTCCAATTTGGCGATCAGAGGGTGATCCACGGTCCGGTCCTCCGTTTCCGACTTCCATCCATGTGCGGAACGCGGACACCGCGCCGCACCTGATCCAGGTAAGTTCATCGAGCCATGACCTGTGTTAGCATTCTTTTGCCGTAACGCCGCCCGTGCGGCTCAGACCATCGCGAGCCCGCTCTTGCCACAGTTCCACTTCCACCTGCGTACGCCGGCCGGCCTCGACCCCGACGATGACGGCCTCGCCCTGGCCGACCTCGACACCGCTTACCTCGAAGTCTGTGCTTCGATTCCCGACATGGCGGCGGAATTCGCGCGCAAGGGGCTCAGTCCACTGCCCTACGCCTTCGTCATCGCCGATGCCGCCGGCATTCCCCTGATGGAAGTACCCTTCGCAGAGCGTTTGAACAGCCTGCGCAAGTCGGCCCGGCCCGGGCAACTGGCACGGGCGCGCCAGTTGTCGGGCGAGATCGCCGAAGTGATCCGTGCGGCGCGTGAAACCACGGAACGGTCGCGGGAGATCCTTGCCCGGTCGCGGGCGTCATGATGGCGCCCCGGTCGAGGGTGCCCGGCGAGCACGTGCGCCCCGTCGGAGACGCGTGATGATCGGGCCCGCGCGCTTCCCTGTGGTCGGCATCGGCGCTTCGGCCGGTGGAATCGAGGCGCTGGAGACGCTGTTCTCCGGCCTCGGCCTCGACGGCGACCTTGCCTACGTGGTCGTCACCCATGTCAGCCCGGACAGAGAAAGCTTGCTGCATGAGGTGCTTGGCCGCTTCACCAAACTCCCGGTGATCGTGGCGGAGGACGGGATGCCGGTGGAGCCGGGGCGCATCTATGTGCTTCCGGCCAGGATGCTGCTCGGCATCGCCGATGGCCGTCTCAGACTGCGCGAGCACGACCCGGTTCAGCGCGAGCGCAACCCCATCGACCTGTTCTTCAGCGACTTGGCACGGGCCTACGGCGAATACGCCGTCGGCGTGGTCCTCTCCGGCGGTGGCACGGACGGGACCCTCGGCATCAAGGCGATCAAGGAGCGTGGCGGTTTGACCTTCGCGCAAGGATCGGACGGCACGGTGCCGCGTCATCCGGACATGCCTGCCAGCGCCATCGCCACCGGGCTCGTCGATTTCGAGTTGCCGGCCGACGCCATCGGCGCCCAACTCGCCGAATACGCCCGCAGCTTCGGTGTGATCGAGGGGTTGGAGACGGCGGCCGCCGAGGCGGCCATGTCCGAGATCCACGCTTTGCTCCGCGATCAAGTCGGACACGACTTTTCTGGTTACAAGCCGAAGACCTTTGCCCGGCGGGTCCAGCGCCGGATGCAGGTGGCCCGCCTCCACCGAATCGAGAACTACGTCGAGCGTCTGCGTGCGGACGGGACCGAAGTCACCGCGCTGTTCCGCGACCTGCTCATCAACGTGACCAATTTCTTCCGCGACGGCGACGCGTTCGAGGCCCTGAAGCTGCGGGTGTTGCCCCGCCTGTTCGAGGGGCGCGGAGCAGGCGACACGATCCGGGTTTGGGTGCCCGGATGCGCTACGGGCGAGGAGGTCTACTCCATCGCGATGTTGATGCGCGAGCACATGGACGGCCTGCGCGCCGTGCCGCGCGTACAGATCTTCGCCACCGACATCGACGATCCGGCCCTGGCCGTCGCTCGATCCGGACGCTACCCGGAGGCGCTTCTCGACACCGTCTCGCCCGAACGCCGTCGTCGGTTCTTCTCGGCCGAGGGCGGTTCCTACGTCGTGGTCAAGGCGGTACGCGAATTGTGCGTCTTCTCGCCCCACAGCGTGATCCGCGATCCACCGTTCTCACGTATCGATCTCGTCTCGTGCCGCAATTTGCTGATCTATTTCGGCCCGGTCGTGCAGGCGCAGGTGATCCCGATCTTCCACTACGCTCTGCGCCCGCGCGGGCACCTTTTCCTCGGCACGGCCGAGAACGTCAGCCAGTTCGGCGACCTCTTCACGCCGATCGACAAGAAGCACCGCATTTTCCAGGCACGCGACACCGAGCGATCCGGCGCCGCGCTGCCGCTCGCGATCAGCGGCACGCAACTCGCCCCGTTCGCGCGGCGCTCCGGCCAAGCCGTGCGCCCGCCTCCCTTCAATCCGGAATCCGGCGCGTCCGTGCGGCAGGCGGTCGAGAGCCACGTCGTCGAGCGTTTCGCCCCGGCCCACGTCGTCGTCGACCGCGAAGGCGACGTGGTCCACTACTCCACCCGCACCGGAAAGTATCTGGAGGCGCCCGCCGGGCTGCCCAGCCGCCAGCTCCTGACCCTGGCGCGCCGGGGCCTGCGTCTCGATCTGCGCTCGGCCCTGCGCGAGGCGATCGAGTCGCACGGCCCCGCCTTCCGCTCGGATATCGCCGTCGAGGGCGAAGAAGGGCGTATCCAGGTCGTCTCGATCACCGTCGAGCCGCTACCCCTGCGCGAGGGTGCCGATCCACTCCTCGTCGTGCTGTTCCACGATCAAGGGCCGTCCTTGAGCCGGAGCGACGCCGAGCAACGCGACGCGCGGCCGAAGCCCGGCTCGGACGCGCTGCAACTCGAACATGAGTTGCGCGACACCCGCGAGCGCCTGCAGACGCTGATCGAGGAATACGAGACCGCCCTCGAGGAGCTGAAGTCGTCGAACGAGGAGCTGGTCTCGGTCAATGAGGAGCTGCAATCGACCAACGAGGAGTTGGAAGCCTCCAAAGAGGAGCTACAATCGCTCAACGAGGAACTGCAGACGGTCAACCATGAATTGAGCGGTAAGATCGACGTCCTGGACCGGGCGAACAGCGATCTCCGCAACCTGTTCGACGCCAGCGGCCTTGCCATCGTGTTTCTCGACCGCGACCTCATCATCCGCACGTTCACGCCGGCGGTGGCACGGTTCATCCCGATCCAGGACAGCGACCGCGGCCGGCCCCTGACCGACTTCGCCGTACGTCCGGCCTACCCTGACCTTGCGGAGGACCTCACCCGCGTCCTGACCGACGGCAAGGAGATCGAGCGCGAGATCGAGCAGCCCACGATCCGTGACGGCAACCGCCGCCACGTGGTGCGGATCTCGCCGTATCGGGCCCTGAACGCGGCGATCACGGGCGCGGTGGTGAGTTTCGTGACCGTCCCGGCCGTGGGGTAAGGAGCCAGCAGGATCCGCGCCATCGAAGCGCACCCGCCCTCCGTTTCGACCGGAAGAATTCCGACGGGCTCGTGAGCGCTTCGGATCGTGCGAGATCGCGCCGCCAACGCCGCACAGTCCTGCGGAAAGATGAAGCCAGGATGGTATCGGAGGATGAGTGGATCGCCCTCGATCGCCACGCGGAACCGGTGCCAGCCGCGGTCTTGGTGTTGGAACGGAGCGCGCGCAGCAGGTGTGATCAACCTGTCGGCGCGTGCGCGCTGGAACGGATATCAGGCGAGGAACGCAATCTGACAGCTACGGCCCGCGGTCCTTTCAGGATGCTGGCGACGACCGGGCTCGTCATCAATGGCGATGGGTTCGTCGCCGAGCCTCCAGAGATGCTCGGCGGGCTGGAGTTCGGGCGCGTAGGGCGGCAGGTAGATCAGGCGTAGGCCTCTGGTCGCGCGCAGACCGGGCTCCGTGTGCCAGCCGGCCCCGTCG
Organism: Methylobacterium sp. Leaf102; assembly: GCF_001422425.1. Classification (NCBI taxonomy): domain Bacteria; kingdom Pseudomonadati; phylum Pseudomonadota; class Alphaproteobacteria; order Hyphomicrobiales; family Methylobacteriaceae; genus Methylobacterium; species Methylobacterium sp. Leaf102. The sequence goes on along the minus strand of NZ_LMMX01000039.1, from coordinate 86,821 downwards.
AGACGTGGGATAACGGTGCGTCGCTCGCCCGCCCCGACCTCAAGGGCGAACAGCGCCAGAAGGCCCTAAGTGCGGCTTGGAGACGCCGTTGCCGACGTACCAGTGGCGCTCGCCGCTGGCGGGCGCTGCGAAGGCGGTGACGTAGAGCCATTCGTAGCGGTGACGGCCGGGTGCGGTCGACCGTCGTCCGCGCGGCGGCCAGACCCGGCGCGTGATCGGCTTCAGGTCGACGCGGTGCTCGTCCGTGCAGAAAAGCGCGACCGGCCGGCCGGGGTGGCGTGCCTCTTCCTCGGCGAGGGTGGCGGCGAGTTTTTTGAAGGTGGTCTGTGTCTCGGGGCCGGCTGCGGCCGGGTTCCTCGCCCGTGGTGCCTGGATCGAGCAGCCGATCGCCTGCAGCGCCTCCCAGGCACGCTGCGGGTAGACCGAGACCAACCCGAGTTCAGCTGTCATCCACGCTGCGATCGTGGGCTTACTCCAGGGCCCACCATCGGGCGGAGGCCCAGCGAGGCGTACGCGACAGCTTGTCCAGAAGATCAGGGGGCAGAAGTCGTGGGGCCGTTCCCTTGCGGCGGCGCCGGTCGCCCAGCGCATCAGGACCGAACTGATTGTAGCGTTTGGCCAACTGTTCCAGCCAACGCTGCACGAAGCCGGTCGTGGCCCCGACCTCCGCCAACGGCTTGCTCTGCGCCAGAAGCCAGATCGCCTGGTAATGCCGCGCCGCGCGCAGGTCGTCGCTGGTTCGAGCACGCCGACCCAGTTCCGCAAAACATAGATGATCGACGATGTGAGCTGGGTTCGCCTCCATGAGACATGGCCCAAACCCTAACCATCACTCCGCTCGGCGGGAATCCCCGCCGCGTCAATCAGACGGAAACAGTATTACGCGGTCTCGGTTTCTCCGAGCATGGTCCGGGTGGTGGCGAGCATCGCCTTCATCGCATCCGTCGCACCCCGATAGGCCGGCGTCCCGACGTCCCAATTCTGCGTCGCGAGGGCTGCGATCATCCGTTCAGCCTCCTCCAGGGCTTTGGCTTCGGACTTGAGAAGGTCCGATAGAGCGGGGTGAGCGCCGAGGGGACCGGTCCGCAGGAGCGCGCCGAGGCTCGCTCCATTGTTCCACGGCAGCTTTGCGAGGCCGCGGTCGGGTTCGGCGAGTCCCACCAAGACTCGCGCCAGTTTGCGCTTCCAGGCTCCGATATCCGCCGGAAGGCGTACAAGTGCATAGGTGGACGGCTCATGACCGCTCGATGCCAGAGCCGTCTGCCCAAGGGCTTCGGCCTTCACCAGGCGATTGGTGATCAGCTCGATTTCCTCGTGGGTCTTCGAGGCCTTGCCGGCGATGTTCTGGACGCTGCTGGAGATTTCGGCCGTGGCCTGACGCTGCTGTCCGAGCATGTGTGCGATGGCTCGGTTGAGGTCGCTCGCTTCACCGATCCGTTCGTTGGCCTGCGAAACCCGTGTCTCGAGACCATCGACAATGTTGCGGCCCGTCGCGACGGCGACGCGGCTCTCGCTCACCGCCTGGGCGATGGAGCCCATCTCGACCGTGAGGGTGTTGAGCAGGGAGCGGATCTCGCCCGTGGATTTTGCGGTCTGGGCCGACAGCGACTTGACCTCGGCGGCGACGACCGAAAATCCGCGACCGGCTTCCCCGGCCCGTGCCGCCTCGATGGTCGCGTTGAGGGCGAGCAGGTTCGTCTGGCTCGAAATCGCCGCGATGGCGGTGGCCATCACTTCGATCTGGGCGATGGCGCGTTCCAGCACCACGACGCGGTCGGCGATCTGGACGGTTCGACCCTCGATCTCCTGCATCGCGTTGCGGGCTTGGCTGCCGTCGGTGATGCAGGTCTGCATGGCGGACAGCGCGTCGTCGGCGACCCTGACCACGGTGTCGGAGGTCTGGGCGACCTCGGCGATGGAGGCGGCGAGTTCCTCCGTCGCACCCGCGATGGTCTGGGTCGCGCGGGCCACTTCGCCGACGTCGTAGGTCATCCACCCCGTGTTGGTGGCGGCTTCGGACGCCTCCCGTGCCAGGCGGGCCGTGCTGCCGAGGGCACGGAGCGTGGCTCGATCGGCATCGACCCGGACCTGGCCCAAGGCGGTCTTCAGAAGACCGTCAGGGAGATCGATGGCATCGCGGTCCTGCGTCGTCATCAGGCGCTCGACCGCGCGTACCAGACGGGCATCGTCCGAGGCCGGCATCGCGGCCACGGGCTCTTCGGACGCGGCTCGGGTCTTCGTGGACCTAGCGAGGGGAAAACCGAGCATCGTGGGCGTCCTGTTGGTGGTGCCTAAAAATTAGTGTCCCCCAGTTAAGAAACGCTGAAGGCATGGACATCAATCGACTTGCACTCGAGTCCGGCAGCTATCCTTGAGTTGTGCTTAATCTTGCGATGCAGCGCTCAGAACGTATTGGCAGGTTGTGTATCGCCACCATTGTGCGGTGCAAATCGAATTGTCATAGGGCGCGGTAAATATCGATAAACCATTTCCCCAAGCCTTTGCGATGCAATGGCATCACGGCGTCGCTTCGGATCCGCACAAGAATCGCAGGAATGTGATCGACCTTCGGGGTTACGCCTGTGCTGCGATGCCGCCCGCGTCCGTTCCGACAGGGCCGGGCAAGGGGATGTCGACAGCCGGAAGAACAAGTCCGGCCTTGCGCTCCATGAGCGTCGGGGATGGCACCGGTGCCTCGATGGTGCAGACCACGCCGTCCGACGCGTAGTGAAGCTTGACCTCTCCGGCGAGATCACGGGCGAGGCTGCGCTCGATCAAGCGGGAGCCGAATCCCGTCCGGGTCGGTGGTACGACGGGCGGACCGCCGCGCTCGCTCCAACGGAGGTGAAGGCGCAGCTCCGGATCCCGGATCGCCGACCAGGCGATCGCGACACGGCCGCCTTCGCGGGACAGTGCCCCGTACTTGACCGCGTTGGTCCCGAGTTCGTGAAGCGCCATGGCGATGGAGAGGGCGAAGCGCGGCGGTAGGCGCAGGGGTGGTCCGGTGACGCGGAAGCGGGAAGATTGCGGATCGCCGTTCGGCCCGTACGCATCGAGCGGTGCGATGGCGTCGGCCACCACCGTGGCGAGTTCGGCGCCTTCCCAACTCTCGCGGGTGAGCACGTCGTGAACCCGCGCCAGGGCGAGGAGGCGTGCCTCGAACGCGGCTCGCGCGGCGGCCGCGTCCTCTCCCTCGAGCCGGCGCAGGGACTGGCCGGCGATGGATTGCACGGTGGCGAGGGTGTTCTTCACCCGGTGATTGAGTTCGTGGATCAGGAGCAGGAGATGCTCCTCGGCGCGCTTGGCGTCGGTGATGTCGACATTGCATCCGGTGTAGCCGAGGAACGCCCCGGTATCGTCCTGGCGCGGCACGCCCTCGCAGCGGAGCCAGCGGATGCGCCCCGTGCGGTCAATGACGCGGACCTCGCCGCGGAACGGCTGGCGAGCCTCGAACGCCTCTCGGAACAGGGCCGTGAATCCGGGCAGGTCGTCGGCATGGACGATCCGGTGCCAGCCGTCGCCCGCGAGGGTGTGGGCCGCCGCACCGAACAGATGCTCGAAATGCATGTTGGTGAAGCTGATCTCGGCCGACGCGTCGGTCATCCAGATCAGGGCCGGCGCCGAATCGGCCATGTGCCGGAACCGCGCCTCGCTTTCCCGCAAGGCGCTCAAGCCGCGTTCGGTCTCGGCCAGGGCCCGGTCACGTTCGGTAATGCGGGTCCGCAGGCGCTCGGAGGCCTCGGCGAGGACCTCGCCGAGGCTGCGGATCTCGTTGATCGGCGAGGTGATGCGCGGGATCGCCTCGCCGCGCGCCAGGGCCGGCCCCGTCGCCGCCAGGCGCCGCAGGGGGCGCGCCACCCGAGACCACAGGCTCACGGCCAGGACCGACGAGGTCGCCAGGACGAGGAGCCCGAAGCCGCAGAACGCCCAGATCCAGCCGTGCAGGCGTGCCTCAACGAGGGATTGCGGGATGACGGCGCCCACCGTCCATCCGGTGAGCCGGGCGCGGGCCTCGACGACGGTGACGGGCCGCATCGCCCGGTCCTTGCCCTCCCAGACCCCCGGGGTACCGGTCTGCTTCTGCCGCAGGGTCGCCAGGCGTGGCTGACCGACGATGGCGTCCGCATCGGGAATGCGGGTGAGCACGATCCCGTCCCGGTCGGAGATGCCCGTGGTCCAGCCGACGATGCTCTCCCGGGCGGTGAGGGCCTGCAGACGTCCCACGGGTGCGGTGAAGCTGAGGATGTAGGCGACTTCGGTGTCGAGCATCACCGGAACCGCAATGGCGTAGGTGGCCGCCCGCGGAGTCGCTCCGTGCAGCAGCCCGGACACGACGGCCCGTTGCCCGCCCGCCGTGATCTCCCGGTCGAATGGCAGGCTCCCCTTCGGCATCGGTGCGCCAATGGGAACCGCCGTGTTGACGAGTTGCTGCCCGTCGGGCCGGCGCAGGAGGAGGTCGAGACCGACGGCGTCGCGGACGAGGCGCGCCTGCGTGTCGAAATTCGCGAACTCCGAATCCCTTAGGCGTGGCGAGGTCGCGAGGGTCTGGAGCACGGAAACGAGGCCGGCCGTATCCCGGTCCACCGATAGGGCGATGCTCCGGACGTTCTCGCGGGCATCCTGTTCGAAGCGTGCCCGCTCGGTTCCGGCGTAGCGAACGAGCAGGATCGCGGTGAACAAGAGGCCCGGCCCGATCAGCGCGACGACGAGGGCGATGAGGTAGACCTGTGTCGAGACGTCTCGGCGCCAGAGATCGGGAATGAGCCGGCCGAGACGCTTCGAGCGCCGCCGGAATCGTCCGAACCGCGTCCGCTCGGGTGGGAAGCCACCGGGCACGTGCGTGCCATCGCCGGAATGCGGCTCGGGCTCCCTCATGGGCGATCGACGTGACCGAGATCGCGCGCCGGACTGACCCGGTCCCGCACCCGTTGCTTCAGGGCCTTCACGTCCGGAAAGCCGCCATCCAGCGTTCGGTCCCAGATGGTGTCGGGGCCGCAGGCGATGATGAATACGCCTCCGGTTCCGGGAATCAGGGCGACCTCCCCGAGATCGTCCCGGAAGGTGGAGAGCAGTTCCTGGGCCATCCAGGCTGCACGCAGGAGCCACTGGCACTGCGTGCAGTAGGTAATGGAGACCCTCGGCTTCTCTTGCGGGGCGAGTGCAGTACCGTCCATGCCCGGCACAGCGCACCGAACCTCCCTGCCTTGTCAACAGCGCGACGGCTGCGGCGCGGAGGTCTGGAGGAGGTATTTTCGAGGTCGTACCGAGGCCTCCGGCACGCGTTTCCCGAGGCGTATGTCGGGCCGGGCCCTTCCCGTGCCTGCGGTCATGCCTATCTGTCGCAGGGCAGTGCGGTTCCGCACGTCGTTGCCCCCGGGAGTCTCGTTCATGCAGCTTGGCGCCGCCCTTTCGGCCGGACCCTCCGTCTTCGGTCGGATCCGCACGGCATTCGTCGCCTTGGCGCTCGCGACCGCCCTCGCGGGATGCGGCGCCATCAACCGGGTGCCGACCCTCGAGGAGAGTGCCAAATCGTCGTGGAGCGAGGTGCAGAACCAGTACCAGCGCCGGGCTGACCTGATCCCCAATCTCGTCGAGACGGTGAAGGGCTACGCCCAGCAGGAAAAGGACGTGCTCGTCGGCGTCACCGAGGCGCGGGCCAAGGCTTCCAGCGTCAAGGTCGACGCCTCGACGGTGACCGATCCGCAGAAGTTCAAGGAATTCCAAGATGCCCAGAACCAGCTTTCGGGTGCCCTCGGACGCCTGCTGGTGACGGTGGAACGCTATCCCGACATCAAATCGAACCAGAACTTCCTTGCCCTGCAGTCGCAGCTCGAGGGCACCGAGAACCGGATCGCCGTGGCGCGCCGCGACTACATCGGCGCGGTGCAGGCCTACAACACGGAGGTCCGGACGATTCCCGGACGCTGGATCGCGGCGTGGTTCTATCCCGAGGCCAAGCCGATGGAGACCTTCACGGCGACGCCGAATTCCGAGCGGCCGCCGAACGTGAAGTTTTAGACGTTCATGCCGGTGATCCCGGGGCGAGGATTGCGTGCCGTCCTTCTTGGGCTCGCCTTCGTGTTCCAGGCGGGACTGGCGCTCGCGGCCGATCCGTCCTTCCCAGCACTGACCGGACGGGTCGTCGACGCGGCCGGTATCCTGAAACCGGAGGATCGCGCCGGCCTCGAATCGAAGCTCAAGGCCTACGAGGACAAGACCTCCGATCAGGTCGTGGTCGCCACGGTGCCGGACCTCCAGGGCCTGACGGTGGAGGATTACGCCAACCGCCTGTTCCGGTATTGGGCCCTCGGCCAGAAGAAGATCGACAACGGCGCTTTGCTTATCGTGGCACCCAAGGACCGCAAGGTTCGTATCGAGGTCGGATACGGTCTCGAGGGAGCCCTGACGGATGCCCTGTCGAAGGTGATCATCACCACGGCGATCGCCCCACGCTTCAAGGATGGGGATTACGTCGGTGGTCTGAACGCCGGCACCGATGCCATGCTGTCGATCCTGTCCGGAGATGCCGAGACATGGCATCGCAAGGCCGAGATCCGCCGCGACGAGGCCGACCCCGGCCAAGTCATCGTCTTCATCGTCATCTTCCTGGTGATCCTGTTTCTCGCCTACCGGATGAATCGTGGGCGGCGCGGCGGCGGTTTCGTCATCCTTCCCGGCCCGTCCACCGGCGGGTGGAGCGGCGGCGTTTCGGGCGGCTTCGGTGATGGCGGCGGATTTTCGGGTGGGGGCGGTTCGTCGGGTGGCGGAGGAGCCTCGGGTGACTGGTAAGCCGATCCTGGACTGCGCGGCACGAACGCGGATCGCCGAAGCCGTCAGCCGTGCGGAAGCCGCGACATCGGGCGAGATCGTCGTCCTGGTCGCGGCCCGCGCGGGATCCTACCGGTCGGCGCCCTTGGCTTTCGCCCTGGTCTGCGGCCTCCTCGTGCCCTGGCCGCTGATCCTGCTGACGCCGTGGAGCGCCGTCTCCATCGCCCTCGGGCAGGCCGTCGTCGTTCTCGCGGCCCTGGCGGCCGGTTTGCACCCGCGCCTGCGGATGGTTCTCGTGCCGCGCGCGATCCGCCGGGCCCGGGCGCATGATGCGGCGCGGCGGGAATTCTGTTCGCGGGGGCTGGCACGGACGCCGGAGCGCACCGGGGTGCTCATCTTTCTCGCCTGCGCCGAGGGGCATGCCGAGATCGTGGCCGATTCCGGGATCGCCGCTCGGGTTCCGTCCGCCGCCTGGAACGCTTCCATCGGTGCGCTGCTCGGAGCCCTGCGCCGGGGTGAGATGGAGGCTGGTCTCATCGCCGCCGTGGTGGATGTCGGGGCGATTCTCGCGGCCGAACTGCCGGAGCGCGGCGGCGGACCTGACCTTCTGCCGAACCGGGTGATCGTGGTCGATTGATTCGCCGGACGTGGGCGGGCTGGTGACACTCTGCAAATGATGTTTGCGGATCGCGCGAGATGTCTGGCCCTCGCCGTCGAATTGCGTAACAAGGGGGCTTGACGATCTGCCAGCAAGGACAGGTCGCAGGAGCGAGACGTCGATGAGTGCGATCACCAAGCACGGGCCATGGGCCCTCGTCGGAGCGTTGGGCGCGGCCGCCCTCGCCATCGTTGCCACGACCCGGGGCGAGACGGTCAACGCTCTCTGGATCGTCGTGGCGGCGGTCTGCACCTACCTGATCGCGTACCGCTACTACTCGCTCTTCATTTCCAGCAAGGTCATGCGCCTGGACGATACGCGCCAGACGCCCGCCCACGTGCACAACGACGGTCTCGATTACGTCCCCACGAACCGCAACGTGCTGTTCGGGCACCATTTCGCCGCCATCGCGGGCGCCGGGCCCCTGGTCGGCCCCGTGCTCGCCGCGCAGATGGGGTACCTGCCTGGCCTGCTCTGGATCCTCGCGGGTGTGGTTCTCGCCGGCGCCGTGCAGGACTTCATGATCCTGTTCATCTCGATGCGCCGCGACGGCCGCTCGCTCGGTGAATTGATCCGCGCCGAACTCGGCACCATTCCGGGCGTCATCGCCCTGTTCGGCACCTTCATGATCATGGTGATCCTCCTCGCCGTGCTGGCGATGATCGTCGTGAAAGCTCTGGCCGAGAGCCCATGGGGCACCTTCACCGTCGCCGCGACGATCCCGATCGCCATGATGATGGGCCTCTATGCCCGCTACATCCGCCCCGGGAAGGTCGGCGAGGTCTCGATCCTCGGCTTCGTGTTGCTGATGCTCGCCATCGTGTACGGCGGCAACGTCGCGGCCGATCCGTATTGGGGCCCGTTCTTCACCTTCACCGGTACCCAGCTCACCTGGATGCTCATCGGCTACGGCTTCGTCGCTTCGATCCTTCCGGTCTGGCTGCTCCTCGCCCCGCGCGACTACCTCTCGACCTTCCTCAAGATCGGTACCATCGTCGGCCTGGCGCTCGGCATCGTCTACGTCGCCCCGCACATGAAGATGCCGGCGGTCACCAAGTTCGTCGACGGGTCCGGTCCGGTCTGGGCCGGCACGCTGTTCCCGTTCCTCTTCATCACCATCGCGTGCGGCGCGGTGTCGGGCTTCCACGCCCTGATCTCGTCGGGCACCACCCCCAAGCTCATCGAACGGGAATCCGACGCACGCTTCATCGGCTACGGCGGCATGCTCATGGAGAGCTTCGTGGCCGTCATGGCCCTGGTCTCGGCCAGCGTCATCGAGCCGGGTATCTACTTCACCATGAACTCGCCCGCCGGCCTCGTCGGCACGACGCCGGAGAGCGCCGCCGCCGCGGTGACGAAACTCGACCCGGCCTTTGCGATCACCGCCGAACAGATCGCCCAGACTGCCGTCGACGTCGGCGAGCACTCGATCATCTCCCGCGCCGGCGGTGCGCCGACCCTCGCGGTCGGCATGGCGCACATCATCTCCTCCGCCATCGGCGGCAAGGCCATGATGGCGTTCTGGTACCATTTCGCCATCCTGTTCGAAGCCTTGTTCATCCTGACCGCCGTGGACGCGGGCACCCGGGCCGGCCGCTTCATGCTGCAGGATCTCCTCGGGCTGATCTCACCGACGTTCAAGGACACCACGGCCTGGGCGCCCAGCATCCTGGCCACCGCGCTGTGCGTCGGCGCCTGGGGCTACTTCCTCTACCAGGGCGTCACCGATCCGCTCGGCGGCATCTACACCCTGTGGCCGCTGTTCGGCATCTCGAACCAAATGCTGGCCGCCGTGGCCCTGACGCTCGCCACCGTGGTGATCTTCAAAATGAAGCGCGAGCGCTACGCCTTCGTCACGATCATCCCCACCGTGTGGCTGTGCATCTGCACCCTCACCGCCGGCTGGCAGAAGATCTTCTCGGCGGACCCCAAGATCGGCTTCCTGTCGCATGCCGACCGCTTCTCGGCGGCGATCGCCGAGGGCAAGGTGCTGGCTCCGGCCAAGAACATGGCCGACATGCACAAGATCGTCTTCAACGACCGCATCGACGCGGCCCTCGCGGTGATGTTCGTCGGGCTGGTGGTGGCCATCGGCGTCTTCGGCATCAAGGCTTGCGTGAAGGCCTATCGCGCCGATCGCTGGACAGCCCTGGAGAGCGGCGGCCCCGCCGCCGTCGCAGCGGAGTAGGCACCATGGCGCTGTCGTCGATGGAGTTGCGGGACCGTCTCAAGACCTTCTCGAAATGCGTCTGCGACGGCGCCCGCCTCATGGTCGGGCAGGGTGATTACGAGGCCTATGCCAGCCACATCCGCAGGACGCATGCGGATCAGGAGCCGATGAGCGAGCGGGATTTTTTCCGAAACCGCGAGAATGCCCGCTTCGGAGTGGGGAACCGGAACGGCTTTCGTTGCTGTTGAGGACACCCCACCCGATCCGTATCTAGCGTACGGGCGCCCGATCGGGCGCCTGTGTCGCGCCGGTCAGCATTCATCCCGAAACAAATCCCCTGCATCCAGTATCCATGGGTCCCGGCTGGCAGCCTGTGCGACCACGGCTGAGCGCTCGTTCGTGGAGACGGCATGGGTCTCGTTCAATACGCGCTGAAGTTCCGGATCACGATCTACGTGCTCGCCGTGCTGATGATGCTCGGCGGGGCGGCGGCTGTGGTGGTGGCGCCGAAGGACGTGCTGCCCACCGTGGATATTCCGGTGGTCGTGGTGGTGTGGACCTATAACGGGCTCTCCACCTCCGAGATGGAACGGCGCATCACCACCTACGCCGAGTTCTCGCTCTCCAACAACGTCAACAACATCGCCCGTATGGAATCGACCACCCTGCAGGGTACGGCGATTCAGAAGATCTATTTTGACGGGGCCGTGAGCATCGATCTCGCCATCGCCCAGACCGTCTCGGCGATGAATTCCATCCGCGCGACCATGCCGCCTGGTGTTCAGCCGCCCATCGTCCTGCGATTCTCGGCCTCCTCCGTACCGGTCATCCAGCTCTCCCTCGCCTCCGACCGCGAGAGCCTGACCAAGGTCTACGACTACGCCCAATACCGCATCCGCCAACGCCTGACCCAGGTGCCGGGCTCGACCCTTCCGTCGCCCTTCGGCGGCACGCCGCGCCAGATCATGGTCGATCTGGACCTTCACGCGCTCCAGGCGCTCGGGCTCACGGCACTCGACGTCACCAACGCCGTCACCGCTCAGAACCTCACGGTGCCCTCGGGCCTCGCCAAGATCGGCGAGCAACAATACCCGATTCAGCTCAATGCCTCGCCCGACGCCATCGACGCCTTGAACCAGATCCCCATCCGTGTGGTGGGTGGCCAGCCGATCCTGGTGCGCGACGTGGCTCACGTCCGCGACGGCGGTCCGCCGCAGGTCAATATCGTGCGCGCCGACGGTGTGCATTCGGTGCTGATGCGGATTTTCAAGAACGGAACCGCCTCGACCCTCGACGTCGTCAACAACGTCAAGAAGGCGCTCCCCGATATCCGCGCCGCCGCCCCCGAGGGCATGACCCTCAAGCCCCTGTTCGACCAGTCGGTCTTCGTCTCGGCCGCCATCGAGGGGGTGATCCACGAGGCGGTGATCGCCGCGGCGCTGACGGGCCTCACCATCCTGCTGTTCCTCGGCTCCTGGCGCTCCACCATCGTGGTGCTGGTCTCGATTCCCCTCTCGATCCTCACGTCGCTCGCCATCCTCGCCGCACTCGGCGAGACCATCAACGTGATGACGCTCGGCGGCTTGGCGCTGGCCGTCGGCATCCTCGTCGACGACGCGACGGTGGCCATCGAGAACACCTATCGGCTGTTCGAGGAGGGTGAGCCGTTCCGGAAATCCGTGGTCGAGGGTGCGGCCGGCATCGCCAAGCCGGCCTTGATCTCGACGCTGTCGATCTGCGCCGCCTTCGTGTCGGTCTTCGCGCTGACCGACACGCCCAAGTACCTGTTCACGCCCCAGGCGCTGGCGGTCGTGTTCGCGATGCTGACTTCCTACGTCCTGTCGCGCACCCTGGTGCCGGTGCTCATCGATGTCCTGGTGGCGCGCGAATACGCCGAGCGCCATGGCGGCGGCGGCGCGCCTCCACGCCGGGGCCGCATCGCTCGCGCCCTCGCTTGGCTCGGCCGTCCTTTCCTGCGGCTCGCCGGCTGGATCGGCCACGGGTTCGAGGCGCGTTTCACCCGCTTCCACCGCGGCTATGTCGGCCTCTTGCACGTCGTGCTGGCCCGGCGCGTCGCGACTCTCGCGGTGGTCGCCTGCGTGCTCGCGGGCTCGGCGGGCCTGTTCACCTTCGTCGGCCAGGACTACTTCCCGCAGGTGGCGTCGAGCCAGATGACCCTACATTTGCGCACCCGCCCGGGCATGCGGATCGAAACGGCGGAGCAGGTGTTCGCCGACGTCTCGCGCGTGGTCCGGGAAGTGATTCCCGAGGGTGAGATCGATCAGATCCTCGACAACATCGGCCTGCCGTCGAATAACTACAACTTCGCCTTCTCGGATGGTTCGTTCGTCGCCTACAACGACGGTCAGATGTTGATCAATCTCAAGGAAGGTCACGGATCCGTCGCCGATTATACGAAGCAATTGCGCGAGGTGCTGCGCGAGCGCTTTCCCGACGTAGTGTTCTACTTCCAACCTTCGGACATCATCACCCAGATTCTCAACTTCGGCACCCTGGCGCAGATCGACATCCAGGTTTCCGGCCGCAACACCGCGAAGGATCTGGAGGTCGCACAGAACATCGTCCGTCGGCTCAGGGCGACGCGCGGAGCCGTCGACGTCCATCTCCATCAAATCGTCGGTACGCCGCAATTCTTCGTCGACGTCGATCGCAAGCTCGCCTCGGAGCTCGGCCTGACCCAGCAGCAGATCGCGCAGGGGCTCAACGTCTCCCTATCGGGCTCTTTCCAGGTGACGCCGAACTTCTGGACAGACCCGAAGACCGGTATTCCTTATCAACTCTGGGTCCAGACCCCGGAATTCCGCAACGACTCCCTCACCGCCCTAGAGAACACACCGCTCCTCGTTCAGGGCGGTCCGGAGGCCCCCGGCGTGCTGACGCTGCTCTCCAGCGTCTCGACCATGCGGCGCGAGGGCACCCAGACGGTCATCAACCACGTCAACACCCAGCCGACCTTCAACGTCTACGCGGCGGTTCAGGATTCGGATCTCGGGTCCGTGGCGAAGGAGATCCGCGCCATCGTGGCGGACGAACAGAAGGGCCTGCCGGCGCCGGACAAGATCACCGTCCGGGGCCAGATCGAGAGCATGCAATCGGCCTTCACGCGGCTCCAGGTCGGCCTCGCCATCGCGCTGGTGGCCGTCTACCTGCTGATGGCCGTGAACTTCCAGAGCTGGGGCGACCCCTTCGTGGTGCTGGCGGCCCTGCCGCTCGCCTTCTGTGGTATCGTCGCCAGCTTGTTCATCACCGGGACGACGATCTCGATTCCCTCGCTGTTCGGAGCGATCATGTCGGTCGGCATCGCGTCGGCCAACTCGATCCTCCTCGTCACCTTCGCGAAGGAACACCGGGAAGCCACGGGATGCAGCGCGGTGGAGGCCGCGCTCATCGCCGGCGAGACCCGTCTGCGCCCGGTGCTGATGACGGCGGGCGCCATGTTCCTCGGCCTCATCCCCATGGCGCTCGGCACGGGGGAGGGCGGTGAGCAGAACGCTGCCCTCGCCCGCGCCGTGATGGGGGGCATCGCCGTCGGTACCCCCTCGACGCTGCTGTTCGTGCCGTTCCTCTACGCGCTCCTGCGCCGGGGCGAGGTTCGGCCCCTGGAGGATTACGCGTGACCCACAGCCCCCGCGACCCGTCCGACGTGCCGCCGCCGCCCCGCGCCGGCCCGTTCGTCCTCGTCGGCCTCGGGATCGCCGGGCTCCTGGCCTGGGGCGGCTACGGCCAGTGGCAGCAGCGCGCCGCCGCCACGGAAACCCAGCGCAGGATCGACACCCACGTGCCGCGCCTGCGCACGGCCACGGTGGATCGGGCCGACAAGCCCATGGAGATCACCCTGCCGGGCCAGACCGATGCCTTCGCGCGGGCGGCGCTCTACGCCCGCGCCACCGGGTACATCGCCGAGCGCCGCGTCGACATCGGCTCCCGCGTGCGCAAGGGCGACATCCTCCTGCGAATCGCCGCACCCGACCTCGACCAGCAGCTCGCGCAGGCCGAGGCGCAGGTCGGGCAGCTCGAGGCGCAACTCCTCCAGGCCCGCGCCATGGTCGATCAGGCCAAGGCCAACGTCGGCCTCGCCAACGTCACCAATTCCCGAACCTCGACCCTCGCCGGCCAGGGCTGGGCCTCGAAACAGAACGCCGACAATTCCCAGGCGAGCGTGCTGAGCCAGACCGCGACCCTCGCCTCGGCCCAGGCCGGCGTGAAGGTGGCCGAGGCCAACATCAAGGCGCAGACCGCCACGGTCGACCGCCTGAAGGCGCTGACGGGTTTCAAGGATATCGTCGCGCCCTTCGACGGGGTGATCACCACACGGGGCGTCGATGTCGGCGACCTCGTCCACGCCGACGGCACCGGCACGGCCCTTCTCGCCATGGACCGCGACGACGTCCTGCGCGTCTCCGTCAACGTGCCCCAGAGTGCGGCGGGGGGGATTCGCGAGGGATTAGATGCCGCCGTCCGCGTACCGCAGATGCCCAGCCGCGTGTTCTCGGGCAAGGTCGAGCGCAGCTCCGTCGCCCTTCTGTTGTCGTCGCGCACCCTGACCACGCAGGTCGACGTCCCGAACGCCGATCTGACGCTTCGCGCGGGCCTCTATGTCTCCGTGACCTTCAAGGTGCCGCGCACGCAATCAGTCGCGGTGATCCCGGCGGAGGCCATGGTTTTCAATCAGCGCGGCACCCAAGTGGCGATCGCGGGCGACGACGGGCAGGCGCGCTGGCGCAACGTCCATGTCCAGCGCGATCTCGGCACGGTCCTGGAGATCGACCGGGGGCTGGAGGGTGGTGAGCAGATCGTCCTCAGCCCACCCGCCGACCTGCGCGACGGCCAGAGAATCGAGCGGCAGGTTCCCAAGACCGACGACAAGCCCGTGACGGCGGCGGCGCGCTAACGCGGCTCTGGCGGTTGCGCTCGTCCATCTCGGCGTAGAGAAAGCGGTCCCGAGGCCGCGGCGCGGCCCGCCCAGGACCGATTTCGCCGATCATGCCCGTTCAGGACCCGTCGCAGCCCGACGATCGCGCCCGTTTCGCCTCCATCACCGCCGCCATCGTCTGTGTCGCCGTCGTCGGCATCGGTCTCAGCCTCACCATCCCGCTCCTGTCCATCGAGATGGCACGGATGGGTGCGTCGAGCACTCTGATCGGCATCAACACTGCCGTGGCCGGCCTCGCCAGTATCCTCACGGTTCCGTTCGTCCCGCGCGTGGCGGCGCGCATCGGCGTGGTCCGTTTGCTGGTCCTGTCGTTGGGGCTCGGCGCTCTCATGCTCACGGGCTTCAAGCTGTTCCAGGACATCGCCTGGTGGTTTCCCCTGCGGTTCGTGTTCTCGGCCACCCTCGGCGTCCTGTTCGTCCTGTCCGAGTTCTGGATCAGCGAGGCCGCCCCGCCGGCCCGGCGCGGGTTGGTGATGGGCATCTACGCCACCGTGCTGGCCCTTGGCTTCGCCGTCGGCCCGACCCTGCTCGCCCTCCTCGGCACCGAAGGTTACGCGCCCTACCTCGCCGGGTCGTGCCTGTTCCTCGTCGCCATGGTCCCGCTGCTGCTGGCGCGCGGCCTCTCGCCGGAGATCGGGCACGGCGGCAGTCGTTCGATCCTGGCGTATCTGCGCCTCGCGCCGGCAGCGACCGGGGCCGCCCTGGTCTACGGTGCCGTCGAGACCGGGGGCTTCGCGATCCTGCCGCTTTACGGCCTGCGCCTCGGCTACGACGCGCAGACGGCGGCCAGTCTCGTCTCGGTCCTGGCCCTCGGCAACGTCGTGTTCCAGATCCCGTTCGGCTGGCTCGCCGACCGCATCGACCGGCGCATCGTCCTCCTGGCCTCGGCCCTGTGCGGAGCCCTCGGCTCAATCCTGATTCCCGTCGCCTCGGCGTCCTTTCCGACGCTCTTGGTGCTCCTCTTCGTCTGGGGCGGCTTGGCCGGCACGCTCTACACCGTGGGGCTGGCCCAGCTCGGCGCCAGCGTGCGCGGGCCGGAACTCGCCGGGGCCAACGCGGCCTTCGTGCTCCTCTACAATGTCGGCCTCATGGTCGGCCCCCCGATCATCGGCGGCGGCATGGACCTCGTGCCGCCCCAGGGCTTCGCCTACAGCCTCTGCGTCCTGTTCCTCGCCTATGCGGGACTCGTGGCTTGGCGCCTGCAAGGCTATCCCCGGCCTTGACGAACCCGGTCCGATGGGGCAATCACGCGCCGGTATTCAGCCGGCTCGGGCCGGCCCTTTTGCGTTTCGCTGATGCGGAATGCCGCCATCACAGGAGCGCCGCGCCATGGCCAAGGCCGTCACCGTCAAAGTCAAGCTGATCTCGACCGCCGACACGGGTTACTTTTACGTCACGAAGAAGAATTCCCGCACGCAGACCGAGAAGCTCTCCATGAAGAAGTACGACCCCGTCGTGCGTAAGCATGTCGACTTCAAGGAAACCAAGATCAAGTAAGCCGATCGCCGCATAGCGCCGGCCATCGGGCCGCTTCCTCGCTAGGGGAGGCGGCTTTTTTGTTGGGCCGCGGCCAGACTGTCACGGTTGAAGCCGGGCGAGGTTCGGGCGATGGAGGGCGCACAATGCTGCCATTGCCGGAACCCGCATCCATGACTCAGGAATTCGACGTCGATCTGTTCGTCATCGGCGGCGGCTCCGGCGGTGTGCGAGCCGCCCGCATCGCATCCGGCTACGGCGCGCGGGTCCAACTCGCCGAGGAATACCGGGTCGGTGGCACCTGCGTGATCCGGGGCTGCGTCCCGAAGAAGCTCATGGTCTATGCCAGCCGGTTCCGCGACGAGTTCGAGGATGCCGCCGGCTTTGGCTGGACCGTGCCCGAGCCGCGCTTCGACTGGAGCGTGATGAAACGGCGGCGCGACGCCGAGGTCCTGCGGCTGGAGGGCATCTACGGTACCAATCTGGGCAAGGCCGGCGTCGAGATCGTGCATGAGCGTGCGGTGATCGAGGATGCCCACACGGTGCGCCTTGCCTCCGGGCGGCGGGTGCGGGCGAAGGTCATCCTCGTCGCCGTGGGCGCGCATCCGGTGAAAGTCCCGGAGGTGCCGGGCTGCGAGCTCGCCATCACCTCCAACGAGGTCTTCGAGCTGGAAAGCCTCCCGGAACGCATCCTCGTTGTCGGTGGCGGCTACATCGCGGTGGAGTTCGCCGGCGTGTTCGCGGCGCTCGGCTCGAAGACCACCCTGGCTCATCGCGGCGACCGGCTCCTGCGCGGCTTCGACGACGAGATCCGCGACGCCCTCGACGAGGCTTACGCCAGGCGCATGGACTTGCGCCTCGGCATCAGCGTCGAGCGCCTGGAGCGCGTCGCTGGCGGCCTCGGCGTGACCCTGAGCGACGGCACGACGCTCGAGGTGGATCAGGTTCTCTACGCCACGGGCCGGCGCCCGAAGGTCGAAGGCCTCGGGTTGGAATCCGTCGGGATCACCCTCGACGAGGCCGGGGCGATCCCCGTCGACGCGCTCTCCCAGACCTGCGTGCCTTCGATCTACGCCGTCGGCGACGTGACCGACCGCGCGGCGCTGACCCCCATCGCCATTCGCGAAGGCCACGCCTTCGCCGACACGGTGTTCGGGGACAAATCGTGGGCCGTCGATCACGACCTCATCCCCACGGCCGTGTTCTCGACGCCGGAGATCGGCGTCGTCGGCCACAACGAGAGCACGGCGCGGGAGCGCTACGGAAAGATCGACGTCTACCGGTCGAGCTTCCGCCCGATGAAGGCGACGCTGTCGGGCCGCGATGAGAAGGTCCTGATGAAAGTGATCGTCGATTGCGCCAGCGACCGAGTGGTCGGCGTCCACATCCTCGGGCACGATGCCGGCGAGATCATTCAGGCGGTGGGCATCGCGGTCACCATGGGCGCCACCAAGGCTGATTTCGATCGTACCATCGCGGTCCACCCGACCGCCGGCGAGGAGCTCGTCACCATGCGCTCGCCCGTGGTCACCAAGCATCCGGAAGCGGTCGGTTAGCGGGGTCGGCGCGCACCTGGCGTCGCAGCTGGGAACAGGTCGGGTCCGGGGCCGGTTCCCGATAGCGCTTTCGAGGGGCGCCTCCCCAGGGCGACCGCGCGAACCGGATATCCCATGACCGACAAGATGGCCGCACCGAAGATCGAACCCTATACCGGTCCGGCGGGCGGCTGGGGCTCTGCGTCGTCGCTGGCGGAGATCCTGCTGCGCGAGGAGATTCCCGTATCCGGCGCGGCTTTGCTCCTGAAGCAGAACAAGCCCGACGGGTTCATGTGCACGTCCTGCGCTTGGTCGAAGCCGAAGAAGCCAGCCGCCTTCGAGTATTGCGAGAACGGCGCCAAAGCGACCGCCTGGGAGCAGACCACGAAGCGCGTCGGACCGGATTTCTTCGCCGCGCACACGGTCACGGAACTCCTGGGATGGACCGACTACGCACTGGAGGAGAAGGGCCGTCTCACCCATCCCTTGCGCTACGATCCCGTGAGCGACCGCTACGTTCCGGTCGAATGGGCCGAGGCCTTCGCCGAGATCGGGCGGGAGTTGCGCGCCTTGGATCCGAAATCCGTGGTCTGCTACGCCTCCGGCCGGGCATCCCTGGAAACCTCGTACATGTACGCGCTGTTCGCGCGGATGTACGGCAACAACAACCTGCCCGACTCGTCCAACATGTGCCACGAGCCGACTTCGGTGGGCCTCAAGGCCTCCATCGGTTCGGCCGTCGGCACCACGGTGCTGGAGGATTTCGAGAGCACCGACCTGATCCTGTTTTTCGGTCAGAACGTCGGCTCAAACGCGCCCCGGATGCTTCACCCCCTGCAGGATGCGCGCAAGCGCCGGGTGCCGATCGTCACCTTCAACCCGTTGCGCGAGCGCGGACTGGAGCGGTTCACCAACCCGCAATCGCCCGTCGAGATGGTGACCCGCAGCGAGACGCAGATTTCGACGCAGTACCATCAGGTCAAGGCCGGCGGTGACATCGCCGCCATCACCGGCATGTGCAAGGCCCTGTTCGCTGCCGACGACGAAGCCCGGGTCGTGGGTCGTCCGCGAATCCTCGACGTGGCGTTCATCGAGGAGCACACCCATGGGTACGATGCGTTCAAGGCCTATTGCGAGCGCAAGGATTGGGCGACCCTGGAAGCGCATTCTGGGCTGACTCGAGACGCCATCGAGGCGGCGGCCGCGGCCTACGGCCGGGCGCGCGCCGTCCTTGGCGTCTACGGCATGGGCCTCACCCAGCACCGCAAGGGCACCGAGGCGGTGCAGATGCTCGTCAACCTCATGCTGCTTCGTGGCAATGTCGGACGCCCCGGCGCTGGCCTCTGTCCGGTACGCGGTCATTCCAATGTCCAGGGACAGCGCACGGTGGGCATCACAGAGAAGCCCGAACTCGCCCCCCTCGACGCCCTCGCCACCCAATACGGTTTCGAGCCGCCGCGCGAGAAGGGTCTCAACACCGTCGAGGCCTGCGAAGGCATCGTCGACGGGTCGGTGAAGGCGTTTCTGAGCCTCGGTGGCAATTTCGTCCGCGCCATCCCGGATACGGTCCGGATGGAGGAGGCGTGGCGGCGCATGCGCCTGACCGTGCAGATCTCGACGAAGCTCAACCGCTCCCACCTCGTCAACGGCAAGATCGCCTACATCCTGCCCTGCCTCGGCCGCATCGAGATCGATGCGCAGGCCTCCGGTCCGCAGGCCGTGTCCATGGAGGATTCGACCTCGTGCTTCCACGGTTCGCGCGGCGTGACGAAGCCCGTCAGCGCGCATGTCCGTTCCGAGCCGTGGATCGTCGCCGAACTCGCCAAGGCGACCCTGGCTCCCAATCCCAAGGTGACCTGGGATGCCTGGGTCGGAGACTACGCCAAGATCCGCGATGCCATCGAGACGACCTACCCGACGGTGTTCCACGACCTGAACGGACGGATGTTCGATCCGGGTGGCTTGCACAAGCCGATCCCGGCCCGCGAGCGCAAATGGGAGACGGAGACGGGTAAGGCCAACTTCATCGTGCCGGAGGGCCTCGACGAGAACCCGGACATGCCGGCCCGCGGCCCCGACATCCTCGATCTGATGACGCTTCGCTCGAACGACCAGTTCAACACCACGATCTACGGCTACGACGACCGCTTCCGCGGCGTGAAGGGCACGCGCGCGATCCTGTTCATGAATGCCGGAGACATGGCCCGGATCGGTGTGAAGGATGGCGAGACCGTCGATCTGTCGACGCCGTCCGATGACGGCTTCGAGCGATCGGTGAAGGGCCTGCGTGTGATCCAGTACGATATTCCGCCGGGCAATTGTGGTGGTTATTACCCTGAGCTGAACCCGCTGATTCCGCTCTGGCACCACGACGAACAGGCGAAGACCCCGGCGGCCAAGGCGATCCCCGTGCGGGTGGCGCGCGCTGCCGCGTCTTGAGGCGCTCACGCATCCGGCCTAACCCTTACCCCTCGACGCACCGCTTGGCCGACCCATAACAACCCCCATGGAACAGCACGACGACGCGCACGATCGCCGTCAGGTGATCATCGACCGGATGCTGGCGGAGGCATTGCATCCGGTCGACGACTATCGCCTGCCGAGCCACGATGCCCTGCCGCCGGACATGCGCAAGGCGGTGGATACGCTTCTGGCCAAAGCGGAGGCGCAACGCATGCGCCGCCTGACCTACGAGGATCTCGAGGAGGCTTTGCCACCGCGCGACGTGACGTCAGAGGATCTCGAGGCGATCTTCTGGATCCTCTCGGAGCACGGAATCGCTATCGAGGACGGCGACGTCGCCTGATCCTCAAGCAGGGCAGACTGGTTCCCGGGCTAACTCGCCTCCTGCGAAAAACCTCTCTATAAGCCGCGCTTTCCACGCAGCATCGTGTTGCGCGTGAAAGCCGGCCAAGGGGTGGCGGGAGACGATCATGGGTGAGCGTTGGACATCGAAGACTGGTTGGACGCCGAAATCTTGGCGCAACCTGCCGATCCAGCAGGTACCGGCCTATCCGGACGCGGCGGCTCTCAAGACGGTCGAGACCCAACTCGCGAGCTTCCCGCCCCTCGTTTTTGCCGGTGAGGCGCGCAAGCTGAAGTCGGCCCTGGCGCGCGTCTCCACGGGCGAGGCCTTCCTTCTCCAGGGTGGCGATTGCGCCGAGAGCTTCGACGAGCATTCAGCCGACAACATCCGCGACTTCTTCCGCGTGTTCCTGCAGATGGCCCTCGTCCTCACCTTCGCGGGCGGATCGCCCGTGGTGAAGGTCGGGCGCATCGCCGGGCAGTTCGCCAAGCCGCGCTCGTCGCCGACCGAGACCCTGGGCGGTGTCAGCCTGCCGAGCTACCGCGGCGACATCGTCAACGGCCTCACCTTCACCGAGGAGGCGCGCATTCCCGATCCGCGCCGGCAGTTGGAGGCGTACCGCCAGTCGGCGGCGACGCTCAACCTGCTACGCGCCTTCGCCACCGGCGGCTACGCCAACTTGGAGAACTCGCACCGCTGGATGCTGGGCTTCGTGAAGGATTCGCCGCAATCCGCGCGCTACGCCGATTGCGCCGAGCGGATGACCGAGACCCTCGACTTCATGCGCGCCATCGGAATCAATCCCGAGACGCACCAAGAGGTTCGCACCACGGACTTTTACACCAGTCACGAGGCCCTGCTGCTTGGCTACGAGGAGGCGCTGACCCGCGTCGATTCCACGAGCGGCGACTGGTACGCCACGTCGGGCCACATGCTGTGGATCGGCGACCGGACCCGTCAGGCCGACCACGCGCACATCGAGTACGCCCGCGGCATCAAGAACCCCATCGGCCTGAAGTGCGGTCCGTCGATGACGGCCGACGGTCTGATCGGACTCATCGACCAATTGAACCCGGGCAACGAGGCCGGTCGCCTGACTCTGATCTGCCGCTTCGGCGCGGACAAGGTCGGCGATCACCTGCCGGGGCTGATCCGGGCGGTGGAGCGCGAGGGCCGAAAGGTCGTGTGGGTGTGCGATCCCATGCACGGAAACACCATCTCGGCCGGCGGATACAAGACCCGTCCGTTCGAGCGGGTGATGCAGGAGATCGAGAGCTTCTTCGGCATCCATCGCGCCGAGGGGACCATCGCGGGCGGTATTCACCTGGAGATGACCGGCAAGGATGTCACGGAGTGCACGGGCGGCGCCCGGGCGCTGACGGCCGACGACCTGCAAGACCGCTACCACACCTATTGCGACCCGCGGCTCAACGCGGAGCAGGCCCTGGAGGTGGCGTTCCTCACCGCCGAGTTGGTGAAGCGTGAGCGCGCCGAGATCGAGCGGCCACGGCTCGACGCGGCCGAATGAGAAAAGGCCCCGCCGGTGAAGCGGGGCCTTCTTATTTTTCCCGGTGCGAAATCTTCAGTGCAACCAACCGGTGAAGAAGTAGATGATCAGAATGATCGGCAACGGAATGCCGATCAACCAAAGCAAACCACCTTTTAGCATGATGCGACTCCCGAGAAGATATTCACTTTTCAACGGGCTGGATCGGGACTCAGTTCCGGAATCGGCGTCGAGCGGTGGGGAAGGGTGGCGTTAAAGCACCTCTCGCTGTCCCTTGCCCCGACGCTCGTAATAAAAGGGTATCGGCAGGTACGGGGCGAGATTGCCTGCGACCTGCGCTTCGACATCGGCGAGCACGAGGCTCGTGATACGCGGCAGATCGAGGGCACGGGCTTCCGCGAACGTGACCCAGACGATTTCCACCAGTTCTGAATCCGCCGTCACGACGCCGGGTGCCTTGCCCGCCACAGCCCTGCGGTCGACGGCGAAGAAGCGGGTGTCGAACCGGCGGGGCCGGTTCGGTGGGGTGATGGCGCGGGCCACGAGGTGCAGGGCTTCGAGGTCGGGCATGATCCCGGCCTCCCGGAACACCTGCCAAACCCCTTCGGGTGCCGAATCCGGTGGCCCGTACTCGCGAGTGCCGAGCATCAGGCCGGTTTCTTCGTAGGTCTCCCGGATAGCCGCGAGTGCCAAGGCGCGGCCGAGGCCATGCGAGGCACGCGGCACCTGTGCAGCCAGAGCGTCGCTGGCACGGGCCGAGAGCGCCCCGGCGACGGGCATGTGCCGGTCACCCGGCTCGATGCGCCCCCCGGGGAACACGAACTTTCCGGGCATGAACGCCAACGACGCGTGGCGCCGGCCCATCAGGACCTTCGGCGTCTTCTTCGAGCGATCGAGGATGATGAGGGTGGCAGCGTTGCGGGGCCGCAGGGCGGCTTTCTTCGCAATCCCCGACCTCGGGGCGTCAGGTTCGTCCGAGGCCATGCTCGCGAGTGTCGCCGGGTCCACGCTGAAGCTCCTTCGGCGCCGAAACGGCCACGCTCGGCCCCACGGGTAGCGTGGCGAACCCCCCCATGCCAAGGGCGTATTGCAGGCCGACGACGGCTCCCTTCACCGGCTGGAGCAACGCCAGGGCCGAAGCCAAGGTGATGAACGGCCAGAAGGTTAGCTGAAACCACAGCGGCACGTCGTAATTCGTCTCGAGTTCGAGGATGAAGTACCCGACGATGTGGCCGATGATGAAGATGACGACGTAGGGCGGCAGGTCGTCGGCCCGATGGCTGTGCAGAGCAAGGCCGCACGTGCCGCATTCCGGCTGAACCTTGAGGAAGCGCCCGAAGATTCGGCCCTCGCCACAATGGGGGCAGCGGCCGACAAAGCCGCGCCCCATCGATCTCACGAGGCCCTTGCGTTCGCCAGGGAGGGTCTCGACGCGCGCGGTCATGCGGATTCCATCCTGTGCCTCGGGTCCCCCCAATTTACCCTAACCAACCTAGCGGCGCGACCCGCGGTGACGCGACCCGGCGTTGCGGATGCCAGGGGGACGCCCCGGTGCCCCGGACTTGCGGGCGGTCCGAGGCTTGCCCCCGGGCGACGACCGCTCCGGCCTGGCCTGGCCTTCCGAGAGCAGCTCGAACCGCAGAGCACCCGCCACGGCGGCCGCCTCCACAAGGCGCACCTCGACGCGGTCGCCGAGACGATGGGTCTCACCCGAGCGCTCACCCACGAGGGCGTGCCGGGCCTCGTCGTGCCGATAGAAATCGGCGCCGATGGTCGAGATCGGCACGAAGCCGTCGGCCCCGGTCTCGTCCAGCTTGATGAACAGCCCCGAGCGCGTGACACCCGAGATCTGTCCGGTGAAGGTCGCGCCGACGCGGTCGGCGAGGTGGTGGGCGATGAGCCGGTCGATGGTCTCGCGCTCGGCCGCCATGGCACGGCGCTCGGCGGCCGAAATCTGCTCGCCGATCCCATCGAGCATCCCCACGGTGACCTCGGAAGACAACCCGTCGCGCCCGAGGCGGCAGGCCGCGATCAGGGCGCGGTGGACGATGAGGTCGGCGTAGCGCCGGATCGGCGAGGTGAAGTGAGCGTAGCGGCGCAGGTTGAGGCCGAAATGCCCGAGGTTCTGCGCGGCGTAGACCGCCTGGGCCTGGGACCGAAGCACAACCTCGTTGATGAAGATCGCATGTTCGGTCTCGGCCACTGAGCTGAGGATGCGATTGAACAGGGCGGGACGGAGTTTGGCTTCCTGGGGGATCTTGATGCCGATGGAGGCGAGCACTTCGCCGAGCGCGCGCATCTTCTCCAGGGCCGGCTCGTCGTGGACCCGGTAGATCAGGGGCTGCTTGGCCTGCTCCAGGGTCTCGGCGGCGGCGACGTTCGCCTGGATCATGAACTCCTCGATGAGCCGGTGCGCGTCGAGGCGCGCCGGCACTACGACGCGATCCACGGCGCCCTCGGCCGTGAGCAGCACCTTGCGCTCGGGCAGGTCGAGGGCCAGCGGCCCGCGCGCGTCGCGTGCCAGCTTCAGCGCTTCGTAGGCCGCATAGAGCGGACGCAGCACAGGCTCGACCAGCGGCGCGGTGGTCTCGTCCGTGAACCCGTCGATGGCCGCCTGCGCCTGGGCGTAGGAGAGCTTCGCCCGCGAGCGCATCATCACACGATGGAAGCTGTGGCGGCGCTTCGTGCCATCGGCCGTGACGACCATGCGGACGGCGAGCGCCGGGCGGTCCTCGTTCTGCCGCAGGGAACACAGATCGTTGGAAATGCGCTCGGGCAGCATCGGCACCACCCGGTCGGGGAAGTAGACCGAGTTGCCCCGCATCAGGGCCTCGCGATCGAGGGCCGAACCGGGGCGCACATAGGTCGCCACATCCGCGATGGCGACGGTGATTACGAAACCGCCTGTGTTGGCCGGATCGGGATCCGGGATCGCCATCACGGCGTCGTCGTGGTCCTTGGCGTCCGGCGGGTCGATGGTCAGCAACGGCTCGGCGCGCCAATCCTCGCGTCCGTCGAGCCCTACGGCTTCCACCGCATCGGCTTCGGCGAGGGTCGCTGCGGCGAAGACGTGGGGAATGTAGTGTAGGTGGAGCGCGATGAGGCTCACGGCCTTCTCGGAGCCGAGCGAGCCGAGGCGCTCCTTCACCCGGCCCTGGGGCAGGCCGAACTGGGTCTCGCGCTGCAGGCTGACGCTGACGAGGTCGCCGTCTCGGGCCTCGCCTTCTTCGCCCGCCGGGATCGCGATCTCGCGGCCCTGCGCCCGCTTCTCCACCGGGATGATGCGGCCGCCATCCTTGCCAGCGCGGTAGACCCCGATGATCTCGGCCTTGTTCTTCCCGACGACCTTGATGACCCGGCCGGAATAGCGCCCGGTCTCGCCCTCGGTGGGCTCGACGCGCAGGAGCACCCGGTCGTTGACGCCCGGTGCTGCGAGCCCTGGCTTCCGGCCGGGGCGTGGCGCGATCACGGTGATTTTCGGAGGTGGGCCCTTGGCTTGATCCCACTCGACCGGAATCGCCAGGAAATCGCCGTCGCGATCGCGGGACTTGATGTCGGCGAGCACCACCGCCGGCAGGCGTCCAGCCTCCGTCAGGCCGCCCTTACCACGCTCGATGGCCCCGTCCTCCTCGATTTCCTTGAGGATGCGCTTGAGGCCGATGCGGTCGGCGCCCTTGATGTTGAAAGCCGCCGCGATCTCGCGTTTGCCGACCTTTTCCGTCGCCGAGGCGATGAAGCCGAGAATCTCTTCGCGGGAGGGGAGGGCGGGACGTGCTGGATTCGGATTGATGCGTTTGGCCAAAGGCTCGGGCTCGCGGCGCGGGCGAAGGGCCCGACACTATAAGGTATCGGCCGATCCCGGCGCGGGATCACGGCCTGTGCCCGTAACATGGGCCCGACTCCGCATTCGGGCAACGGCACGGTCGCGCCCCTCAACACGGTTTCGTCGGCCGCAGGGAATCAGCCCGTGGCGGCCGATCCGCGGATGCGCTCCACCGCCGCGTCGATGTCGAGATCGGGGGCGGCGATTTCCCTGAGGGTGAACGGGCATAGGGCCGGCAATCCGAACTCGACTTGACCCTCCGCCTCCCGAAACTCCGGCGCCTCCGCATCGCCCACGGCCAGGGTCCACATTCCGTCGATCTTGAGGTTTGCGACGGCGGACGGGTCGGCGAGGATACGGGCGTGGCTCTGGCGCGCCTCTTCGCGCCACAGGAGACTGGCGCGGTCGTCCCCCATCAGGGCCGCCTTCACGAGGCTGGAAAGGAGCGGTCTGACATCGTTCATGGGGTTCGTCCGTTGGCGAAAGCGGGTGCCGGAGGAGGGCAAGCCCCGCGCCAGACCGCGATCTCAATACGGCGTACCGCCCGCTCGCTTGGCCTGCAGCGCTTCGGCGTACCAGACCAATTCGTCGAGGAAGCGCGAAGCCGCCCGGGTCAGCCACGCCTCCTGCGGATTGCCCTCCGCGTCGAGGGCCTTGCCGATGCGCGGGATCGGCAGGAGCGACGGGATGCTCGACGCACCGAGTTCACCCATCATCGCCCGCAACTGCATCGCCGCCCGCACGCCGCCGTACTGCCCGGCCGAGTAGCAGCAGATCGCCGAAGGCCGCCAGGAATACTCCTCGAGGAAATGGTCGAGGGTGTTCGACAAAGCCGGTGGGATCGAGTGATTGTACTCGGCCGAGACCACCACGAAGGCATCCGAGCGGCGATAGAGCGTCGCCAGTTCCTCCAGGGCCGGCGGCGCCGAACCTTTGGGGTATTCCTTGTACATCTTGTCGAGGAGCGGCAGTTGCAACTCGGCCGGATCGACCAGGGGCGCCTCGACGCCGCGCGCCTCCAGTTGCGTCACCAGGAACCGCGCGGCGCGCAGGCCCTGGCGTTCGGTGCGGACGGAGCCGAGGATCACGGGTATCACGAGGGTCATGGCGTGCTCCGGTGTTGGGTTGGTCCAGGTCAGCCGTCGGTGGCGCGCTCGAAGGTGACGATGCTGCGGGTCTCGCCCTGCTTGGCCCAGTTCGGCATGATCCGCCACGGGGTGAGCACTGTGAGCCGCTTGCCGTCGAGCTTGAACGTGCGGGTCTGATCGGTGCCGATCCAGTCGGGATTCCAGGCTGTGTCGATGCGGGTCGTCCACTGGTCGCCGGTGGTGGTGAACTTGCCCGTGTAAGCCACGATGGTGTCGAGGAGGCGCGCCTTGCCCTCGGGGTCCTTGGCCGGCTTGCGATCCTCGCCCGTGAGGTTGAAGAACACCCGGCCCTCGGGCGTGAAATAGGCGTAGCCCGTGGGGTGCGCCCCCATCACCGGGTCCTTCTCGCCGCTGGAGCGCACCTCGACCTCGTAGGAGACGAGCTTCCATAGGCCGATGATGCGGGCGTCGCCCTCCGCCCGGACGCCGGTCGCCGCGAGGCTCGTGAGAGCAAGGCTCGCAACGGCGCCAAGGAGCAGCGTACGGCCGCACCTGTAGGCGGTGACGGTCGGGGCGGAGAAGATGACGGGCATGGCGGACGGTCTCCCAGGCGGTGGGCATCTGCGGCCCGTTCCGCTCAATCTACGCGCGGGGGAGCGCGCCGCCAGCCCCTTCTGTCAAACCTTCAAAGGTCGAGCGGTTTCGAGACCGGGACTTGCGGATGTCGCGCGCCGGCGAGCGCTGCGTCGGCGCAGCGCGTAGAGGACGAGGCCACTCACCGCCAGGACCGGCATCAGCAGCGAGGCCGCGAAGAACACGAACGCGACGATCCCGCCGAAGAAGCGTCCGCGATGGACCTCCAGCATGTTGTCGGCCATGCGCTGGCCGAGGGGCTTGTCGGCGTCGCGGCTCACCGAGGCTTGCGCGCCGGTGGCCGCATCGAACGTGATGTCGTTGCGCGCTCTTGAATCGGGGGCGTCGCGGGTGAGGTAGCGGATGCGGATCGCGGTGGCGTCGGCGGCCGGAAGGGTGACGATGGCGAGGGTGGCACCGGCGCCTTCCCCGGCCTGGAACGCCGCCCAGGCCCGGTCGAGGGCAAGCGGTTCCGCCGGTCCGCTGCGGCCGGGCATGCGGCCAGGCCGCGTGCGCGGAGCCTCGCCCGTCAGCGCCCAGGTGGCGACCGTCCGGTACCCGTCGTAGGACCACCACAGGCCCGAGAGTGCGATCAGGGCATAGGCCGGCAGGAGCCAGGTTCCCGCGATGGTGTGGAGCGACCACCAGCGCGCGCGGCCCGGACGTGCGAGGCGGGGCCTCAGCCAGACCCGCCAGGAATGGATCTGTGGCCAGCGCAGGTAGAGGCCCGTTGCGAGAAACACCAGCAAGGCGATGGTGCTGGCGCCCGTGACGCTGCGGCCCCAGCCTTTGCCGTCGCCCGGCACGAGGAGCCAGCGATGCAGGTCGCGGATCGTCGCGAAGGCAGATTCGAGGCGCGGCGGGCCGAGGTCGCGTCCGTCGTAGGGATCGAGGTAGGCCGAGGGCGGCCGCGCGCCGGTCTTGGCGTCCGTGCTGAATCGGGCCCGCGGTGTGCGTTCCGGGTCGCCCGAAAGGGTGAGGGTACTCACCCTCGCGCCCGGTCGCTGCGCCTGCAGCCGTGCAACCAAGGCCTCCGGACCGAGGCGGGCTGCATCCTGAACCGGCATGGAGGCCCGGTCGCGGTCGGCCCATTCGCCGATCGCCTCCTCGTAGCTCATCAACGCCCCCGTGACACCGAGGACGACGAGGACGAGGCCGGCGGTGAGGCCGAGAGCCCAGTGAAGGCGAAAGAGGATCGTGCGGACCATGGGCACCCGCCCTATCAGATCGGACACGTCGAGACGATGAGCGGTGACGGAGAGCCCGCACTCGACCACGGATCGTCTGCGCAACCGGGCGGACATGTCCGATTGGACCGGACGCGGCCCGTTCGGTTCCGGTCGCCGCGGCGTCTCCGACGCGAAACGCCGGAGCCCCCTTCAGGGCTCCGGCGTCACGGTCGTCCGAAGGCCGGGCATCATGCCCGGCCGGCTCGTTTCAGAGCGAATAGTACATGGTGAACTCGACGGGATGGGGGGTCATCTCGTAGCGCATCACTTCCGTCATCTTGAGCTCGATGAACGAGTCGATCTGATCGTCCGTGAAGACGTTGCCCATCTTGAGGAAGGCGCGGTCGCGGTCGAGGTTCTGAAGGGCTTCACGCAGGCTGCCGCAGACGGTGGGGATCTTCTTCAGCTCGCGCGGCGGCAGGTCGTAGAGATCCTTGTCCATGGCCGGGCCCGGATCGATCTTGTTGAGGATGCCGTCGAGGCCGGCCATGAGCAGGGCCGAGAAGGCGAGGTAGGGGTTGGCCATCGGGTCTGGGAAACGGACCTCGACGCGTTTGGCCTTCGGGTTCGTCGTCCACGGGATGCGGCAGGAGGCCGAGCGGTTGCGGGCCGAGTAGGCCAGCAGCACGGGAGCCTCGTAGCCCGGCACCAGGCGCTTGTAGGAGTTGGTCGACGGGTTGGTGAAGGCGTTGAGGGCCTTGGCGTGCTTGATCGTGCCCCCGATGAACCACAGGCATTCCTGGCTGAGGTCGGCGTACTTGTCGCCGGCGAAGAGCGGCTTGCCGTCCTTCCAGATCGACTGGTGCACGTGCATGCCCGAGCCGTTGTCGCCGTAGACGGGCTTCGGCATGAAGGTCGCCGTCTTGCCGTAGCTTTGGGCGACGTTGTGGATGCAGTACTTGTAGATCTGCATGTGGTCGGCGAGCAGGGTGAGCGTGTCGAACTTCATGCCGAGCTCGTGCTGGGCGCTCGCCACCTCGTGGTGGTGCTTTTCCACCTTCACGCCCATGGACTGCATGGCGGCCAGCATCTCGCCGCGCATGTCCTGCGCCGAATCCTGCGGCGGCACCGGGAAGTAGCCGCCCTTCATCGGAATGCGGTGGCCGAGGTTGCCGCCTTCGTAGTCGGTGAAGCCGTTGATTGGCAGCTCGGTGGAATCGAGCTTGAAGCCGGTCTGGTACGGCTCGGAGGCGAACTTCACGTCATCGAACACGAAGAATTCGGCCTCGGGGCCGACATAGATGGTGTCGCCGATGCCCGTGGACTTCAGGTAGGCCTCGGCGAGCTTCGCCGTGCTGCGCGGGTCACGGCTGTAGGGCGCACCGGTCGAGGGCTCGAGCACGTCACAGACGATGGACATGGTGGAGGCCGAGAAGAACGGGTCCATGCAGGCGGTGGCCGGATCGGGCATGAGCAGCATGTCCGACTCGTTGATGGCCTTCCAGCCGGCGATGGACGAGCCGTCGAACATGGTCCCGTCGGTGAAAATCTCGTCGTCCACGAGGGAGACGTCGAACGTCACGTGCTGCCACTTGCCGCGCGGGTCAGTGAACCGGAAGTCCACGTACTTGACGTCGTTGTCCTTGATCTCTTTCAGGACTTCGGCTGCAGTCTTGGCCATCCTCGGGGGTCTCCTTCGTGTCGCGGCATTCAGCCGTGGTTTTGCCGCCGGCCGCCAAAGGGCGGCCCGCGGTTGGCTCGGGTTTATAGGGTTTTCGCGCGGGGTGGACCCAGGCGGCGAGAAGAAAACGCCATCGCCGTGCAACTGGTCGACGATTCCGTCATCATGCCCGGGCCCGCGCAATCGACGCGCCGGGACTGGAAGGCGATGACACCTTCTTGTCGTACGGTTTCGCTGGACGTCAGGGGACGGACTTCAGATCGCGTCGGTGCCGGTCTCGCCGGTGCGGATGCGGATCGCTTCCTCGATGGTCGAGACGAAGATCTTGCCATCGCCGATGCGGCCGGTCTGGGCCGACTTGCGGATCGCCTCGACGGCGCCTTCCACCAGGGCATCCGACAGAACGATCTCGAGTTTCACCTTCGGCAGGAAATCGACCACGTACTCGGCACCGCGATAGAGCTCGGTATGGCCCTTCTGGCGGCCGAAACCCTTCGCCTCGATCACGGTGATGCCCTGCAGGCCGACCTCCTGAAGGGCTTCCTTCACCTCGTCGAGTTTGAAAGGCTTGATGATCGCTTCGATCTTCTTCATGCCGGGCGGGCCTGACCTCGATGCTGCTCTGAACCACTTTGGTATCATCGCCGCCGGATCGCCGCCACGCCGTTTTGACGATGGCACGCGGAAATCTGCACAACGAATGTGCATGCCCTGCATATCGTTCGGGCCTTCGTCCCTCTTTGGTACGATCGAGGGCACGGCTGGGCGGGATGCGGGCATGTTGCCAGCCGAAGCTTCGACGGCCAACGCGTCTTCCGCCACCTCTTTTTCGCGAACTCTTGGGGACTCCCGATGGACACGACGCGCCTGCTCACCGTCGAGGCGATGCGCCGGGTCGATGCCGCCGCGATTCTCTTCGGAACGCCGGGTTCCACCTTGATGGAACAGGCCGGTGGCGCCGTCGCGGCGCGGGTGCGCGCCCATCTCCCGGAGGGCGGATGCGTGCTCGTCCTGTGCGGACCGGGCAACAACGGCGGTGATGGATTCGTCGCGGCCCGGCATCTCGCGGAGGGTGGAGTCCGCGTCGAACTCGCCGTACTCGTACCCGTGGCCGACCTCGCGGGCGATGCCGCCGGCGCAGCGGCCGGATGGACGGGCGCGGTCATGACGCTCGCCGATGTCGAAGATTTCGCGGCCTACGCCCTCGTCGTCGATGCCCTGTTCGGCGCCGGCCTGTCGCGCGACCTCGATGGGGAGGCCGCCGCGTTCGTGCAGCGCCTGGCGCGAGCGGCCGTACCGGTGATCGCCGTCGACGTCCCGAGCGGCATCGACGGCGACACCGGGGCGGTGCGCGGCGTCGCCGTGCGCGCCGTCGAGACCGTGACCTTCGTAGCGCTCAAGCCGGGGCATCTGCTTCAGCCGGGGCGCGCCCATTGCGGAGCCCTGCACGTCGCCGGGATCGGTACCGGCCCGGACGATCTGGCGGCCGGCTTCGATGGCGAGGCGCCGCTCTGGCGGAACGGCCCCGCCCTGTGGGGCGCGGCGTTCCCCCGCCTGGACGCGTCGAGCCACAAGTACACGCGGGGGCACGCCCTGGTCCTGTCCGGTCCGGCGCACCGCACCGGCGCGGCGCGGCTCGCCGCGCGCGGGGCGTTGCGGATCGGCGCCGGCCTCGTCACCTTGGCTTCGCCACCGGCCGCGCTCGCGGAGAACGCCGCCCATCTCACCGCCATCATGATGCGCCCGTACGAGAGCGCGGACGATCTCGACGACCTCCTCGTGGACGAGCGCCTGAACGTCGTTCTGGCGGGGCCCGGTCTCGGGATCGGCGAGGCCACGCGCGACCTCGTCGCCATGGCCGCCGCCGCCGGGCGTCGCCTCGTGCTTGATGCCGACGCGCTGACGAGCTTCAAGGCGCAGGCCCGGCTCCTCGCCGCCCACATCGCCGACGGCGACGCGCAGGCGGTGCTGACCCCGCATGACGGCGAGTTCGCCCGGCTGTTCGAGGGGACGGACGCGGTGGCCGAGGATCTGTCGAAGCTGGAGCGCACCCGTCGGGCCGCGGCGGTGGCCGGGGCGGTCGTGGTTCTCAAGGGGGCGGACACGGTGATCGCCGCGCCGGATGGCCGGGCGGCCATCAACGACCACGGCACGCCCTATCTCGGTACGGCCGGTTCGGGCGACGTGCTGTCCGGCCTCATCGCGGGACTGCTGGCGCAGGGAATGGATCCGTTCGAGGCGGCGGCCGCAGCCGTCTGGATGCACGGCGATGCCGGCCGCCGCCACGGCCCCGGCCTCATCGCCGAGGATATGCCGGAGTTGATCCCGGCAGTGCTGCGGGGGCTGATCGAAGCCTGACCGAACGGTTCAGGTCACCTCGAACCAGCCCCACAGCCCGGTGTCGAACCGCTCCAGCACCGTCGCGCCGATCACCCAGCGGCCGGGATTGTCGGCCTTGAATGCGATGCGGGCGGTACGGCCTTCCAAAAGCTGGAAGGTGTCGAGCCAATAGGGCTCCCAGCCATCGTCGAGGGGGTGGAGCAGGCGGAAGGAATGGCCGTGCAGATGGAGCGCCTGGGGAAAGGCGGTGTCGTTGCGCAGGGCCAGAACCACCACCTGGCCGCGCTTCACCGTGAACAGGGGCGCCACGCCGGCATTGCCCCACGCACCGTTGACCGCCCAGACCTTCCCCGCATCACCCGTGTAGGCCGGTTCGGCCGCGGGCTTGTCCTTGTCGATGCGGGCGCCGCCCGTCAGCACTACGTCCCGGCGTAACGCGTTCTGGAGTCTTACCTCCGCCGGCAGGAGCTTGTTCTCGCCGATGGGCCCGATCGCCCCACGCTTGCCCGTGACCGGTTCGCCACTCGTCGTGAGGGTGGCGAGCGCCAGGCCGTTCCCGACCAGCGCGGTGATGCTGCCCGAGGCGCCGGCCTCCGCCGGCATGTCGAGCATGAGGTCGTAGCGCGTGCCGGGTGGGAACGGGAGGGTGGCGCGCAGCGGCTCGAAGGTGTCGGTCGGTTGGCCGTCCACGGCCGCAACGTAGACCTTGAGGTTGTCGAAGCGGATGCGGGTGCCGCGCGCATTGCACGCGTTGGCGAGGCGCAGGCGGACCCGGCTACCCGGGCGGACCGTGATGGCGTCGGGCACCGGCTTCCCGTTGACCGTGACGAGATTGCCCAGCCGTCCCGAACTCGCCGCGAAGGCGGTCTGGCCGAAGGGCAACAGTGTTCCGTCGTCGGAAAGACGCCAATCCTGCATCAGGACCGTGAGGTCGTGGTCGACGGGGGGCGGCACGACCTCCTCGACCACCAGCATGCCGGCGAGCCCTCGGCCCGATGGCTCGCTCGATCCGCCCACCACGAGGGGCCGAATCAGGAAACTGCCGGCGTCGGGAGGCACGAAGGCGTAGGTGAAATCGCCGCCCGGCGGGATCGGAGCCTGGGTCAGGCCGCCGACGCCGTCCATGGGATTCTGGTTGCGCACACCGTGCCAATGCAGGGAGAGCGGCCTGTCGGTCTTGTTCTCGACCCGCAAGCGCACGGTCTCGCCGAGCTTCACCCGAACCACCGGGGGAACGGCCGCGCCGTCGAAGGACCACACCGGGGTCGCGACGGCCGGCTCGGGCTTCAGCCGCGTCGTACCGGGCACGGCGCTCAAAGTGCGGACTGGGGTTTCCGGTTTGGCATCGGGCTTGACCTCGGGGGCGGATTTTGCCGGCACAGCCGGGCGCGCCGGCGCCTGCGCGACGGCTTCCGTCGATCCGAGGGCGAAAGCCGCGACGCCACCGAGCAGGGTCCGGCGTGAGACGGCCGGGTCGGAGACCAACCCGATACGCGACGAGCGACGATGCGGCATGACACCTCTGGCGGAGGACGGAAGCGGTCCGTCGAACGGATCCGCGCTGCTTGTAGACTCAGGGCCAAGACCCGCCAACCGGTCTGCCGATCGCCGCCGACGGCGGCCTTCCACGCGGAAATCGCACACCCCGACTTTTTTTGCTGCGGCCCGTTGCGCCCGTGCTATAGGACCGCGCTCTGGCGGTGGGATTACGCGCCGGAGGTCGTCGCTTGCGGGCGTGGCGGAACTGGTAGACGCGCTGGTTTTAGGTACCAGTGTCGCAAGACGTGGGGGTTCGAGCCCCTCCGCCCGCACCAGTCCATCGCCGTCGGAACGGATTGGCTCACCGCGAATGGCCGGCCGGGCCGTTCGTCGCGATTCGGCCTCTGGTTTTCGCGTGATATCCTGGCGCCGACCTTCCCCGGCCCCGACGGGTGGCGGGGAGCGAACGAAATTTGCGCCAACATACGCACGACAGCGGAAAGACGACCATGCAGGTGACCGAGACACTCTCCCAGGGGCTGAAGCGCGAGTTTCAGGTATCCCTTGCCGCGCATGAGCTCGAGGAGCGCCTGAACAGCGAGCTGTCGACCCTCAAGGACAAGGCCCAGATCAAGGGCTTCCGCCCCGGCAAGGTGCCGGTGGCCCACCTGCGCAAACTCTACGGCCGCTCGGTGATGGCCGACGTGCTGCAGAACGCCGTCAACGAGGCCAACCAGAAGATCGTCCAGGACAACAACCTCAAGCTCGCCCTCGAGCCCAAGGTCGAGTTCCCCGGCGAGCAGTCCGTTGTCGAGCGCGCCCTCGACGCCAAGGCCGACCTGCAGTTCAACGTCGCCCTGGAAGTGCTCCCGACCTTCGAGCTCGCCGATCTCTCCGACGTCAGCCTGACCAAGCTCGTGGCCAAGCCCTCCGACACCGAGGTCGACGAAGCCATCACCCGCATGGCGTCGTCCAACCGCAGCTTCACGGCGCGCGACGAGGGTGCCGCCGCCGAGACCGGCGACCGCGTCACCATCGACTTCGTCGGCCGCATCGACGGCGTCGAGTTCGAGGGCGGCAAGGGTGAGGGCATCGACCTCGAACTCGGGTCGGGCCAGTTCATCCCCGGCTTCGAAGAGCAGCTCGTCGGCGCCAAGGCCGGTGAGAACCGCGTGGTGAAGTCGACCTTCCCCGAGGGCTACGGTGCCGAGGCATTGGCCGGCAAGGAGGCCGAGTTCGACGTCACCGTCACCGCCGTCCAGGCGCCGGGCGAGACCAAGATCGACGACGAACTCGCCAAGGGCTTCGGCATGGAGTCCCTCGATAAGCTGAAGGAGGCCGTGTCCACCGCCATCGGCGGCGACTTCGAGGCGCAGTCCCGGCGCAAGCTCAAGAAGGAACTCCTCGACGCCCTGGACACCAAGTATGCGTTCGAGCTGCCGCCCAGCCTCGTCCACCAGGAGTTCGCTGCCGTGTGGGCCCAGGTCGAGCAGGACCTGAAGACCCGCGAGAAGACCTTCGAGGACGAGGGGACCACGGAGGAGAAGGCCACCGCCGAGTACCGCAAAATCGCTGAGCGTCGCGTGCGTCTCGGCTTGGTGCTTGCGCAGGTCGGTGAGACCGCCGATATCAAGGTCAGCGACGACGAGGTCAATCAGGCCCTGATCGCCCGGGTCCGGCAGTTCCCGGGTCAGGAGCAGCAGGTCTGGGACTTCTACCGTAAGAATGCCCAGGCGCTCGCGGAACTGCGTGCGCCGATCTTCGAAGAGAAGGTCGTCGACCACGTGCTCGCGCAGGTGAAGCTCGTCGAAGAGCCCGTCTCCAAGGAGGCGTTGTTCGCCGACGAGGATGAATCCGAGGCGTCCGACGGGGCCTCCAAGACCACGTCCGATAAGGACGAGACTGTTTCGACCGGCGACGAGGCCCTGCCTGCCGTCGCCAAGGCCGACTGAGCCCGGTGCTCCCTTCGTGGGCGGCGGGCCGAGAGTAGAGGCGACGTTCACCGTCGTCGGAGTTCGCTGAAATGTCCGGCCCGCGCCCGATTCGCGGCGCGGCCGGACCCCTCGAAGCCTGGGGCACGTGATGATGAGAGATCCGGTCGACTATTATAACTCCGCGCTCGTGCCCATGGTGGTCGAGCAGTCGAGCCGCGGCGAGCGTGCCTTCGACATCTATTCGCGCCTGCTGCGCGAGCGGATCATCTTCCTCACCGGCCCGGTGGAGGATTACGGCGCCTCGCTCATCGTGGCGCAGTTGCTCTTCCTCGAAGCCGAGAACCCGAAGAAGGAGATCTCCTTCTATATCAACTCGCCCGGCGGCGTGGTGACCTCGGGTCTGTCGATCTACGACACTATGCAGTTCATCCGTTGCCCGGTGACGACCCTCTGCGTCGGCCAGGCCGCGTCGATGGGTTCGCTTCTGCTCACCGCCGGCGAGCCCGGGCACCGCTTTGCCCTGCCGAACGCTCGCATCATGGTGCACCAGCCGTCGGGCGGCTTCCAGGGTCAGGCCACCGACATCCTGATCCATGCCCGCGAGATCGAGGCCCTGAAGAAGCGCCTCAACGAGATCTACGTGAAGCACACGGGACGGGACTACGACACCATCGTCCAGGCGCTCGAGCGCGACAATTTCATGACGGCCGACGCCGCCAAGGAATTCGGCCTCATCGACGAGGTGATCCAGAAGCGTCCGGAGCCGGCTGCCGCCTGATCCCGCCCGTAGGTGCCGGACCCCATTCCGGGGTTCGGCCGCGTCGTTTCGAGGCGGGGCGTCGTCTCTGCCTTGATCCGGCCGCGGCCGCGTGCTTGCATCGTCAGTCTGATCCGAAACCGGCAGATGCGCGCAGGTGACTGTTTCTTTAGGCCGATGCCATTAAATTCGAAGGATGCGTGTGCGCCCCGGACCGGCGCCATGCCCGCGAACGGAGACCGATATGAGCAAGACTGGCGGCAACGACTCGAAGAGCACGCTGTACTGCTCGTTTTGCGGCAAGAGCCAGCACGAGGTCCGCAAGTTGATCGCGGGCCCGACGGTGTTCATCTGCGACGAGTGTGTCGAACTGTGCATGGACATCATCCGCGAGGAATCCAAATCCTCCCTGGTGAAATCGCGCGACGGCGTCCCCACGCCGAAGGAAATCCGCCGCGTCCTCGATGACTATGTCATCGGTCAGGATTTTGCGAAGAAGGTTCTCTCCGTCGCGGTCCACAACCACTACAAGCGCCTCGCCCACGCCTCGAAGCACAACGACGTCGAGCTGGCCAAATCCAACATCATGCTGATCGGGCCGACGGGCTCGGGCAAGACGCTGCTCGCGCAGACGCTCGCCCGCATTCTCGACGTCCCGTTCACCATGGCGGACGCGACCACCCTGACGGAGGCGGGCTACGTCGGCGAGGACGTCGAGAACATCATTCTCAAACTGCTCCAGGCCTCCGACTACAACGTCGAGCGGGCGCAGCGCGGCATCGTCTACATCGACGAGATCGATAAGATTTCGCGCAAGTCCGACAATCCGTCGATCACCCGCGACGTCTCCGGCGAGGGCGTGCAGCAGGCGCTCCTGAAGATCATGGAAGGCACCGTCGCCTCCGTGCCTCCGCAGGGCGGCCGCAAGCATCCGCAGCAGGAGTTCCTGCAGGTCGACACCACGAACATCCTGTTCATCTGCGGTGGCGCCTTCGCAGGCCTCGAGCGAATCATCTCGGCGCGCGGCAAGGGGACCTCAATCGGCTTCGGCGCCACGGTTCAAGCTCCCGACGATCGTCGCACGGGCGAGATCTTCCGCAACGTCGAGCCCGAGGATCTGCTGAAGTTCGGCCTCATCCCCGAGTTCGTCGGCCGCCTGCCCGTGCTGGCGACCTTGGAAGATCTCGACGAGACCGCCCTCAAGCGGATTCTTCAGGAGCCTAAGAACGCTCTGGTCAAGCAGTACCAGCGCCTGTTCGAGATGGAGAACGTCGACCTGACGTTCCAGGACGAGGCCCTGTCCATGGTTGCCCGCAAGGCCATCGAGCGGAAGACCGGTGCACGTGGCCTGCGCTCGATCCTCGAGACCATTCTCCTCGAGACCATGTACGATCTGCCGGGTCTCGAATCCGTCGAGCAGGTGGTGATCGGCCCCGAGGTCGTCGACGGCAAGTCGCGTCCTCTCTACATCCACGGGGACCGCAACAAGGAAGCCCCGGCCAGCGTCAGCGCCTGAGCGCTGCCTGACCCTGTCCGGCTCGCGTCATGATGGCCGGCCTCGGGGCGGATGCTTGAAAACATCCGCCCCCGCTTCCATCTGAATTCAGACGCGCGATGGCCGCACGCTCGCCTTTCGAGGTGCGGTGTCCCGCCGCCAGCCGCTTCTCCGATAACACTTCCGACCCCTTCGCGGCCCGGTCGGCTCCTGGCAGGTTGCTTGCTCCCCGGAGGAGCGACTGCCCGGCGTCCCTCATGAGGAAGTCCGACATGACTCAACCGAAATCGCGCCAGCCTGTGGTCCCGGGCTCGACGGGCTCTTATGCCGTCCTGCCGCTTCGCGACATCGTCGTGTTTCCGCATATGATCGTCCCGCTCTTCGTCGGTCGCGAGAAGTCGATCCGCGCCCTTGAGGAAGCCGTGCGGACGGATCGTCACATTCTTCTCGCGACCCAGATCAATGCCAGCGACGACGATCCGGCGACCGACGCGATCTACAAGATCGGAACGCTCGCCAGCGTGCTCCAACTCTTGAAGCTGCCCGATGGTACCGTGAAGGTGCTGGTCGAGGGGGCTGGTCGCGCCAAGATTACCCATTTCAGCAAGTCGGACTCTTATTATGAGGCCGAGGCCGAGACTCTCACCGATGAGCTCGGTGACAGTGTCGAGGCGGAGGCGCTCGCCCGCTCGGTCATCGCCGAGTTCGAGAACTACGTGAAGC
Organism: Methylobacterium sp. Leaf102; assembly: GCF_001422425.1. Lineage (NCBI taxonomy): Bacteria > Pseudomonadati > Pseudomonadota > Alphaproteobacteria > Hyphomicrobiales > Methylobacteriaceae > Methylobacterium > Methylobacterium sp. Leaf102. The sequence continues at coordinate 47,825 of NZ_LMMX01000039.1, read as the reverse complement.
TCAACAAGAAGATCTCGCCCGAGGTCGTCTCCGCCGTCACACAGATCGACGAGCCCTCGAAGCTCGCCGACACAGTCGGCTCCCACCTGGCGGTGAAGATTGCCGACAAGCAGGCGATCCTGGAGATTCCCACGGTCGCGCAGCGCCTGGAGCGGGTGCTGTCGCTGATGGAGAGCGAGATCTCCGTCTTGCAGGTGGAAAAGCGCATCCGGACCCGCGTGAAGCGGCAGATGGAGAAGACTCAGCGCGAGTACTACCTCAACGAGCAGATGAAGGCGATCCAGAAGGAGTTGGGCGATTCCGAGGACGGCAAGGACGAGCTCGCCGAACTCGAAGACAAGATCGAGAAGACCAAATTCACCAAGGAGGCCCGCGACAAGGCGGTGGCGGAGCTGAAGAAGCTGCGTCAGATGTCGCCCATGTCGGCGGAAGCCACCGTCGTGCGCAACTACCTCGACTGGATGCTCGGCATCCCGTGGGGCAAGCGCTCGAAGATGAAGAAGGATCTGCTCGGCGCGCAGGTGATGCTCGACGAGGATCATTTTGGCCTCGACAAGGTCAAGGAGCGCATCGTCGAGTATCTGGCTGTGCAGCAGCGGGCCAACAAGCTCACCGGACCGATCCTGTGCCTCGTCGGTCCCCCCGGCGTCGGCAAGACTTCGCTTGGCAAGTCTATCGCCAAGGCGACGGGCCGTGAGTTCGTTCGTATGTCGCTCGGCGGCGTGCGCGACGAGGCCGAGATCCGCGGTCACCGCCGTACCTATATCGGTTCGATGCCCGGCAAGATCGTGCAGTCCATGCGCAAGGCCAAGACCTCGAACCCGCTCATCCTCCTCGATGAGATCGACAAGATGGGCATGGATTTCCGGGGCGATCCCTCGGCCGCCCTGCTCGAGGTCCTCGACCCCGAACAGAACTCGACCTTCAACGACCACTACCTCGAGGTCGATTACGACCTGTCGAACGTGATGTTCGTTACGACCGCCAACACGCTGAACATCCCCGCGCCCCTCATGGACCGCATGGAGGTGATCCGCATCGCCGGCTACACCGAGGAGGAGAAGCTTGAGATCGCGCGGAAGCACCTGATCCCGGGCGCGGTCAAGAAGCACGGCCTCGACGCCAAGGAATGGCAGATCGACGATGCCGCGCTGCTGATGCTCATCCGTCGCTACACGCGGGAAGCGGGCGTCCGTAACCTGGAGCGCGAGATCTCCAACCTCATCCGCAAGGCGGTGAAGGAGATTCTCATCACGAAGGTGAAGGCGGTTGCCGTTACCGAGGAGAACCTGCCGGTGTTCCTCGGTGCTCCGAAGTTCCGCTACGGCGAGATCGACGAGGAGGATCAGGTTGGTGTGGTCACGGGCCTCGCGTGGACCGAGGTGGGTGGGGAGTTGCTGACCATCGAAGGCGTCATGATGCCCGGCAAGGGCAAGATGACCGTGACGGGCAACCTGCGCGACGTGATGAAGGAGTCGATTTCCGCTGCGGCGAGTTACGTCCGCTCGCGGGCCGTCGATTTCGGCATCGAGCCGCCGCTGTTCGAGCGCCGGGACATCCACGTCCACGTTCCGGAGGGAGCGACTCCGAAGGATGGCCCGTCCGCCGGCATCGGCATGGCCACCGCCATCATCTCCACCCTCACGGGCATCCCCGTGAAGAAGGATGTGGCGATGACCGGAGAGGTGACACTCCGTGGCCGGGTGTTGCCCATCGGCGGTCTGAAAGAGAAGCTGCTCGCGGCTCTTCGTGGAGGTATCAAGACGGTGCTGATCCCCGAGGAGAACGCCAAGGACATCGCCGAGGTGCCCGATAGCGTTAAGAACGGGATGGAGATCATCCCGGTCTCGCGGATGGATCAGGTTCTCAAGCATGCCCTGGTGCGGGTACCCGAACCCATCGAGTGGGAGGAGCCGGCCCCGCCGGTTCGCCCGGTGATCGGTGAGGACGAGACCGCCACGGTCATCGCGCACTGAACCGCTGACAGGCGAAGAAGCCCCGGAGGAAACTCCGGGGTCTCTTTCTTCGTGCGGCTTCCCATCCTCGTGAGGCTACGGGTTGCGTGCCGACGGCCGCTTCGGTACGACACGGCGCGCCTGGGCGGTTAGCTCAGTTGGTAGAGCGTCTCCTTTACACGGAGAGGGTCGGCGGTTCGAGCCCGTCACCGCCCACCAGGCCCTGTCCCGTCTCGCGGGACGACATCGGATCGCCTGACATGACCGAGCCACGCGGATTTCCCACCCCTTGGCTCGTCGTCGAGAAAGCGGAAAGCTTCTGCGTCGAGGATGCCGCCGGCGTGGCCGTCGCGTGGACCTATTTCTCGGACGATGAGGCTTCGCGCACGGCAACCGGCGCGATGACCCGTGACGAGGCGCAACGGATCGCGAAGGCGATCGCGATGATCCCCGAGATGCGAACCATCATTCGAACCCTGCAGGACGGCCTGGCCGAGGCCGACACCGGCGAGAGCTGACGGCACTCAGCCGCCGGCGAGGACCAGGGCCCAGAAGCGCTTGTAGCGAGTGCCCGGCGCATCGACGCGGGCGATGCCGACGCGCTTCAGTTGCGGCATCAGCATGTTCTTGTTGTGCTCCGGCGAAGACTTCCAGCGCGCCAGCACCTCGTCGAAGGTGTTCGAGCCTGCACTGAGATTCTCCGCCGCGTAGGCGCGGCCGAAGCCCGCCTCCGCCATGCGTGCATCGAAGGTGCCGCCGATCTCGTGGCTGAGACGGCCGGCCTTCGCATTGGAAGCCGCCTGATACGACGCGGCCCGGATCAGGCTGGTGTCGATCACCACCGGCCCGAGACCGTGCTGTGCCCGGTAGCGTGAGATGGCGGCGGCCGCTGCCTGCTCATCGAGGATCACGACGCTGGTCGGCGTATCGGGACCGAGGAGGGTGGGTGCGCTGCAACCGGCCAAAGTCACCGCGACGGATGCGGCCACGACGTAAGCGAAGGCGCGTGAGGATAACTTGGGCATCGGCTCATGGGCTCGGGCGGGATCGGCTCCATGCTTTTCCCGGTTCCATGCCCCTTGCGGCCCCATGCGGCGAAAACGCGGCAACGGTCCCACGCCGATCCGTTCGCTCGTCACCGTGGCATGCTGGGCACGCCCCGGCTCAGATCCGCGTACCCGGATCGCGTAACGGCGCACCGCAGCGCCATCCGGTGATGCGATAGTCCGGATGCGTCCCGACCCAGCGCGCCAGCTGCGGCTGTGCCACGTGGTGGCAGGCACGCGCGTCGGCGACGTCGAGGGCGAGCCGCCGCGCTTCGCAGGTGTCCGGCGCGTTGGTCATGCAGGCTGTGAAGTAGAGGAAGAAAAACCCCGGCATCGTTCACCCTCCGCAAGCCTTGACCGACGACACGAGCATCTTCCGGCCGGTTGCGTTCGATGAGCTTAGGATTCCCACAAGCGAAAGCGAGCCGGCGCAACGTCGCCGCCGCGGGCAGGCGGGACCTTGGGGACGCGAAGTCCTTGCAACACAATGCAGATTGTCGGGGAATAAAAATGGCGCGGGCGACGGGACTCGAACCCGCGACCTCCGGCGTGACAGGCCGGCACTCTAACCAACTGAGCTACGCCCGCGTGGCGTGGAAAGCGATCCGCACAAGACACGTTTCGCGTCGCGCGAGATCGGACTTTCGGAATGGTAGGCTTGTAAATGGCGCGGGCGACGGGACTCGAACCCGCGACCTCCGGCGTGACAGGCCGGCACTCTAACCAACTGAGCTACGCCCGCGTGGCGTCCCGCCTCGTCTCCGCTGCGGTGTCGGGGGTGTATGTTCGGCCGCCCGGGCTGTCAAGCAGCCTGCGGCGGCATCCCGCAAGATCGTTCGAGCGTACACGTGACCGCTTCTGTGGCCCCCTCCGGACGAAGCCGACGTCGCGCCTCGATCGAGGGCAGGGAACACCGGAGCTGCCCCGCGGCTTGTCCGAGCGTCGAACCCGTGTGGGAGGTGCCCGTGTTTCGTGTCCTCCGCACCTTGGGCCTCGCACTGGGCGTGCTTGCGGGCATCGTTGGGGCGCAGGGACCTGAGTTCGCTCAGCAGTATGGCCAGCGGTTGGCTGGGACCGTCGAGGAGTTGCGCCGCGTGGTCGCCGGGTTCGAAGCCGATGCACAGGCGACGGGACATACCCGTGACAGTGCCATTGCGCGGCTGCGCGGCGATTCCGATGCTCTTGTTTCTCGACGTGGGGCAGCCGCGCGCGCGGATCTCGATCGGCTCGCCACCCTAACGGCACGCCGCGCCGCCCTCGACACCGCCGGTGGTTCTCTCGGCCGACTTGCGGCCCTGATCCGCGACCCCGACCTCCATCTCGCGCGGGCGACCTACGAGGACTATCGCCCCGCGATCCCGACGACCGCCGATGGCTTGGTGGCCGGGCTCCTCGGGTTCCTCGCCGCGTGGGCGGGATGGCGGGTTCTGTGCGACTTCGGGCGGCGTCTGATCCATCGACCGTCCGTCTCGGTCACCGCCTGAACCGTGTCCGCCAGGGCACAGGTGTTGCACGGCATCTACAGCCCGACCAGGACGAGTGCACTACGACTGGCGCCGTAGCGCGCGGGTCAACTCGTGGCGCCGGTTCACGGTCGACAGTCGCAATCATGGCGCGTGCGTCCCACCCTTCTGTCGATCCGGCCCTCGATGCCGCCGCGCTCCTGCGGCGCATCGGGTTCTTCGGCCTGTTCGTCCTCGTGCCGGTGACGACGCAGATGGGTCGCCGCGCGGCCGTCATTCTGGCGCCCATCGCCGTGGTGCTGCTTGTGCTGGCCAGCGCCATCGACGGCAAATCCGGGCCCTGGAGGCCAGCCGCCGGGCGCCTGCTGCGAATGCCGGCCTTCCTCGCCGGGCTCCTCGTCATCCTGTGGGCGGCTCTGTCCCTGGTGTGGACGCCGTTCCTCGATCTTGCCGCCGAGCGGTTGCTCAACCTGATCGCGACGATCCTTCTGACCCTCGCGGGCTATCTCGCCCTGCCGGAGCGGATGCGTTCGGCCAACCTATACCTCCTGCCCGTGGGCACCGCGGCCGCCGCTCTCGTGGCGATTCTGCTCGGCCTGTTCGGGCATCGTCTCCCAGGAACGCCAACGGAGATCGATGGAACTCTGGACCGTGGATTGACGCTTCTCGCGCTCCTGGTCTGGCCGGCCGTGGCGTGGCTGCGCTCGCGCGGGCGCGACCTCGAATCCCTAGGCCTCGCGCTCCTCGTGGCCGTGGCCCTGGTGGTTTCGCCGAACGCGCTTCAACTCGCAGCCTTGGCGGTGGGCGCCGCCGCCTTCGCCCTCACCAGTCTCCGGCCGTTCCTCGGCGTACGCGTCGCAAGCCTCGGTGCGGCAGCCCTCTTGGTGGGGGCGCCCCTGCTGCCGTTCCTCGCACGACCCGTCGCCTCGACCCTGCTCGGCCCGGCTTCGCCCGGCGCCCTGTCGCTCAAGACCTGGCAGAAGATCGTCACCACGGAGCCGTTGCGCCTCGTCACGGGGCACGGTTTCGAGACGGCGCTGCGGGGCAGGATCGTCAATCTCCTCCCGGCCAATGCGCCCACCACGCTGCTGTTCGAGTTGTGGTACGAACTGGGCGTCGTCGGCGCCTTCGCCGCGGCGTTCGCGCTTCAGGCCGCGATCCGCCGCAGCGGACGGGGGACGCCCGTCCTCGTCCCCGGCGCCATGGCGGCCTTCGCCGCCGCATTCACCATCACCTGTATCGGTGTCGGCCTGACGGTGATGTGGTGGCTCACCACCCTGACGGTCGTGATCCTGGCCTTCGTCGCCGTGGCACGCGGCCAGTTCCGCACCCGCCGCCCGAAGGCGAGCCAGATCGGTCACCCGGAGACCCTCTGAGCCTCCGGCGCGGCGCCTGTTTCGTAGGCCACCGCTCCGGGCTCAACCGTCGGAACGTGCCTCGATGCCGGCCATGTCGTCGTCCGACAGGCCGAAATGGTGCCCGATCTCGTGGACGAGGACATGGGTGACGAGGTGCCCGAGGGTTTCCTCGTGCTCGGCCCAATAATCGAGCAAGGGCCGGCGGTAGAGCCAGATCTGGTTTGGCATCTGGCCGGTCGTGAACTCGCCCGATTGCGCCAGTCCGATGCCCCGGAACAGGCCCAGCAGATCGAATTCGCTGGCGCAGTCCATCTCGATCAGAGTGTCGTCGTCGGGAAATTCGTCGACATGGATGACGATCCCCGGGCAAAGGGCACGAAACGCAGGTGGGAGATCTACGAACGCCGCATGAGCGAGCGCTTCGATGTCGTCCAGGGACGGAGCATGACGTTCGGCCCAAGGCTCTTGCCGTGTGTCCTCTTGCCGTGTGTCCCCCTGCTGCGTGTCCTCTAGACTATGGTCGTCCTGCAGGCCGCTCACCGGATCACCGGTAGGACGCGGTGCGTGAGGAAGCCCGCGAGATCGCTCGTGATGTGGTCGATATGCGCTTCCTGCACCGCTTCCTGCTCGAACGCCTCCCGGAACGGATCGAGGGTTCGGGGCACGACCAACACCGTCGCCATGCCGATCTCATGCGGCACTACGAGATTGCGGGCGATGTCCTCGAACAGAACCGAACGGCGCGGATCGACCCCGTGGCGGAGGAGAAAACGCTCATAGGTCGAGCGTTCGGGTTTGGGCACGAAATCCGCGTCGGCGATATCGAACACGTCTTCGAAATGGTCGAGAATTCCGAGTTTTCGCGCCACGCTCTCGGCGTGCCGACGCGATCCATTGGTGAGGATGAGCTTGCGGCCGGGCAACTCGGCGATGGCGGCCCCCAGGGCCGGGTCGAGGCTGATGCTCGAATGGTCGATGTCGTGAGCGAAATCGAGAAAATCGTGCGGATCGATGGCCGCCTCGATCATCAGCGCTTTCAGGGTGGTGCCATAGCGATGGTAGAAATACTTCTGCAGGGCACGCGCCGAGAGCCCATCGAGACCGTAGAGGCGCATCACGTAGAGGGTGATCCGCTCGTCCACCTGTGGCCAAACCCGTGCGTCGCTCGGGTAGAGCGTGTTGTCGAGATCGAACACCCAGGTGTCGACATGATCGAACCCACGGGATCGGACGGAGGTGAAATGGTTTTCGCCGGGAAGGAACAAGGCGCTTCGACTTAAGGGTTGGGCCGGATGATCCGGCCGGGACGGCTAAGATGGGGCATGGCGCCGAAATTGGAAGCGCCAAGGTTCGCCAATGGCCCGAATGGTGCATCACGGTCTGATATGGGACAGGGCCATCGTTCACCCTGGAATCTATCGAAGCCTCGTACGTCGAGTTTGTCTTCGACTTGCGCATTCGCGCGCCAAGGATGCTGTTTATTTCGTCACCACCTTCCTGTATTCGCTCATGGACACGAAGACCAAACCCCTGTCTAGCGTTTGTCGATCCGGCGCAAATGGGTAGGCTTGGCGCTGTTTTTAAACATTCATATACGACCCCAGTCTTAGGTTGGGTTCAGCCCGTCTCACGACGATCCCAATCGACACGTCGAACCCTTTGGGAGGGATGCATTGCTCGCCCGAGATTTTCGGAGCTTCTTCAACGCGTCGCGACGTGAGGGCGTGATCCTGTCGTTCGGCGGTGATCTCTCGGAGAACGTTCTTTTTTCCCTCGGGGAAGTGCTGAAATTGCGCATGGGCCAAGATGCGACGCATTCGAGTGTCACGAAGCGAGTCTTCGGTATCTTCGTCGAGCAGGCGCAGAACATCATCCGCTACTCGGCCGACAAGGTCGCCGAGCCAACGGGTTCCCGCGGTCTGATCAGCGCCGGCATGATCGTCGTCGGGGTCGCTGGCGAGCGGTTCTACGTGGTGTGCGGCAACGAGGTCCCGGACAGCGATGTACCGACCCTGCGCGCGCGCCTCGATCACTTGACCACGATGACAGGTGACGAGTTGAAGGCGTTCTACCGTGAGAAACTCCGTCAGCCGCCCGACGAGGGAAGCCTAGGCGGTAGTATCGGCCTCATCGAGATCGCCCGCCGGTCGAGCGCGCCCGTCGAGTACGATTTCCAGGAACTCGGCGATGGGCGGAGCTTCTTCTGCCTCAAAGCCTACATCTGAACGGCGCCGGACCGATGGATACCATCAGCCTTCCCGCGACCGAGCGGTCGCCGCGCATCGATTTCGATTTCGGGCGCGGCCACCTCGCCTTGCGCGGCGAATCCTATCCCGAGGACGCCGCGGCGTTCTACGGACCGCTTCTTCAGGCCCTCCGGGGATATCTCGCCGAGGCCGCCACCGATCCCATCGTGTTCGAAGTCGGGCTCGCCTACTTCAATTCCTCGAGTGCCAAGGCGCTCATGAATCTGTTCATGCCCCTGGAGGATGCCGCCGCCGAGGGTCGGCCGGTGACGATCCGCTGGTTCTACGCCGATGGCGACGAGACAATCGCGGAAGCCGGTGAGGATTTCGCCGCCGATTTCTCCCATGCCCGCTTCGAGATGGTCGAGGAGCTCGCATGACGTCGGTGCCCAAGGCCGCGCCCCGTGCCGCCACGGCCCGCCCCGCGAGCGACGCCTTCAGCCTCTACGATGCCGAGGAAGCCGTGATCCGGCAAGCTGAGACGATGCTGGCTGGGCTTTCCGATGCCGCCGCCGGCGTCAACGCCTTGGCGGAAGCGTACCGCCGCGGCTACCGCGAGCAGCAACGCCTCGTCCGCATGAGCGACCGGATGCAACTCGATTTGCAGAAGGCCAATCACTGCCTCGCCGAGCAGCGTCGCGATCTCCAGGCGCTCAACGAAGCGCTCTCCAGGGAGATCGAACACCGCTCGCGCCTCGAAGCCGAACTGCGCCGCCTCGCCGACACCGACGACCTGACGGGTGCCCTGTCCCGGCGGCGCTTCATGGAGATGAGCGTCCGCGCGTGGCAGCGCCATGCGATCGACGGCACGCCGATCACCGTCATGATGCTTGATCTCGACCGCTTCAAGCTCGTGAACGACAGCTTTGGGCACGCCGCCGGTGATGCGGCTCTCGTCGCTTGTGTGGCGGCCTGCCTGGCGAACCTGCGTCCACACGATATCATCGGCCGCACCGGCGGCGAGGAGTTCGCCGTTCTGCTTCCGAACACCGCCCTCGACGCGGCCCTGGCGATTGCCGAACGTCTGCGGGTCGCGGTCGCATCGGCCGCGATCGAGACGCCGGGCGGGACCGTCATCCTGTCCGTCAGCATCGGCGTCGCCGAGGCCCGACCCGGTGGATCCCTCGAAGCCGCCATGCAGCGCGCGGACGCCGCCCTCTATACGGCCAAGGACAGCGGACGCGATCGTGTGCGCAGTGCCCCCGATGCATTGGGCTCCGCCCCCGGTCGACCGATCCGCATGACCCCCGAGGGCCCATGATTCCCGAGGGCATGCCGAGCGCCGAAGCTGCGCCGGTTCGGCGCGGCGGTTCCCTGCGGGGTGCCGGCCCACGCCGTAGCAGCGACTTCCTCGAAGCCGCCGGGTTCACCGATATGCCGCTGGCCGAAAGCGCCGCCGGCCCGACCATGAGGCCCGGATCCCTGCGCGGGTCTGCCCGAGGGCGCGACCTCGATAGTCTCGCCCATACCCTGTTCCTGCGGATCTACCCGGTCATCGCCGTCGTCGTCCTGGTGACGCAGATCGGCATCGCCTGGGTGAACTACAGCGACCAGATCCGGCTCTACACCGAGCGGGCAAAGCTGCTCGCCGCCCTGACCGCAAGTGCCGTCGCTCGGCCAGATTGGAGTACCCGGCCCGAAATCTACCGGTATCAAGTCCAGGCCCTAACCCTGGATCCGGCGTTCCGGGCGGTGGTTCTGCGCAATGCCGCGGGGGCCGTGGTCATGTCGCTGGGTGACATGCCGCGTGGTCGGTCCTGGGACATGGTCGTCGCGCAGGCTGATCTCTCCCTCCCATCCGAGACCAAACCCGTTGGACACCTCACCCTGGCCATCTCGGCCGAGGCGTTGCGCGGCAACGCCGAGAAGCAGGCGATTCTGGCCCTCGTGACCAGTCTCATCCTGATGCTCGCCTTCGTGTTGACCCTCCACGCCAATGTACGGGCGCACGTTCTGGCACCCCTCAAGCGCCTGCTCCTCGCCATGCGCGAGGTCGAGCACAAGAACTGGGTCACCGTCGAATCCGGTGCCCGTTTCAGGGCCAGCAACGAAATCGACGTGATCTCTCAGGCGTTCAACCGCATGGTCGAGGGTCTCCGAACGGGCGACGAAGCGAAGCGGCTGCTACAGGAACTCGAGACGGCGCATGCCAAGCTCGCCGAGGCCAACGGCCTCGTCATGGAGAGTATCGGCTACGCACGACGCATCCAGAGTTCGGTTTTGCCCGACCGCGCGGCGCTCGTGAGCACCGGCCTCGAGGTCGGGGTCCTGTGGGAACCGCTTCACGTCGTCGGCGGCGACTACTTTTGGCTCGAGAACATCGACGGGCTCGGCATCATCGTGGTGGCGGATTGTACCGGTCACGGCGTCCCGGGGGCCTTCCTCACCCTCATCGTCGCCACGGCCCTCGACCGCATCCTGCACGAGCGGCGCCTGCGCGACCCCGTCGAGGTGCTGCGTGCCCTCGACTCCATGGTCCGGGTGCAATTGCGCCAGGACGGTCGGGGCGCGGTTTCCGATGACGGCCTCGATTGCGGGATTTGCATCTGGGATCGGCAAACCGCGACCCTGCGCTTCGCCGGGGCCGGCCTCTCCCTCACGAGTGTCACGGATGGGACCGTCACGCGCATCCGCGGCGCGAAGAACGGCCTCGGCTATCCTCGGCGGGCAGGGGAAATCTTTGCGGTGGACGAGATCGTCGTCCCGACCTCGGTGGAGACGACGTTCTACCTCATGACCGACGGGATCACCGACCAGATGGGCGGAGAGCGGCGTCGACTGCTCGGTCATCGTGGGGTCGCCGACATCCTCATCGCGCGATCGCATGACGGCCTCGGCGATCAGGTTGCGGCCCTGCAGCAGGCTCTTGCCGATTACCGTGGCAGCGAAGCGCGCCGGGACGACATGACTCTGGTGGCGTTTCGATCGATCCCGCAATCGCTGCCCGCGTGACCGCCCTCGTCCCGGTTCGCCCTGCCGGGCGAACCGGGTCACGGTGTCAGCTCCGGCGGATCAGGGTCCCGGCACCGTAATCGGTGAACAGTTCCAAGAGCACGGCGTGGCTGACCTTGCCATCGAGGATGACGACCGCCTCGACGCCCTGCTCCAGGGCGTAGATACAGGTCTCGACCTTCGGGATCATGCCGCCCGTGATGGTGCCGTCGGCGATGAGCCGGCGGCAATCCTCCAGAGTGAGTTCGGGGATCAGCTTCTTGTCCTTGTCGAGGACGCCCGGTACGTCGGTGAGCAGCAGCAGGCGCTTGGCCCGCAGCGCCCCCGCGATGGCGCCCGCGAAGGTGTCGGCGTTGACGTTGTAGGTCTGTCCGTCGGCGCCGAAGGCCACAGGAGCGAGGACCGGGATGAGTTCGGCCTTGAGCACCGCATCGAGGACGCCGCGCTCGACGTGATCCGGTTCGCCGACGAGGCCGAGATCGACCTCTTGCTCGGTCTGGCTCTCGGGATCGATGATGGTGCGTGTGGCCTTCTTGGCCCGCACCATATTGCCGTCCTTGCCGCACAGGCCGATGGCCCGTCCGCCCTCGGCCGAGATCCAGCCGACGATCTGTTTGTTGATGGAGCCGGCCAGGACCATCTCGACCACCTCGACGGTGGCCTCGTCGGTGACCCGCAAGCCGCCCTTGAACTCCGACTCGATGCCGAGCCGCCCGAGCATCCGGCCGATCTGCGGGCCGCCGCCGTGGACCACGATGGGCTTGAGGCCGGACTGCTCCAAGAGCACGATGTCCTCGGCGAAATCCTCCGCCGCGGCACGGTCGCCCATGGCGTGGCCGCCATACTTGATAACCACGATCTCCTGGTCGTAGCGCTGCATATGCGGCAGGGCCTGAACCAGGACTTCGGCACGCACGTGCACGTTCGGCAACGGGTCTTTCATCGTGGGGCTCGTTCCTCGATGCGTGCCGGGCGGTCGTGCACGGCGCCGGGCTTCTACCGCAGGCATGTGACCCTGCGAAGCAGGCAGCGGGCAATTTTTGCGCCCAGCCACGCGGCAGCGGGCGCAACCGCCGGTCTGTCCGTCAGATGACGGCCTCGATCAGGCCGAGGCCGCGGGCCTCTTCGGCCTCGATGTACCAGTTCGAGGGGGCGCGGGTCAGCACTTCGTCGAGGCTCACCGTCGATCCCGCGACGAGGTTGGCGAACCCTTCGTTCTGGATCTCGATGGAGCATTCGAGTTCGTGCAGGGCCGCCGTCACCGTGGCGATGCAGGTGGTGAGCGGACCGTCGATGTGCAGCTTCTTCGAGATCTTGCGCTCGTGGATCATCAGGCGGGTGCCGCGCGTCAGGTAGCGGTTGGAGCGGGCGAAGAAGCTCATGAAGGTGGTGCCGGCCGAGTAGATCGCTGCTTTTCCGAGAAAGACGATCCGCCGGTGCGGATCGACCTCGCTGGCGAAGCGGATGTCCTCGCCCATCATCCGAGCCACTTCCGGATCACCGCCGAGGGTCGAGAGTTCGACCACGACGAAATCCTGATCCGACGCCGCATCGAACTGCTGGCGGAAATCCTTGTACATCGACTGGTCCACGGGACCGGAGAGCAGGATGGCGGGAGCCTTGAAGGCCGAGGCGGGAAGCGGCGTCGTGTCCATGGTGTCCTTCGGGGGAAACGTCATCGGCCGCGTCCGGGAAGGCGTCGCGGGACCGGCTTGTGAGACGCTCACCGTCCCCCTGGAGTTCCGCGCTCCGATGCGACGACGGGCCGATCTTCATCTGCGGGTGCGACCGCATGCCGAAACACAATCCATCGGACACTCCCGGAAGCGTGATGATTGGAGAGAACTGATTTCCGCCGGAGGCACCGGGCCTTTAACGTCCGCTTAACTTTGAATCGTGATCCTGGGTCCCGTCGATCAGGGACTAAGCCGTTGTCCAACTCCGATTCTTTCACCCCCCGCCAGACCCTGACGAATCCGGGCCTGCTTGCCAGCGCGCTGCACCGGATCGGCACCGAGGCCGCCTCGACGGCCGAGGTCTGGCGCCGTCTCACCGAGCATTACATCGTCGATCTCGACGCCGTGGCGGCGCTGCTGCCGCGCGCCGAGCCCGAGCCTCTCTGGCTTCAGGGCCGGGACTGAGGGTGGCCCAAGCGTCACACACGGGCGCGATGCGTCTCGAGAATCCGCCCCTGGCATACGGTGTGCGTGGGGAGGATGGACACCAAGACCAATAACCCGAAACCAGATCTTCGAGGAACGCCCCAGACAACAATCACGCGGCCGCTCGAACGCCAGAGCCACTCCGCGGACCTTCTTCGCCATCTCGAACAAGAGGTCCGTCATGTCCGAATTGCTGTCCGTCGCCCTCGTCTGCATGCAAACCATGCTGGTTCAGAACTGCTCCCGCCAAACAGCCCTCGACGTGATCATCGCGCCCGCGAGAACACCGATGGAATGCCTGATCCACGGACAGGCCATGGCGGCGTCGGCCGGGTTGCCCGGAGGCGACGATCGCTACCTCAAGATCACCTGCGAGCGCCGCCACGCCGATCTGCGCCATCTGAGGCGCGCCGGCTACGCGGCAGCCGTTGTCCTGGTCCCCCGCGACGCCATCTGACGCCGAAGGGGCCGATCGCGAACCCGGTCGATCCCCACTTCGTCGCATCACTCGCAGCACGACTGCTCCGTCGACGCACGGTTTCGGTTGGCGTCGGACGGTCGGCCTACTCAGACGTTCGCCGGCTCGAGCGTGAGGCGATCGCCGGTCCGCAAGGTGCCGCCGGCCACCACCTCTGCGTAGACTCCGCAATCCGTGTGGCCAAGGTGCTGCGACAGGGCGCGGGGGATCGTGAGGTCGCGAATGCCCGTGACCGGATCGACGTTGGTTGCCGCGCAACGCTCCGTGCGTTTGAGAACGCGCAGCGCGACCCCGCCGTGCGTGACGAGCGTGCGCCCGACGAGGTCGAGTTCGGCCCAAGGCGCCAGACCCGAGACGTGGAGATTCGCTCGGAACCGCAGGGGATCGACGGCAGCACCCGTCAGGGTCTCGACCGCCGCGACGCTGGCGAGATTGAGGAGCGAAACGAAGCCACGGGGCGAATCGGTGAAGCGGAAGCCGTCGGGCGCGCCCAGCACCTTGGGCGGGCCGCGTAGGGCGTCGGGCAGGTACCCGGCCAGGAAGCTTTCGATGGCGCCGCGTCCTTCCGCCGTGCCGAGATCACCCTGCGCCGCGACGCCGCCATCACCGTGGATCGTCAGGACGTTCGTATGCCCCTCGTAGCGTGCGTCGAGGCGGGCCAGGGCTTCGTGGCGCATGAGCATCAGGAATTTGATCTTGGGCTGATGCACGGGTGCCGCCGGATCGAAGCCGGACGGGCCGTTCTCGACGGCGAACAAGCGATCGCCGGGAAAGTAGTCGCCCGCCTCCAGATCGACGCTGTCGAGCCGTTCGGGCGAGAGGCCCTTCACGGGGTAGCGATGGAGAGCGTCGAGGTGCAGTTCGTTCGTCATCGGAAGAGCATGGACCGGTGACGAAGCCGCTTGCAAGGGTCCGGAAGATCCCGCCCCCACTTCGATCCGGACCCCCTTGTGGTGCGTATTTACAACACCACATCCGTGTCACCGGCGGCTGGATGGCGCCGGGGTTCTCGCAGTGAAGGTATGGGACCGGAGCCGGGGAACGACGTCTCGGAACGGCCGCGCCGCCTCATGCGGGCGGGACCGGACCGACACGGGGAGGTGGAAAGAGCATGAATTTCGAGATCTACACCGAACGCGCCCGCGGCTTCGTCCAGTCGGCGCAGACCCTGGCCATGCGCGAGGGTCATCCGCAATTGCAGCCGGGTCACCTCCTGAAGGTGCTTCTCGACGACCCCGAGGGCCTGTGTGCCGGCCTCATCGACCGTGCGGGCGGGCAGTCCCGCGTCGCCCTCGCGCAGGTCGAAACCTGGCTCGGCAAACAGCCCAAGGTGTCCGGCAATTCGTCCCAGCCCCAGGCGACGCGCGAACTCGTGCGCCTGTTCGACACCGCCGAGAAGGCGGCCGAGAAGGCCGGCGATTCCTACGTCACCGTGGAGCGCCTGCTCCTGGCGCTCGCCGTCGAGAAGGACACCGAGTCCGGCAAGGCGCTCGCCGCCGCGGGCGTGACGCCGGCGTCGCTGAATGGAGCCATCAACGCCCTGCGCAAGGGCCGCACTGCCAACAACGCCACGGCGGAGAACGCTTACGACGCCCTGAAGAAATACGCCCGCGACCTCACGGAAGCCGCCCGCGAAGGCAAGCTCGATCCGGTGATCGGCCGTGACGAGGAGATCCGGCGTACGATCCAGGTCCTGTCCCGGCGCACCAAGAACAATCCCGTGCTCATCGGCGAGCCCGGCGTCGGCAAGACCGCCATCGTCGAGGGGCTCGCCCTACGCATCGTCGACGGCGACGTGCCCGAGAGCTTGAAGGACAAAAGCCTGCTCGCCCTCGACATGGGCTCGCTGATCGCGGGCGCCAAATACCGCGGCGAGTTCGAAGAGCGCCTGAAGGGCGTGCTGTCCGAGGTGACGGCGGCGAACGGCGGCATCATTCTGTTCATCGACGAAATGCACACCCTCGTGGGCGCCGGAAAGGCCGACGGGGCGATGGATGCCTCGAACCTCCTGAAGCCCGCCCTGGCACGGGGCGAACTGCACTGCGTCGGCGCAACAACCCTCGACGAGTACCGCAAGCACGTCGAGAAGGACGCCGCCCTGGCGCGGCGCTTCCAGCCCGTCTTCGTGTCCGAGCCCACCGTGGAGGATACGGTCTCGATCCTGCGCGGCATCAAGGAGAAGTACGAGCAGCACCACGGCGTGCGTATCCAGGATGCGGCGTTGGTCGCGGCCGCCACCCTGTCGAACCGCTACATCACCGACCGTTTCCTTCCCGATAAGGCCATCGACCTCATGGACGAGGCGGGCTCGCGCCTGCGCATGCAGGTCGATTCGAAGCCCGAGGAACTCGACAATATCGACCGCGAGATCGTGCGCCGGAAGATCGAGGGCGAGGCCCTGAAGAAGGAGACCGACACCGCCTCCCGCGACCGCCTCGTGCGGCTGGAAAAGGAGTTGGCCGATCTTGAGGAGCAATCCTCGGCCATCACCTCGCGCTGGAAGGCGGAGAAGGACAAGCTCGGGGCAGCGGCCGACCTGAAGAAGAAGCTCGACGAGGCCCGCACGGAACTCGCCAACGCCCAGCGCCAGGGTCAATACCAGCGCGCCGGCGAACTCGCCTACGGCGTGGTGCCGGGCCTGGAGAAGCAGCTCGCCGAGATCGAGGCGGCGGCCGAGTCCGCGGTCAGCCGCGACGGCATGGTCGAAGAGGCGGTGACCCCTGCCCACATCGCCGGGGTTGTCTCGCGCTGGACCGGCGTGCCCGTAGACAAGATGCTGGAGGGCGAGCGCGACAAGCTGCTCGCCATGGAATCGGCTCTGGCGAAGCGCGTCGTCGGCCAGCGCGAGGCGGTTGAGGCTGTCGCGACCGCCGTGCGCCGGGCCCGGGCCGGCCTGCAGGACCCCAACCGGCCCATCGGTTCGTTCATGTTCCTCGGGCCCACGGGCGTCGGCAAGACCGAGCTGACGAAGGCGCTCGCTGGGTTCCTGTTCGACGACGACACGGCGCTCGTACGGATCGACATGTCGGAATACATGGAGAAGCACGCCGTTGCCCGCCTCATCGGTGCGCCTCCGGGCTACGTCGGCTACGAGGAGGGAGGGTCCCTCACGGAGGCCGTGCGGCGCCGGCCGTATCAGGTCGTGTTGTTCGACGAGGTCGAGAAGGCGCATCCGGACGTGTTCAACGTCCTCCTGCAGGTGCTCGACGATGGGCGCCTGACGGACGGGCAGGGGCGCACGGTGGACTTCCGCAACACCCTCCTCATCATGACCTCGAACCTTGGCTCCGAGTACCTCGTCAACCAGTCCGAGGGCGATGATACCGATGCCGTGCGCGACGAGGTGATGGGTGTGGTGCGCCATCACTTCCGGCCGGAATTCCTGAACCGGATCGACGAGATCATCCTGTTCCACCGCCTCAAGCGGTCGGAGATGGGCGCCATCGTCGACATCCAGCTCGGGCGCCTCCAGAAGCTTCTGGACGAGCGCAAGATCACCATCGACGTCGAGCCCGATGCCCGCGACTGGCTCGCGGACAAGGGGTACGATCCGGCCTACGGGGCCCGTCCGCTGAAGCGGGTGATCCAGAAGGCGGTACAGGACCGTCTCGCCGAGCAGCTCCTGTCCGGATCGATCCACGACGGCGAATCGGTGCCGGTGCGGCTCGGGCCCCTCGGGTTGACCGTGGGCGATACCCTCGCGGCCGAGACGCGCCCGCAGAACCGCCTGCTGAACTGACACGGATGTGACCGGACCGTCGCTCGCGAGCGGCGGTCCGATGCGATCCATCGACTTCATACCGCGTTGAACCGCATGGTTAGCGAATTCTTAACGGGTTTGGCCGAAGGCTTGTCCCGGAATCGATGTTCCCGCAGTGGACTATCGCTAGGGGCAGCCAGGCCTTAATCCTGACGGCTACGCTTCAACACGGACGAACGCCATGCGATTCTGCGCCCTTCCCGCACTGATGCTCCTCGCCGGGATGGCGCAGGTGGAGGCCGGGTCGCTTCCGGTCGACGAGACCACCTATGTCGAGAACTCCCTGAACCGCGACGGCCGTCTCGTCGTCGAGCATCGACCCATCGCCCGGACGCCGGGTGGGCGTCAGTCCGGCTCGTCCGCCGAACTCGCCGGCTTCTGCCACGAGGGTGGCATCATCCGCCGCCGGGACG
This sequence comes from Methylobacterium sp. Leaf102, assembly GCF_001422425.1. Taxonomy (NCBI): domain Bacteria; kingdom Pseudomonadati; phylum Pseudomonadota; class Alphaproteobacteria; order Hyphomicrobiales; family Methylobacteriaceae; genus Methylobacterium; species Methylobacterium sp. Leaf102. The sequence continues at coordinate 29,992 of NZ_LMMX01000039.1, read as the reverse complement.
AGTTCGGCCAACCCGTGATTCTGCGTCAGCGCGAAGTCTGCGACAGCGTCGCGCCGCGCACCCTCGCGCCAGGTCAGGTCGATGCCCGTCCGACTTGGCCCGAGGAGCCCGGTTCGCGCCGCCGCGTTCTGCGGGTGAAGGGCTGACGAAAAGGGTCCTGCCTCTCCGTCGTCTCGTGCCGAAGCTGGGTGAGCGTTCGGGAAGTACGTCCTCAGCCGTAGCGATGCAGGCTCGATCCATTGCGCTTGAGCCAGCGTTCCGCCTCCTCGACATGCGGGCAGATGGCGCCGACGAGACTCCAGAACCGGGCCGAGTGATTCATCTCCTTCAGGTGCGCCATCTCGTGGGCGACGAGGTAGTCGAGCACCAGCGGCGGGGCCAGGATCAGCCGCCACGAGAAATTCAGGGCACCCTGGGCCGTGCATGAACCCCAGCGGCTGCGGGTGTCGCGCACGGTGATGCGCGTCGGCGCTTGTCCGATGGCTCCCCCATAGCTCTTCACGGCCGCGGTCAAATCCCGGCGCGCTTCCCGTTCGAGGAAATCGCCGATGCGCCGGGCGATGTGCGGTGCCTCGCAGGCAACGGAGATCACGGGATCGTCCGCCGTCGCCTCGACCCGCGTCAGGCCGCCCGTCGACGACCGGTGAACGATGCGATGGGGGATGCCGCGCAGGGGAAGCACCGCGCCATCCACGAAGGCGATTCGCTCCGGCAGCTTGGCCAGCCGCAGGGCGATCCAGCCGCTATGGCTGATCGCGAATTTCTGCGCCACCGCCAGCGAGGTCCGCGCCGGTAGGGTCATCACCACCTCACCGGTGGCGCTCGACACGCGCAGCGTCAAGCGACGCGCCGTCGGTCGACGCCGCAGGGCGATGCGGAAGGTCTCACCCTCGTGGGCGATATCGAGATGGTCCGGGTCCGGCCCGCGCAGCAGCGCCAATCGCATGCGGGCAGCTTAGCGGTGCCGCCGCCGCGCCGCCATCGTCGGGAGGGCGAATTGCTGGGGGCAGGTCGCCTCAGTCCGCCGGTTCGTGGGCGATGGCGGGGCGGGCCTGCATCGCGCGTATGAATTCGGCGATGCGCGGCGCGATCACGGTGCGATAACGGGAGCCGTTGAACACCCCATAATGCCCGATGCCCTTCTGCAGGTGATAGGCTTTTCGTTCGGGCGGCAGGTTCGGCGTGAGATCGAGGGCCGCCTGCGTCTGCCCGACCCCCGAGATGTCGTCGTTCTCGCCCTCGATGGCGAGGATCGCGCAGGTGCGGATCGCCCCAAGGTCGACGCGCGTGCCCGCGTGCATCATCGTGCCCTTCGGCAGGGCGTGATCGACGAACACGGTCTTGATCGTCTGCAGGTAGAAGTCCGCCGTCAGGTCCATCACCGCGAGGTACTCGTCGTAGAAGTCGCGGTGCTTCTCGGCCGAATCGCCGTCGCCGGTGACGAGGTGGTCGAACATCTCCGCGTGGGCGTCGACGTGACGATCGAGGTTCATCGACATGAAACCGGACAGCTGGAAGAAGCCCGGATAGACGCTGCGCCACGCCCCCGGATACCCAGCCGGCACGGTCGTGATGCAGTTGCGCTCGAACCACTTCGTGCCGCGCTCCTGGGCGAGGCAGTTCACAGCGGTGGGCGAACGCCGCGTGTCGATGGGGCCGCCCATGAGGGTCATGGAAGTCGGCACGGTGGCGTGCCCGCGCGCCTCCATCACCGCGATGGCGGCCAGCACCGGCACCGCCGGCTGGCACACGGCCATGACGTGGAGGTCGGGCCCGAGCATGGTGAACAGGGCGATGAGGTAGTCGATGTAGGTGTCGAGGTCGAAGCGCCCGGCGCTCAGCGGCACCATGCGAGCATCGGCCCAATCGGTGATGAAGACCTGATGGTCCGGCAGCATCGCCTCCACGGTGCCGCGCAGGAGAGTGGCGTAATGCCCGGACATCGGCGCCACGATGAGGAGCTTCGGCTGTGGCTGGCTCGGACCGCGAACAAAACCACGGTCGAAGGTGATGGCCCGGCAGAACGGCCGCTCCCACACCACGCGTTCGCTCACCGGCACGCTGTGGCCCTCGATCCAGGTGCCGGTGAATCCGAAGCCCGGTTTGGCGTAGCGACGCGTCATCCGCTCGAACATCTCGCAGGCCGCCGCGACGCTGCGGGCATAGGGGCCGTACGACAGCGGATTGGCTGGGTTCTGAAGGCTGTGCTTGACCATGTCGGCGGCAACCCGCGCCGGCGTCGTCATGATCCGAGCGGTCTCATACCAGTAGTAGGACAGGTTCACGATGGCCTCCCCCTGTTCCGGAACGCAGCGCCTGCCTGATGCATGAAGAATGGCGCATGGTTCGTGCCGCGCCATTCAGCCCGGGCTTGTCTCCGACTTAGGGCGCAACCTGCGGCGACAAGTCCCGTGCGTGACGTTCCGGCCGCTTTGCCGCCTCCGACGCGGGAGAGCGAAGTCCTGTCACGGATCGGCGTGGCGATGCGAACGAAAGCGTCCGCTTCGAACCAGGCGCGGAAGACTTGATTGCCCACGATGGGATGGACGTTGGATCACGCGGCCCTATCGTTCTGATGGACATGATGGACATGAGCACCACCGGCTTCGTGCGCGACGCCCGGCACCTCCGGCTCGATACCTTCGTCCGCCTGCGCTGGCTCGCGATCACCGGCCAGAGCGCGGCCGTGGTCGGCGCCCAGTTCGGCCTTGGGCTGCCACTGCCGTTCGGCTGGTGCTTCCTCGTCATCGCTGCCTCGTCGTGGCTGAATCTCGCCCTGCGTATCCGGTTTCCCGCGAGTTACCGCCTCAGCGACGATTCGGCTGCACTGTTGCTGGCGTTCGACATCATCCAGCTCGCGGCCCTGCTGTTCCTCACGGGTGGCCTGCAGAACCCGTTTTCGCTCCTGTTCCTCGCCCCTGTGCTGATCTCGGCCACAGCCCTGCCGCCCGAGCGGACCCTGGCCCTTGGGCTCCTCGCCATCGGCCTCGCGACCCTGCTGGCCCTCATCCACCGGCCGCTGCCGTGGTTCGCCGATGGCCGCCTCGAACTGCCGTTCCTCTACATTTCCGGGGTATGGACCGCGATTCTCCTCGGTACGGCCTTCACCGGTGTCTACGCCTGGAAGGTCTCCGAGGAGACCCGGCTCCTGGCCCAGGCGCTTGCCGCCACCGAGCTCGTGCTCGCCCGCGAGCAGCACCTTTCGCAGCTCGATGGTCTGGCGGCGGCGGCGGCGCACGAGCTCGGCACACCGCTCGGCACCATCATGGTGGTGACGAAGGAGCTGAGCCGTCAGCTCGCTCCGACGGCGTCGCCGGGCGTACGTGAGGATCTCGCGCTCCTTCGCGATCAGGTCGACCGCTGCCGCAGCATTCTGTCGAAGCTCACATCACTCGATGGGGATGGGGGGGGCTTCCTCCAGACCGTGAGCCTGAGCCACCTCGTCGAGGAATTGGTGGCGCCCCAACGCGCCATGGGCATCATCCTCGACGTCACCAGCAGGGGGGAGGGGCAGGAGCCCTCGACCCGGCGCAACCCCGGCGTCCTGTTCGGGCTCGCGAACATCGTCGACAATGCCGTGGATTTCGCCAAGACCCGCGTCATCATCGAGGCGCGCTGGACTTATGAGCAGGTCTGGCTCGAGATGCGCGACGACGGTCCCGGCTTCTCCGGCGAGGTGCTGCTTCGCGCCGGCGAGCCCTACGTGACCACTCGGGGCAACGACCGGGCGAAATCCGGCGCGACCACGGGTGCAGGCCTGGGACTGGGTTTGTTCATCGCCAAAACCCTTATCGAGCGCTCAGGTGCGCAACTCACCTTGTCGAACGCGCCCGATCCCACTGCGACGGGCGCCGTCGTGCGCGTGTCCTGGGCGCGGCACGTGTTCGAGCGCGGCATCGCGGTTGCGCGTCATGCACAGAATGGAGAGCTGGCAACCCCTGATCAGGACCGTTCCGGCGCCTATATAAGTTCCTGAAGACTTACAGGAACGCAGGAGACGCGTCGAATGCAGACGCAGACCGGTACAACGGCGCCTGGCGCCGATATCATGCAACTTGGCGATAACGATCCGCTGGCCGCTTTCACCGATCGTAGCCTGCTCATCGTCGATGACGACAAACCGTTCTCGACCCGCCTCGCCCGCGCCATGGAGATGCGCGGCTACGAGGTCCACGTCGCCGAGAGCGTGGCCGAGGGGGTCTCGATGGTGGATGCGCGGGCGCCGGCCTTCGCGGTCATCGACATGCGTCTCGGAGATGGGAACGGCCTCGACGTCATCGCCCGTCTCAAGGAGCGTCGCCCGGAGGCCCGCGGCGTGATTCTTACGGGCTACGGCAACATCGCCACGGCGGTGACGGCGGTGAAGCTCGGCGCGTTCGACTATCTCGCCAAGCCCGCGGATGCCGACGAGATCCACGGCACCCTCATGGCCCAGCCGGGCGAGCGGGCCGATCCGCCGGAGAACCCGATGTCGGCCGACCGGGTGCGCTGGGAGCACATCCAGCGGGTCTACGAGCTGTGCAGCCGCAACGTCTCGGAAACGGCGCGTCGCCTCAACATGCATCGCCGCACCCTGCAGCGCATCCTGGCCAAACGCGCGCCGCGCTGACGACGGGAAGGGGCGAAGTTGCGTGGTCCGACCAGATCGCGCTACTTCCCTCGACCGCCCGCGCAACGGGATCGCGCGGTGACGGAACGACAATCGGGATGCTACGCCAGTGAACACGCGCAACCTCATCACGATCGTCAGCATGATGGTGCTAGTGGGCACGGAAGTCTTCGCCGTCGCCATTGCGGCCGGATGGGCGCTGGCCGGCATCTTCGAACTCGGCGACACCGTCGGCCACGTGCTGATGGCCGTCTTCAGCCTCTTCGCCGCTTGGGTGATGTTGCAGCTCTGGCGTCGGGCCATCAGCATCGAACCCCTGCGCGCCGCCCCCGCCGTACAGCGCCGCTAGCCGAGCAGGGTCCCTCCGCGTTGCCAGGGCGGCGTTTCCCGATTATCGCGGGGGCGCCCCGCCACGCGCAGCCGAGTTCGACCCCATGAAAGCACGCATCATCGTCACCCTGAAGACCGGCGTGCTCGATCCGCAGGGCAAGGCGATCGAGGCGGCGCTGACGTCGTTCGGCCTGTCCGGCGTCGACGGTGTGCGCCAGGGCAAGGTCTTCGACGTCGAACTCGCGGGCGGTGACCGCGCCGCAGCCGAGGCCACCCTCAAGGCCGCCTGCGAGAAGCTCCTGGCCAACACCGTGGTCGAGAACTACGCGATCGAGATCGCCTGATGCGCGCCGCCGTCATCGTCTTTCCGGGCTCCAACCGTGACGCGGATGTCGCCCGTGCCCTGACTCAGGCCGGGGCCGAAGTGGTCAAGGTCTGGCATGCCGACACCGAACTGCCGGCGGGCACCGACCTCGCCGTCCTGCCGGGCGGCTTTTCCTACGGCGACTACCTGCGCTGCGGCGCCATCGCGGGCCGCGCGGCGGCCATGGATGCCGTGCGCGCGCACGCGGCGCGCGGCGGCTTGGTGCTGGGCATCTGCAACGGCTTCCAGATTCTGTGCGAGTCGGGTCTGCTGCCCGGCGTCCTCATGCGCAACGTCGACCGGCGCTTCATCTGCCACCGGCAGCTCCTGCGCGTCGAGCGCGCCGATACCCGCTTCACCACGGCCTACACCAAGGATCAGGTCATCGACGTGTGCGTGGCGCACGGCGAGGGCAACTACTTCGCGGATCCCGACACCATCGTGCGCCTCGAAGGCGATGGCCGCGTGGCGTTCCGCTACTGCGACGCGTCGGGCGCGCTGACGGTGGATGCCAATCGCAACGGCTCGCTTAATTCCATCGCGGGCATTTATTCCGAGAAGCTCAACGTACTCGGGCTGATGCCGCACCCGGAGAACTTCGTCGAAGATCTCGTCGGCGGCACGGACGGGCGCGGCCTGTTCGCGAGCTTGGCTGCATAGGGCCTTCGACCCTCCCTCTGTGTCGGGGAGGGCGGTCGCGGAGCGGGAGGTCGAGGGAGACGACCTCCGCGCAGCGAAGGCATTCCCTCTTGCAGGACCGCGCGTCTTACGGACCTAGTGCCCGTCGAACTCCATCAACGTCCGCACCGGGACGTCGAGATCCCGCAGTTTCTGCGCCCCACCGATCTCGGGCAGATCGATGACGAAGCAGGCGGCCACGACCTCGGCACCGATCTGACGAAGCAGGTTCACCGCCGCGCAGGCCGTCCCGCCGGTGGCGATGAGATCGTCCACCAGAAGCACCCGGTCGCCCGGCTTGATCGCATCGACGTGGATTTCCATTTCGTCGGTGCCGTATTCGAGGGCATAGGCGATCGACACGGTCTTGTGGGGCAGCTTGCCTTTCTTGCGGATCGGTACGAAGCCCGACGAAAGCTGGTGCGCCACTGCGCCACCAAGGATGAACCCGCGCGCCTCGATGCCGGCGACCTGATCGATCCGGCCGCCCGCGAACGGATGCACGAGGGCATCGACCGCCCGACGGAAGGCACGCGGATCGCTCAATAGCGTGGTGATGTCGCGAAACACGATACCGGGCTTCGGGTAGTCCGGAATCGAGCGGATCGACTCTTTCAGCTCGATATGGCGGCGGGAATCCATGGCGGCGGCCTTCGTCGAGTTCGATGATGAGTGGGCGTGGGTTTCAGGCGTTGGCGCGGCGCAGGAGCTTCACGAGATCCCCATGCAGGTTCTCGTTGCCGGCGGCCACCGAACGCGCGGCGAGGGGCTCGGCGCCGCCATCGGCGCTGGAGACGAAGCCGCCGGCCTCGCGCACCAGGATGATGCCGGCCGCGATGTCCCAGGTCTGCAGGTCGCGCTCCCAGTACAGGTCCGAGCGGCCGCAGGCGACGTAGGCGAGATCGAGAGCCGCCGAGCCGAACCGGCGGATGCCCCCGCTCACGGCCATCACGGCCGCCACCTCGCGCAGGAGCTTCGGATGATCGCCGCGCCCAAGGTAGGGTGAGCCGTAGGCCACGAGGGCGTCGGCCATGTCGACACGGCCTGAGACGCGCAGCCGGCGGTTGTTGAGGTAGGCGCCCTTGCCGCGTTCGGCCACGAACAACTCGTCCTTGGCTGGATCGTAGATCACGCCGGCGACGATCTGGCCCTCGCGCTCCAAGCCCACGGAAATCGCGAAATGCGGGATGCCGTGCAGGAAGTTGGTGGTGCCGTCGAGGGGGTCGACGTGCCAGGTGTGGCTCTTGTCGGCGCCCTCGACGATGCCGGATTCCTCGAGCACGAGGCCGTAGCCGGGCCGGGCCTTCATCAGAGCGTCGCGCAGGACTTCCTCAGCCTTGCGATCGGCCGCCGAGACGAAATTGCCCGGTCCCTTGCGCGAGACTTGAAGGTTCTCGATCTCGCCGTAGTCGCGCTTGAGGCCGCGGGCGGCCTTGCGGACGGCATCGACCATGACGGTCATGAGGGGTGAGCTGATCATCGCTTGAAGGGTCCGGGTCGATTCAAAGAGCGTCGGAGACGCGAGAGGTCTGAGGGGGGCCATAGCACGTTTGGCGCCGGCCTCATCCCCGTCGGAGCACGGGCGGGATGCGCCTATTTCACGTTGGCGCGTTCGGACGCCATCTGCTCGGCCCGGGTACGCTCCTCGGGGCTGAGTCCCGTCAGGGTCTGGTCGAGCCATGCGTCGGAGAGCCCCTGCGCCGCGGCGGCCAGGTTCCAGGCCGCTGCCTCCACGAGGTTCTTCGGTACGCCGCGACCGTTGGCGTAGAGGCGTGCGATCCGGTTCTGCGCGATGGCGTTGCCGCGCGAGGCGGCATGGAGGAAGTAGCGGGCGGCGCGGCCCTCGTCCTTGGCGATGCCGGTTCCGTTGAACAGCAGGATGGCGAACTCGACCTCGCCGGCGAGATCGCCGTTGTCGGCCGCCCGGCGGAACAGTTCGGCTGCCTGCGCCGGGTCTTTCGCGACCCCGCGGCCCTGAAGATAAAGGACGCCGAGGCCGTGCTGGGCGGCGCTGATCTCGCCGTTGGCCGCCTTGCGGAACAGGGTCGCGGCCTTGGCTTGATCGGCCTCCGTGCCCGAGCCGAGCAGGATCAGCGCCAGATTGTAAGAGGCGGTGGCGTCACCCTTGTCCGAAGCCTGTTCGAGCCAGCGCCGACCGGCCTTCAGGTCCTTGGGGCCCCCGCGTCCATCGATGGACATGAGACCGAGGGACGCCATGGCGTGGACATCGCCCTGGGCCGCGGCCAGACGGTACCACTCGGCGGCCTTCACCGGGTCCTGCTTGATGCCCAGACCCTGGTTGTTGAGTTCGCCGAGCAGCGTCATCGCCGCCGCGTCCCTGGAATTGGCCGAGAGCCGCTTCGTCGCCTCGCGGAGGGCGGTGGTGTACTGGCCGCGCTGATAGGCACCGAACGCGACATCGGTTTCCTTGTTCGACGTCGGCGGGTTCGCACCCATCACGCCGGGCGTGTAGGGCGTCGGCAATTCCTTCAGCGGCGCTGTGAAGACTTCCTTCGACGCCGGCTTCGGGACCGGTGCCTGCGCGTTCGCCCCCGGGACGATGGGCATCACCGGCTGGGGCGACTGTGCCAGCGCGCTTCCGGGGCCGGCCAACGCCAGGACCGACGCAAGCAAACGGGCGGCACTTCTCACGAAGCCGACCCCGCGGCGTTCACCATCGCCTGGATCGCGGCCACGTCCGCGTCGTTGCCCATCCACAGGGCGCTTTCGAGTCCGAGGAATTCCGCGCCCGTCGCGGCGAGGGCCGCCACCTCCCCGACTTCGTGGGCGACGGCGATGCAGGGCGTTTCGAAGATCTCCGTCCACCACGTCGTCCGGTCGAGGATCGTGGCCGCTTCTGGCGCGATTCCGTCTGCGTACAGGCCGCCGAACATCACGTAGTCGACGCCGGCCTCTCCGGCCTCCATGGCCGCGTGTTTCTGCTCGTGGCCACCAGCCCCGAGGATGCGCCCGTCGTCGAGGCGTCCGCGCAGGTCCGCCAGGGTCCCATCCTTCGGCTTGTCGAGATGGACTCCATCGGCGCCGCCACGCGCCGAGACGCTCACCAGATCGCCCGGGAAACCGGTGCAGGCCAAGACCAAGGCCGCACCCGTGCCCTGCGCCGCGGGGGCGAGACGCTTGACGAGCTTGACGAGGCTGCGCTCATCGGCGGGAGCGAGGCGCAGGATCACGGCCGCGACGTCGCCGGCGGCGCACGCGGCTGTCAGGGCTGCCGCGAGGACGTCGGCGTCACCCGCCTCGATACGGTGCGGGGTGAGGAGGGCGAGGCGGGTACGGGGCTCGGCCATAGGGGTCCTTCAGGAAGCGTCGGGCGCTCAGCGTGCCGCGCCGATCTTCGGATCGAGGGAGCCGTCGGCGTAGCGCTTGGCCATGTTGGCGACGGAGATCGGGCGAATCTTCGAGCCCTGACCGGCGGTGCCGAACTCTTCGAAGCGCTGGCGGCAGAGCTTCGTCATCGCCTCCATGGCCGGCTTGAGGTACTTGCGCGGGTCGAACTCGGCCTTGTTCTCGGCCAGGATTTTCCGGATCTGACCGGTCATCGCCATGCGGTTGTCGGTGTCGATGTTGATCTTGCGCACGCCGTGCTTGATGCCGCGCTGGATCTCCTCGACGGGCACGCCCCAGGTCGGCTTCATCTGGCCGCCGTACTGGTTGATGATGTCCTGCAGGTCCTGCGGCACCGAGGAGGAGCCGTGCATCACCAAGTGTGTGGTGGGCAGGCGCCGATGGATCTCCTCGATCACGTTCATGGCGAGCACGTCGCCATCGGGCTGCCTCGTGAACTTGTAGGCGCCGTGCGAGGTGCCCATGGCGACGGCGAGGGCGTCGACCTTGGTGGCCTCGACGAACTTAACGGCCTCGTCCGGGTCGGTGAGAAGCTGGTCGTGGCTCAGCACGCCTTCGGCGCCGTGTCCGTCCTCGGCCTCGCCCTCGCCGCTCTCCAGGGAGCCGAGCACGCCGAGTTCGCCCTCGACCGAGACGCCGGCCCAATGGGCCATCCTGGTGACGTTGCGGGTGATCTCGACATTGTAGGCATAGTCGGCCGGAGTCTTTCCGTCTGCCTTGAGGGACCCATCCATCATCACCGAGGTGAAGCCGTACTGGATCGCCGTGGCACAGGTGGCCTCGTCGCTGCCGTGGTCGAGGTGCATGCAGACGGGGATGTGCGGATAGACCTCGACGAGACCGTCGATGAGCTTGGCGAGCACGATGTCGTTGGCGTAGGCGCGCGCCCCCTTGCTTGCCTGGAGGATGACCGGCGAATCGGTGGCGTCCGCCGCCGCCATGATGGCGAGACCCTGCTCCATGTTGTTCAGGTTGAACGCCGGCACGCCGTACTCGTACTCGGCGGCATGGTCGAGGAGCTGCCTCAGGGTGATGCGGGCCATGGGTTTCTCCTCGATTTCGACCGCCGTCGGGGCAGTTCGCTCAGACGCGCCGGATAGCGCCTTCCTTCAGAATTCGTCGTCTTCTCAAGCCAGAACGGCGCGACTGCAACCGTAATCGGCCTTGTTGATCGTTTCGCCGGGATAAAGCCGGTCGGAACCGTCACGACCACGTGGGCGGACGCTCAAGCTCTGATGCGCAGGGCCTCGACGCCGGGCAATTCCTTGCCTTCCAGCCATTCGAGAAAGGCGCCACCGGCCGTCGAGACGTACGAGAAGGTCTCGCGCACGCCCGCGTGGTTCAGGGCCGCCACGGTGTCGCCGCCGCCCGCCACGGAGACCAGCTTGCCGGCCGTGGTCCGCTCCGCCGCGTGACGGGCCGCCGCCACGGTGGCGGCGTCGAAGGGGGACAACTCGAAAGCGCCGAGCGGGCCGTTCCAAACCAGGGTCGCGGCGGTGTCGATGGCCGCGTTGATCTCGGCGACCGTTCTGGGGCCGGCGTCGAGGATCATGCCCGCCTCGGGCACCGAATCGACGGCGACGGTCTCGTGCGCCGCGTTGGCCCTGAACTCGCTGGCCACGACGGCATCCACCGGCAGGACGATGCGGCAGTTCGCAGCCTTGGCGGCCTCGACGATGCGAAGGGCGGTCTCGGCGAGATCCTTTTCGCAGAGGGACTTGCCGACCCCGAGGCCTTGCGCGTGCAGGAAGGTGTTGGCCATGCCGCCGCCGATGACCAGCATGTCGACCTTGGCGACGAGGTTCTGAAGCAGGTCGATCTTCGACGACACCTTGGCGCCGCCCACGAGGGCGATGACCGGCCGGGTCGGCGCTTCGAGACCCTTGGTCAGGGCATCGAGTTCCGCCTGCATCAGGCGCCCGGCATAAGCCGGCAGAACGTGGGCGAGCCCCTCCGTCGAGGCGTGGGCGCGGTGCGCCGCCGAGAACGCCTCGTTGACGTAGAGGTCGCCGTTGGCCGCGAGTTCGGCAACGAAGGCCGGATCGTTCTGCTCTTCGCCGGCATGGAAGCGGGTGTTCTCGAGGAGAAGCACCTGGCCGTCCTTCAGGGCACCGACGGCCTCGGTGGCGGCGGGGCCGACGCAATCTTCGGCGAAAGCCACCGGCCGGCCGAGGTGCGCGGCGATGGTCGCGACTACGGGCTTCAGGGATTCGCTCGCAACCGGCTTGCCCTTGGGACGGCCGAAATGCGCTAGCAGCACCACGCGTCCGCCCTTGTCGACGATCTCGTGGATCGTCGGGACGATGCGCTCGATCCGGGTCGCATCGGTGACGCGACCGTTTTCCATAGGCACATTGACGTCCACGCGAAGGAGAACGCGCTTGCCGTTCAGGGCGCCGGCATCGTCGAGGGTACGGAAAGCGGTCATCGGGTCCTTGGTCTCGGAAAGTACCGGCGTCCCGCGAGTAGGTCTTGGTCTCGCGGGCAGGAATTGGGCGGCGATTCGAGGGTCAGCGCGGCGGAATGAGTGCGTCGAAGTGGAAGCGCTGGGCGGCGATGGTGAGCGCTACGGTCAGCACCGCTGTGATGATCGCCGTCAACACCAGGGCGCCGGAACCCGGCAGACCCCGGGTTCGGTCGCCGATGGCGCGGACTTCGCTGCGCAGGGCGGCGAGATCGGTCTGTCGGGCGGCCTCGTTCATGCGCGCGGCAGCGCCTTCGATCTTTTCCTCGACACGCGACAGCAGCGCCTCCGAGCGAGCATACTTGTCCTCGATACGGGCGCACTTGTCCTCGATGCGGGCAAGCTGATCGCCACCCGGAGCCGCGGTTGGAGACAGCGTCTCGGCCTTGCCCACGACGACCGGCGTGGACGCCTGGGGCTGGGGCGGGGCCACCGACGGCCCGGCCGGAGGTGTGCCTGGGATGAAGTCGCGTCCGGTGGGGGAGGTCTCTGTCATCTCGGGCACACCATCGTGTTTCTTCAAGGAGCGGACGATCCGTCAGTCCGCACGGATCAGAGCAGCTTGCCCATGGCCACGGCCGTGTCGGCCATGCGATTCGAGAAGCCCCACTCGTTGTCGTACCAAGCGAGAATCCGCACGAAGGTGCCGTCCATCACCTTCGTCTGGTCGAGGTGGAAGGTCGACGAGTGGGGATCGTGGTTGAAGTCGATGGAGACGTTGGGCTGGTCCGTGTAGGCGAGCACGCCCTTGAGCGGGCCGTCCGCCGCGGCCCGGATGGCGCCGTTGATCTCGTCCACGGTGGTGGCGCGCTTGGCGGTGAACACGAGGTCCACGGCCGAAACGTTCGGGGTCGGCACGCGGATCGAAGTTCCGTCGAGCTTGCCCTTCAGCTCCGGCAGCACGAGGCCTACGGCCTTGGCCGCACCCGTGGAGGTCGGGATCATCGACAGGGCGGCAGCGCGGGCCCGGTAGAGGTCCTTGTGCATCTGATCGAGGGACGGCTGATCGTTGGTGTAGGAATGGATCGTGGTCATGAAGCCGCGCTCGATCCCGATGAGATCGTTCAGCACTTTGGCCACCGGCACGAGGCAGTTGGTGGTGCACGAAGCGTTGGAGATCACGAGGTGATCGGCGGTGAGCGCCTGGTGGTTGATGCCGTAGACGACCGTGAGGTCGGCGCCATCTGCGGGAGCAGAGACGATGACCCGCTTGGCGCCTGCATCCAGGTGGGCCTTCGCCTTGTCCTTCGAGGTGAAGATGCCTGTGCATTCGAGGGCGATATCGACGCCGAGCTCACGATGAGGCAGCTCAGCAGGATTCCGCACGGCGGTGACCCGGATGCGGTTGCCGTCGACGACGATGAACTCGCCATCCACCTCGACCTTGGCGTTGAAGCGGCCGTGGATCGAATCGAAGCGCAGGAGGTGGGCGTTGGTCTCGACGGGGCCGAGATCGTTGATGGCCACCACCTCGATGTCCTTGCGACCGGCCTCGTGGATGGCGCGCAGAACGTTGCGACCGATACGTCCGAACCCGTTGATGGCTACCTTCACCGACACGGCGTGAACCCTTCCGTTAAACGGACACCGACCCTGCGGCGCCCTCCAGCATGGAGATCGAAGCGGCCGGCCCGAAGGACAAGCCCCGATTTATCGCTCGCTCTGTGCGAATCCAGTTTGAACGCACGATGAATTGCGACCGCCATCCGGCCATTCGGGATCATCCGGGAACCGGACGATGCGCGCGAGGGGCCTGAACTTGTCACGGAATGCTGTATCCGGTTTGGCGGGCGGCCGGTCTCTACCATGCTCGATCTGCCCGGCAAAGGTCGGTCGGGCTTTGCGGGCATTGCGCGCACAGGCACGGGAGCCTGTTTGTCATTCGACTCCATTCCCGAGCCGGATGCTAGCTGTGCCGCGCGGCGCACGTCATGGTATCGGGGCGTGTCGCATGTGGATGCAGACCGGTGCGGAGCTTTGGGAGACGCGTTTCGTGAGTGAGGCCATCGACGACGCCCTGTCGCGGCTCGAAGTTGCCCTGACCCGCCTGGAGGCGGCCGTGGGGCAGCGGTTCGAGGCCGAGCGCGATCCCAGCGACCTCGAAACCGAACTCGCCATCATGGGAGAAGACCGCGCTCGCCTGGGCGCGGAGCTCGATGCCGCCAGCGCCCGTCTCGCCGCGGTGGAGGCCGCCTCCGACGACGTCGGGCATCGCCTCGGCCGGGCCATCGCCGCCGTCGAGGGCGTACTGGTCCCATCCTCCCCCGCGCGCTAGCCTGGATTCGATGCCCCAGATCAACGTCACCATCGATGGCAAGAATTACCGTATGGCCTGCGCCGAGGGCGAGGAGCCGCATCTCACCGCCCTCGCGACGGAGCTCGACGGGCGCATCACCGGTTTGCGGGCGTCGTTCGGCGAGATCGGCGACATGCGCCTGCACGTCATGGCGGCGCTGTTGCAAGCCGATGAGCTCGACGAGACGCGGCGTCGGCTCGCCGCCTTGGAGGCCGAGACCACCGGCCTGCGCGCCCAGGTGGAGACCGCCGATGCGACCCGTGCCGCGGAGGAGACCCGCATCGCCGCCGGCCTCGGCCGTTGCACCGAGCGGATCGAGCATTTGGCAAAGACGCTTTCGGCTGGTTGACGCCACCATGCCCCTGGCGCCAGCCATTGGCCGACGCTACATAGGGTTTGCGGGGCTGCCGCGTTCGTCAGGAGAACTTTCCCCGGGGCCTTATCGACTCCCCAGGGAGCTGTCCCTGGCCCTGTCCCTGGACTCGGCCAACACGGCGCCCACCTACACTGTAGGTTTCCCGGGATCGACACTCCAACGGCTCATGTGGCTCCGCACTCTCACTCGCACGCTTCCTTGAAAGCGTCCCTTCGCCAAGCGGCCCTCGGGCGGCGCGATGCCCTCGATCCGGAGGTGCGGCGTGCCGGTGCCCGGGCGATTGCCGATGCCGTGATGCGCATCGATGGCCTTGCCGAAGCCCCCATCGTCGGAGGTTTCTGGCCGATCCGCAGCGAGGTCGATCCCCGACCGCTCATGGAGCGCCTGTTCGCGCGCGGCCAGCGGGTCGCTCTGCCGAAAGTGACACCCGACGGCCTCGTCTTCCGTGAATGGCGCGCCGGTGAAGCCCTGGTGCGTGGCAGCTTCGGCCTGAGCGAACCGGACGACAGCCTGCCGCCCCTCGATCCCACCGCGCTCATCGTGCCGCTTGCCGCCTATGACACGCGTGGGCACCGAATCGGCTACGGGCGCGGCTATTACGATCAGGCCATCGCGCGCCTCGGGCGAAACGGACCGGTGCTGACCATCGGGATCGCGTTTTCCGTGCAGGCGGTGGACGAGGTCCCGGCCGAATCGCACGATCAGCCCCTCGATCATCTCATCACCGAAGCGGGCCCGGTCCCGCTGAAACGAACCTGACGAACAAGCGATGCGTCTTCTCTTCCTCGGCGATGTGGTCGGCCGGCCCGGCCGCCAAGTGATCACCGACCGCCTACCGAACCTACGGGAACGCTGGCGTCTCGATTGCGTCGTGATCAACGGCGAGAACGCCGCAGGGGGCTTCGGCCTCACCGAGGCCATCTGCGACGAGTTGCTCCAGGCCGGTGCCGATGCCGTGACCCTCGGCAATCATTCGTTCGATCAGCGCGAGGCCCTCGTCTTCATCGCCCGGCAGTCGCGCCTCGTGCGCCCGGCGAACTACCCGCCCGGCACGCCGGGGCGCGGTGCCACCGTGGTCGAGACGGCCAAGGGCGCCCGGGTCCTCGTCCTCAACGTCATGGGCCGCATCTATATGGATGCCCTCGACGATCCGTTCGCGGCGGCCGAGCGCGAACTCACCGCTTGTCCGCTCGGTGAGGTCGCCGACGCGGTCATCGTCGATGTCCACGCCGAGGCGACGAGCGAGAAGCAGGCCTTCGGGTATTTCCTCGACGGCCGTGCCAGCCTGGTGGTCGGCACTCACACCCATACCCCGACGTCCGACCACCGCATCCTGCCCGGTGGCACCGCCTACCTCTCGGACGCGGGCATGTGCGGCGACTACGATTCGATCCTCGGCATGCAGAAGGACGAACCTCTGCGCCGCTTCCTCCAAAAGACGCCGGGCGCGCGTTTGGAGGCTGCGCACGGGGAGGGGACCCTGTGCGGCATCGCGGTGGAGACCGACGACCGCACCGGCCTCGCCACGGGCGTCTGGCCCGTGCGCCTCGGGCCGCACCTTGAGGAAACCTGGCCGCGCGGCTGGGATTAGCTCGCCTACGGGGGATGTTCACCGCAGGCGGGTTGATCGACGCTCGACCTACAGCCAATGTGCGGCCGGGATTGGCCCGTTGTCCGCTCGGTCGAGCAGGCACTTAAGTCTTTGCGTGAAGAGTGTCCGAGCCGATGGCGACCCCTCCCGCGACCGCGACCGCGACGCTCGCCAAGCCCGGCATCTACCTCGTGCGGATGTTGGTGTTCCTCGCCCTCGTGGGCTTTCTCGCTTTCGTTCTGTTCCGGCAGATCACCCCGGCCTTCCTCGCCAATCCGGGCCTGAACGGCCTGATCCTCGGCGTGCTGTTCATCGCCGTCCTGCTCGCCTTCGGGCAGGTGATCCGGCTCTATCGCGAGGTCGCCTACGTCAACGCCGTGGCGGCCGGCGAAACGCCCACGAAGGCGCCGTCTTTGCTGGCGCCGCTTGCGTCCGCGCTGGCCGCCCGACGGGACGGGATCACGCTGCCCGGCACCCGCGCCTTCCTCGATACCGTGGCGGCGCGCCTCGACGAGGGCCGCGAGATCCTGCGCTACGTCGCCGGGCTCCTCATCCTGCTGGGCCTGCTTGGGACATTCTGGGGCCTCATCGACACGCTCAGCGCCGTGGGCTCTGTCATCAAGACTATGCGCGGCGGCGGCGAGGCGGCGGCGATGTTCGACGAGCTCAAGAATGGGCTCGCCGTGCCGCTGTCGGGCATCGGCCTCGCCTTCTCCGCCTCCCTGTTCGGCCTCGCGAGCTCCCTCGTCACCGGGTTCCTGGATCTTCAGGCAGGACAGGCGCATGCCCGTTTCCACAACGAACTCGAGGATTGGCTCGTTTCCGGCGAGACCGTGGCAGTCGCGCCGACGAAAGCCCAGGAGCCGGCCTCCGCCCGTGAACTGCAGGAAGCGGTAGACCGCCTCACGGCTGTCATCGCCGAGGGCGCCAACGGCCGGGTGGCGACACAGGCGATGACCAACCTCGCCGAAGGCATCCAGGGCCTCGTTCAGCACATGCGGGCCGAGCAGCAGATGATCCGCGACTGGGTCGAGGCGCAGGCCACCCGCGAGCGCGAACTGAAGCAGGTTCTCGACCGCCTCGGCCGCGAGCGCAGCTGAGATGGCCTCGCTCCGCACACGGCGCGACCGGTCCCTCAACGTCTGGCCGGGCTACGTCGATGCCCTCGCGACCCTGCTGCTCGCCGTCGTCTTTCTGCTGACCATCTTCGTCGTCGGCCAATTCTTCCTGTCGCAGGAGATCACCGGCCGCGATTCGGTGCTGACCCGCCTCAACCGCCAGATCGCCGACCTCACGGATCTCCTCGCCCTGGAACGCTCGACCCGCAAGGCGCAGGAGGCCACCGCCTCTTCGCTGCGCAATACGTTGCTCGGCGCCGAGGCCGAGCGGGATCGCTTCCGGCTCCAGGCCGAATCGGGCCAGGGCGCCAGCGCCAAGCAGGGCGACGTCGACCGGCAACTCGCTGCCGAGCGGGCGGGCTCGGCCCGCGCCGCCACCCAGATCGATCTGCTGAACGAACAGATCGCGGCGATGCGCCGGCAGCTCGCCGCCTTGGAGGATGCCCTCGCGGCCTCCGAGAATCGCGACAAGGAGAGCCAAGCCCGCATCGCCGATCTCGGCAGTCGCCTCAACGTGGCCCTCGCTCAAAAAGTGCAGGAACTCGCTCGCTACCGATCGGATTTCTTTGGCCGTCTGCGCCAGATCCTCGGCACACGCACGGATATCCGCGTCGTCGGCGACCGCTTCGTTCTGCAATCCGAGGTTCTGTTTCCCGCCGGATCCGCCACCCTGAAGCCCGAGGCGGGACCGGAACTCGACCGCATCGCCGGCGCGATTCTGGAACTTTCCCGGCAGATCCCCGCCGATATCCCGTGGGTGCTGCGGGTCGACGGCCACACGGACGCCCGACCCATCGCCAGCGCCCAGTTCCCGTCGAACTGGTCCCTCTCGGCGGCCCGCGCCATCGCGGTGGTGCAGGCCATGGCGTCCAAGGGCGTCCCGCCCCAGCACCTCCTCGCCGGTGCCTTCGGCGAGTTCCAGCCCCTCGATTCGGGAACGACCGAGGAGGCCTACGGGCGCAACCGCCGAATCGAGATGAAACTCACGGAGCGGTAGTTTGCTCCACCTGTCCGGTGAGCACGTCCGGGTAGGCAAACAGGCCCGGTACGCCGCCCGTCATCACGAACAGCACGTTCGCTCCCGATGGGTAAAGGCCTCCGCGAACGTCGTGGAGGAGACCGGCGAAC
Source organism: Methylobacterium sp. Leaf102 (assembly GCF_001422425.1). Lineage (NCBI taxonomy): Bacteria > Pseudomonadati > Pseudomonadota > Alphaproteobacteria > Hyphomicrobiales > Methylobacteriaceae > Methylobacterium > Methylobacterium sp. Leaf102. The sequence goes on along the minus strand of NZ_LMMX01000039.1, from coordinate 11,672 downwards.
GCCTTGCCGCTGTAGACGGGGTCGAGGAGCAGGCCTTCCGTGCGGGCCAGAAGCCGGACCGCTTCCAGCATGCCGGCCGTGGGGATACCGTAGCCCGGCCCGCGATGCGCGCCGTCGATGACGATGTCGTCGGATGTCAACGTCAGGCCGGGCGCCAGAATTGCCAAAGTCGCGTTGGCTTTGTCGAGGGTGATCGCCCCGGCTCGCTCACCCGTTTCCAGCACCGCGTAGGACTTGGCGAGACGCGGGTCGTGCCCGTCCGCCCGTAGGCCGGCGGCGAGGCCTGCGTGGGTGCCGCAGCTGCCGTTGGGAACGATGATCTGGTTCAGTGACAGGCCCATTGCGTCCGCCTGGGCGAAAATTTCACCGGCACAGGCCGCGTAACCCAGGCAGCCGACGGGACTGGAGCCGCCCGAGGGGAAGACATAGACGCGGCGCCCCGCTGCACGGAGCTCATCGGCGCGCCGTTCCGCCAACGCCAGGGCATCGCCTCCGGCGGCGAGCTCGTGCACCGTCGCGCCGAACAGGTCGTCGAGGAGGCGGTTACCATTGTGCGCATAGGCGTCGTCCGTGCGCGGTACGCTCCGGGTCAGGAACAGTTCGCAGGCGAAACCCGTCCGGGCCGCCGCGGCTGCGGTGAGGCGGGCGTGGTTCGACTGAATCGCCCCGACGGTGATCACCGTGTCGGCGCCCTCGGCCCGGGCCGCGCCGAGAAGGTATTCCAGCTTGCGCAGCTTGTTGCCGCCGAGCCCGAACCGCGCGAGGTCGTCGCGCTTCACCCAAAGGCGCACCCCGGCAAGACCATCGCCGAGATGGCGGGCGAGCCCGTCCAGTGGCTCGATGGGGCTCGGCAGGTCGAGGAGCGGCAGACGGGGGAACCGCGACAGGTCCATGGCGAGTCCTACTCGGCCGGCAGCGCTTCGCGGCGCGGCTCGCGGCTGCGGGCGGTATCCTCGAAGGCGTCGGTGAACTGGAGGGCGGCGAGCTGGGCGTAGAGCGCACCGCGCGCGAGCAGGGTTTCGTGGGTGCCCGACTCGACGATTCTTCCGCCGTCGAGGACGAGGATGCGGTCCGCTGCCCGGATGGTGGCGAGGCGGTGCGCGATGACGAGGGTGGTACGCCCGCGCATCAGGGTGTCCAGTGCGGTCTGCACGGCCCGCTCGCTCTCGGCGTCCAATGCCGAAGTAGCCTCGTCCAAGAGCAGGATCGGAGCATCCTTGAGAATGGCCCGGGCAATGGCGACGCGCTGGCGCTGGCCGCCCGAGAGGGTGACGCCGCGCTCGCCGACCGTGGTGGCGTAGCCCTGGGGCAGGGCGCGGATGAACCCGTCGGCATGGGCGAGTTCGGCGGCGCGCTGGACTTGCGCTTCCGTCGCGTCCGGACGGCCGTAGCGAATGTTCTCCAGGACCGAGCCTGAGAACACGGTCGGGTCCTGGGGGACGAGGGACAGGCGTTCGCGCAGGGCATCCGGGTCGGTGCGGGTGATGTCGATGCCGTCGACGCGGATCGTGCCGCTCTGGGGGTCGTAGAACCGCAGGAGCAGTTGCAGCACCGTGGTCTTGCCGGCCCCCGAGGGCCCCACGAGGGCGACGCGTTCGCCGGGGGCGATGGTGAAGCTGATTCCATCGAGCGACGGATGCTCGGGTCGGGTTGGGTAGAGGAAGCGGACGGCCTCGAAGGCGACCTCGCCGCGCGGCGGGGTCGGAAGGGCGACGGGGTCCGCCGGTGCTTCGATGGCCGGCTTGGCCGCCAGGATTTCGCCGAGGCGCTCCGCAGCACCGGCCGCCTGGGCGAGTTCCCCGTAGACTTCCGACAGCTGGCCCAAAGCGCTCGCGCCGAACACCGCGTAGAGCACGAACTGCGAGAGTTGGCCCGCCGTCATGGTGCCCGCGAGGACGCCTTGCGCGCCGTACCACATCACCCCGACGACGCTCGCCGAGATGAGGAAGATGGCGACCCCCGTGAGAAGCGCGCGGGCGTGAATCGAACTGCGGGCCGCGCCGTATGCGTTCTCCGAAGCTTCGGCGAAGCGTGCGGCTGCGGAGCGACCCATGCCGAAGGCCTGCATGGTCCGGATCGCGCTCACCGCCTCGGAGGCGTAGGCCGAGGCATCGGCGAGCCGGTCCTGCGCAGCGCGCGAGCGACGACGCACGCCGCGTCCCGACAGGATCAGCGGGAACACGATGAGGGGGATCGCCACGAGAACGAGGATCGAGAGCTTCGGGCTTGTGATCACCATCATGGCGATGGCGCCGGTGAACAGGAACGCGTTGCGCAGCAGGATGGAGATGCTGACGCCGAACACCGCCTTCACCTGCGTGGCATCGGCGGTGAGCCGTGAGATGATCTCACCCGAGAGAGACCGGTCGAAGAAGGCCGGATCGAGTTCGGTGAGGCGGCGGAACACGGCGCTTCGCAGATCTGCGACGACACGCTCGCCCAGCGTGACCACGGTGTAGTACCGGGCGGCGCTCGACATCGCCAAAACGGCGACGACGCCGATGAGCCCGCCGAAATAAGCGTTGATGACGCTCTGACCTTCCGGCGAGAACCCGTGATCGATGACCCGGCGCAGCGCCAGGGGAACCACCAGGGTCGCCAGCGAGGCCATCAGCAGGGACAGGAACGCGGCGAGGATGCGCCCGCGATAGACGGCCGCGAACGGGACCAGCGGACGCAGGGAGCCGAGGGGCGCCCTGGGCCGTCCCTCGGCGGATGCCTTCTTCTTCGAACCGCGTGCCATCATGCCTCGTCGGTGTTGGGGACGCCGGTTGTCTGGACGTCGCTGCTCTGGACTTGGAATTCGACGGCCTCGCGATTGCCCGGGACGGCGCGCTTGTCCAGCGGCGACGCCTGGGGTATAGGCGCGCCTTCATCCGATTGCGCGTGATCTATGGCCGCGGGCCGCCAGACGAGCCGGTCGGCGTGGCACTTCAAGGATTCGTCATGGCAAAGAGTGCGGCCGACAAGGCCAAGGGTACCGAGCATCCCGACTATCATTTCATCAAGGTCGTGATGACCGACGGGTCCGACTACATGACCCGGTCGACCTACGGCAAGGAGGGGGACACCCTCAACCTCGACATCGATCCGAACACGCACCCGGCCTGGACCGGTGGCGAGCAGAAGATGCTCGATCGTGGTGGTCGTGTCTCGCGCTTCAACTCGCGTTTCGGCGCGCTGTCGTTCGGCAAGAAGTAACGTTCATCAGCCGACCGATCTCGGTCAGGTCCGGAATGATCGAACAGGCGGCGCGATGGCGCCGCCTGTTCGCGTTTGGAGAGCCTCGCGGCACGGTCATCGCTTGACAGATGCGGCGTCCGCATGGTCCCAACGCCCCGGATTTCGCCGCGCCCGACGCGGCACGAAAGGGTTTGGCGCGTGGGGTTTCGAGCAATGCTGCGACGCGAAGGTGCCGTCGCCCGCTGGTTCGGCTTCGCCCTAGCGGCGGGTTTCCTGGGCGCTGTGCCCGCCTTTCCCGCCGCCGCTCAGGGCATGGTCCGCAACACCTTCGGGGACTGGCAGTTGCGCTGCGAGACGCCGGCTGGCGCGAAAGCCGAGCAATGCGCCATGGTGCAGTATCTCGCCGCCGAGGACCGCCCCAATCTGACCCTCGTGGTGATCGTTCTGAAGACGGCCGACAATCGTGGCTACCTGCTCCGGGTGGTGGCGCCGCTCGGCGTGCTCCTGCCGTCCGGCCTCGGGCTCAAGATCGACAAGACCGATGTCGGCCGCGCCGGGTTCGTGCGCTGCCTCACCACGGGCTGCGTCGCCGAGGTCGTGATGGACGAAGGCTTGATCAAGCAGTTCAACGCCGGTGCCCAGGCGACATTCATCGTGTTCCAGACCCCGGAGGAGGGCGTCGGCATTCCCCTCTCCATGAAGGGGTTCGGCCAAGGTTTCGAGAGCCTGAAGTAACGGGACCGGGCAGTCCGCCGGCACCAATCGGGAACGGATCATGTCGAAGCATGCCAGCCAGATCGCTCTGCGACTCCTGATCGTAGGTCTTCCGGTTCTCGTCGCCGCGGACGGGGCCGGGGCACAGGAAGGCAACGCCTTCTCGAACCTGTTCAAGTACGGCGGTACCACCGTTCCGCCCTCGCAGCCCGCGCCCCTCGACGAGGCCTATTGCCCGACGGTGGATGTGCCCGAAGGCGGCGCGGCCCTGCGCAATCCCCCCAGTGCGACGGGCAGCGCCGGATTGCGAAGCCAGACCACGCTCGGGCGCCTCGCCCGCGAATGCAACCGGCTCCAGGACGGCTCGATCCGTGTGAAGGTCGGTATCGAGGGCCACGTGCTCCTCGGCCCCGCCGGGGCGCCGGGCCGGTTCGAGGCACCGCTGACGGTCTCCCTCAAATCCTCGGGCAAGACGATCGTCTCCCGCGCCCGCCGCGTCTCCGTCATCGTCCCGCCGGGTGAGGCACAGGGTCTGTTTTCCATCATCGAGGACGACCTGATGGTGCCCGTCGCCCAGACGGGTGATTACGACATCGAGGTTCGTCTCGGGGGTGGGACGCCTCAACGCGCGCCGGCCAAGCGCAAGCCGGCGCCGCCGCTGGCGACCTCCGAGGCGCCGGTTGCCGTTCCGGCGACGGCCGAATGATCACTCCGCCGCCAGGGCACGGCTCCTGAGCGCACGGGACGGCACCACGCCGCCGCGCGGTGGATGGCTCGGCCGTGCCGCGGCCTTCACCCTCGAGCCCCACGATGATCCGGTCTTCGGTCGGCGCCTGCGCCTGCATGGGTCGCCGCGCGGATGCTGGATCGTGCTGACCTACCGCGAGCGGGCGGTGGCGCGCCCGCTCCGGCCCCTGCTCCGCCTTATCCGCCGACCGGCCCGGTACGAAGACTTTGTCTTGCCGGGGTCAGCGCTCGGGGCGGCGTCCTGGCTCGGTTACCTGCCGCAGGATTGTACCGATCTTCACCTCGCCATCGATCCTCGCACGGAGTTCGTGCTGGAGCGGGTCGGCCTACGCACGCATCTGAGCGTGACGGCCGAGTGCCTCGGCAAGCGTCCATTGCGTGCCGCGGCGGCCCTCTACAATGCGATGCGTGGTGACGAGCGCCGCTTTCGGGACATCCTCCGCGGTACTTGTGGCGCGACACCCCGGGCGCGCTACGACGTCTGGGCCGAGTCGCGGCGAAGGGGAAACGCCGTCCTCCCAGTCGGCACCTCGGCATTGCCGGTCTGCCTGATCCTTCCGGCGCGGCACGCCGATCACGCCCGGGTCGCCGAAACCCTGCGCTGCCTCGCCGCCCAGGTCGGAGCCGATTGGCGCGCGGTCGTCGCCTGGGTCGACGGACCGGATGTGGACGCGGCGACCGATCCCCGGGTAACCCACGTGCAATGGCCCGCGGGCGGAACCCTTCGGGATCTCGTCGCCGATGAGATGGGCTGTGTCGGGGTTCTCAGCCCTGGGGAATGCCTGCAGCCGGAGGCCCTCGCGCTCCTCGCCAGAGCTCTGGAATCGCCCGATGGCGGCGAGATGGCTTACGCCGACGAGGAAACCGGCGATGCCCTGTTATGCCCGCGGCTGAAACCGGACTGGAGTCCCGATCTCGCTCTGGCGCAGGGTTATGCCGGCTTCACACTCCATAAGGGTGTACTCCTGGCGCAGCTGCTGGATCTGCCCCTCGGCGCACCCGAGGATTGCCGGATCGATCTCGGCGTTCGTGCCGCGGCGACGGTGTTGCCTGCGCGTGTCGCCCACGTGCCGCGGGTCCTTCTTCGCGGGCCCACGAACGATTCCACGGCGCGGCACACCGAACGCCTCGAGGAAAATCTGAAGGCGGTCGAAGTTCCGTCGCGCCCGCGTGTCGATCCAGCCATCGCCGATCTGCTCTGGCCCCTCCCCGAGCCCGCCCCACTCGTCAGCGTAGTCGTTCCCTCGCGAGACCGGCTCGACTTGATCCGTATCGCCGCCGACGGGGTTCTCGGCGCCACCGCCTATCCGGCGATCGAACTCGTCATCGTCGACAACGGCTCCATCGACGCGGACGTCCACGCCTACTACGAGCGTCTGCGACGTGATCCGCGTGTCAGGATCCTCGACTGGTCGGCTCCGTTCGACTTCTCCGCCATGACCAATGCGGGGGTCGCGGCGGCGCGGGGCTCGGTCGTCGTCCTGCTGAACAACGATATCGCTGTGCTGCGCGACGACTGGCTCGACGCCTTGGTCCGGCAGGCCTGCCGGCCGGAGGTGGGTGCCGTCGGGGCGAAACTGCTCTACGCCGACGGCACCCTCCAGCATGCCGGCGTCGTCGTCGGCCTCGGTGGGCGCGCCGGACATATCCTGCGCCGGCGCCCCTCGGACAGCCCCGGGCATCTCGGACAGCTGCGGGTCGCCCACGAGGTCTCGGCCGTCACCGCCGCATGTCTCGCCGTGGAGAAGCGCAAATTCGACGCGGTCGGCGGCCTCGATGCCGAAACGTTTCCCATCGACTTCAACGACGTCGACCTGTGTCTTCGCCTGAACGCAGCGGGTTACAAGACCGTCTGGACGCCCCACGCCGTCCTCGCCCATCTCGAATCCACGAGCCGCGGCCCATCCATCGGCCCGGCCCGCGCCCGGTTCGAGGCTGAGGCCGATCGCTTCGTCGCGCGCTGGCGGGACACCATCCGGCACGACCCGTTCTATCATCCGGGTCTGTCGCTCACGACCTTCGGCGAGGATCTCGAATGACGGCGCCCCGGTGGGAGAGTGTCCCCTGACCGACGAGCACCGCGATGCCCTGCTGTTCGCCCACCGCATCCGTCCGGGCATTCTCGCGCGCCTTCGCATGGCCGTCGCGATCCTCGCGCAGCACCCCAGCGCCACCCTCGCCATCGCGAAGGCGCGGCTCATGGGCAAACGCGTCCGTGCTGCACAAGCCCGGGCCGCGCTGCTGGGGCTCGATCACCGGAAACTCTGGCTGACGCGGCGGGACCGGCGCATCGCCAATCTCCTGAGCGAGGTCGTGCCGGTGATCGAAGAGAGGGACCTCGTCGTTCTCACCACCCCCGGCCACACTCTGGTGTCGGGCTCCCAAGAACGTTTGGTTCGCACCTTCGCGGCGCATCCGCACCATGTTGCCCTCTATGGCGATGCCCTCGACGTGTCGGGGTCCAGGATTATGCCCCTCCTCCGGCCTGCCTTCGATGCAGAGTATCTGAGGGCGGTGGATTACATCGGCCCCGTCGTCGCCGTGCGCCGCACTGCCCTGGACGCGATCGGCGGCATCATCGATCTCGATCCCGAAGCGCCGGCTCTCGATGCTCTGCTGCGCCTCGCTGGACGGTTCGGCTCCGACAGTATCGGCCATCTCCCGCAGATCCTGTCCATTGGCGCGGCGGTTGCGGCAGGGGAGGGGGGGCGGAGCCGCCGCGCCGGCCGCCTCGCGATTGTCCGCCGAGATCTCGTGCGCGCGGGGGAGGGCGATGTCGCGACGCGGATGGACGAGGACGGCGTCATCACCCTCTGGCGCTCACTACCCGACCCGGTACCGAGCGTAAGCCTCATCGTCCCGACCCGCGACCGCCTCGATCTCCTGAGACCCTGCCTCGACAGCCTGATCCATCGCACCGACTGGCCGGACCGCGAGATCCTGGTGTGTGACAATGACAGTCGCGATCCAGAAACCATGGTCTATCTCGGCGATCTCGCAGCCGACGGCGTCATCCGTGTCGTACCGTGTCCCGGCCCGTTCGATTTCGCGGCCATGAACAACCGGGCGGCGGCCGTCGCAAAGGGGCGGGTTCTCGCCTTCGTCAACAACGACGTGACCGTCACCGATCCGACCTGGCTCGACCGAATGGTTCGCGAGGCCCTGCGGCCAGAGATCGGCGCCGTCGGTGCACGGCTCATCGACGGGCGCGGGCGCATCCAGCACGGCGGTGTGATTCTCGGCCCCGGCGGCCTCGTCACCCACGCGCATCGGTACTTTTCCGGGGACGCTCCGGGCTATCTGTCCGGCTTGCTCGCCACCCGTGCGGTGTCAGCGGTGACGGCGGCCTGCTTGGTAATCGAAGCACGAAAGTTCGCAGCCGTCGGCGGTTTCGACGCCGGCGCCTTCGCGGTTGATTTCAACGATGTCGACCTGTGCCTGCGTTTGAACGAGGCCGGTTACCGCACCCTCTACGTCGGCGGCGCGATCCTGATCCACGACGAAGCGGCGAGCCGCCGCTGGACGCCCGAGGCCAGGGCACGGCATGACCGCGAGGTCACGGCCTTCAAAAAGCGATGGGGGCCGCTGCTGGCGCAGGACCCCCATTATCATTCCGGGTTCGACCCCGATCTCGGCACCTACACGCGGCTGCGATCCGGCTGGCAGATGACCGGCCCGGTCGCGCCGCGCTGACGGCTACTGGACGAGGCGCGGACCGCCCGTCTGCACCTTCTCGTTCTCGGACATGATGCCGAGACGCTTGGCGACTTCGGTATAGGCCTCGATCAGACCGCCGAGATCCTTGCGGAAGCGATCCTTGTCGAGCTTGTCCGACGACTTGATGTCCCACAGGCGGCACGAATCCGGGGAGATCTCGTCGGCCACGACGATGCGCATCATGTCGCCTTCCCAGAGACGGCCGGTCTCGATCTTGAAGTCGACGAGGCGGATGCCGACGCCGAGGAAGAGGCCCGACAGGAAATCGTTGACTCGGATGGCCAGCGCCATGATGTCGTCGATCTCCTGGGGCGTAGCCCAGCCGAATGCCGTGATGTGCTCCTCGGAGACCATCGGATCGTTGAGCGCATCGTTCTTATAATAGAACTCGATGATCGAGCGCGGCAGCTGTGTGCCCTCCTCGAGGCCGAGGCGCGTGGCGAGCGAGCCGGCGGCGACGTTGCGCACCACCACTTCGAGGGGGATGATCTCGACCTCGCGGATCAGCTGCTCGCGCATGTTGAGGCGGCGGATGAAGTGCGTCGGCACGCCGATGTCGTTGAGGTGCTGGAAGACGAACTCGGAAATCCGGTTGTTCAGCACGCCCTTGCCGTCGATGACGTCGTGCTTCTGCGCGTTGAAGGCGGTGGCATCATCCTTGAAATGCTGGATGAGCGTTCCCGGCTCCGGACCCTCGTAGAGGACCTTCGCCTTGCCCTCGTAGATGCGACGGCGGCGGTTCATAGGCGTGTACCGTGGTTTGAGGAAGTCCAAGGGCCGTGGCTCCTTTCAGCGAGAGACGATGCGGAACCCGCGGCGTGGTGACTGCCGAAGCGGTCGGGCCGTGAAAACGCATCGTTCGTCGAAAGCCTCCGCGACCGTGGCGCAAACTACCCGAAGCGGCGTGTCAGCACAACGCGTTGGCCGGATGGGTGACATCCGCGCGGGGGAGGGCTGGCCCCATGTTTCGGGCGGCACGGTGAATGGAACATGCCGCGCTCAGAGGGCCGCGGTCTTCGCTGGATACCGGCACAGGTCTGCGATGGGGCAGATCGGACAGTTGGGCTTCCGTGCCTTGCAGACGTAGCGGCCGAACAGGATCAGCCAGTGATGGGCATTGAGCCGGTAGGGTTCCGGCACGATAGCCTCCAGCCCGGCCTGAACCTTGTCCGTCGTCGGCGCGATCACGAGGGGGATGCGGTTGGAGACCCGGAAGATGTGCGTGTCGACGGCGATGGTCGGAACCCCGAAGGCGACGTTGAGGACGACGCTCGCGGTCTTTGTGCCGACACCGGGAAGCACTTCGAGGTCTTCGCGGGATTTCGGCACCTGACCGCCATGCCGCTCCACCAGGATGCGCGACAACGCGATGACGTTCTTCGCCTTGGTGTTGAACAGCCCGATGGTTCGGATGAAATCCCGCACCCGCTCCTCGCCGAGCGACAGCATCTTCTCCGGTGTGTCCGCGATGGCGAAGAGCGGGGCGGTGGCGAGGTTCACGCTCCTGTCCGTCGCTTGGGCCGACAGCACGACGGCCACAAGGAGCGTATAGGCGTTGCCGAAGACCAACTCGGCGCGCGGCTCGGGATCCGCGGCACGCAACCGCGCGAAGATTTCCGCAAGCACATCCGGCGGCACGACCGAGCGGACCGGTTCGGCCTCTGCGACGATCGGTTCGACAAGGGCGGCAACAATTCGGGGGTTCTTAGGCGAGGCCGTCTGTCGGGTGCGCATCCGAGCCTTATATTGCCCGCATGGCGAGCGGCAACATCCCGATGCACCCTGACGGCCTCGATCCCGACAGCTTCGACCGTCCGGTGTTCCGGGCGACGATCCGGCCGAACCAATCCTTGAGTCCTCAAGGCTTCCGGAACGTGATGATCGGGTGCGGGCTCGTCTCCCTCGTCACCTCCATTGCCTGTATCCGGGCCGGATTTTGGCCCGTGGCCGGGTTCTTCGGCCTCGATATGATCGGCCTCTACCTTGCCCTCCAGGCAAGCTTCCGTCGGGGACGGTCGTTCGAGGAAGTGATGATCACGCCCCTCGTGGTGATGCTGGCCCGTGTCACCCATCGGGGCGAGCGTCGCGAGTGGCGCTTCAACCCCCTGTGGACGAAGCTGACCCGGATCGAGGACGAGGAGTATGGCCTTCAAACCCTGACGCTGGTGTCGCGCCGTGAATATGTGGTTGTCGCACGCGACGTCTCGCCGATCGATCGCGAGGAGATCGCGCAGGAACTCACGCGGGCGTTGGCTCAGGTGAAGAAGGGGTTCTGACGATGCGCGCCGGCCTGATGCTTCTCACCCTTGCTTTGACCCTCTGGACCAATGCGGCCACGGCGCAGGTCACTGTCCGCTTCATCGAGCCCGAGCGCTACACCGATGCGGAGAACCGTTTCGGGTCTGGCGCCACACTGCGGGTCACCCTCGGGGAGATCCGCCGCATCTTCGAGGGGCTCGCGACACGGGGATTGCCGCCGGGCCGGACCCTCGCCATCGACGTTCTCGACATCGACCTCGCTGGCATCGAACGGCCGGGTGCCAACGTGCCGTTCGGCCTACGCGTCGTCAGCGACATTTCTCCGCCGCGGTTTCGCCTGCACTACGTCTTGACAGAAGGCCGCCGTCGATTGGCCGCCGCCGAGGAGACGGTGACGGACATCAATTTCCTGTCGCGGGCATCGCGCTTCGCCAATGGAGCGTTCGACCACGAGCGTGACCTGCTGCGGGATTGGTTTCGGCGCCGTATCGTCGAGGGCCGTTCACCCACGGGCTGATGCCGGCCCGAAGCCATGGCGGACCGGAACGGCGTTTCCCTACGTTTAGAAGGCCTTTGGCTGGGGTGTCGTTGATCTGTCGCGAAAATCGCATCGTTCGGTCATTTGGCCGTTGACGGTTGGGCTGTGGGCCCGTAGAAGCCTGTTCATCGGCGGCGGCCAGCGGGACTTTGGTCTTGGCGGCGGCGCTGGTTATCTTGGGGGCTCTCGCCGATGAGCTTTGCCGCCTATCCGTTGGCCGTTCGAATCGGCGGCGAGTATTTCTGCNGTCATTTGGCCGTTGACGGTTGGGCTGTGGGCCCGTAGAAGCCTGTTCATCGGCGGCGGCCAGCGGGACTTTGGTCTTGGCGGCGGCGCTGGTTATCTTGGAGGCGTTATCGGATGGATGATCCGGCTTTGGCTGGATGGTCCACTGTTTTTGTCTTTGGGGTGGTGTTTCGTGTTGGTTGGGTGGTCTGGCTTGCTGGATTGCTTGGGTTGACAGGGGCACGACGGGGCTCTAGACGCTCCGGACCGCTGGGAAGGCCGACGATGG